>JBCBVM010000077.1:0-3375 GCA_039817645.1 Pseudomonadota bacterium | reverse complement strand
CGCAGGCAGGAGGGGCAGATGAAGATCGTCACGTGGAATATCAACGGCATCAAAGCCCGCTATCAGACCGTCCATGACTGGCTGCGCGCGGAGGACGCACCCGATGTGGCGGCTCGGGCGCGGGTTTTGGGCGGGGCGCGCTGCTGTGACATCGTCGACGACCGGGTCCGAAACAGGGCGGCGACCACGGCACGTCGGCGCGCGCGGGTGCGGGCCTGGCCGGGCCCGGTCGGGCGGTTCGTAGGGCGGAGGTGCTGGGGCCCGGACGCTGTGGCTGCGGATCAGTGCGGCCCTTCTGGTTCCCGTTCCCTTGGCCGCGCTGGTCTAGCGGGTCCCGGTTCTGGGCGACGTGATCGGTCCCGCTCCGCTCGCCAGTTTGGCGCTGCCATTCGGGACCGTTCATCATGGTCAACCCGCCCCGCCTCCACTGCGCGGCCCGTGGGATCCCGTTCGGAACACCCATGGGCGCCGCCACGGGACGCGCCCGCACTGGCATCTTGGGCGGACCCCGTCGGTCCCGTTGGTGCGCAAACATGGCGTGATCGAAGGGGTCGCCGGTCCGCCGCCGGTCCAAGTCGCCGGGAACGCGGCCCTGCTGACCGAAGGGACCACCCGGCTGCTGCTGCTCGGGGCACCCCACCCATCAGCCGGTATTTCCGGACGCTGAAGCGTGCCTTTTCAAACGGGTGGGCGCCACATTTCGGATCAGGGGTGGCAACTCTTGCTCACCATGGACCGGACGTCGCCCTGGCATTTGGGGTCAATCTGGGCCTGCCGCAGGCGGTGACCCTGGCCGTAAGGTCCCGGCTGCAGGTGCACCCCTTCATCTAAGCACGGCGTCCCGCGCTGTGGGCTCCGCCCCAAAGTGCCTGGCCATAAACGTGCCGCCCGTCATCCGCGCGACCTTGCTGTCATCTGGCCAAAAAATACCTCAATCGCACCCCCTGCCATCGCGCCACGGATGCCCTTTGTGTCTGTTTCCCAAAGCACGATCCTTGCCATAAGGTCTGGGTCCCAGCCCCGCGCCCGGATCAAACCCGCCTTCGGTCAGCCCACCCAGGCGCCAACACCCTAGTCGCCCAGCAGGCGGTCGGCGCGTTTCTTCACCAGGACCGTGCGCAGGTCGTGCATGGCCAGCAGCAAGTGGTCGGTCACGGCCTCCAGCTGGTCATCGGTGGCGCGGGATTGCGCCCAATGGGCCGTCAGGTTCAGGTGGTCCACGGCGCGCAGAATGTCGTCCACATCCCGTGCCCGAAGGGTCGTTTTGCGCGCCTCCATCCATTGGGCGATGGCGGCCTCATCTTCGGGCGACAGCGGGGTGTCCCCTTGGGGTTTCACATTGCCATTGTTGACGTTCACGGTGGCAATGTGGTCCAACTCCAACCGCCGCTGTCGATTTTCCGCATCCACACGGAACACGAGGGCGCCGTTTTCTTTGACGCGAAAATAGTAGGGGGGCAGGCCGGGTTTGGTCATGCCCTGATGTCGCCCATTGCGCCGGGGGGGTCAATCGGCAGCAGCGCGCAGCCTTTACGGGAACCCATACAGGCGCGTAGGCGTGTCCGTCAGGATTGTGGTCCGCGTCGCCGTGTCGGTCACCACATCCAGAAACGCGTCCAGTAGAATGCCCGCATCGGGCTGCTTGGCATCGGCCAACATGATGTGCGGCCAATCCGACCCCCAGAGGCACGCCTGCGGGTTGGCCGCCACCAGGGCTCTGACATGCTCGGCTGCGGCGCCATAGGGCGCATCGCAGAGGCGGTAGATGCCAGAGAGTTTGACCTGGGCGTGCCCTTCGGCCAAGGCCCGCAGGAGCATCTGAAACCCCGGCTCCGCCGGTCCTGCGGCCAGGTCGGGCCAGCCGATATGGTCGAACACCACGGGCACGGGCAAGGCGGCCAGGTCGCAGGCCAGTTCGGCCATATGCCGGTGTGCGTTCATCAGCATCTGCACATGGAGGCCGCGTTCGGCCAGGCGCGGGGCCAGGCGTTTCACGCCGGACCAGGTGAGAATGCCACCATGGACGTAATTCAACCGAATGCCCGACATGCCCCCCGCGACCAGGGCGTCCAGGTCCGCGTCGGTGGCATCATCGGTCACAAGGCCAATGCCACGTGCCCGGTCGCCCAGCCGCTCGACCGCCGCCATGGTGACGCTGTTGTCGCCGCCATAGACGATGGAATGGACGATGACGACACGGTCGCATCCCAGCGTGTCCAGGTGTGTTTCCAGCCGCTTGGCCCAATCGTCCAGGCTGCCCGGCGCCGGATCCTCGACCCGTTTGTCCCAGAGCGGAAATTCGTCCCCCAGCATATGCACATGGGCGTCGCAGGCCCCGGGCGGCATCGCCGCCTTCGGGGCAGAGGGCCGGGGGCGCGGCAGGGCGGCTTGGGGCAGGTTGGTGGTCATGGCGGTCCCTTGCTGGCTGTCCCATCTTTTCTGGGGAATGGCGGCGCATTTCAAGGCGGACGGGCTTTCGGCGCGCCTTGACCCGCGCGCGCGGGTGGGCCCATGAACGCGGATAGCAGTAAGGAGAGGGACCATGGCGACACCTGAGTTCAAACGCCGGATGTTGGCCGGAGAGATTTTGGCGGGCACATTCCAGAAGACCCCCGCCCATGAGGTAGTGGAGGTGCTGGCGAAGTCGGGGTTGGACTTCGTGTGCCTGGACGCGGAACATGCGCCCTTCGACCATGGGCGCCTGGATGTCTGCCTGGCCATGGCGCGGGCATTGGGGTTGCCCGCGTTGGTGCGGGTGCCCACGGGATCGCCCATGGAGATTTTGAAGGCGCTGGATGGGGGGGCGACGGGCGTGGTCGTGCCCCATGTGGACAGCGTGGAGAAGGCGCGGCGCGTTGCCCGCGCCGCCCATTTCGGAGAGGGCGGGCGCGGCTTTGCCGGGTCCACCCGCTGGGCCGGGTTCGCCACCCAAGGGATGCAGGCGGTACTGGACCAGGACCGGGATACCGTCGTCATCGCACAGATCGAGGAGCCTGCGGGGGTGGAGGCCTGCGAGGAGATCGCCGCGTTGGAGGCCATCGACGGGCTGTTCGTGGGCCCAGCCGACCTGTCGGTTTGCTATGGCACGACCGACCAGTCGTCGGATATCGTGCGCGAGGCCATGGCGCGGGTGGGCCGCGCGGCGGCGGCCCATGGCAAGGCGTTCATGACG
The DNA here is from genome assembly GCA_039817645.1 of Pseudomonadota bacterium. Taxonomy (GTDB): domain Bacteria; phylum Pseudomonadota; class Alphaproteobacteria; order Rhodobacterales; family Rhodobacteraceae; genus Jannaschia. The sequence continues at coordinate 203 of JBCBVM010000077.1, read as the reverse complement.
TTCGCCCCCAATGCAGATGCGGGTCCGGCCCTGCGCGCCTTGGGCGTGACCATGTTCTTCGTCGCCTCGGAGCATGGGTTCATGCTGCAAGGGGCGCGGGCCACGGCAAACGCGCTGCATGGGATGGAGGGGGGCTGACGGGGCGCGGTTAGTTTTGTCGGTCGACGGGGGGGGGGGGGGGGGGGGGGGGGGGGGGGGGGGTG
>JBCBVM010000076.1:0-4371 GCA_039817645.1 Pseudomonadota bacterium | reverse complement strand
GACAAAGCCCACGCGCGGCATTTCCCGGTCGCGATAGTCCAAGAACAGCGTGTTGCGATACCACTGGGCCAGGATGATCATCCGCTTGGCCCCGTTGGGGAAATCCTCGGGCTGGTGGTCGGGGTCGGCATAGGTTTCGACACTGTCATGGACGGTCCAGATCTGTTCCATGGGCAGCAGGTCGTCATAGCCAGAAAAGGGCGAGAGGCGGCCGTCGAACACCCAGGGGCGGTCCAGGTCGGTTTCCACCACGATCATCATGCACGATCCACCATTCTGGCGTCTGTAAAGGCGGCGCAGGCGCGGGGGCAGCGTGATGCCCAGGCGGGTTTCGTGTTCGACGATCTGCGCATCGCTCAGGAAGGCCTTAGTGCCGTCCAGGCCGACGACGTCGTTGGCCCCAGTGTCGGGGTTCTTTTCGAAAACCAAGTGGGTGTGGTTCGGCTCCCGAAAGAAGGTCTCCTCGGTCACGGCGATCAAGGGCGGGCTGGGTCGACTGAACTGCGGCTCGGCTGGCTGGGCCGCTTCGGCTAGGACCGCTTCGGCCCGGGCGGCGTCGATCTTGGTGGCGGCCTGTTGGTAAGGGTCACCGGGTCCCCGCGCCTCTAGGATGGCGATCAGGACGCCCAAGGCCACGCCCCCGATGGTGAAGACCCAGTAGGCGGAGACGGTGTCCAGGGGCAGGGCCATGGGTTGCGTCACCGACGCGAGGCCCCGCCCCACCAGATAGAACAGCCCGACCACCGCGCATTGCGCCAGATACGTGCCCGCCTGCGCGGCCAGGGCCTTGGGCACGGTCCCCGTGTTCCGCGCGTGCCCCCATGCGCGCCACCGGCCAAGGCCAAAGCAGACCGTGAAGGTCCCCGCCAGGGCCAAAATCCAGATCGGCGCAAGCCCCGCCAAACCGGCCCAGACGACCCCGCCCACCAGGCCCAAACCAATGAGAATACGAAGAAAGGGCAGCATCAGAACACTCCGGGTCAGGCGGGCATCACAGGCGGTCGGCCAACAGGAACTCCGCCGCGCGGTCCAGGCGAATGAAGGGCGGGCCGTCGCCGGGGCGCAGGGTCAGGGGCGCCGGGGCAAAATCCATCAGGTCATAGTCCCCGTCCAGCCACGCGTCAGCCCCGCGTTGGGCCGGCGTCAGGATATGAGACGGATCGGAGGGCAATTCCCCCGGATAAAGCGCGGCTTCGCGCCCCGTCTCCAGCAGGTGACCACGGACCACGGGCAGGGTCTGTCCCTTATGCTCTCGCGTCTCCTCCACGGTGGTGCGCAGGGCGGCGATCGAAAGGGCGTTGGTTTGCGCGCCCGCATAGTCGGCACGGGCCTTGGCGTCGCGGACCATGGCCTCCAGAATGGCGGTCAGGCGGGCGTGCTGGCTATGGTGCAGGTGATCGGCCTTGGTGGCGGCGAACAGCACCCGGTCCACGCGCCGCGCGCCCAGAAGGGACAAAAGCCAGGTGATGGCGCCGGGTTTGAACGCGGTCAGGATGTCGGCCATGGCGGTCCGCATCTCCTCCACGGCGCGGGGGCCGCGGCGGATGGCGCCCAGCACGTCCAGCAGGACAACTTGGCGGTCCAGACGGGCGAAGTGATCGCGAAAGAACGGGGTGACAACGCGGGATTTATAGGCTTCGAACCGGCGCTCCATCTCTCGTCGGAGGGACCCGCGCGGGGCATCGCCAGGGGGCAGGGGCGCGAAGGTCAACACCGGAGAGCCGTCCAGGTCGCCGGGCAACAGGAACCGCCCCGGGGTCAGGTCGTAAGCCCCCGCATCCCGCGCCATCTGCAAGGCCGCCTTGTAGTCGTGCGCAAGGCTTTGGGCGATGGGCTCAGCCAGTTTGGCCGCGCCATCGGCGGCGGACATGGCCGACAAGTACCCCTCTGCCCCCCATTCGGTCAGCCGTTGCAAGGCGCGGGCGGACCATTGGTCATAGGTCTTGTCCATCAGGCCCAGATCCAACAGCCATTCGCCGGGGTAGTCCACGATATCTAGGTGGATGTTCTGCGCCCCGCGCAGCCCCGCCAACAGGCCCGAGGGCCGCACCTTCAGCGACAGCCGCAATTCAGAGACCGACCGCGTGCCTTCGGGCCAATGGGGGGCACGGGCCGTCAGGGCGGCCTTGTGATCCTCAAAGGCAAAGCGCGGGACGGTGTCGTCGGGTTGCGGTTGCAGAAAGGCGGTTTCGATCCGTGCGGTCGGGGTGAAATTCGCCATGCGCCCGCGATCCATCAGGTTCGCCACAAGCGACGTGATGAACACGGTCTTGCCCGACCGGCTGAGGCCGGTCACGCCCAGGCGCACGGTGGGATCGAACGCGTCGGTCACGCCAGTGGTCAGATCTTCGACGCCACGCGTCACCGCATCGGCCAACCGTCCAAGCACCATGTTCGTCCCCCTTCTCGTGGTCCGACAGATAGGCATGGCAGACGGAAAGGGAAACACCCGCAACGGCGACCTCCCCCTGGCCCCCCTCCCCGCGGGAGGGGGGGACGTGCGTTAGTTCGGGGTCATGCGTGTACGCCCTTGGTTCGAGACCAGAAGAGCCCTGGAAGGTTCCGGGCTATCGCGGAGGGCGTTGTGTTGCCGTCAGCGGCGGATGCTGACATCCGCCCCATGGCGCGTGCGCGCAATTTCCGCGGTCGTGGCACCCGACGCCAGCACCGCTGCGGCGACCCTGGGCGTGTCGTGCGGGCCCCTTTGTTGAAGGCGACTGTCCAACGCGCTCAATCGACGGGTGTTGTGCGGTCCGACGATTTCTTCGCGGCTACGTCCCTTCGGATCATCTGGGTTATACAAACCCGCACTGCCAAAGGTCATGAGGAAGCGGACCGTCAGTGCCACGCCCATGATCTTCACGAAATGCGCAAGGTGGCCTGGGGCGGGACTGTCGCAGACATCGGCTTCAAAGATCTGTGGCAGGTCAAGTCCAGTTGAAGCCTTGTAGGGTACAGGTTAATGGCAGCGCGCTTGGCCGGGCGGCATGGGCTCCATCGCGATCGTACCGCGAACCCAGCCGGGCGCTCTGCGCTTCGGCACCGGGGGCCCGGTCAAGCACCACACCCCCGGGTGGACTGGCAGTCCCAGGGTCGCGGTGCGATCCGACGCGGGGCACATGGACCACCCCTGTCCGAACATGGCGCGCGGATCAGCCGTCGAGCCGATCCGAGTCCAAACCGACCGGCGCGCAAATCGAGACCGCTGCGGCGTCCTCATCGGGGCGCGTGACCGCTCACGGGTTTGGCCAGCGGGGCGGTTTGGGCCGGGCTGGTTTGGTGTCACGTCTCGGGGGTGGGATGGATCGGGCCCGCGTTCGGTGGAACGGACGGATCAGGATGCCCTAGCCCCGTCCAAAGGGGACAGGGGTCTTCGCCGGCGGATCAGGCGTGATCCGTCAAACCATCTGACGAGGGGAGGGTACGGGAATATCCATGCCGGAGGTCGTCCCAACCCGCCTCATCTGCGCGCGAGGGAGGGTATCTGCCCGAGCAGTTAACCGAAGGTTAAAGGCGGGCCCGTGCCGTGCAGATTTCCCAGCTACCGTCCGCCGAGGTCCAACCCTGGGTAAAGCGGCTCATAGATCGGCTCCAACGTCGACGTGTCGAACAGCGATGACACGCTTGTCCCGTTCCAGATGTTCAGGATCGCCTGGGTGAACATAGGTGCCGTGGGCACGATGCGGATGTTCGGGCAGGAGGTCACAGGCTCTGGCTGGTGAATGGAGTCGGTGATGACCAGGCTTTTGAGCTGTGACTTGGTGATCCGCCCCACGGCAGGGCCGCTGAGCACGCCGTGGGTGATGTAGGCATGAACCTCGGTCGCGCCATGTTCGATCAGCACATCGGCGGCCTTGCACAGCGTTCCAGCCGTGTCGCAGATGTCGTCCACGATGATGCATTTCTTGCCCGTCACATCGCCGATCACCGTCATTTCGGCCACTTCGCCGGGCTTTTCCCGCCGCTTGTCCACGATGCTGAGTGGCGCGCTGATCCGGGTGGCCAATTCGCGCGCCCGTGCCACGCCGCCCACATCGGGCGACACGACCATCACGTCCTCCAACGCGCCTTTGAAGTTGTGCAGAATGTCGAGGGCAAAGACCGGCGAGGCATAGAGGTTGTCCACCGGGATGTCGAAGAACCCCTGGATCTGAGCGGCGTGCAGATCCATGGTCAACACCCGTTCGATCGACGCTCCGGTGATCAGGTTGGCGACCAGTTTGGCGCTGATCGGGGTGCGCGCCTTGGTGCGGCGGTCCTGGCGGGCATACCCGAAATAGGGGATCACGGCGGTGATGCGCTTGGCCGAAGACCGGCGCAACGCATCGGACATAATCAACAATTCCATGAGGTTGTCATTGGCCGGGTTGG
>JBCBVM010000075.1:0-5456 GCA_039817645.1 Pseudomonadota bacterium | reverse complement strand
GAGAAGACCTGCACCGACTTAGATCCGAAGATCGAAACGGGGATAGAGATGTTGTTCACCAGATGGAGCATCGCAACGGTGACGATGAAGCTCAGCAGGAACCAGTTCGCGACATAGATGTGCTTTTCTTTGCGCGTCAGGATCGTGCCCATGAACGTGATCAGGAAAGCGACCCAGACGACAGTCAGCCAGATGTCCACATACCACTCCGGCTCGGCGTATTCTTTGGACTGGGTTGCACCCAGTAGGTAGCCCGTGGCGGCCAGGACGATGAACAGGTTGTAGCCCCAGAAGACAAACCACCCCAGGTTCCCGCCCCAAAGACGGACCCCGCAGGTTCGTTGCACGATATAGAATGAACTCGCGATCAGGGCGTTGCCCCCGAACGCGAAGATCACGGCCGAGGTGTGCAAGGGCCGCAGGCGTCCGAAATTCGCGAAAGGTTGCGCCCAGTCCAGGTTCAAGGCCGGGAACGCAAGCTGGAACGCGATATATGTGCCCACAAGAAACCCGGCGATCCCCCAGAAGGCGGTGGCGATCACGCCAGCGCGAATGGGACCATCCATATAGCCGTAGGGGGTGGCCTGGACCTTGGCCGGCTCCTCCATGCCCCGCAGAACCCACAGGAACATACCCCCGGCAACCAACACGATCAGCAGCGCATGCATCTGATAGGCCAGATCGCGGGCAAAATTCGCCGCAATGGCAGCGCATAGGGCAACAAGGCCCAATGCAATAAGTTTAAGATAGTCGTTCATCCTCACGTCCCTCGCGTCAATCGGGACGGATTTTGGGCCGCCCTTCGCGGTCAATCGCAAACCGCGCAGGCCCGTGCCTTGATGTAAGTCAAATCGCACCTCGGGGTGCGAATGCCTCTCCCTGAAAGGACCAGGGACCTGACTTAAACGTTGAAAATTCTAGGGGTTCACGCGTGGACGAAGGTCACTGGGCGCTTCAGGACAGGATGTCCCCGTCACTGTCCTCCCCGGCCTCCAGGGCCAGGTCGGCAAGGCTGGGGCACCCGATTCCGCGCGCGCCCTCCAGGCTGATCACACCCTCTTTCTTCAGGGCGGACATCTGGCGGCTTACGGTTTCAATCGTCAATCCCAAGTAGTCGGCCATCGCTTCCCGCGTGAGCGGCAGTTGCGTGCGGGCATTTGCCCCCGTGGCAGCCCGGCGCAGGACCACCAGCAGAAGGCTCGCCACTTTTTCGCGCGCCGACTTCCGACCCAGGACCAGCATCCAGTCCCGCGCGGCGTCCAACTCATCCAGGGCCATCTCCAATAGCCGGTCGCGGATGTGGGGCATATCGCGCATCAGCGCCTCGAACGGGGCGCGCCGAAACAGACACAGCGTCAGATCCGTCGCCGCCGTCACTTCGTACGGGGCATGCGCGCGGCCAGGTCGCCCGATAAAATCCGACGGCAGCAGAAGGCCAACCATCTGCTTGCGCCCATCTTCCAGGGACCGGGACAGCGTCGCGCAGCCCGTCACGACCGACGCGGTGAAGTCCAGTTTGTCCCCCTCTAGAACAATCGACTCACCGGACCGAAAACTGCGATAGAACTTGATACTGTCGAGCAGTTCCAACTCCTCGTTATCGCAGCGGGAGCAGACCGCCCGGTGTCGGATAGGACACTCATGGCACTGCAAACGATAGGTCTCAGGAAGAGGCGCGTTCATTTGTATACAATACATGCGCGGTTGATCCACATCAATGCGGATCGTGGGTCATGGCGGCACAACGCCTCCCATGACGCAAGACACCCTGTTGACCGATCACGGTCTCTTCACCGCACGCGCACCCCGATATACGTCGTACCCGACGGCCCCCCATTTCTCGAAGACGGTGGATGGGGCGCAGGTGGCGACGTGGCTGTCTTCGATCCCGGATGGGGCGCAAATCTCGCTTTATGTGCATATCCCCTTCTGCCGCAGGCTATGCCGGTTCTGCGCCTGCCGCACCCAAGGCACGCAGACCGATGCGCCGTTGCGCCCCTATCTGGACCGGCTGAAGCGAGAGGTCGCGATGGTCGCCGCCAAGATCGGCGGCCCCGTTTCCCTGTCTCGGCTGCACTGGGGTGGTGGCACGCCAACCATTCTGCCCGCCGAGATGATCAGAGAGCTTGCAGAGACCATTTTCGCCCATTTCCCCTTGGCGGCTGGGGGTGAATTCTCGGTTGAGATTGACCCGACGATGATCGACGCGGAACGGCTTGATGCGCTGGCGGCGGGCGGCATGACCCGCGTGTCCCTGGGCGTGCAAGACTTTGCGCCCAAAGTACAGGAGGCCATTGGTCGCCCGCAGACCCGCGAACAGACGCGCGACACCATCGACGGCCTGCGCGCCCGGGGGATCACGGGCGTGAACTTGGACCTGCTCTATGGCCTGCCCTTTCAGACCGGCATCACCCTGACGGAGACGTTGCAAGCCGCTTTGGCGCTGAACCCGGATCGGCTGGCGCTTTATGGCTATGCCCATGTGCCTTGGGTGGCGCGGCGCCAAGTCACCATCCCGTCTGATGCGCTGCCTGATGGGCGCGCGCGCCTGGACCTGTTCCGCATTGCCGCGCGCCTGCTGGCGGCCGACGGGTATGTGCCCATCGGCATCGACCACTTTGCGCAGCCGGGGGATGGCTTGGCCCAGGCCGCCAAGGCGGGTGCCCTGCGCCGCAACTTCCAGGGATACACCGACGACCAGGCCGATGTTTTGATCGGGCTCGGCGCTTCCTCTATCTCGCGCTTTCCGCAGGGCTATGCGCAGAACGATGCGGGCACGTCCGGTTGGGGCCGCATGGTCGACGCCGGTGATTTGCCCATCACCCGCGGCCATTCCTTTTCAGACGATGATCGCCTGCGCGCCGCCCTGATCGAGCGGATTTTGTGCGACTTCCGGGTCAACGGACGGGACGTGGCCGCCGCCCTTGGCCAAGATCCTGCTCCCGCGCAGGCGCTGTTATCCGCCCTTGCCCAACGCTGGCCGGACGTGTTGATCGGGGGCGCGACAAAACGGCTGGTGGTGCCGGAACTGGCGCGCCTGGTTGCCCAGGACCTGGACGCCTATGCCCAGGACGGGGCCCGCCATTCCATGGCGCTTTAGGTCCGTAGCGACGTAGACCAAAGCTGAACCAGGTCCCACGCCCGTCCCGCGCGGGCGGTGAAATGCGTCACCACGGCCCACTGTCCAATTGACTCGACCGACCAGTCGGTCAATAAATTCTACCGCGGGTCATACCAACCATCCCCAAAACCCCATGGCGGGGGAACGCGGGTCGGGGGAATTCCCGTTGCGTTGTCCGCCGTGATCCAAGAACGTAAGACGCGGTGGCCGGCTGGCCGAAGACCGAAAAGACAAATGGGAGGAATTGGGATGACACAGCGCAAAGCGCTTTTGGGATGGATGGGCGGCGCCGCCCTTTGGGCAGCAACGGCCAGCGGGGCTTGGGCCCAAGAGGTAACCCTGAAACTGCACCAGTTTTTGCCCGCGCAGGCCAATGTGCCAAAGCTGATCCTGGACGTTTGGGCCGCCAACGTCGAAGCGGACTCGGACGGGCGGATCAAGATCGACAGCTACCCCTCCATGCAGCTTGGCGGGACCCCGCCCGAATTGATGGACCAAGTCATCGATGGCGTCGCCGATGTGGTCTGGACCGTCGTTGGTTACACGCCGGGCCGTTTCCCCTCCACCGAGGTGTTCGAGCTTCCGTTCATGGTCACCGACGCCCGCGCCGCGTCCAGCGCCTATTGGCAGATGTTCGAAACCCGCATGGCGGATGAGTTCACCGACGTCGAAATCCTGGGCACCTGGGTCCATGGCCAAGGCGTCATCCACTCTACCGACCCGATCCAAAGCCCGGACGACATGGCGGGGATCAAGGCGCGCGGCGCCACCCGCATGGTCAACCAGTTGTTGGGGGAGTTGGGCGCGTCCTCCGTCGGCATGCCCGTCCCCGCCATCCCAGAGGCTTTGTCCAAAGGTGTCGTCGATGCGGTCACCATCCCATGGGAAGTCACAGGCGCCCTGAAGGTTGCGGAACTGGTGGAAAATCACACCGAGTTCGACGGCAACATGCTTTACACGGTGACGTTCGTTCTGGCCATGAACAAGGGCGTCTATGATGCTCTGCCCGAGGACCTGAAGAAAGTGATCGACGACAATTCCGGCCTCGCCTTCTCGATCTTCGCGGGTGGTCAAATGTCCGACGCGGACATGCCGTCCCGCGAAGCGGCTTTGGACAATGGCAATGAGATCGTCACGATCTCTGGCGATGACCTGGCCGCGTGGGAAGGGTTGACCAACCCCATCTACGCCAGTTGGGTTTCCGAAATGTCCGAAAAGGGCATCGACGGCCAGGCCCTGATCGACGAAGCGAAAACCTTGATGGACGCGTACACGCCAGACATGGATACGTATCAAGCGAAGTAATCGCCTCGCGCGCCCCAGGGGCCGATCTTGGGGCGCAGCATCTTGGGACGCGCAATGCACGACTTCTTTCTGCGGATGGCCAGGGCCATGGCTTGGGTCGGCGGGGCGGTGCTCTCGGCCCTGATCCTGGTCACCTGCGTCTCCATCCTGGGCCGCGGCCTGAACGGTCTGCTCCACGATATTGGGACGGGATGGTCCGCGTGGCTGCTGGGCCTGGGCATCGGCCCTGTCACGGGCGATTTTGAGCTGGTCGAGGCGGGCATGGCCTTCGCCATTTTCGCCTTCCTGCCCCTGTGTCAGATGACTGGCGGCCATGCGTCTGTCGACATCTTTGCCAACAAACTGTCCCTTGCCGTCAACCGCGTCTTGCGCTGCCTGACCGAGGTCGTGTTCGCCGCCGTCCTGATCTTGATCGCCGTGCAATTGGCCGCCGGAATGCAAAGCAAGTTCCGGTCCGGCCAAACCACATTCCTGATCGAGTTTCCAATTTGGTGGGCCTACGCCCTGTGCCTGGTGGGCGCTGTCTTTTCGGCCATCGTCGCCGTCTACATCGCCGCCATGCGCAGCGCCGAGATGGTCACGGGGCGCCGCCACCTGCCCGTCGAGGCGGGGGACACACCTTGAGCGACATCGCGATCGGCGCGCTCAGCTTTCCTGCCCTGCTGATCCTGATCTTCCTGCGTGTGCCCATCGGCTTGGCCATGTTTCTGGCGGGTCTGTGCGGCCTGATTTTGGTGACGGGTGACACCAAAATTGCCTTCGCGCGTCTCAAGTCTGAAACCTACACGACGTTCTCCAACTACTCTTTGTCCATCGTACCGATGTTCTTGCTGATGGGGCATTTCGCGACGCTGGGTGGCATGTCTCAGGCGCTGTTCAAGGCCGCCGAAGGGTTCTTGGGGCACAAGCGGGGCGGGGTGGCCATGGCGTCCATCGGGGCCTGTGCGGGGTTCGGGGCCATCTGCGGGTCCAGCTTGGCCACCGCCGCCACCATGGGCCGCGTCGCCCTGCCGGAGTTGCGCCAATACGG
>JBCBVM010000074.1:0-6729 GCA_039817645.1 Pseudomonadota bacterium | reverse complement strand
TCAGCTCAATCCCGATCCCCCCCGCCCCGACAAGGCCCAGGATGGTGGAGGACCGCACTGCCTTCTCCGTCGCAAAGAGCGAGGTCGAGATAAAGGCAGGCATCGCCGCCGGGATCGTAGCGCAGGCGACCACGTCCAGTTTGCGCGCGCCAGTGGCTGTCAGGCTTTCCGAAGGGCCTTTGTCGGCAGCTTCCATATCATCCGCAAAGAACCGACCGCAAAAACCGATTGTGTCGATGGCAATGGCGAGCATGCCCGCGAACGGTCCAAGGCCCACGGCGACGACAAAAACCAAGGCCCAGGCGATGTCCGGCACAGCCCGGATAAACCCCAGCCCGGTCCGCACGATCTGGTTGACCCAAAGCGGCGCGATCAATCCGCGCGCCGCCAACAGCGCCACCGGCACGGACAGGATGATCCCGATGACCGCGCCCGCCAACGCGATCTGCAACGTCTCCAGCATCTTCCAGCCAAGTCGCGCCAGCACCTTCGGCTCCATGTTCGGCGGAAAGGCGCGGTCCAGGAAATCGGCGAAGCGCGGCGGGGACGACATCACCTTGTCGATGGAAAACCCCGCCCCCGCAAAGGACCACAGGATGATCACAACGGCAGCGGCGTAGCCTAGAAAGGCCAATGCCGACGGGCGCTCGTACCGGGTGGGAAGATCCGTGGGATGGGACGCGTCAGTCATAAAGCCCTCGCAACTCTTCGGCGCTGAGGCTTCCCGCCCGGGCATCCAGCGGCATGCCGCCCTGTGCCAGCCCCAGAACGCGGTCCCCGTATTGCAGGGCATGCTCGATATTGTGCGAGATGAAGATCACCGTGACCCCCTCTTGCCGCGCGAGGGCAAAGAACAGATCCATCACATCTTCGCCCGCCGCCGGATCAAGCGAAGCCGTGGGCTCATCCGCGATCAGGATCTTGGGCTGCCCGACCAGCGCCCGCGCGATGGCCACGCGCTGCGATTGCCCGCCCGACAAACGGTCCGCGCGGCGTGATGTAAGATGGGCCAGCCCCACCTTACCCAAAGCCGCCAAGGCCGCCTCGCGTGACGCTGCAGGCGCAAAGCTTTGGCTCCAATGCCGAAACCCCGGCTTTTGCCCCAGCAGCCCCTGCACCACATTGGACAGGACCGACAGGCGCGGCACCAGATTATGCTTCTGGCTCACCAGGCCCATCTGCGCCCGCATGGCCCGCATGCCGGCGTTCGAGGCGCCGCGCACATCCGTGCCCAGCACATCAATCGACCCCGCATCCGCCGGGATCAGACCCATCAGGCACCGAAGCAACGTGGACTTCCCCGTCCCATTCGCGCCGACGATGGCAACAGCCTCACCACGCGACAGACCAAACGAAACATCTTTGAAGATCGGCGTTCCGGCAAAGCTTTTGGCCAGCCCAGTAACGCGCAGATCGACAGGCAAAACCGGGGCAGAGATTTCTGCCCCGGTCCGGACTGGCCGCGCGGGTGCGACCAGCGTTTCAACGCTGGGATCAGTCACCGATGAAATTGTCGAACTGGGGATAGCCCGCATTCGTGTACATCGACCGGACATAGTCGTAGGCGCTGTCTTCGATCGAAACCAGGTCCATGCCGACATACTTGTCGTTCTCTTCGTGGGCGGTGATGCCCGCAATGATCGAGTCCTTGTTTTCGAGGATGGCTGACTTCACGCCCTCTGCCGCGTCGGCAGGGACATGCGCGCCCACCATGATCATATCATTGGGCAGGTCACCCGAACGTGCGATCATCTTGAAAAAGCCGTACGGCAAGTCGGTTTCCTTCGCGCGCACGTTCAGCCAGCTATTGGCGTTCGACCCCAATGCGTCCACGTCACCGTTCTTCAGCGCCTCGTGCGCGATGTTGCGCGATGTGTGCGTCTTTTCGATGTCGTTGACCGGGTCCAAACCGTAGTCAGCCAGCACCTGCATGGGGCACAGCATGTTGGAGGTCGAGCCGATATCGCCGAAGGCCACCTTCTTGCCCTTCAGATCGTCAACGGTGTTGATGCCGCTGTCGGCGCGCACAATGATCGCACAGTGGTAATCCGGGCGCCCAAGGCCGATGATGGGTGTCGCGTTGGTCAGTTTGTTGATAACCACATATTCCGCAGGGCCAGAGACGACGAAGTCGACGGTCTCACCACGCAGGGCTTCGGCGGCTGCGGTGCGCGAATTCACCGCAAAGAACTCAAACGTGTCGCCGGTTGCCGCCTCAAGGGCCTCTTTGAAAGGACCCCACTCAAGCTGAAGGCGTTCCATGCCCTCGACATCGGTCACGGCCAGTTTCCAAGTCTCGGCATGTGCGGAAACAGCGGCGACAAGCGCGAGCGCGGCAACAGCAAGAACGTTACGAAATTTCATGGTCTTTCCCCCAAGGTACGAAATTCATCCGAATGTCTCAGGGTCCTTTGAATCGAATACGTGACAGGCAGATAAAGTTTTTACCGCAACGGCCACGTCGGTCGCGTTGGGTCACGTCTTTCAACGGCGTGTTAACGTTTGGATCTGATGGAGGTCAGCCTTCCTCATCCACAGATGACGACCTCGCGCGACCGGCGGCGACCGAAGCGCAGTGCGACCAGGTGTCAGACGTTGGCATGGTTCCCAATGACGGCGCCGAACATCGACACGCCATTGAGCTTTATGGGGAGTTGAGAGCGATCTTCGGTCTGACAGATCTCAGAAACGACGAACCCCGCCGTTTAACGGGCGGGGTGTTCGTTGTCGGTGGTTGCGGGAGTAGGATTTGAACCTACGACCTTCAGGTTATGAGCCTGACGAGCTACCGGGCTGCTCCTTCCCGCGCCATCGAAAGTCCGTGTATCCCCGCCCCGTCCGAGTCGCAACCCCACCTCGGCAGGGAAATTCGCAAAACTGTCATACCCGCCCAACGAACCGGTCGGGAATGCGGAAGGGCCCAAACTGAGACTGTGCCCAGGGGAATTTTCCCTCGCGCTCAAACGCCGCGCGCATCTGGTCCGCCGCGGCCGCCACCGCGTCCTGCGTCCAAGTTTCTGCCGGCTCCTCTTCGATCCGCGCGATGGTCGTGCCCAGTTTCAAGTCGCGGTTGTGCCAGCCGCCAATGCGGTGGGTCCGGGCCTTTTTCTCATAGCCCAGAACGGTGTCCTTGCGCTTTTCTGCCATGGCCAGTCCAAACGTGCGGTCGAAATGCTTGAGGTGAAACAAGACGATGTTCGGGTCGACCTCCCACGGTTCGCCGTTAAGGAAATGGGCATTGCCCCCGGCCAACGGCGCCGTCCGAAAGATGCAGGGCTTGCAATAGGCCCCCTCCAGATAGCCATGCCGCCGCTGCTCCGTCACCGGGCGATCAAAGGTGAACGCCCCCGGCTCCTCCGACGGTTTGTGGACAACGTCGAACCCCGCAGGCGATAGGGCCGCGCCTTGGAAGTCGGTCGCCCGAAGATACCCCGCAAGATCCGTCCCCGCATCCGGATCCAAAACAATAAACTCATCCACATCGGTGGTGACGACAAATTGGTAGTACGCCAACAGCCCCTGGACCAAGCCGAAGAACAGCCGCCTGCGCCGCGGCTCGAACTGGGACCCGTTGTCGAAATGCGGAATCGTCAAGACAGACGCACCTTTGGCCATTTCCTCAATCCGCGGGTTGGGTCCGTGCGCGATAACGTAAAGCGCCTCCCGGCGACCCGTCAGGCGTTCGTAATGGGTCAGCCATTTCTGTAGAAAGTCGTAATCGTCCCGCAGCATCGTGACGGCGGCAAGGGGGCGTTCATCCATAATCTCTGACTTCTTTGAAACTCAAACTTGCTGTAACCCCATGGTTTCTCACTCGGAATCGCCTGTTTCCCCGCGGGGAAACCGCTGATTTTCCTCGACTACGTTTAAATCCATGTGGTTCCGCATATACCGTTCAGACGCCTTTTGCAGTGGCTGATGATCCCACGGGAAGTACGCTCCATTTCTAAGCGCTTCATACACGATCCAGCGGCGCGCCTGGCTTTCGCGGACCTGGGCATCGAACTGAGCCAAGTCCCACCGCGCGTCGGCCAGCGCCCGCATCCGCGACAGGACGGCTGCTGCCGAGGGATCGGCCGCGCGGTTAACCTGTTCCATTGGATCGGCCCCAAGGTCGAACAATTGCTCCGGGTCCAAGTCGCAGCGCGTGTATTTCCAGGGTCCCTCGCGCAGGGCCACCAGCGGGGCTTGGGACCCTTCGGCCGCGTATTCCATCGCCACCGGCGCCGTTCGCCGGGCACCCTTGCTGACGGGAACAAGGCTTTCGCCTTCGGTCCAGGGCGCGATCTCATCCATGCTGACACCGGCCAGGTCGCAGAGCGTTGCAGTTACATCAAGGGTCGAAACCGGTTCCGCGACGCGTCCAGGCGGCATGTCCGGTGCGGCAACCATCAACGGAACGCGGGCCGCACCGTCATAAAAGCACATCTTAAACCACAGCCCCCGCTCTCCCAGCATGTCGCCATGGTCGGACACGAACAGGATCGTCGCCTCCTGCCGGGTGGCCTCAAGCGTGTTCAGGATCTGGCCGAGCTTGTCATCCAGATAGGAGAGGTTCGCAAAATACGCGCGTCGCGACCGGCGGATATCGTCTTCGCCAATGTCGAACGCGCGAAAGTCGTTGGCGTCCAGGATGCGCTGCGCATGGGGGTCATGGTCGGCATAATCCATGGCGGGCACCTGCGGCAGAAGATGGGCGCAATCGGCATAAAGGTCCCAATATTTGCGGCGCGCCACATAGGGATCATGGGGGTGGGTGAAGCTGACAGTCAGGCACCAGGGCCGCGGGTCGTGACCCCGGGACAGGTCATAGAGTTTGCGCGTGGCCTGGAAGGCAACCTCGTCATCATACTCCATCTGGTTCGTGATCTCGGCCACGCCCGCGCCCGTGACCGAGCCCATGTTATGATACCACCATTCGATCCGTTCCCCTGGTTTGCGGTAGTCTGGGGTCCACCCGAAATCCGCCGGATAGATATCGGTGGTCAAACGCTCTTCGAACCCGTGCAGTTGGTCGGGGCCAACGAAGTGCATCTTACCCGACAGGCATGTCTGGTACCCCGCGCGACGCAGGTGATGGGCATAGGTTGGAATGTCGGACGCAAACTCCGCCGCGTTGTCGTAGACACGGGTACGGCTGGGCAGAAGGCCGGACATGAAACTGGCCCGTGCCGGCGCGCAGAGGGGGGAGGCGGTGTAAGTGGTCGCGAACCGCGTCGACCTGTCGGCCAGTCGTTTCAGGTTCGGCGTCACCAACCAGTCCGCAGGCCCGTCCGGGAACAGCGTCCCGTTCAACTGATCCACCATGAGGATCAGGAAATTCGGCGGTTTCGACGGCATAGGGTCCCTCGGTCTGTGGCACAAATTATTAAGACACTTCTGCTCATATGGCGCAAAGAAGACTTGGTGGTTTCTGAGTGAATTTTGGCTGCCCGGTTTGAAAAGCGCGGTTCCGGTCTGTCGGACGGATCAAAGCGGGATCATTCAGGCCACCACTGCTGCCTGCCAATCCATCAGCCGATACGGTTGGAGGCCTTTGCAGTTGGCGCCGCACAAGATCGTGCGCGATGCCGAAAGCCATGTTCCGCACTTTGTGGGACCACGTTCACCGCGGCGAAGCCATCGGCGCATATGTAGAAAACCGGCGGAAGGATGGGGGCGTTTACCGGGTGTCTGCGTCGATCATTTCTGTTGGGGATGCGCGTATGTCGGTCAGGGTGCCGGTCCAGACGCGAGCTTTATGACGTGCTCACGCTTTACGCGGTCAGGTCAGGGAGGTGGGGAGAGTTTCCGCTCAGCAGATTGTCGAGCTTATGCACCAATGCCTGATCGGGCGCGCGTATCACGGCCCAGCTGTCGCACCTTGTGGCCAAGACCAACGCGATGGTGGCACCGACACGTGCGGTTGCGTCCGAATTGACCGGACTGCGGGAAGATATCGCGCAGACCTGTGGCGATGTCTGCCGTGCCTCTCGGTCCTTGGGTTCCACGGGCATGTCAGCGCTGAGGATACGGAGATCCTCGACGGGCTGGCGCGGGCCGATGGGTCGTCGTCTCAGGGGGAGGTTCTGGGGTGTTTTTGAGATTTTGATACGGTCGCGCATCAAATTGGCAACTTGCGACGGGTCCTGTCCAAACTTGCGGCAACCCGGATGATGGGCGTCGTTGAGTGGCGTGTGTTAGCGTCTCAGGAGAGTACGAGGACGCAGATTTCCGTGATCTTTCGCACGATCGGCGCCATCACCATGGGTTTGGTCGAGCCAATCGGACCAGGCGGCTTTTCAGCTGCGTCTTCATTCGTAGGTCGGTAACATCGTCAGAGAGATACGTTCGAAGGGCTTACTAGGTTTGGCGATGACCTACTCTCCCACGCCTTAAGACGCAGTACCATCGGCGCTACAGCACTTAACGGCCGGGTTCGGGATGGGACCGGGTGTTTTGCTTGCGCTATGATCACCAAACCGAGAAAGACCTTCGAATTCCAAGTCAAGCAGACGAGTGTGTATGCTTTCGACCCTCAGAAGCATGGCTTCTACTGGATCAAATCAAGCCTATCGGACAATTAGTACCGGTCAACTGAACGCATTGCTGCGCTTACATCTCCGGCCTATCGACGTGGTGGTCTACCACGGTCCTCTGGGATATCTTGTTTTGAAGGGGGCTTCCCGCTTAGATGCCTTCAGCGGTTATCCTGTCCGATCATAGCTACCCTGCACTGCCGTTGGCACG
>JBCBVM010000073.1:0-7748 GCA_039817645.1 Pseudomonadota bacterium | reverse complement strand
GGGCTAGGGCATCCTGATCCGTCCGTTCCACCGAACGCGGGCCCGATCCATCCCACCCCCGAGACGTGACACCAAACCAGCCCGGCCCAAACCGCCCCGCTGGCCGATTTTGTTGCCTAGAAATACGCCCTTAAGGCGGGTCACGGCCTCTCAGGAACGCGGTGTCCGGCCCATGGGTCGTCGCCATCTCCAAACGCGCCGCCATCGGGAAAAGCCCCGTATTTTCCGTGACCTCCTGCAAAGTCGATTGTCTATGCCCAAACGCACCTGTGATCTTCGATCAGGCATGCGCGACACAAAGCGCTTGCAATGAAAATCTAAAACGATTTAGATTACCAAAAGTGTTAACATGATCGGAGGGAGGGTTGCCATGGAGACCACAGACTTGGCCAAGCGGTTTCCGGCGGACTTTGTCTTTGGCGTCGCCACCGCCGCCTATCAGATCGAAGGCGCAGTGAAAGAAGACGGGCGCGGCCCATCCATCTGGGACGCCTTTTCGCATATGCCGGGACGTGTGTTCCAAGGGCATACCGGCGACCACGCCTGCGACCATTACCACCGGTGGGAAGCGGATCTGGACTTGATCCAGGCGCTGAACGTGCGGGCCTATCGCTTTTCAATTGCGTGGCCGCGCGTCCTGCCGGAAGGGCGGGGGCGCGTGAACGCGGCGGGGCTCGACTTCTATGACCGCCTTCTGGATGGGCTGAAAGCGCGCGGGATCAAGGCGTTCCCCACGCTTTACCATTGGGACTTGCCCCTGGCGTTGATGGGCTATGGCGGCTGGACGGACCGCGACACGGCGGACGCCTTCGCCGAATATGCCGGCCATGTGGTGCGC
Source organism: Pseudomonadota bacterium (assembly GCA_039817645.1). Taxonomy (GTDB): domain Bacteria; phylum Pseudomonadota; class Alphaproteobacteria; order Rhodobacterales; family Rhodobacteraceae; genus Jannaschia. The sequence goes on along the minus strand of JBCBVM010000073.1, from coordinate 6,910 downwards.
CGTCTGGGGGATCGCATCGACGCGCTGTCCACCTTCAACGAGCCTTGGTGCACCAGTTATCTGGGCCATTGCACGGGCAAGCACGCGCCCGGAGAGCGAAGCCTGGATGCGACGCTTGCTGCGACCCACGTGATCAACCTGGCCCATGGCAAGGCGTGCCTGGCGGCGCGCGCGGAACGGTCGGACATCCAGATGGGCGTCGTGTTGAATGCGCAATCCATCTATGCGGCCACGGACGGTGCCGATGACATCGCCGCGGCGGAGCGGTTTTTTCAGTTCCACAATGACATCTATATGGGGCCCATGTTCGCGGGCCGCTATGGGGATCAATTCCTGGATGCCTATGGCGGGAAGTTGCACGCGCAACCCGGCGATATGGAGGTGATTCACCAGCCCCTCGATTGGTGGGGTCTGAACTACTACTTCCCGACCACGGTAAAGCATAACCCCGACCCCACTGCGCCCTTTCCGGCGGAAATCGGCGTGGCCTCGACCACGTCCAACCACCGGACCGATATCGGGTGGGAGGTGAAGGCGGACGGCCTGACCGACCTGCTGCGCACGGCCTATGACCGGTACGACCTGCCGCCCTGCTACATCACCGAGAATGGGGCCTGCTATAACATGGGCCCAGATGCCCTGGGCGCGGTCGATGACGCGCCGCGCATTGCCTATCTGTCCGACCATATCGGCGCCGTCGGGGCCGCGTTGGATTTGAACCTGCCGGTGCGCGGGTATTTCGCTTGGTCCCTGATGGACAATTATGAATGGGCCGAGGGGTATAAGATGCGCTTTGGCCTGGTCCACGTGGACTACGACTCCCAGCAGCGCACGGTCAAGAACAGCGGACACTGGTACGCCGATCTGGCCCTGCGACATGGTCAGGGGGCCTTGGCGGCCGAGTGAAGGCGGCCCAGACGTCGCGCGCGCTTATGGTTTCAGCGGCACTTCGAGCTTTTGCATGAAGGGCGCCGTCGGGTCCTCGATCCGGCGGACCACGGCTTTGGCCAGGAACAGACCGGCGGTGCGGGCATCTTCGAACTGCGTCAGGATGCCCGGTCGGAAGCGGGTGAGGAACGGCACCGGCTCCTTGGCGTAAAGGTCGATCTGTTCGGCCACGCGCGCGCCCGTGGCCTCCACGGCGGAAACAGTGGCCATGCAACTGGCGGACGACGCGCAGATGATACCGTCCACCTGGGGGTGGGCACGCAGGTGGTTGGTCACCGCCGCCTCGATCTGATCGGACGGCGCGTCGCTGGTGGCGTCGGCCACGACGGCGAAGTCCAGACCCGACGCCGCCGCAGTTTCGGTCGCGCCGCGGATCATCTCTTGGGCGTAGAACTGCGTCTGGGGTGGCGCCAACATCAGCAGGGATTTGCGCCCCCGGGCCGCCATCCGTTCCACCGCGATCTGGGCAAACATGCTGTTGTCGAAATCGACGTAGTCGTGCCGCTCTGCCCATTTGGTCCGCCCATGGGTCGCAAATGGCAGGCGGCGGGCCATTAGGAACGCGACACGCGGGTCCTCCGGTTGGATCTGGTTGAGAATGACCGCATCCGCCGTGCCGGACTCCACGATCCTCTCTACGGGCTTCATGGGGTCTTCGTCCGGGAAATAGGGTGTGATTGTCAGGCTATAGCGCGTGTCCCGCAGCCCTGCCGCGACCGAGTTGATGAGGCGCGCCGTCAGGTTCATCACGTCCACCTCCGTGGACAGGACCATGGTCACCACATGGGTCCGCCCCGTCCGCAGGCGCACGCCCGCACGATTCGGGACATACCCGATCTCTTTGGCGACCTGTTGCACGCGGGCGCGGGTGACTTTGCCGATATCCTCCGCCCCGCTGAGCGCGCGAGAGACCGTTGGCACGGCCAGCCCGGTCATCTGTGCAATCGTCTTGAGCGTCGGGCGTTGCTTCTTTTCGGTCATGGCTGGGTGGCCCCACCTTTGGGTCAATGGATCAGATGCGCTTCACGAAAATGTAGCATGCTCCTTGCCGAGATTAAGGATTAACAGACTTGCTTTCCACATCTAAATCGTTTTAGGTGTTTCCGATAACGATTTAGAAGACAATAAAACGACGTCATTCGTATCAGTCGGGGAAAATTAAAAACCGCAGGGCGGGCCGACACGCGCCGCCTTTAACCATCATTTTTGCGACCGCAACGCAGAATATGGATGGGTGGAGCATGCTGGACCGCCACTGCCGGGCGCAGGACGTGGGGGAACGGCGCATGGGACGATCCGTCCTTCCATGGCGCACCCATTCTAGGGCCCTGCCGTGTCACCACGGCGGGGCCCGTCTTTGCCCGCACGCATCTGAAACGCGTTCTGCGTCAGGCCATTGCCGGTCCTATGGCAGTGTTTTCGCCTGCGGAGAGCCTTCGACGATGGTGCCGCCATGGCTGGTCACGGAGCCGAGATAGGCAATGGGTTTGCCGTCGCAGGTCGCCATGGACGACCCCACCGTGATCACCGCGCCGCAGGCGGTCTTGTCGCCCACGCGGGCCACGGGTCGGTTGTCGATCAACCCGGTGCCGCCTTCCACGATCACATTGGGACCGCAGACGGGGCAGATATGCTTATCTCCTAGGCGTGCAACCGGCAGCATTGAACCCTCCGACGCGACAGATGCGCTAAGATGGGCTGGAATCCGCGATCGAGGCAACCCCTCTTCCCGTAACGCCCGCAAAGCGTTAGCGTTTGGCCAAGCTGGTCGAGCCGCAATAACGGGAACCTGTCCATGAACGCGATTTTCACCCAAGAGACCCGGCTGGGCAAACTCCATACGGCCTTGGGCAAGGATGTTTTGGTGATCCTTCGGTTCGATGGCACCGATCATATGAACGGCTTGTTCGACTATCGGGTCGAGGCGCTGTCGACCCAGCAGAACATCAATTTCGACGATCTGATCGGCACCCATGCCACCGTCGAGGTGGAGACCCAGGCCAATGGTGCGCGCTATTTCGATGGCATCGTCACCCAGGCGCAATGGGCGGGCGTTGGCGAGAATGGCAACCGGTATAACCTGACGCTGCGCCCTTGGATCTATTTGGCGGGCCTGCGTCGCAACCAGCGGATTTTCCACAACAAGACCGTGGTCGATATCGTCGAAGAGACCCTGTCCGACTATGCCGATCTGGGGGAGCCGCATCTGTCGAACCTGCTGACGGAGTCCTACCCAGAGCTGGAATACACGGTCCAGTATCGCGAAAGCGATTTGGCCCTGGTGACGCGATTGTTGGAACGCTTCGGCATCAGCTACCATTTCACCCATCGAAACGGCAGTCACACCATGGTGTTGACCGATGCTGTCGACACCCATGATGCGCTGCCCGGCGCGTCCCGCAAGTATAAGCCCGTGAATGCCGACCATCAGGCCGATGAGGAGCATTTTTGGGAATGGTACCCGGAACGGAACATCACCACCGGTGGCATTCTGTTGACGGATTACAACTTCAAGCGCCCCAACGCGGCCATGCGGGCCGACGACATGGGGGACGCCGCCTATGCCCAGGGCAAGATCGAGAGTTTCGACTACCCCGGCGATTACCTGGACCAAGGCCGCGGCAACACTGTCGCCAATCTGCGCACCCTGGCGGAGCGGGGCAATGACCGCCGCCACCGCGCCGTGGGCAATTGCGCGTCGCTGGTGTCGGGGCTGACGGTGTCGTTGACCGGGGACCAGGTGCCCGGCGTCAAGGACGAGGCCTATCTGTGCCTGCGTGCCGCCCATTCCTACATCTCAGACAGCTATGGCTCTGGCGATATCAAGTCGGACCGGCACGCGTTCTCGGCGGAATATGTGCTGATGCCGATCACCGCCCCCATGGTGCCCGACCGCAAGACGCCGCTGCCCATCGTCCAGGGCCCGCAAACCGCCGTCGTCGTGGGCGAGGGAGAGATCGATTGCGACCAGTATGGCCGCATCCTGGTGCAGTTTCATTGGGACCTGGACGGCGCCTATTCCATGCGCTGCCGCGTGTCGCAGAACTGGGCCGGGAAGGGTTGGGGCGGCATGGTCATTCCCCGCATCGGCATGGAAGTGGTCGTGGAGTTTCTGGAGGGCGACCCGGACAAGCCCTTGGTCACTGGTTGCGTCTATAACGGGCGCCAGGACACGCCATACCCTTTGCCCGCCGCCAAGACCAAATCCGTGTTCAAGACCGATACCCACCAGGGCGCGGGCTTCAACGAACTGACCTTCGAGGATGAGCGAGAGCAAGAGCTGATCTATATGCACGGCCAGAAGGATCAGCAGATCGAGATCCTCAATGACCGCGGCAAAACCATTGGCCGCGACCAGTCGGAGGCCGTGGGCCGCGACAAGTCCATCAGCGTGGGCCAGGACCATACCGAAAGCATCGGGCGCGACGCCCGGCACACCGTCGGCCGCGACGTGATCTATCAAGTGGGCCAGAACCAGCAGGAGAAATACGGCAAGGACCATGTCCATGTGGTGGGCAACATCCACAAACAGGACATCTATGCCGACCACATGGTGCAGGTGGGCCGCAACCTCGAAGAGACAGTGCTGGGCAAATCCGTCCTCAACGTGAACCAATCCATCACCAACAACACCAAGCTGCACACGCTGATGGCCTTCACCAAAATGGTGGTGAAGGGGCCGGGCGGGAAGATCACCATCGATGGCTCCGGCATCACGCTAGAGGCGGCACAGATTCGCCTGAAGGGCAATGTCAGCATGGGCGGTGGCGGCTCGGCGCAGGTTCCGACACTGCAAGGGGCGGCCAATGATGCGCTGCCCTTGGTGGAGGAATGCATCACCCAGAAGGGCGATGGCGCCTGAACCCTCTGGTTTACAGGGCCCATCCGGGGTGAGGGCTGCCCCTAGGGCATGACCCAAATGTGACGCGTCGGAAACAGACCCCCGCAACGGGGCGATCGGGCCTTGCCACTGGCGGGAATCCCCCCATGATTGCGCTAAGTTCTTGTTAATTGGATCGTCTGCCATGTTTTCTCGCGTGCCCGCGCCAACAGCCCAATTGCGCCTTCGGTCTGCCACCTCCCTCGCCCTCCTCGTCGCGCTGACCCCCGGATTGCTCCATGCGCAGGACGTGTGGACAGGGGCCCAAAGCCAGGCCTGGACCGATGGGCGCAACTGGCAGGATGGAACGGTCCCCACGGACAATCAGCGTGCCGTCATCGACGAGCGGTCCACGCGGCCCAACGCGACCATTCCCATTGGTACGACGCGCGTTGGCGGCGTGACCGTCAGTTCGGACGGACAGGCCAATGCCCGCAGCCTTCGCGTCGCGGGAACCCTGACCACAACCGTTGCCCCCATACGGTTGGAAGCGTTCGGGCGCTTGCTGGTGGAGGGCACCCTGAACTCCGACGTGACGACCGTCGCAAATGGTCGGGCCGTTGTGTCTGGTCAAGTGACAGGCACGATCCGCAACCTAACCGGCGGCGTCTTGGACCTTGACGGGTCTGTGACAGGCAACGTCAACAACGCCAGCACCGGGCCAAACGCGGCGGGCACGGGCGCCTTCCTATCGGGGTCGGTCACCGGCAATGTGTTGAACCAAGCGGGCGGCGCGGCCCGGGTGAACGGCGCCCTGTCCGTAAGCGGGACGGTCACCAATACAGGCACCGGATCGGTTCTCACCATCAACCCCGGAGAGCGTCTGACCGGCGATGTCTCCACCGCCAATGGGGCCGAGACCCGGGTCTTTGGCACCCTCGACGGCGCTTTGGCGGTCCGGAATGGCGGGGATGCCTCTGTGACGGCGACGGGCGCCGTTGACGGAGAAATCGACGTTCTGGCTGGCGGGTCATTGAACTTGGACGGCAGCGTCCTGGCGACAACCGGGACGGGCAACGTGACGACTGCCGGCGATGCCGACCTATCGGGGAGCATCGCAGGCAACCTGACCAACCAAGCGGGCGGCGACGCCGATGTGAACGGCGATCTGACCGTCGCGGGCCAGGTGACGAACACGGGCAGCGGGTCCAACCTGAATGTCAACCTGTCGCGGACCCTGACGGCCACGGGGGGGCTGGTGAACCAGTCCTCGGGCGAACTCGACCTGAACGGCAACGTGGTCGGCGATGTGACCAACCAGGCCACCGCACGCTTGGGCGGCGGAACGATCACCGGCAACCTGACCAACCAGGCGGGGGGCGACACGGATGTGGACGCCGCGCTGACGGTCACGGGGCAGGTGGTCAACACGGGGGCGGGGTCCTCTTTGACCGTGGATGGGGGGCGAACGCTCACCGCCAATGGCGGCCTGCGCAACCAGGCGGGTGCCACGCTGGATTTGGACGGCAATGTCGCGGGCGCTGTCACCAACCGGGCCACGGCGCGCGTGGGCGGTGGCACGGTGACGGGCACCGTGACCAATGAGGGCGGCGGCGCGTTGACCATCGACGCCAATGCCCGGGTTACGGGGCAGGTGACCAATCGCGGCACAGGTTCCACCTTGACGGTGAATACCGGCCAAAACCTGACCGCCCAGGGCGGCGTCGTGAACCAGATCGGCGGTGTCCTCGACGTGAATGGGACCGTCACGGGCACCCTCACCAACACAGCCACCGCACAGTTGGGTGGCGCGATCGTCACCGGCCTGATCACGAACCAATCCGGCGGCGCCGTCACCCTGGATGGCGACCTGACGGCCCAGGGCGGCGTTTTGAACACAGGCGCCTTCGCGGGCACGGCCTCCACGGTTGGTGTTGGATTTGGTCGGACGTTGAGGGGGTCTTTGGGGACGGGGGCTGGGGCTGTTTCGGATGTGGATGGTTTGGTTGTCGGGGATGTGTCGGTTGGGTCGGGGGGGCGTTTGGATCTGGACGGGGTCGTGGATGGCGATCTGGAGGCGGCGGGTGTTGCGACGGTGAACGGGGCTGCGGTTGCCGGGGTCTCGGTGACCGGCACGTTGCG
>JBCBVM010000072.1:0-7780 GCA_039817645.1 Pseudomonadota bacterium | reverse complement strand
GATGACCGGACGGTCTGCGCCTCCGTCCATCGCACCGGCTCCTCGTTCAAAAAAAGACCGCGCGCGCCGAGGAGCAGGACCGCCCCGACCCGCGCCGGCTCGACTTTGTTGACGAAACCCGGGCCAAGACCGACATGGCACCGCTTTGGGGTTGGGCACCGGGGGAGACCGTCCGATCGGCCGCGGGCCCCACGGCCACTGGCAGGCGATGACCTTCATCGCCGCCTTGCGCCACGATCGGGCCGACGCGCCCTTCGTTCTGGACGGACCCGCCAACGGAGGCGCCGTCCGCGCCTTGATCCGCGCGGCAAAAGCCCATCTGCCCTTCCCGCTGCCCGACAGCCCCGATCTGAGCCCGATTGAACAGGCCTTTGCCAAGCTCAAGCACATGCGGCGCACCGCCGCCGAACGGACACGGCAGGCACCATGGCGCAGGATCGACACCCTCCGTGACCGTTTCACACCGCAGGAATGCGCAAACTCCCCCCCTCACCGCGGGATACGCTCCAACCGGATCTCCTCATCGCGCTCAAGGACTCGCCCCGGGCCCTGCGGGCGTCAGCGGCAGAATGATCCGCTGCGGTACTCGGCGGTGTCAAAATGGAAATGGTCCTGGTGGAACCGATCTGACTCCGGTCCAAGGACCGTCCCGAAAGGACCACAGGCCGCGCGCCACAACTCTCGCAGGAGGCGCCCTTCTGTCCCGCGGCCCCAGTCCTGTAGCACATTCAACTCGGACCCGTTGGCAAGGCGCACGGCGCTGATGTCGATGGCGCGGCCCCTGCCGTGTTCGCTGATCCGCCCGCCAGGTCGATTGTTCCGCGTGCGACAGGCATAGCCTGCGGCGACTTTGAGGGACACCGCCCCGCCGCCGAACCCCCCGACGGCAGGAAGGACCCCGTCCCGCACCCAAGTGTCCAAAGCTTGGGCCGTGCGACAATCCATGCGGGCGCCCGTGCTGAGCGACACGCCCGAGACTTGGGTCACGCGCACGGCATTGGGAATGCCACATCCCCGAATGCGGCCGGGAACCGGGGCAATGATGTCCCCGCGGATAGACGGTCGCCCACAAATGCCCCCGCTGGTCGGAACCGTCCCCTCCGGTTGTCGGCGCAGACTGTCGCCCATGGCCAGGATCAGGTCGTCGGGTCGAAAGTTCGGGCGGTCGGACCGGCGCACAAGGCCAGCCGTGTCGATGATCGGACTGGGGGAGGCGAGCGCGAAGGCAACCCTGCGCCGTGACGCTTCATCCTCCGGCACCCTGGGCACTGGGCGGGCGGAGCGGTCGGGGGACGACACATCCGGGGGGACCGCAACCGTGCCCCGGCTGGACATCACCACGATAGGCGCGTCTGGACGCGGGATCGGCCGCGGCTCTGCCAGGGCGGGGCCCGCGGTGATCAGGGCCACCAAGAACAGACCCCATTTCATGGCCGACCCATCCGGCCAAAATTCGGCGCATCGGTGTCTTGCCCCGCTTCCACGATGCCACGTCGGATCGCGCGGGTGCGCGTGAAATAGTCGTGCAACATATCTCCATCCTCCGTTCGAATGGCGCGTTGAAGGGCAAACAACTCTTCCGTGAACCGCCCCAAGATTTCCAGGGTCGCGTCCTTATTGTTCAAGAACACATCGCGCCACATGGTCGGGTCGCTGGCGGCAATGCGCGTGAAATCGCGGAACCCGGCGGCGGAATATTGAATGACCTCACTATCCGTCACTCGGCGCAGGTCATCGGCCACGCCCACCATGGTGTATGCGATCAGATGGGGCGCGTGGGAGGTGACGGCCAGCACCAAGTCATGGTGATCGGCATCCATGCTGTCGACATAGGCGCCGATGCTCTCAAACAAGGTCTTCAGCCGGTCCGTCGCCGCCTCATCCGCCCCTTCTGGGGTCAGAAGGAACCACCGGTTTTCGAACAGTTCGGCAAACCCGGAATGGGGGCCAGAATGCTCGGTCCCCGCAAGGGGGTGCGCGGGGATGAAATGAACAGTCTTGGGCAAATGGGGCGCGACGGCCGCGATCACGGCACGCTTAACGGACCCCACATCGGTGACGGTTGCCCCAGGCGCAAGCCGGGGGGCGATTTCCTGGGCCACCGCGGCCATGGCGCCCACGGGCACGCACAACACAACCAGATCTGCACCCTCGACGGCATCGGCGGCAGATGTCGTGACACGATCACAAAGGCCAAGGCCGACGGCGACGTCCCGCGTTTCGGCTGACCGCGCGGTACCGACCACCTCTTTTGCAAGCCCGTACTTTCGTATGGCGAGGCCAAGGGACCCGGCGATCAGACCCAGTCCGATCAAGGCCACGCGCTCATAGATCATTGCTGTCCCTCGCGGAACCGCCGCAACCCGTCCAGGACGCGGGTGACGCCGTCCTCGTCCCCCACGGTAATCCGCAACGCCTCGGGAAAGCCGTAGCTTTTGGGGTGCCGCACGATCACCCCTTCGGACTTGAGGTGCGCATCCGCAGCCTGGGCTTCGGCTTCGTCCGCGAACCGGGCCAGAACAAAGTTGGCGTAGCTTGCGTCGCAGCCAAGGCCCAGGGCGCGCAGGCTATGGGTCAGGCGATCCCTTTGCGCGGCGTTCAGGGCTTTGGTGTGGGCGGCAAAATCCGTGTCTCGGACGGCGGCTTCGGCGGCGGCCAACGCGATGCCAGACAGGTTGAACGGACCCCGCACCCGGTTCAACACATCAACAATTTCCTGCGCACCGTACCCCCAGCCCACGCGCATACCGCCCAGGCCGTAGAGTTTGGAGAATGTCCGCGTGACCATCACGTTCGGACGGGTCTGCGCCAGGGTAAGGCCACCGTCAAAATCCTCCGCATACTCGGCATAGGCCCCGTCCAGGACCAGGATGCAGTCGTCTGGCAGGCCATCAGCCAATCGGGTGACATCCTGGCCATTCAAAAGGGTGCCGGTCGGGTTGGCCGGGTTCGCAATAAATACCAGCTTGGTCGTGTCGCTTGCCGCCTCCAGCAGGGCATCCACGTCGACGGTGCGATCCCGCTCTGGGACCTTGATGGGGGTGGCCCCTGCGGCGCGGGCGCCGATTTCATACATGAGGAACCCGTGCTCCGTATGCAGAACGACGTCGCCTGGGCCGACAAAGCACTGGCAGATCAGGTGCAGAATCTCGTCCGAGCCGACGCCGCAGATGATGCGGTCCGGGTCCAAGTCGTGGAGATCTGCGATGGCGCGCCGCAGATCTGCGTGGTCGGTGGTCGGGTAAAGGTGCATGTCCGCCGCCGCGGCCTGGGCGGCGGCGATTGCGGATGGGGGCGGCCCTAACGGGTTCTCGTTCGAGCTCAGCTTGAGCACGTCGGTCTGTCCGTCGATCTTGGACGCGCCCCCTTGGTAGAGCGCGATGTCCATGATCCCCGGCTGGGCCTTGGGCGCGACGGTCATGCGGTTGTCCCCTCTGTCAGTCGTGCCGTTTTAGACGGGCCGGGGCAGGGGCCGCAATGGGGCGATTCTGTCGCCGCGGTCGTGGGGGGCACAGCGGCGCGCGGCCCGTCCGACCCCAAGCCGGTCACAGAAAACTTTGCGGGTCGATGTCGATGCTCAGCCGGGCGGTGCGCGGAACTTGCACAGACGCCACCCATCTTGAGAGGGCAGATTGGATCGGAGACTGGCGCGGCGCTTTGACCAGCAGGCGGACGCGGTGCCGTCCCCGGATCCGGCTGATGGGGGCAGGGGCTGGGCCAAAGACGTCCGCCCCGGCATCTTGCAGGATCGGCGCCGCGCGGGCGAGGGCGTTGCCAAGGTCGAATGCCACCTGAACATCAGGATCAGAGATCACGATCCCGGCCATCCGACCGTAGGGCGGGACCCCCGCTTCGCGACGCTGCGCCGCTTCCTGTCGCCAGAACCCTTCCTCATCGCCCGATAAGATGGCGCGAATGACCGGGTGGTCCGGCTGGTAGGTTTGCAGAAGGGCCAGCCCGGGTTTCTCGGCCCGCCCGGCCCTGCCGGAGACTTGGCGCATCAATTGAAAGGTGCGTTCCGCCGCCCGCAGGTCCGACCCCTGCAGCCCCAGATCCGCATCAATCACCCCCACCAGGGTCAGTTTCGGGAAGTTGTGGCCTTTGGCGACCAATTGCGTCCCCACGATGATATCTGCCTCACCGGCGGCGATCTCTTCCACCTTCGCCTTCAGCGCGCGGGCTGATCCGAACAGGTCCGATGACAGGATTTCGACGCGGGCCTCGGGGAAAAGGTCCCTGACCTCCTCTGCCATCCGCTCAACCCCCGGCCCGACGGGGGCAAGCTTTCCTTCCACACCGCAGGACGGGCACACCTCTGGCATGGGGGCCGTTTCCCCACATTGGTGGCACATCAGCCGTTTCAGAAAACGATGCTCCACCATGCGTGCGTCGCATTGGTGGCAGGCAACCTGCTGCCCACAGGCCCGGCACAGGGTCACCGGGGCATAGCCCCGGCGATTGAGGAAGATCAGCGATTGTTCCCCATCAATTAGGCGGGTCTCAATGGCCGATTTCAACGTGGGGGAAATCCAACGCGTTGCCGGGATCTTCTCATCGCGCATGTCGATGGTGCGCAGATCGGGCAGAATTGCAGCGCCGAAACGCGATGTCAGGTCGACGCGGGTGTATTTGCCTTGTTCGGCATTGGCCCAGGTTTCTAGGGACGGGGTGGCCGATGCCAGAATAACCTGCGCCCCCTCGCAGGACGCGCGGAGCACGGCCATGTCCCGAGCGGAGTAAAGGACGCCATCCTCTTGCTTGTAGGACGTGTCATGTTCCTCATCCACGACCACAAGGCCCAAGTTGCGGAAGGGCAAGAACAACGCGGATCGGGCTCCCACGATCAATTGCGCCTGTCCCTCCGCCGCCTTCCGCCAAGCGCGGCGACGTTCGGCCTGTGTCGCGCCGGAATGCCATTCCGCTGGCCGCGCGGCAAACCGCGCCTCTACCCGGGACAGAAACTCTGCCGTCAGCGCGATTTCCGGCAAAAGGACCAGGGCCTGCTTGCCCGTCGCAAGACAGGCCGCCACGGCCTCCAGGTAGACTTCGGTCTTCCCCGACCCGGTCACCCCTTTCAGCAAGGTCGTCTGGTAGCCGCCTTTGGTCTGAGACGTCCGCAATGTTTCTGCCGCCTCTTCCTGGTCTGGGGCCAAGGTCTTGCCTGGGCGGTTCGGGTCCAACGGCGGAAAGTCGGCGTCACGGGGCAGCGCCTGCGCCCGGACGGCGCCTTGATCCGCCAGCCCTTTGATGACGCCGGCGGACACACCGGCCAGGTCCGCCAACTCCTTCATCATGAAAACGTCGTTCGGCCGTTCCTCCAGGATGGCGAGCACGCGGGCGCGGGCGGCGGTGCTGCGGCCCACGTCACCCGTGCCCAGGCCAAAGACATTGCGCGTGCCCGGCGCTTCGCCCAGTCCAGGGGCGCGCATGGCCAGTCGCAACATTGCCACCTTGGGGGTTAACGTATAGGCGGCGGCCCGTTCCAGAAACTCTCGAAACGGGGCGGACATCGGGGGGACGTCCAGCACGCGTGCGATTGGACGCAGCTTCTCGACCGGCCAATCCCCTTCGCCCTTGCCCCAAACCACGCCCAGGACGCGTCGGGGGCCCAGGGGCACCTCCACGTAGTCGCCATCGCTGACACCGCCATCGGGCGCGCGGTAATCCAGCGCGCGGTCCAGCGGTTGTGTGGTCAGGACGGCGACAGGGGTGCCAGAGGGATATTGGCCGAACATATCCCCGTATCGCCCCTTCGCGTCGCCGGGAAAAGGGGTCAGGCGGTCCGTTTGGTCAGGGCCGTAACAGCGCCCATCGCCATCAGTGCGCCACCCCCTGCCTTCCCCAGCAATCGCAACACGGAAGGGCGCCGCAATCCGTCGCGAAGTCTGGCCGCCAGAAGCGCGTAAATCAGAGAGTTGACGGCGGCCAAGGTCACGAAGGTCGCCACCAGGATCGAGAATTGCGGCAACAAGGGCGCCGCAGGGTCGATGAACTGCGGCACGAACGCGATGAAGAAGACGATGCTTTTTGGGTTCAGCGCCGTGACCAGGGCGGCGTGGCCGAAGACTGCCTTTGGGGTGACGTGCGCGTTGGCCTGAACCTCGGCCAAAGTCATGCCATCCGCGGATCGCCAAAGCCGCCACCCCATCCAAATCAAATACGCCGCGCCGACCCATTTCAGGATGGTGAACAGCGTCGCCGAGGCAAGAACCAGCGCGCCCAGACCGGCCAGGGACGCGCTCATGGCCAGGAAATCGCCCAAGGCCACCCCGGACGCAGAGGCCACGGCGACGCGTTTGCCCTGGCTGAGCGCATAGGCCATCACCAACAGAACCGTTGGCCCCGGGATCAGCAGCAGCAGGGTCGAAGCCGCCACGAATGCCAGCCATATTGTCATATCCATGGGGATGGTCCTTCATCGGTGAGAGCGCTAGAAGCGCCGTGACAGTCACCCGACCGAGGACACCATGAAATTCTTCATTGATACAGCCGATATTGATGCAATCGCAGAGCTCAACGACCTCGGCATGGTGGATGGGGTGACCACAAACCCGTCGCTTATCAAGAAATCCGGCCGTGATATTCTAGAGGTGACCCGCGAAATCTGTGCCTTGGTCGACGGCCCCGTCAGCGCCGAAGTGGTGGCGACCGATTTCGATCAGATGCTGAAAGAGGGGCAGTTCCTGGCCGGGCTGGCCGAGAACGTGTGCGTCAAAGTCCCCCTGACATGGCCCGGGTTGAAGACCTGCAAAATCCTGTCGGATGCGGGGACCAAAGTGAATGTCACCCTCTGCTTTAGCGCGAACCAGGCCGTTCTGGCGGCCAAGGCGGGGGCCACGTTCATTTCGCCCTTCGTCGGGCGTTTGGACGACATGAACATCGACGGTATGGAACTGATCGAAGACATCCGCACCATTTACGACAATTACGGCATGGAGACGGAGATCCTGGCCGCGTCCATCCGGTCGCCGAACCACATGAAAGAAGCGGCGCTGATCGGGGCCGATGTCGCCACGGCCCCCCCGGATGTCATCAAAAAGATGATCGCGCACCCGCTGACCGACAAAGGCCTGGATGCCTTTGTCAAAGACGCAGCGGACGCGGCCATCAAAATCGTTTAGCGTTCCCCTCAGCACCAACGCCACACCCGCCTGAGTTTTTCAACTGGCCGCAAAATTCCGTGTCGCGGGACGCGATGGCTATGCTAAGCCTCGGAAAACACGGCATCAGACCGGAGCAGAGGCACATGGCAGAGAACACCGCCCTTTCTAGCGGCCACGATTGGCGTGATCGCATCCTGACGGACCCCGACATGATCCTGGAAGATCGGGACGTCATGCGCGCCCTGATCGCCGCGAATGAACGGCAGATGGGCAAGAACATCGTCGACATGCGCGGCATCGCCATGGAACGGCTTGAGGCGCGTCTTGACCGGTTGGAAGACACCCACCGGTCGGTCATCGCCGCAGCCTATGAGAACCTGGCCGGCACGAACCAAATTCACCGTTGTGTGCTCAAGCTGCTGGATTGTGACGACTTTGGCGACGTGCTGGACCTGCTGACCGGAGAGATGGTCGATATTCTGCGGGTGGATCGGATGCGTTTGGTTCTGGAGAGTGCGGAGCCCACACCTTCGCCCCACTTGGCGCATGGGCACTTCACGCCCGTGGGTAAGGTAGGCTTGGACAAAACCTTCCTCGACCACGGCAATGGCCGGGTGGGGCGAAGGTGTGGGCTCCGCACTCTCCAGAACCAAACGCATCCGATCCACCCGCAGAAT
>JBCBVM010000071.1:0-7870 GCA_039817645.1 Pseudomonadota bacterium | reverse complement strand
TGGAGGTTGTGGCTTTCGCCGGGGATGTAGGAGATGACCTCGAAGCCGTTGGTCAGGCGCACTTTCGCGACTTTCCGCATGGCCGAGTTCGGCTTTTTGGGCGTCGTGGTATAGACGCGGGTGCAGACGCCGCGCTTCTGCGGGCAGGATTCCAGGTGCTGCGACTTGGAGCGCTTCACCTTTGGCTGCCGCGGTTTGCGGATCAGCTGTTGGATCGTTGGCATATGGGCTCTTCCCGTTTTGCTCGTTCAAATCTCGTCCGGCGAAACCCGTTGGTCCAAATTGCTTTGACCGCAGTCGCCCGGAATTCCGACCTGGACGATGCGGTTTGGTGACAGAGGGTGCGGGAAGCACTATCCCAGACCTTGTGCGACAGTTTTGGCTTACGGGGTCAGACGCGGACGCCTGTACCGAATTGCGCGGGTCTTAGGCGGAATCGGGTGGGGTGTCAACGCGGGTCTTGGGATGGGACCATGCGGGCCTTGGGGCGCCTCGCCGGGACTGTGTCGCCATGACAGCCCGTGCCCAACTGTCGCTTGCCCTTTGCCCCCCTGCCCGGCACCTTCTGCCCATGAGTGACCTGCAAATCCTCGCCCTGACACGCTTTGCCTATCCTGGCCTTGGCGCGTTCCAGGTCGAGCATGAAACCGTCGACGCGCGGCAGGCCTTCCTCTGGGCGCCAGAGCGGCTGGAGGCGCGGTTTCGAACCTTGGAACACGTGTGCCTGCGCACCCTCTCGGCCCAGACGGACAGCGATTTTTGCACCTTGATCGTGACGGGCGACGCCCTGCCCCAACCGTGGCGGGACCGGCTGATCCGCCTGGCCAGCGGCCTGCCCGGCGCAGAGGTCGTGTTCCAGCGTCCCATGAACCAACGCCACGCCATGGAAGAAATCGTGAACGCGCGCATCGACCCGGATGGCCCCCCTGTCCTGCAGTTCCGACAAGATGACGACGATGGCGTCGGCCGACGGTTTGTCGCGCGTTGTCGTATGCTTTTCGGCCAATGCCGGCCCCTTTGGAACGACCATGGCCGCCTTGCCATCGACTTCAACCGAGGCTTTCACCTGCGCCTGACCAAAGGCGGCCCGATGGTCGAGGAACTGGCCCGCAGTCACCTTGGCGTGGCACAGGCGCTGATCCTCAAGCCATCCATCCGCAGGACGGCCGTTCATTTCCCGCACCACCGGATTGGTCTGCTCATGCCATCCCTCACCGTGCCAGACGCACGCATGTGGCTGCGCGGCGTTGATGGGACAAATGACAGCAAGATGGACGGCGCCCTGGACCGGCTGCGCGCCGCGACGCCGGACCAAAGGAATGAGTTGGAACAGCGGTTCGGCCTAGACTTGGCCGCCATTGCCCAAAGTTTCTGACCGCGACGGCGCCGCCCGCGTCTCTCGCCAAAGGGTGTAAAGCCCCGTGGCAACCACGATCCCTGCGCCCAATAGGGTCAACCCGTCGGGCCAATCGCCAAAGACCAAAAGACCCAGCAGCAGCCCCCAAATCATGGCGGTATAGCGGAACGGGGTCACGACGGCCACGTCCCCCACACGCATGGCCATGACCGAAAACAGATACCCGCCCAGGATGAACATCGACGCCAGGGCCATGATGCCAAACTGGCCCAGACCGGGCGTAACCCAACTTTCCCGAAAGCTGAGGCCAAGGCCCAACGCCATCACCCCCGCGGCAGTGAACAACGCGACCTTTAGGCTCGGCACCTCGGGCGACAGGCGGCGGGTGATCAGATCCCGCGCGGTGATAATCAGGACAGAGATCACGGCCAGCAACGACCACCAATCGAACCCGTCCGGCCCCGGACGTACGATCAACAGGACACCGAAAAAGCCGACTGCGATGGCGGTCCACCGGCGCCACCCGACCCTCTCCCCCAGGAGGAGGGCACCCGCAGCCGTGATCGTCAGGGGCAGCGCCTGGAGGATCGCGGTGATGTTGGCCAGGGGCATATGGGTCAGGGCAATGATAAACGGCAGAAAGGCCGCCACCTCGGCGATGGCGCGGGCCAGAACGCGCCCGCGATCCTGCCGGGGAATGGGTTGGGCCAACGCGCCGGTCACTTTTGCCAAAACCGTCAGTAGGACGCAGACCCCGATGCCGCGCAGGAAGACCACTTGAAACGTCGGCAAATCTTGGGCCAGGAACTTGATGCAGGCATCGTTCAAGGTGAACGTCGCCATGGAGCCTATCATGAACGTCGCCCCACGCAGGTTATCGTTCACGTGAGCGGGCCTTTGGCATTGCCCGCAACCCCTTCGCCCGGCGCGTCCGGCATCAACGACAGGGCCAGGTCCGCGTCCAGGCCGAACCGTTCCTCCATGGCCTTGCGACCTTTGCGGGTCATCATCTCGACGGCATGGGGCGGGATGGACCGTCCGCTGTCATTATGCCCATGGAGCGTGCGCAGGAACATGTGGTCCGGCCCCGGCTCCATATAGGTGGGCACGTAGCAGCCGAGACGCCGGTGATTGTAGCGATAGATGCAGGTGGGCAAATCCACCGTGGTGATCATGGCGCAGGCAAGGCCCAGGGGCTGCGGCTCCCGAAATTCGTGGAAGGGCTGTTCGGCGTCCCGCAGGTTCCAGTAGATGCCGCGCGAAAATGCCAACGCATAGGGCGCATCGGCCAGCCCGGCATGCAACGCGCGGTCCGCCCGATCGCGGGTCAGCGCGATATAGTCGCGAGAGACCGCGTCATCGTCATCGATGCGAAACCCGGTGATATGGGTCGTCCCCTCATCGGTGCCCCGCCTGAAACTGCGCTTGGCGGCCGCCAGGGCACCCATCCGGTCCATGAAGACGCATTTGAGCCAGGGCAGCGTCTCCTCCCAGGCTTTCAGCCGTTTGCGCCACTTCATCGGCAGCGTGGTGCCCGACAGGATCACCAGCCGAAAATCCATATCGGTCTGCGCCGCCAAAGACGGAAATGTGATCACTTCCAGGTATTTGAACCGCTGCTCCAGCCGCGCATCATCATAGAGATGCGCCTCCAACGACGCTTCATCCATCTGACTGACCGAGAACCCTTCCTGCGCCGGATAGGAAAAGCGCATGACGCCAATGATCTGGTTGCGGGTGGACATGACGTTTGGTGGCACGGGCCGGGCGCCCGGACAAGCATCCTTCGCGCAAAAACCCGCTCCGGTCTCAGCCTCGCGCGGTGAAGGTTGCCATTGCTATGGCGACGGACCCGGTGGCTTGGCACAACCCGTACCAGCAAAGAAAAACCCCCGGCACGGAGGGACGTGCCGGGGGTTGGTTTTCAGAAGGCGGGGCCGCCCCGCCCCCATGGATCAGTCGTCAACGACCGTGCTGTCGCCGAACACTTGGTCCGCAGACGGCGCCTCATCCGCCGTGGGCGCGGCCAAAGCAGCGGCGGCTTCGGCTTCGGCGCGGGCCTCCTCGATGACGACACTGTCGCGGTCTTGGGCGATCTTGCGCATCTTCTGGGTCGCGCCACCCGTGCCCGCCGGGATCAGGCGGCCCACGATGACGTTCTCTTTCAGACCGACCAGCTTGTCCTTCTTGCCCTGCACCGACGCCTCGGTCAGGACACGCGTGGTCTCCTGGAAGGACGCGGCCGAGATGAACGACCGGGTCTGCAACGACGCCTTGGTGATACCCAGCAAGATCGGCTCGGCCACGGCGGGACGGTCGCCCCGCTTTTCGACCTTCTCATTGGCCTCGACCAGTTCTGCCTTATCGATGTGCTCGCCCTTCAACAGGGTTGTATCGCCCGACTCCAGAACTTCGAACTTCTGAAGCATTTGGCGTACGATCACTTCGATGTGCTTGTCGTTGATCTTCACACCTTGCAGTCGGTACACATCCTGCACTTCGTCGATCAGGTAATCGGCCAAGGCCTCGATCCCCATAATCCGGAGGATGTCATGGGGGGCTGGGTTGCCGTCCATGATGTAATCCCCCTTCTGCACGAAGTCGCCTTCCTGCACCGGGATGTGCTTGCCCTTGGGGACCATGTAATCCGTCGGTTCCGCGCTTTCGTCCGAGGGCACGACCGTGATGCGGCGCTTGTTCTTATAGTCCTTGCCGAATTTCACATAGCCATCCATCTCTGCGATGATGGCATGATCTTTCGGACGGCGGGCTTCGAACAGTTCGGCCACACGGGGCAGACCCCCGGTGATGTCCTTGGTCTTGGCGCCTTCGCGCGGGATCCGTGCGACGACGTCACCGGCTTTCAGGGTCTGCCCGTCCTCGATGGACAGAATGGCATCCACCGACATCGGATACGTGATCGGATTGCCGGCGTCGTTGCGCATGGGCTCCCCGTCTTCGCCGACCAGAATAACCTCCGGCTTCAGGTCCGAACCCTTTGGCGCAGACCGCCAATCGGTCACGATCTTCTGGGTCATGCCCGTCGCGTCGTCAGTCTCGTCCCGGACAGAGATGCCCGCGAAAAGGTCCACGAACTTCGCCTTGCCGTCGGCCTCGGCGATGATGGGCAGGGTGAACGGGTCCCATTCGAACAGCTTGTCACCGCGGGCGACCGTCTGTCCGTCCTTGACCCAAAGGGCCGTGCCGTAGCCCAGCTTGTGGCTGGCGCGTTCCTCGCCCTGATCATCCATGATGGCCAGTTGCATGTTCCGGCCCATGACCAGAACCTGCCCCGCCTCGTTGGTCAGCACGTTGGCGTTGTGGAACACCACTTTGCCTTCGGCGCTGGCCTCCATGAAGGACTGCTGGCCCCCTTGGGCCACGCCGCCGATGTGGAACGTCCGCATGGTCAACTGGGTGCCCGGCTCCCCGATGGACTGCGCGGCAATGATGCCCACGGCCTCGCCCAGGTTCACCTTGGTGCCCCGCGCCAGGTCACGACCATAGCAGGCGGCGCAAACCCCCTCCTCGGCCTCACAGGTCAAGGGCGAGCGGATGCGCATGGATGCAATGCCCGAGGCCTCGATGGCGTCGGCCTTGCGCTCGTCGATCAACTCACCCCTGGCGACCAGGATTTCCTCTTCGCCCGGAACATAGACATCGTCAGCCGCAACCCGGCCCAGCACACGCTCCCCCAAAGAGGCGACGACTTCACCATCATTGACCGCAGCCGAGGCCGTGATCGCGTTCTCAGTGCCGCAATCATCCATGCGGACGATGCAATCCTGCGCCACGTCCACCAGACGACGGGTGAGGTAACCAGAGTTGGCGGTCTTCAAGGCGGTGTCCGACAGACCCTTCCGGGCGCCGTGGGTGGAGTTGAAGTACTCCAACACGGTCAGACCTTCCTTAAAGTTCGAGATGATCGGCGTCTCGATGATGTCGCCATTCGGCTTCGCCATCAGGCCGCGCATCCCGCCCAACTGCTTCATCTGCGTGACCGAGCCACGGGCGCCCGAGTGGGCCATCATGTAGACGGAGTTCGGCTCGTTCTCAGCGCCGCTTTCGTCGGTCCCGGTGGACGAGATGGTGGACATCATCGCATCGGTGACCTTGTCGTTACACTTCGACCAGGCATCGACCACTTTGTTGTACTTTTCGCCCTGGGTGATCAGGCCGTCCATATATTGCTGCTCAAAGTCCTTCACCTGCTCGCGCGTGGCGTTGACTTCGGTCCATTTGGCGTCGGGGATGACCATGTCGTCCTTACCGAACGAGATGCCCGCCTTGAATGCCTCGCGGAAGCCCAGCGTCATGATCTGGTCGCAGAAGATGACCGACTCCTTCTGGCCGCAATAGCGGTAGACGGTGTCAATGACCTGCTGCACTTCCTTTTTGCGCAACAGGCGGTTGACCAAGTCGAAGGGCGCCTTGGCATTCAGCGGCAGCATGGAGCCCAGGCGGACCCGGCCCGGCGTGGTTTCAAAGATCTCTTGGACCTCTTCGCCCATGTCGTTGATCTGCGGCACGCGGGCCTTGATCTTGGCGTGCAGGTGGACTTCTCCGGCCTCAAGGGCGTGCACAACCTCTTCGATGGAGGCAAAGACCATGCCCTCACCCTTCATGCCCGCACGTTCCATGGACACGTAATAAAGGCCCAGAACCATGTCCTGCGATGGCACGATGATCGGCGCGCCGTTGGCCGGCGACAGAACGTTGTTCGTGGACATCATCAGCACACGCGCTTCCAGCTGCGCTTCAAGGCTCAGCGGCACGTGCACGGCCATCTGGTCCCCGTCAAAGTCGGCGTTGAAGGCCGAGCAGACCAGCGGGTGAAGCTGAATCGCCTTACCTTCGATCAGCACGGGCTCGAACGCCTGAATGCCAAGGCGGTGCAATGTGGGCGCGCGGTTCAGAAGAACCGGGTGTTCCCGAATCACTTCGTCCAAGATGTCCCAAACTTCGGGGCGCTCTTTCTCGACCAGCTTCTTGGCTTGCTTGACGGTCGAAGACAGTCCCTTCGCTTCAAGCCGCGAATAGATGAACGGCTTGAACAGTTCCAGCGCCATCTTCTTGGGCAGGCCGCATTGGTGCAGCTTCAACTCGGGCCCAGTCACGATGACCGAACGGCCGGAAAAGTCGACGCGCTTGCCCAGAAGGTTCTGACGGAACCTGCCCTGCTTGCCCTTCAGCATGTCGGACAGCGATTTCAGCGGGCGCTTGTTGGCCCCCGTGATCACGCGGCCCCGGCGACCATTGTCGAACAATGCATCGACCGATTCCTGCAACATCCGCTTTTCGTTGCGGACGATGATGTCGGGCGCGCGCAGCTCGATCAGGCGCTTCAGGCGGTTGTTCCGGTTGATCACCCGGCGATACAGGTCGTTCAGGTCGGATGTCGCGAAGCGGCCCCCATCAAGGGGCACCAGCGGGCGCAACTCTGGCGGGATCACGGGGATCACCGTCAGGATCATCCATTCCGGGCGGTTGCCGGACTCGATAAAGCTCTCGACGATCTTCAGACGTTTGATGATCTTCTTGGGCTTCAACTCGCCCGTGGCTTCCTTAAGGTCCTCGCGCAGCTGCGCGGCTTCGGCCTCCAGGTCGATGGCCGCCAGCATCTCACGGATGGCTTCCGCGCCGATATTGGCCTGAAACGCGTCGGCGCCGTAGGCGTCCTGCGCGTCCATGAACTCCTCTTCGGACATCAACTGCCCGTAGGTAAGGTCCGTCAGACCCGGCTCGATCACCACGTAGTTCTCGAAATACAAGATCCGCTCCAGATCGCGCAGCGTCATGTCCAGCATCAAACCGATGCGGGACGGCAGCGACTTGAGGAACCAGATATGCGCCACGGGCGAGGCAAGCTCGATGTGGCCCATCCGCTCCCGACGGACCTTTTGCAGCGTGACTTCCACACCGCATTTCTCGCAGACGACGCCGCGATATTTCATGCGCTTATACTTGCCGCACAGGCATTCGTAGTCCTTGATCGGACCAAAAATACGCGCGCAGAACAGGCCGTCCCGCTCGGGCTTGAACGTCCGGTAATTGATCGTCTCGGGCTTTTTGATCTCGCCATAGGACCACGACAGGATCCGCTCCGGCGAGGCCAGCGAGACTTTGATCTCGTCGAACACCTTTTGGGGGGCGACGGGGTTAAACGGGTTGTTCGTGAGTTCCTGGTTCATCTTCTTACCTCGAATTGTGCGAAAGGGGGTGGCGGGGGGATCCCCGCCCTATGGTCGGCTTGGACAGATCACTCCGCCGCAATGCCGCCCTCGTCCTCCTCCGCATCCAGGAGTTCCATGTTCAGGCCGAGGCCGCGGACTTCCTTGACGAGCACGTTAAAGCTCTCGGGAACGCCCGCCTCAAAGTTGTCCTCGCCCTTGACGATGCTCTCATAGACCTTGGTCCGGCCCGCCACGTCATCCGACTTGACCGTCAGCATTTCCTGCAGGGTGTAGGCGGCGCCGTAGGCTTCCAGGGCCCAGACCTCCATCTCCCCGAAGC
>JBCBVM010000070.1:0-7995 GCA_039817645.1 Pseudomonadota bacterium | reverse complement strand
CATCAAGCTGGACAGGCCCGACGCGCTCAACGCGCTGAACACACAGCTGCTGGGGGAACTCGCCAAGGCCCTGCGCCAGGCCCAAGACAACGACAAGGTGCGCTGCATCGTGTTAACCGGGTCCGACAAGGCGTTCGCGGCGGGGGCCGACATCCGAGAGATGAACCAGAAATCCTTCGTGGACGTGTTCATGGGGGATCTGTTTGGCCCAGAAGTGGACCAGTTCCTGCGCATTCGTAAACCGATTATCGCGGCGGTGGCGGGCTATGCCCTGGGCGGCGGGTGCGAATTGGCGATGATGTGTGATTTCATCATCGCTGCTGACACGGCCAAGTTCGGCCAGCCGGAGATCAACCTGGGCGTCGTCGCCGGTATCGGCGGCACCCAGCGTCTGACCCGCGCGGTGGGCAAGGCAAAAAGCATGGACATGCATCTGACCGGCCGCTTCATGAACGCCGAGGAGGCCGAGCGGTCCGGGTTGGTCAGTCGGGTCGTGCCCGCGAAGAAACTGATGGATGAGGCCATGAACGCCGCCACAAAAATCGCCGAGAAATCCATGATCACCGTAACGGCCGTGAAAGAGGCGGTAAACCGGTCCCAGGAGGTGAGCCTTTCAGAGGGTTTGCTGTTCGAAAAGCGGATGTTCCACGCCCTGTTCAATACCGAGGATCGGGTTGAAGGGATGACCGCCTTCATCGAGAAACGGGAGCCGCAATTCCGCGACAAGTGAGGCGCCCCCGAGCGAGGCTTGACGCCTTGCCGTGCTGGGATTAGACGCCAGCCATCATGCGTGTGAGGCCCGCTTTGGCCGGAGGGATCCGTGAGTGTTGTTTCAACACCGCTTGGTTCGGGTGCTTGCACGGCACATCTTGAAACCGACCCCTATGAAGGACCCGAAACATGGCCAATTCGCCCCAAGCTAAAAAGCGTGCCCGCCAGAACGAAGCGCGCTTTGCCGTCAACAAAGCGCGCCGTTCGCGCATCCGCACGTATCTTCGCAAGGTCGAGGAGGCGATTGCTTCTGGCGACCAAGGTGCCGCAACGGCAGCTTTGAAAGAGGCCCAGCCCGAGCTGATGCGCGGTGTAACAAAGGGCGTTTTCCACAAGAACACCGCGTCCCGGAAAATGTCCCGTCTTTCCAGCCGTGTGAAGGCCATGGGAGCCTGATTCCTGGCGGTGATTAGGTCCACCAAAACCACAGTCAACAGATTCGAGGGGGCGTTTATTTTCGCCCCCTTTTTTTGCGAGAAATCAGAATTCTACGGTGAATGTAACAGATTCTTGGCAATGGGATTTTCGAGTCAAGATCGAAGTGTTGTTGAACGGATTGGACCGCAAACTGTAGACGTCTCTTTGCGAGTCAGATCGCGTTCTAGGGGATGTTCATGGACACGTTTGCGGGTCCACAAATCTCGGAGCTGTCGCCTCGGGAAGCGTGGATGTTTTTGTCAGAAAACGCCGCCAGCGTATTAGTGGACGTTCGGACCCGCCCCGAATGGGGATTTGTCGGCGGGCCCGATTTGTCAGAGTTGTCGAAGGGCGTCGTTCACGTTGAATGGCAAACCTGGCCTGACATGACCGAGAACCCGGCATTTGCCGGAGAGGTGTTTGCGCAAGTGGGGGACCTGCCGTCCGCCTTTTTGTTCATCTGCCGATCCGGCGCGCGTTCGATGCGGGCGGCCCAGTCCGTCGCAGAGGCCTTGGCTGTCCAGGGCGCCTCTGTTGCGTGCATCAACGTGGCCGAAGGGTTCGAAGGCGATCTGGACCCGCATGGGAGAAGGGGGGGCCTCACCGGATGGAAGGCCCGGGGATTGGCTTGGCGTCAATCTTGAGTGAAACAAGAAAAATCGGGTGGGGCCGAATACATAATGACGAATGCAACTTGGGACCTCGTCAAGGGCGGGATCAAATCTGATATCGGTGCACACAACTATAAGACGTGGATTGAGCCACTGCACTTCCACTCAATCGCTGACGGAACGGTCAGCCTGATTTCACCTACGGAATTCATTGGAAAATGGGTGGTCCAGAACTTTTCGGACGTGATTATTCGTCACGTCACCGCGGCGGGCGAAAAGGCGATCCGCGTGGATTGTGCCGCGGCCGACTTGCGACAGGTCAAAGCCCAACCGACGGGGCGGCCTGTGCGCCGGACGAACAACCAACTGGATCAACGGTTCACCTTTGACAGTTTTGTCGTGGGCAAGTCGAACGAGTTGGCACATGCCGCCGCACGGCGGGTCGCCACCGGCGATACGGTCAGCTTTAACCCGTTGTTCCTGCACGGTGGCGTGGGCCTCGGCAAAACCCACCTGATGCAAGCCATCGCTTGGGAATTGGCCGAGCAGCGGCCCGAGCGGCAGGTCCTGTTCCTGTCCGCTGAGCAATTCATGTACCGTTTCGTGCAGGCCCTGCGCGAAAAGAGCACGATGGACTTCAAGCAGCTGTTCCGAAACGTGGATGTTTTGCTGGTCGATGATGTCCAGTTCATCGCGGGCAAAGACAGCACCCAGGAGGAGTTCTTTCACACCTTCAACGCGCTGGTCGATCAGGGCAAACAGGTGGTCATTTCCGCCGACCGTTCGCCCGCCCAAATATCCGACCTGGAAGAGCGGATCACCTCGCGCCTTCAATCGGGCCTGGTGGTGGACCTGCACCCGGCGGATTACGAATTGCGCCTGGGCGTCTTGCAGCATCGCGTCGAAAGCTTCCGAGAGCGTCATCCTGAGTTCCAAGTGGCCGATGGCGTGTTGGAGTTTTTGGCGGCCCGCATCTCCACCTCGATCCGTGTGCTCGAAGGCGCTGTCACCCGCCTGTTCGCCTATGCCGACCTGATCAAGCAAGAAGTCAATCTGGCCCAAGCCCAGGACGTGCTGGCCGACCTGCTGCGCCAGTCCGAGAAAAAGCTGACCATCGACGAGATCATGAAAAAGACGTGCGAACACTATAACTTGCGCATGTCGGACATGACGTCGGGCCGCCGTTCCCGCTCGGTTGCGCGGCCCCGGCAGATGGCGATGTACCTTTCGAAGAAGCTTACCCCCCGATCCTACCCGGAGATTGGGCGCAAGTTCGGCGGCAAAGACCACACCACCGTGCTGTATGCCGTGCGCAAGATCGAAGAACTGATCGCCACCGAGGCGCAGATCGCCGAGGATGCCGAACTTCTTCAGCGCAAGCTGGAAGGGTAAACGCCCTCTTGCAACAGGCCGGGCGCGCGGTATTCTGCGCGTCCAATAAGGGCGAGGGACCCCATGAAATTCTCGATCGAGCGGGCAGACCTTTTGAAGGCCGTGTCGCAGGCACAGTCCGTCGTGGAACGGCGGAACACGATCCCGATCCTGGCCAATGTCCTGATGGAGGCGGACGGGTCCACTGTGTCGTTCAAGGCCACGGATCTGGACATCGAGGTGATCGACAAAACCACCGCCCAAGTCGAACGGGCCGGCGGGACGACCGTCAGCGCGATGCTGTTCCATGAGATCGTCCGCAAACTGCCCGACGGGGCCCTGGTCCAGATCGAAGAAGACCAGGCCGCAGGTCGCTTGCAGGTGCGCGCGGGCCGGTCCCACTTCCAACTTGCGACCCTCGCCAAGGAAGACTTCCCGGTCATGGCGACGTCGGAATACAGCGCCAATTTCAGTTGCAAAGCGCCGGAGTTTCGGCGCCTGTTCGACAAGACCCGGTTCGCGATTTCCACCGAGGAGACGCGGTACTACCTGAACGGTGTGTTCTTGCATGTGGCCGATGGCGAAGACGGCCGGGCCATGCGCGCCGTCGCCACGGACGGGCACCGCCTGGCCCGCGTCGATGCCCCCCTGCCTGAGGGCGCCGAGGATATGCCGGGCGTGATCGTGCCGCGCAAGACGGTCAATGAGTTGAAGAAACTGCTCGAAGATGATGAGACGCAGATCGCCGTGTCCGTGTCGGAGACGAAGATCCGCTTCGCCACGCCCGATATCACGCTAACTTCCAAAGTCATCGACGGGACCTTCCCGAACTATGCCCGCGTCATCCCCGCCGGAAACACGCGCAAGTTGGAAGTGGACGCCGCCGATTTCGCGCGCGCCGTGGACCGCGTGGCCACCGTATCGTCAGAACGGTCGCGGGCGGTGAAGCTGTCGCTGGACGAAGATCGGCTGACCCTGTCTGTCAATTCCCCCGATGCGGGCACCGCTGAGGAAGAGTTGGCCGTGGCGTATGGCGATGAGAAACTGGAAATTGGGTTTAACGCCAAATACTTGCAAGAAATCGCCGCACAGGTGGACCGCGAAAACGCGGTGTTCATGTTCAACAATGCGGGTGACCCGACCCTGATGCGCGAGGGTGATGACACCTCTGCCATCTATGTCGTGATGCCGATGCGTGTCTGACAGCCGACGCCACTGGGTCGCATCCCTGGGGCTTAGTCACTTCCGGTCCCACCGCGCCACAAACCTGGCTTTCACAGGTGGCATTGTCGCGATCCACGGGCCAAATGGCAGCGGCAAAACCAATCTGATCGAGGCGATCTCCCTCCTGTCTCCGGGTCGCGGCATGCGGCGCGCAGCCGCCGAAGAGATCATTCGCAAGCCCGAAGCCATTGGCTGGCGCATCCTGGCGGGCGTGCAGGCCGACCATATCCACGACGTCGAATTGCGGGCAGAGCCGGGGCAACCGCGCACCACCCGGATCGACGAGAAGACGGCGCCGCAACTGGCGCTTGGGCGGCTGGTGCGCGTGCTCTGGCTTGTGCCGTCCATGGACCGCCTTTGGTTGGAGGGGGCCGAGGGGCGCAGGCGGTTCCTGGATCGCATGACCCTCAGCTTTGATCCGCACCACGGTGAAGGCGCGCTGCGCTATGAAAAGGCCATGCGCAACCGCAATCGCCTGTTGAAGGATGGCGTGCAGGACGCCCATTGGTACGACGCACTAGAGGCGCAGATGGCGGCCGAGGGCGCCGCCATCATGGATCGCCGCCAGTCTGCCCTGGTGCGGTTGACCGCCGCGCAGCCCACCGATGGCCCCTTCCCTGCCGCGACGTTGGCCCTGTCCGATGGGGATGCGCCAGCGACCGAAGGGGAACTGGTGCAGGCATTCGCCCGAAATCGCCGGGCGGATATGGCCGCCGGGCGCAGCCTGATCGGCCCGCACCGCACCGACCTGCGCGGCACCTATGCCGCCAAGGATATGGAGGCACGGCTCTGTTCCACGGGCGAACAAAAGGCCCTGCTGATTTCACTTATCCTGGCCAATGCGCGGGCGCTCAAGGCGGACACCGGCATCGCGCCGATCCTTCTTTTGGACGAAGTCGCCGCCCACCTGGATGCCAACCGCCGCGCGGCACTGTACCAAGAGCTGTCTGACCTCGGCGGCCAAGCCTTCCTGACCGGCACTGGGCCGGACCTGTTCACCGAGCTTCGCGATGACGCCCAGCATCTGTCCGTGTCAGACGATCACGGCGAAAGCAAAATCACGGAGGTGCCATGACAGCCGTTTCGCCCCAAATGCGCGCCCGGATCGAGGGGGAACTGGCCCGCATCGAAACCGAGGAACAAGCCACCATCCTGTTCGCCATCGAAAGCGGCAGCCGGGCGTGGGGCTTCCACTCAGGCGACAGCGATTATGACGTGCGCTTTGTCTATGCCCGTCCCGTGGATTGGCATCTTAGCCTGCTGCCCGGGCGCGACGTGATCGAACGGCCATTGGATGATGAGCTGGACATTTCCGGCTGGGACCTGCGCAAAGCGCTGAACCTGATGCTGTCGGGAAATGCCGTGATCGGAGAGTGGCTGCGCTCCCCGCTGACCTACCGCAGGCTGCCCGTCACCGATGATCTGATGACGCTGGCCACCGATGTGCTGCGCCCAAAACCGGCGGGGTGGCACTATCTGCGTCTTATGCAGCGCCAGAAAGCACGGCTGATTGGACCCCATGGCGGGGTTCGGCTCAAGCGGCTGTTCTACACCGTGCGCCCCGCCCTGACGCTCCGATGGCTTCGACGCCACGGGCGCGGGGCGGCCCCCATGGACATGCCCACCCTTTTGGCCGAAACCGATATTCCCAAAGACATGCATGCCCAGATCGACGCCCTCACCGCGCTTAAAATGTCGCGCCCCGAAGCTGGGGAGTTGGAGGAGCATCCCGCCGACCTTCTGGCCTTTCTTGAGGGTCAAGAACAGGCCGCCGAAGCTTGGCTGGCGGCCACGCCGCAGCAGCCGGTTTCGCCCGAACACATCGCCGCCGCCGAACGCTTGCACCGGCACGTCATCCACAGCGTGACATCGTCCCCGACACCGAACCCCGGGACAGATCGGACGCGCGTCCTCTAAACCCACAGGGACCTACCAAATCTTGTGCGAGTCCCGTGACAAACCCCGTGGAAATGCGTATATCTTGCGTGAAGAAACGGGGATAAGAGACAATGGCAGAAGCAGCCCCGACGCCGGAAGAATACGGCGCCGATTCAATCAAAGTTCTCAAAGGCTTAGAGGCGGTTCGCAAGCGTCCTGGTATGTATATCGGGGACACGGATGATGGGTCCGGTTTGCACCACATGGTCTATGAGGTTGTGGATAACGGTATCGACGAGGCGCTGGCGGGTCACGCGACCCATGTGAGCGTCAAAATACATGCCGATTCCAGCGTGTCTGTGCGCGACAATGGCCGCGGCATTCCCGTGGGTCTGCATGAGGAAGAGGGCGTCTCCGCGGCGGAGGTCATCATGACCCAACTGCATGCCGGCGGGAAGTTCGACAGCAATTCCTATAAGGTCTCGGGCGGTTTGCACGGGGTGGGTGTGTCGGTCGTCAATGCCTTGTCCGATTGGCTGGAACTGCGCGTCTGGCGCGATGGCAAGGAACATGTGGCGCGGTTTGAACGCGGCGAAACGGCGGAGCATCTGAAAGTGCTCGGCGACGCGGCCGAGACGGGGACCGAAGTGCGCTTCATGGCCTCCCTCGACACGTTCTCCAACCTCGACTTTGTGTTCACCACGCTGGAAAAGCGCCTGCGCGAACTGGCTTTCCTCAACTCCGGCGTGCGCATCATCCTGGAGGATGAACGCCCGGCAGAGCCCTTGTGCGTCGAGATGTACTACGACGGAGGCGTGCGGGAGTTTGTGAAATACCTCGACCGGTCCAAGTCGCCCGTCATGCCAGAGCCCATCTATATGGAAGGGGAGCGGGACGGGATCGGCGTCGAAGTCGCCATGTGGTGGAACGACAGCTACCACGAAAATGTCCTGCCTTTTACCAACAACATCCCCCAGCGCGATGGCGGAACGCACATGGCCGGACTGCGCGGGGCACTGACCCGCACGATAAACCTGTTCGCGCAATCCAGTGGGATCGCCAAGAAAGAGAAGGTGAGCTTCACCGGTGACGACGCGCGCGAGGGGCTGACCTGTGTCCTGTCTGTCAAAGTGCCGGACCCAAAATTCTCCAGCCAGACAAAGGACAAGCTCGTCTCCTCCGAGGTGCGCCCAGCCGTTGAAAACCTGGTGAACGAGAAGCTGGCCGAATGGTTCGACGAACACCCGACGGAGGCGCGGCAAATCGTAGGCAAGATCATCGAAGCGGCGCTGGCCCGTGAGGCGGCGCGCAAAGCGCGGGAATTGACCCGCCGGAAGACGGCGATGGATGTCGCCTCCCTTCCCGGCAAGTTGGCCGACTGCCAAGAGAAAGACGCCTCCAAGGCAGAGCTTTTCCTGGTGGAGGGCGATAGTGCTGGCGGATCGGCCAAGCAAGGGCGGTCCCGGCAGAACCAGGCCGTGTTGCCCCTGCGCGGCAAAATCCTGAACGTGGAACGGGCGCGGTTTGACCGGATGCTGTCCAGCCAAGAGATTGGCACCCTGATCACGGCCATGGGCACCGGGATCGGGCGGGATGAGTTCAACCTCGACAAGCTGCGCTACCACAAGATCGTCATCATGACCGATGCCGGTGCCCATGGCCGTGATCAGGGTGCCAATCTCTTGGCTGGACAGCATCCGGTCAAACCGCGCCCGTTCCACGT
>JBCBVM010000069.1:0-9179 GCA_039817645.1 Pseudomonadota bacterium | reverse complement strand
TTTGTGGCCTTATGCGGCCTTGGTTTCTAGTTTCGATTTCATTGCAAATTCCTGCGGCGTGAGATTGCCGAGGGATGAGTGGGGTCTGGTGCGGTTGTAGTCCTCCTTCCATGCCGTGATCTTTTCGCGGGCCTCGTTCAGTGATGAGAACAGGGTTTCGTTCAAGAGTTCGTCCCGGAAGCTGCCATTGAATGACTCGACGAATGCGTTTGAGGTGCCCCTAGATTTGTAGATGCTTTGCCCCCTAATTTTGAGGCGAGGAGGCCGACATGGGGACAGGCAATTACAGCGATGAGTTCAAGCGGGACGCGGTGCATCAGATCACAGTGCGGAGATATCCAGTTCGGGAGGTTCCGCCGAATGAAACGCCCCGTGAAGCATCGAAACGTTCGCGCCCAGCATTCCCGAGAAGCACCCGAGCGCGATCAGCATCCAGTTGGTGGCCCCGAAACCTGAGTGGAGAAAGGACTGCGTCGCGATCTGTAGAGCTCCGAAGACGGCGGCGGCAAGAATGAATAGCGCTGCGACGCGCAGCGCGCGAAGACGCTGGTAGTATCCCAGAACGTGCCCGCGCACGATCTGCTCCTGATAGACTCCGATAAGATACAAAAGCGCCTCGCGCTGCTCGCCGGGGGGCAGATGGAGATCCGCGAAGTTCCAATCGAGCGGAAGGCCAATCTCCTTCCACTTGAACTTCTCGAGAAGGATTTTGGTCAGCGCAGTGACAGCCTCATTACTGGCGCATCGGACGAGCACCTTCTCGGCAATAAAGATGTCCTCCCACGTTCCTTGGTCGAGGCGACGTTTGATCTCAATGAAGATGTCGGGTGTCATAAGCCCGGCGTCGCTTGCCTGCGCGGCGATGAAGCGCGCCTCGATCTCGCCCCTGTAGGCGGCAAAGAGCGATTCATGCTCGAAGAGAAGCAAGGGCGGCTTATTCAGCGCCCGGTCGAGTAATGAGCGTCGCCGCTTGTCGGCGTGGGATGCGCGGTGGTTGCTCTGCGCCTCCTGTCCGCCGGAGTACTCGCGGGAATCTTGCATTGCAAAATGCTCCTTGGTTTTGAAGCTACCATAGAGCTCCTCTAGCAAGAAGATCGCAGCGCCACCTCAAGACCCCATGGACGCAATAGCCGCTTTGTTGGCGCTCAAACCTCTGGTCAGAGCGCCGAAGGTCCGCTCAGTGGAGGTAGCGCTACCAAGCCGCTCAGGGCCGAACGACAGCTTCGTCCCGCGCCCTCGCTCTCCACCGTTGTCCGCGTCCGGCCTGGGTCAGGTATGTTCGACTTTTGGGTCAGCATTGCTTGATGCGACAATCGGAACAAAAGTCGGAAAAACCCGGTCTACCGGGCCCAAAGGGGATCGACGTTTCAGACCGTGGTCAGGCGTGGCCGTAGGCCTCGGCCATGGCGACCTGCATCGCGTCGATGGGCGGGCGACCGCCCCAGCAGACCAACTGAAACGCCGGATAGAACTTCTCTCCGGCCAGCACGGCTTCGGCCACCATATGGTTGATCTGCTCCACCTGGGCGCAGGCCCCACCGGCCAACACCAGGCCATAGCGGTAGACCATCATCTTCTGCGCGACCCAATAGGCAAAGGACCCGGCCCAGCACTGGTCATTGGCCAGGTTCAGCACCTCATATAAATCCGGCAGCGACTCCTCCGGCGGCTCCATCTCAAAGCAGCAGATCAGCCGCAATGTCTCGTCCATATCGGACCACGCCAAAGTCACGGAATAGCTGCGCCACTGCCCCTCCACCACCATCGCGATCTGATCTTCGCCCACACGGTCGAAATCCCACTGATGGGATTCCGCCACGGTCTCGACCAGGTCGATGGGGTGGAGGTCGCCTGTCTCCGAAAACTGCTGCCTCTCATGGAACATGTCGTGCCTTTCCGCTCGAGTCCCTAGGACTGGGGGTTACGACGATCCGTATGGGATGCGACGCTCCCCCTATACCAGATATTGTTGGAGGGCGGGGCGGACTCTGTAAAGGGTGGAGTTCATTCCATCCACAGTTTTTATGGCCCCTTTCCCGCGCCCGCCCCGGATCGCGCAAGCGTGACTGGCGTGTTTCGGTCGGGTCGCTACGTTCGAGGGACGTTGCACCTTCGAAAGCCATCGCCATGAGAACCGCGTTTCTGTCCCTCCTTCTGGCCGCGACCCTTGGGGCCCCGGCCGTCGCCAACCCCATCGCCTTCGATGGCTCTTGGCGAGAGCAGGGGTTCCTGCGGCTGTCCTCCAACGACTACCGGCAGGGGGGCTCCTCGCTCTCGGTGGTGTCCGACGGCACGGTGTCGCTGTTGTGGAAGGCGGTGCCGCAGACCGTGCAGGGCGCCACGCGCGCGTCTTGGGGGTGGTCTGTGACCGAAAGCGTGCCCGCCACCGACCTGCGCCGCAAAGGCGGCGATGACCGGAACCTTGCGATCTATTTTGCGTGGACCGACCCCGACACGGCGGCACGGGCCAACCCCAACCGTGCAGGGCGCCTGCTGCGCAATCCGAACACCAAGGTGCTGGTCTATGTGTGGGGCGATGACGACGCCCGGGGCACCATCCAGAACAGCCCCTATTTGCCCGGCCTGCGCACCATCGTTCTGCGCCCGGCGGGGACGGGCCAATTCACCGAACAGGTGGATCTGGCAGGCGATTTCGCCCGCGCCTTCGGCGGCGCGCCGGGGGTCCTGGTGGGCATTGGCGTCTCGGCCGACAGTGACGACACCGGCGGGCGTATCCGCGCGTCCATCACCGCGCCCACTTTGCGGTAACCTGAGACGCCCTTTCCGTCGCCGCCGTTCTCCGGCAGGTAGAGCCAAAGCGAGACGGAGGGTCAGATGGATCTAACAGGCAGTGTGGCTGCCATCACCGGCGGCGCTGGTGGTTTGGGTGCGGCCACCGCCCGGCACATCGCTGCGGCTGGCGGGCGGGTTGCGATCCTCGATCTGGACCCTGCGGGGGCGGATTTGGCGGCGGACCTGGGGGGCACGTTCTACGCCCTGGACGTGACGGACCCGGCGGCCTGCGCGGCGGTTTTGGCCGATGTGGCCGCCGCTGGGCGCCTTGACCTGATGGTGAACTGTGCCGGGATCGCCCCCGCCGCCAAGACCGTGGGCCGTGATGGCGCCCATGACCCGGCCCTGTTCGCCCGCGTGATCGGCATCAACTTGATCGGCACTTTCAACTGCGCGTCCGCCGCCGCAGCGATCATGGCCGCCCAAGACGGGCGCGGCCCGGATCAGGAGCGGGGGGTGATCGTCAACACCGCCTCCGTTGCGGCCTTCGAAGGGCAGATGGGGCAGGCGGCCTATGCCGCGTCCAAGGCGGGTGTCGCCGGAATGACCCTGCCCATGGCGCGGGACCTGTCGCGCCTGGGCATCCGGGTCGTCTCCATCGCGCCGGGGTTGTTCCTGACGCCGATGTTGGCCGGTCTGCCGTCCGAGGTGCAGGACAGTTTGGGCGCGCAGGTGCCCTATCCGCCCCGCCTGGGCGCCCCGTCCGAGTTCGCCGCACTGGTGGGCCACATCGCCGAAAACCCCATGCTGAACGGAGAGGTCATCCGCCTCGATGGGGCCATCCGCATGGCGCCCAAGTGACCGGCGGGCCGACCCTGACCGCGTGGCGCGGCGTGCCCTTCGCACCCCCTGCGCAATTGTCAGGGCACGGGGCGCAGCTTGAACGCCTCAGTCCCCGCCATGGCCCGTCCCTCTACGCGGCCAACACCCCGGACCCGACCCTCTGGCGCTACATGGCGGACGGGCCGTTTCCCTCTTTCGAGGCCTATGCCGCGTGGCTCAAGGATGCCGCCAGCAGGGCCGACCCGTTCTACTACGCCATCGGCGACGGGACCGGCTGGCGCGGCGTGGCGGCGTATCTGCGCATGGACCGGGCCAATGGCGTGGTTGAGATTGGTTGCATCGTTCTGTCCCCCGCCCTCCAGCGCACCCGCGCCGCGACCGAGGCGCTGCACCTGATGATCGCCGCCGCTTTCGATGGCGGTGTCCGGCGCGTCGAATGGAAGTGCAACGCCGAAAACGCGGCGTCCCGCCGGGCCGCATTGCGCCTGGGTTTCACCTATGAAGGAACGTTTCGGCAGCACATGGTCGTCAAAGGCCGCAATCGCGACACCGCTTGGTTCGCGCTTCTTGACCGAGACTGGCCCTTGATCGCCGCCAAGCACCAAGCATGGCTCGCCCCCGGAAACTTCGATGCGCAGGGGCGGCAACGCACCGCCCTTAGCTCTGCGGGTTAAACACTGCCCACGACGCTGTGGTCCAAATGTTCCGCAATCAGCGCCTGAAGCCTTGGGCGGATGTCGCCATAATCGCCCGATAGGGTCCGCGCTTCGGACAGAAGGGCATCGTCATGGTCGATCTTGGCCAGACCTTGCAGGAAATCGGCCACGAAGCGCGGCTGCACCGCGTGGTCATCCAACAGGCGCCCCGCATAGATCAGGTCTTCGTTCAGGGCCAATCGATCCGGCTGCACCACTTCGGACCCCACGGCCCGCAGACCTTTGGGCACGTGATCTTCGGGCATATGGCGCATGATGGCCTGTTGGAAGGCCGCCAGGCTTT
Source organism: Pseudomonadota bacterium (assembly GCA_039817645.1). Taxonomy (GTDB): domain Bacteria; phylum Pseudomonadota; class Alphaproteobacteria; order Rhodobacterales; family Rhodobacteraceae; genus Jannaschia. The sequence continues at coordinate 4,604 of JBCBVM010000069.1, read as the reverse complement.
CGATAGGTTTGGGCAGGAACCCGTCCGCGCCCGCCTCCAGGACTTCGGCCTCCACCTCGTCCCTGGATTGGCCGGACGTGGCCAGGATGACGAAGGGCCGCTGATTGGCCCGGTCCAGCCGTTTGATCAGCTCCAGCCCGGACCCGTCGGGCAGCCCGATATCCACGATGGCCACACTGGCGCGATAGGTGTTCAGATGCCGCTCCGCCGAGGCAAGGCAATCGGCCCGCCGGATCCGCGCGCCCGATCGAAGGGCCAGCAGGCGGAACGCTTCGGACGCGAAGCGGCTGTCTTCCACCAGCAGAAGGGTGCAGCCAAGCAGGGGGCGTTGCGGCGTCGGCGCAGGGCGGGCAATCAGGTCGAGGTCATCCATCGAATCTCTCCGGGTTCCAGGTCTGAGCCTAGTTTGACCCGTTATCCCTAACGGTCCGTAAACGCGGCGGCCTGTCCTCTTGCGTCCCCTGTCGGTGGCCCCCATACCGCGCGGGACCAATCGGAGAGTTTGCCATGATCGGACGCTTGAACCACGTCGCCATCGCGGTGCCAGACCTGGACGCCGCCGCCGCCCAATACCGCGACACGCTGGGCGCCAAGGTCAACCCGCCCCAGGACGAACCGGACCATGGCGTGACGGTCGTGTTCATCGAACTGCCCAATACCAAGATCGAATTGCTGCATCCGCTGGGCGAAGGGTCCCCCATCCAAGGCTTTCTGGACAAGAACCCGTCCGGCGGCATTCACCATGTCTGCTATGAGGTGGATGACATCCTGGCCGCGCGCGACACGCTCAAGGCCTCCGGCGCCCGCGTCCTCGGCGGCGGAGAGCCCAAGATCGGTGCCCATGGCAAGCCCGTCCTGTTCCTCCACCCCAAAGACTTCACCGGAACCCTGGTGGAGTTGGAGCAGGTATGACCGTCTTTTCCGCCTTCGTCCTGTTTGCCATGGTTTGGGCCATGGTCATGCTGATTATGCTGCAAACCAACGTCCGCACCCAGGGCGACGACGGGCAGCGCGTGGAAGGCACCCATGCCTCCGCCCCGACCTCGGTGGGGTTGAAACGCCGCCTTCTGATCGCGACCAGCATTGCGGTGGCCCTGTGGGCGCCCTTGGTCTGGATCATCGTGTCCGGCCTGATCGGCATCGACGATCTGCGGCGGATCACCGGACGCGATTGAACGCGCCCCTAGGGCCGGTGCAGGCGGTGGAACAGATGGGTGAACGTGGCCGCGCCCAGGACCGGCACCAATAGGTTCACAATGGGGATCGTCAGCGGGATCACCATCAAAACGCCCGCCCCGAAAATCTGCCCCTTGTGGCGCTTGCGGAACTTGAGCGCCTCTTCCGGGGGTAGATGGCGGGCCGCGCTCATCTGCGCGTATTCCCGCCCCAGAAGAAAGCCATTCACACCCCAAAAGATGAACAAGGCCAGGGGCGCAAAGACCACATAGGCAATCAGCGCAAGAAGGTTGACGCCCAGCACCAGGCCCAGAAATTGGGCGCTGTCCTGGATCATCTCGGCCATGCCTTGTTTGCGGGGCGGAGGCGCGTTGGGATAATGTCGCGTCTCCACCGCGCCTGCGATGCGATCCAGGAACAGGCCGGTGAACGCCGACGCCACGGGCACCATCAACACCACCGACAACACGACAAGAACCGGTATCGCCGCCCAGAAGGACAGATCGTCCAGCCAGGTTACCGTTCCGATCCAGGGCAACGTCGCCTCGGGCCCGACCAGCAGTTGCAGGCCGAACAGGACCAGCGCGGAAAACCCAACCAACAGACCGACCGACAGGCCGATCCCCAACAAAACGACCGAGCGGAACTGCGGGTCGCCCAACTGCCCGATGGCGCGCAACGCGTCGCGGATCATGCGGACAACCAGGTGATCTTGGCGGCCATGTCCGGGCGCGGGCGATCCGGGGGGACGGCGCCTTCGGTGCCCAGGACCATAAAGCCCGCGACGCTGTCTCCCTTATCGAGGGTCAGCGCCTGTCGCAGCCAGTCCGGGTCCGTGGCCATCCAGCCGGTCAACCAGTTGGCCCCCCAACCGCTGGCCAAGGCCGCGTTCAAAAGGCCCAGACATACCGCGCCGGCGCTCAGCGTTTGCTCCACCGCGGGGATCTTGTCGGACGCCACGGGCGTGGCGATGACGGCGACCATGGTGGGCGCATCTCGGAACATGGCGACGGATTTGGCCAGCTTGTCCGCGTCTCGCCCCTGGGCTGTGCCCAGCGTTTCGGTCACCTCTGCCAGGCGCGTCAACGCCGCGCGGTCCAGCACGATCAGGCGCCAGGGTTCTAGCTTGCCATGGTCAGGGACGCGCAGCGCGGCTTGCAGGATCGGCAGCAATGTATCGTTGTCCGGTCCGGGGGCTGTCAGGGTTTTGGCCGGGCGGGACCGGCGCGTCAGCAGAAACTCCATGACATCCGGGCGGGGGGAAAGGGCGGGCATCGCGCCTCCGATCTGACTTCGTGACTTGCCTGCGACATGTCGGCCCCGCCTGCGCCCCAGACAAGGGGCCCGCCCGAGATTTCGCAGCAGGTGTGGCCGGTGCCCTTGTGCGACGACACGGCCAACCTGCGGAAATGTCGCAAAACTTTTACAGAACGCCTTAACCGTTTCTTAACCATCATCCGCAAATTTCAGGTCACGGTGCAGGCAAGAAGATCACTGTCTACCGAGCAGGGTGAGGACCGGATGGTTACCCGGGGCAGGTTATATGTGCCTCACCCTGCACATCTTTCCCGGTCCCCCGTCCCCGTCAGCCGTCTTTCGCGGGTGCCTTTTTGGTCGCCGTTTTCTTCGCCGCGGGCTTCTTCGCGGCCGGTTTCTTGGCGGCAGGTTTCTTCGGCGCCGCCTTCTTTTTCGCGGGTGTCTTGCCGGTCTTGGCCAGCCGCTCCACGATCAATTCGACGGCCTGGTCCATGGTAACGCTTTGCGGGTCGGTGTCCTTCGGGATCGTCGCGTTCACCTTTTCCCACTTCACGTAAGGGCCGTAGCGCCCGTCCATGATGTTGACGGGGCCGCCATGTTCGGGATGCTCCCCCAATTCTTTCAGGGCCTTCTGGGCCGCGCGTCCGCCGCCGCGTTTGGCCAGTTTCTCGGCCAAAACCTCCACGGCGCGGTTCATGCCGATGGTGAAGATCTCATCCTCATCGGGCAGGTTCGCGTACACCTTGTTCCACTTCACATATGGCCCATACCGGCCCAAATTGGTTTCGATCACCGCACCGTCTTCGGGATGTTCCCCGACGGTGCGGGGCAAGGACAGAAGCTGCAGACCCTTTTCGTAATCCATCGCTTCCGGCGACCAAGATTTCGGAAGGGATGACCGCTTGGGTTTTTTGTTCTCTTCCGTTGCCTCGCCCAATTGCACATAGGGCCCGAACCGACCGGATTTCAGCCAAATCTCTTGCCCGCTTTCCGGCTCCACCCCCAAAACGCGATCCTCGGCGACTTGGGTTTCCCCCTCCATCCCGGGGGGGCCGAAGGGCCGGGTGTAGCGACATTCGGGGTAGTTGGAGCAGCCGATGAACGCGCCCCCCGCCCGCGCCGTGCGCATGGACAGGCGCCCAACATCGCAGCGTGGACACAGGCGCGGGTCGCGCCCGTCGCCCTGGTCGGGGAACAGATGCGGCTCCAACACCTCGTTGATCTTTTCCAGCACATCCGTGATGCGCAACTCCGCCGTCTCGTCCACGGCGGCCTTGAAGTCGCGCCAGAACCGGTCGAGCACATCCTTATAGTGCCGGTCCCCAGCGGAGACGTCGTCCAATTCGCCCTCAAGCCCTGCGGTGAAATCATACCCCACATAGCGGCGGAAATAGTTCGTCAGGAACACCGTCACCAATCGGCCCTGATCCTCGGGGAACAGGCGGTTGCCGTCTTTGCGGACATAGCCCCGATCCACGATCGTCGACAGGATCGACGCATAGGTGGACGGGCGCCCGATCCCCAATTCTTCCATGCGCTTGACCAGGCTGGCCTCGGTATAGCGGGGGGGCGGTTGGGTGAAATGCTGCTGGCCGAGGACCGCGCCCGATGGCGCCAGAATGCCGGCCTTGGCGCGCAGCATCCCGTCGCCGCCGGTATCCTCCAGCAACGCATCCTCGTCCAGCTTGCCAAAGTCGGGGCGCAGGCCGTTTGCGTGCTTCTTGGCCGCGTCGCCCTGGTGGATCGCGGGCAGACGCCGGTCATCATCGCTGGCCTGATCGTCGTCGCGCCCTTCGGTGTAGACTTTCATGAACCCGTCGAAGACCACGACCTGACCGGTCGCCCGCAACTCCACCTGCTGGTCGCGGTCGCGGATGGTCACCGTCGTCCGCTCCAGCTTGGCGGCCTCCATCTGGCTGGCCAGCGTCCGCTTCCAGATCAGATCGTACAGCTTCTTCTGATCGGCCTCGGTGACTTTGATGTCATCGGCCGCCCGCGTCATTTCCGTGGGCCGGATGCACTCATGGGCTTCCTGCGCGTTCTTGGCCTTGTTTTTGTACATGCGTGGGCTTTTGGGCACGTAGTCCTTGCCGTAGCGCGCCTCAATGGCGTCGCGGGCGGCATGCACGGCCTCGGGCGCCATATCGATCCCGTCGGTCCGCATATAGGTG
>JBCBVM010000068.1:0-10197 GCA_039817645.1 Pseudomonadota bacterium | reverse complement strand
CGAGAAAGACGCCGCCAATTCCCTGCTGGTGAAGGTCAACCAGATCGGCACCATGTCAGAGACGCTGGAGGCCGTATCGCTGGCCCATCGCAACCGCATGACCTGCGTCATGTCCCACCGCTCCGGCGAAACCGAAGATGCCACCATCGCCGATCTGGCCGTCGCCACCAATTGCGGACAGATCAAAACCGGGTCCCTCGCCCGCTCCGACAGGCTGGCGAAATACAACCAACTGATCCGCATCGAGGAGATGTTGGGAGAGACGGCCCGTTACGCTGGAACCTCCGTTCTGCGCGGGTCCTAAAATTACCGTGAGCGTTCTGTGACAAAGCTGTGCTAGCCTTCCCGTCGGAGGGCGGAATGAACGGACCCATTCGCCAGCAACAGCCAAGTTTCACGACGCTGCACCCACCGGGCGGCGCCCCAGCGGAGAGGTCAATGCTCCGCGGGTCCCCGCCCCATGCCCTTCTGCGCACCCTCTACCAACGCGGCATAGCCCCGGGCACCCTGGCCGAAAGGATCGACTGCTATATCGCCGTCGATCGCGCCGAAAGCCGGCATCGCATCTTTCGCCAGGTTCTGATCGGGGCCGGCCTGTCGACGCTTCTGCTCTTTGGGGCTCCCCTTTGGCTGGCGCCGTTCTTTGCCGTCTACATCGCGGTCGATTTGGCGTTTGGCTACCACAACAGGCTGCGCAGCCGCCCGAACGCGCCGCGCACGTGGCGCGTGTTGCGCCTGCTCCAGGCGCACCAGGCGGTTGTCCTGCTGCTCTATTCCACCATCCCAATCTTCCTGTCTTTCTCGGACAGTGTGACCATTCTGATGGTCGCGGGTCTGATGATCTTTGCCCAATGTATCAATGTCATCGGCCTGGACACGCGGTCCCGCGACCGGGCCGCCGTGGCCGTGGTCTCCGTGGCCGTCATCGCGCAATTGGTGGTCTATGGCATCGGCTCCCATGTGGGCATCTCCGAGGCGGAGCAAATCCTCCTCCACGTCATCGGCCTTTTGGTGTCGATCTTCTTTTTGACCGTTGCCCGGTCCTGCGTCGACCTGCACCACAGCCTGCAAACCCGGACCCAGCAACTGGCCACCGCCCAGAAAGGCGAAGCCATGGGCCAACTGGCCAGCGGTGTGGCCCATGATTTCAACAACCTTCTGACGGTCATGCGCGGCAATCTCGATCTCCTGAAAGAGGTGCCGGCAGAAGAAGAAAGCCGCCTTCTGAACGAAGTGCGCGCCGCCACCGACAGGGGCAGCGATCTGGTGGCGCAATTGATGGACCGGACCACACCCGCCGTGGGACAGCGCCAGGACGTGGCCTTGCCCGCCTTCTTGGATAGCTTCTCTACCTTCGCCAAGCGGGTCTTGCCGTCCAACGTGCGCCTGCACGTCGTGGCGGGCGCGCCCCTGACCGTGCGCCTGGACCCAGCCCAGTTCGAGGCGGCCCTGCTGAACCTGGTGATCAACGCCCGTGACGCCATGCCCGACGGCGGGACCATTCAGATCCAGGCACAAACGGACCGGCGCGGCGGTGCGGACGGTGCGGTGATCTCCGTCCGCGATACGGGCCGCGGGATGGAGGCGGATTTCATCGCCCAAGCCGCGCGCCCCTATGTGACGACCAAAGGCAAAGGCACCGGAACGGGGCTGGGCCTCGCCATGGTAAAAACCTTCGCCGAGGAGGACGGTGGCGCCCTGTCCATCCAATCCGCCCCCGGGGCGGGCACCACGGTGCGAATCTGGTTGCCCCTCTGATCGCCCGGCTGTGCACATTCGGCTGGCTGCCGCAGCCCCCTTTGCCATAGCCTAAGGCCATGACCGCCCTCGCCCCTGCCCCCATTCAGGATCGCCCGATCCTTGGCCTCGGCCTGATGCTGGGTTTTTGCATCACCGCCCCGCTCAGCGATGGGATCGCCAAACTTCTGACCGACCACTTTGCGGTCATGCAACTGACCTTCGTCCGCTTCGTCGTGCAGGCAGCGGTTCTGGTGCCCCTGGTCCTGGCCACGGGGCGCAGCTTTCAGATGTCGCGGCTGGGCTGGCAGTTGACCGTCCTGCGGACAATCCTGCAGATCACCGGCATCTGGCTCATGGTCACGGCGCTGATCCACCTGCCGCTTGCCGACGCGTTGGCCATTGCCTTCGTCATGCCATTTATCCTGCTGCTCATGGGGCACCTTATCCTGGGGGAGCATGTGGGGCCCCGTCGCCTTGGCGCCTGTGCCGTGGGCTTCTGCGGCACCCTTTTGGTCATGCAGCCCAGTTTTCAGGTCGTCGGCTGGGCTGTCCTCTACCCGCTGGGCGTGGCCGTGGTCTTCGCGACCTTTATGCTGGTGACCCGCCGTGTCGCCACCGAAGCCGACCCGATCGCCATGCAAGCCTCCTCCGGCGGGATGGCCGTCTTCGCGCTCGGCACCGCATCCCTCCTGCTGCCGGACACCACCGCGACCACCTTTGCCACCCCGGGGGACCTGTGGTGGCTCCTGCTTCTCATGGGGCTGCTCGGCACGGGCGGCCATCTTCTGATGACCTGGTCCCTACGCTACGCCCCCACGGCGACGCTTGGGCCCATCCAATACCTCGAAATCCCCGTGGCGACGGTGATCGGCTTCCTCCTGTTCGGCGACTGGCCCAATGGCCTCGCCATGGCAGGCATCGTGATCACAATCGCCACGGGCCTCTATATCCTTTGGTGTGAAAGGCAAATCGCCAATGACAGCCGATGATGTAATCGCGACACTGAACTTGGCGCCCCATCCCGAAGGGGGGTGGTATCGCCAAACCTGGGTCGCCCCGGCCGCCCGCGGGGCGCGGCCTGCGGGCACCGCCATCTACTTCCTGCTGAAAGCCAAAGAACGCAGCCATTGGCACCGCGTCGATGCCAGCGAGATCTGGCTGTGGCACGCAGGTGCGCCCCTGATCTTGGCCCGCGCCGCCACCGACGCAGGTCCCGCCCAGGAGGTGACGTTAGGGCCGGACCTGACCGCCATGCACCCCCAAGCTGTGGTGGAGGCGCACCAGTGGCAAGCCGCCCGCACCACCGGCGATTGGACCTTGGTCAGCTGCACCGTCTCGCCCGGGTTCTCGTTCGACGGGTTCGAACTGGCCCCGCCGGGCTTTGACATCCCGCTTGGGGTGCCCCGCTAGGCGTCCAACTCCGCATCCCAGTACAGGAAGTCCATCCAGCTGTCGTGCAGGTAATTGGGCGGAAACTTCCGTCCCATATTCATCAATTCCGGCGCGCTCGGCTGGCGCGGCGCTTTGCGCAGATGGAACCCCACTTGCTTGAGCGACCGCGACCCTTTCTTCAGGTTGCACCGCCCACAGGCGGCCACCACATTTTCCCACGACGTCACGCCACCGCGCGCCCGGGGCACCACATGGTCAAAGGTCAAATTCTCTTTGGACCCGCAGTACTGGCACGCGAACTCATCCCGTAGGAACAGGTTGAACCGGGTGAACGCCACCCGCTTCTGCGGCGCCACGTAATCTTTCAACACCACCACCGACGGGATGCGGATGGTCGTCGTGGGCGACCGCACCACCTCCTCGTACTCGCTGACGATGGTGACCCGGTCCAAGAACGCGGCCTTCACCGCATCCTGCCACGGCCACAGCGACAGGGGGTAGTAGGACAATGGCCGGTAATCCGCGTTCAGGACCAGCGCCGGGAAATGCTTCAGCCCCGCCGGTTCGCGGGTAAATTCGTGACGGAAATCGCCGCACGCGGCGTCACGGGTCGTTTCGGTCAAGGTCGTCATTCGCTCGCTTCCCTGATCAGAGAGCGGCCCGCCCGGCCTCCGGGCGCGCGGCCCCCCTTGAGGGGACTATATATGGGTGCCGCCCCCTGACAAGGGCCCAGATAACGTGGCTATGTGACGGTTTGGTTAAACGGCCACGGCCAGGTCGGCACCGAATGCGGCAAAGGGGCTATCGTCCGCAAAGCGCACATCCGATCAACCAGCACTGCGCCGCCCTGCGGTGGGGCCGACGCCTTGCCAAGTCTGTGTCGGACCCGACCGTCAAATAAGATGCGCCTCGCCTTTTGCGTAGGCTTCAGGCGCCCAACGGCACGCCATGCCGGAACGAAAAGGCGCGCGCCCCGACGCGACCACGTTTCCCTTGCGTCAACGCGGGACGCTCTGCGACACTCACCCAGCAGCTTTGACATTTGGGAGGATGACAGATGCTCGACACCACCGTGACAGATCAGGCCCAATCCGTACTCGACGCCCTTGGTGGCGCGCTGGAGGCAGGCGATATCGACGCCGCCACCGACCTGTTTGCCGATACCTGCTATTGGCGCGATCTCGTCAGCTTTACGTGGAATATCAAAACCGTAGAGGGCAAAGATCAGGTGCGGGACATGCTGTCCCACCAACTCCACACGACCAAGCCCACCAATTGGCGCATCGCCGATGGCGAAATCCCGACCGAAGATGGCGGCGTCCTCACGGCCTGGATCAGCTTTGAGACAGCCGTGGCGCGCGGTTACGGCCTCATGCGCCTGCAAGACGGCAAAATCTGGACGCTGCTCACCACGATGGTGGAACTGATCGGCCACGAAGAACCCCATGGCGAAAACCGGCCCCTGGGCGCTAAACACGGCGCGGGCAAGCATCGCACCACCTGGGCCGAAGAACGCGCCGCCGAAGAGGCGGACCTGGGCCATACAACCCAACCCTACTGCGTGATCATCGGCGGCGGCCAAGGCGGCATCGCCCTGGGCGCGCGCCTGCGGCAATTGGGCGTACCCACCATCATCGTCGAAAAGAACGACCGCCCCGGCGACAGTTGGCGCAACCGCTACAAATCGCTCTGCCTCCACGATCCGGTTTGGTACGACCACCTGCCCTACATCAAGTTTCCCGACACCTGGCCGGTCTTCAGCCCCAAGGACAAGCTGGGCGACTGGCTAGAGATGTACACCAAGGTGATGGAGCTCAACTACTGGACCCAAACCACCGCCAAATCCGCCAGCTTCGATGACGCCACCGGGACCTGGACCCTGGTCGTGGACCGCGATGGTGAAGACGTGACCCTTAAGCCCACGCACCTGGTCATGGCCACCGGCATGTCCGGCAAGGCGCGCATGCCTGATTTCCCCGGCATGGACCGCTTTAAGGGCGATCAGCATCATTCCTCCAAACACCCCGGTCCCGACGGCTATAAGGGCAAAAAGGCGGTCGTTGTCGGCTCCAACAACTCCGCCCACGACATTTGCGCGGCGCTTTGGGAAGGCGACGTGGATGTGATCATGGTCCAACGGTCCTCCACCCACATCGTGCGCTCCGACACGCTGATGGAAATCGGTTTGGGCGATCTGTACTCAGAACGGGCGGTGGCGTCGGGCATGACGACCGAAAAGGCTGACCTGATCTTTGCCTCCCTGCCCTATGGCATCCTGCACGAATTCCAGATCCCCGCCTATGCCGCCATGAAGGAACAGGATGCCGACTTCTACGCGGGGCTGGAAAAGGCCGGCTTCTGGCTCGACTGGGGGGATGATGACAGCGGGTTGTTCATGAAATACCTGCGCCGCGGGTCCGGCTACTATATCGATATCGGCGCCAGCCAGTTGATCATCGACGGCAAGATCAAGCTCAAGCGGGGACAGGTCACCGACGTGGTCGAGGACGGCGTGATCCTGGACGACGGCACCAAGCTGGAGGCGGATGTGATCGTCTACGCCACAGGCTACAATTCCATGAATGGCTGGGTCGCGGACCTCATGGGTCAGGATATGGCCGACAAACTGGGCAAGGTGTGGGGGCTCGGCTCCGACACCACCAAAGACCCCGGCCCGTGGGAGGGGGAGCAGCGCAATATGTGGAAACCCACCCAAGTGCCCAACCTTTGGATGCATGGCGGCAACCTGCACCAGTCGCGGCACTATTCCCAATTCCTATCGCTTCAGATCAAAGCCCGGATGGAAGGGATCGACACGCCCGTCTACGGCCTGCAGAAGGTGCACCACCTCAGCTAAGCCGATGGCGCCCCGCAGGTTCGGGGCGCCCGTTCACCGGGCCAGGACGACATCGGCGCGGACGTCCATTTGCCCTTCGATGGCATCCAACAGATAGCAAGCCACATCTGCCCGCGAAATCAGGCCGTTGCGCCATTCCGCCGGGTCTCTAAGGACGCGGTACTTCCCACTGCGCGCGCTGTTCGTCAAAATCACGGGGCGGGCAATGGTCCAGTCCAAGTCGCTCTCGACCAGCATCGCTTCCTGGCGATCTTTGTCTTCGTAGGGTTTGCCCAAGACGGCCCGGTGGCCCATGCGCTCCAGGGTGCTCATGGCGGATTTGGACCGACCCGCCCCAAAACCGGTGACGACCAACAGGCGCCGCACCCCCACCTCCGCCATGGCGGGCAAAAGCACTTCGGTGGTGCGGGAAAACAGCGTCACCTCTTTCCACAGCATCGATACGCTTTCCTTGATGCCAAGCGCGTAGATCACGGCATCCACACCAGTCAGGGCCGCGCTGACATCTTCGCGCGACAGCGCGTCGCCCACATGGCGCTCCAACCCGTCTGCCTCCGGCAAGGCGTCGGCGGACCGGGCGAAGGCGCGCACTTTGTGCCCCCGCGACAGCGCCTCGTCCTTGGCGAGGCGCCCAATGCCGGATGTGGCCCCCATAATCAGAAGATGCTGGCTCAATTCAGCAGGTCCTCAAAATGCGCGTGGAACTTGCGATGCTCCGCCGTGTCCCGCTCCAGGCGCAGCGCGCCGCGCTCCGTCCGGGTGCCAAACGGCAGGTCTTTCTTCACAGTGGCCGCAGCCGTCTCACTTGGTCGGTCAAGGCATTTCATGGCGCAAGATCCTTTCCCATGTCTGATCCTGCCCACGGACATAGTGCGCGACGCCGGTCGAACACCCCATGGACGCATGGGAAACCCTTCAGGATGCCAAAGGGTTCCCTTAAACGGGCCCAAGCCTGCGGATCGGCGCCATTTCCCTGAAAGAGGGGGCGCATTAAAATACGAAAATCGCCGCAACACTTTGACACATAACGACAAAACGGCTCTTTCCCCGCGGGGAAACACCCCGACCGGACGATCAGTCCTGGTCCAACCCCAACACTTCGCGCATGAACGCCACGGCGACGGACAGACCATCGGGCGCAATGCCATGGGCGGTGCCCTTCATGATATGGGCGTAGATTTGTTCGAACCCCGCCGCCTCCAACGCCTCCGCCGCCTCCGGCAGGGACTGCACCGGCACCACATCGTCCTGGTCCCCGTGGACCAACAGGATCGGCGGACGCTGCACGACGTCTTCCGCCAAGCTCTCGGGCTTGAGCAACCGCCCCGAGAAGCCGACGATGCCTGCCAAGCGGTCGGCGCGGCGAGGCCCCACATGGAGCGACATCATCGTTCCCTGGCTGAACCCGAACAACACCACGTTCTGGGACGCGACCCCCTCGCGCTCCAACGCCTCGTCCAGGAAGGTGTTCAGATCCTGGATGGCGCGGTCCAACCCCGCCATGCTTTCCTCCTCAGAGGAGCCGTCGATCCAAGGGATGGGAAACCACTGAAACCCCATGCCCGGCGGCATGCCCGCACAGGTCTCGGGCGCGTCGGGGGCCAAGAACGCCGTGTCGGCCAGGTGGGGCGAAATGGGGTCAGCCAAGCCGATCAGATCAGCGGCATTCGCGCCATAACCGTGCAGGAAAATGACAAGGTTCTTGGCGGCGTCCGGCCCCCGTCTCTCATATCTCAACGTCACCGGATGCCCTCTCGTTCTTTTGCCACACGGTAGTAGGCCCACAGCAACCGCGCCGCAACCGCCCGCCACGGCGTCCAGTCATCGGCCATGGCGCGCAGGTCCCGTTCCTTCGGACGCTCCGGCAGGACAAACAGCAGCCGCGCCGCCTCCTGCAGGGCCAGGTCATTGGGTGCGAACACATCCGCATGGCCGAGCGAGAACATGGCATAGATCTCTGCCGTCCATCGACCAATGCCGGGGATTTCGATCAAGGTTTCGATCACCTCCTCCGTCGGGGCCTGTCGCAGGGCCCCATAGTCCAGCCGCGCCTCGGCCAGGGCGCGGGCATAGCGGATCTTTTGACGGCTCAGGCCACAGGCCCGCAGGTCGTCATCGCTGGCCCGAAGGATCTTGCGGGGGCCATTCAAGTTCGCCGCCTTGATCCGGCCCGCGATGGCATTGGCCGACGCCACACTGACCTGCTGGCTGATGATCGCGTCCAACAGGGCCGCGAACCCATCCTTGCGCAGGCGCAGGGGCAAGGGCCCGGTCTTGGTCAGGGCCGCGGCAAAGCGGGGGTCCGACGCGGCCAGCCACGCCGCCCCTTCGGCCACGCAGGCATCGCTATGGATGATCCGCATGGGCGCGCAAGAAGGCTTCGGCTTGGGCGATGTCATGGGTTTCCTCTCCGACCGGGATGGGCGGTCTGTCGATCATATGGACGGCGATGTCCATCTGATCCGCCGCATCCAGCTTGGCCCGCGCCCCGCCCGCGTTTTTCGTCACCAGATGGGTGATGCCGTGATGGGCGAACAGCGCGCTTTCCTGGACCCGCTGGAAGGGCGGTGTGCCGATCACCCAGGTGACCCCGGCCACCTGTGGTGCGGGGTCCACACGACGGCACACCAAATGCAGCCCGCGCCCCAGAAACGGACGCAGCGACCCTGGCCCCGTGCTCAGGAACACGCGCGCGCCGGCGGGCAAAGCCTTGGCGCAATCCTCTGCGCTTGGGTGGTGCCGCCAGCCGGGCGCATCGGGCCACGGGGGCCGGCTGAGGCGCAGATAGGGCACCGACATCTGTGCGCAGATCCGCGCAGTTCGATCCGAGATCCGGGCGGCAAACGGGTGCGTCGCGTCCAGCACCGCCCGGATCCCCGACAAGGCCGCGCGGAACCCGTCCGCCCCGCCGAAGCCCCCCACCCGCGTGGCCACGCCAAGGTCCACCGGGTGCGCCGTGCGCCCCGCCAAGGACGCCAGCACCGGCACATCCGTGACGCGTGTCAACAGCATCCGTGCCTCTTGCGTGCCAGCCAAAACCAACAGCTTAGGCGCCAGCATGGGCCAGCACGGTCCCGGCGCGGTCGATCACGACCACGTCCACCTCTGCGTCGATGACCTGCAACACCCGCGCGCGCGCCTTGCCAGCCACCACATGGGCCAGGTCCGGCACACGGGTCACAGCCTCCAGCGCGGTGTTGCAATCGCGCAGGTCCTGCCCGACCCAATCGCCCAGGCCCGCGAAATCCACTTGCGACCGGGCAGAATGCAGGTCCATTGCCCCCTGGGCCAGTTTGGTCAGCTTGCCGATCCCGCCACCCACAGTGACGCGCCCAATGGGATGGCGCGCCAGGTATTTCAGCATCCCGCCCGCGAAATCGCCCATGTCCAGCATTGCATGGTCCGGCAACCCATGGAGCGTTTGGACCACCCGTTCCGACGTGGCCCCGGTACAGCCCGCCACATGGGACAGCCCATCGGCGCGCGCCACATCCACGCCACGATGGATGGACGCGATCCAGGCCGCGCAGGAAAAGGGCCGCACAATGCCCGTGGTGCCCAGGATCGACAGCCCCCCCGCAATGCCCAGACGCGGGTTCCACGTCTTCTGCGCGATCTCGGCCCCCCCAGGGACAGAGATCGTCACCGTCACATCGGGCGCGCGGGCGTGCTGCGCGGCCATCTCGGCGACCACTTCGTCGATCATGGCGCGGGGCACGGGGTTGATGGCCGGGTCACCCACGGGGATCGGCAGGCCCGGCTTGGTCACGTGGCCCACGCCGTCGCCTGCGCAAAAGACCACGCCGCCCGCCGACGCCGCCACATGGACGCGGATCGTCGCACCATGGGTGACGTCCGGGTCGTCGCCTGCGTCCTTGACCACCGCCGCCTCGGCCCAGCCTGCGCCGACCCGCGCCCCGGTCACCTGGAACACGGGCGTTTCCCCTTTGGGCAACGTGATCCGCACGGCGTCGGGAATGCCCGCCCCCCACAACCCGCCAAGCGCCGCCTTGCAGGCCGCGGTCGCGCAGGCGCCAGTGGTCCAGCCACGGCGAAGGGGTTTGGCCTCGCTCATGGGACCTTCCTGCCACGAGAGGTTGAGCCCCGCCAATGGTTTCCCTTCCCTTGGGCGCAAAGCGATGCCATGACGGGGCCCGGATCGCCCGGCCCCGCCCCGCACAGCCACACCCATCCGGGCGCAAGCTCGG
>JBCBVM010000067.1:0-10621 GCA_039817645.1 Pseudomonadota bacterium | reverse complement strand
GGCCAGTTGTACTGGATGTTCTGGCGCGTGGTGAAGTGGCCATAGCCCTTGTCCCACCGGTCCGCCAAATCGGCCAGTACACGCATCTGAGCGCTGCTGAGTGTCCCGTACGGAATGGCGACGCGCAGCATGTAGGCGTGCAGTTGCAGGTAAACGCCGTTCATCAGGCGCAGCGGCTTGAACTCATCTTCCGTCAGGGACCCATCCAACCTGCGGGCCACCTGCGCGCGGAACTGGGCATTACGTTCGGCCAGGAACGCGGTGTCGAAGTCGTTGTATTGATACATGATTTCAAACCTTCTCGGCTTGTTTGCCATGGGGGTAGTTGCTGGGGCCCTTTGCGCGGAACGCTTCGCGGAAATGGACCGGTTCGGGGCCGTCGGCGCCGGGTTTCGCGTCCGCCAGATACACGCCAACGACCGTGTCGGCCTGGCGTTCTGCGTCGAGAAGGCGGATCTGAGCGTGGGCTTCATCCTCGATCAGTTCAGCCTTGCCATGTTCCGTAACCCATTCGTCTGATTGGGAAAGATACACGACATCGCCTTCGATCAGGCGATTGGCGGTGACGACTTTGGGCGTGAAGGGGCGGCGGCTCATAGGGCGACCTCCTGTGGGAGTTGGGCGGCGGCCTGACGTGGGGCGAGGCCGAAAAGAATGAGGGCTGGACCGGTCGCCGTTGCGACCACTTTGGGGAGGGTGGCAAGGTCCGTGGTCAAAATGCGTTGGTCAGCGCGGCTTACATTTTCCACAACAGATACAGAAGTTTGCGGTGAGGCCCCGTGCATCGGAAGACGCCCTTGGAGCCAGCGGCTGGCGCGTTTACCCATGTAGATGGCGGCGACTTCGCCCGGTTGGGCGAGCGTTTTCCAATCTTGATCAGCGAAGCCTTGCATGTCGTGGCCAGTCAAAAAGCGCACAGACCCGTTGCGTTGGCGCTTGGTCAGGCTTTGGCCGATGGCCGCGACGGCGGCAGAGGCGGCCGTGATCCCCGGGATTATGGCCCAAGAAATGGACGCGCTTTCAAGGGCGTCAACCTCTTCGTCTAGCCTTCCGAACAGGGTGGGGTCGCCGCCTTTGAGGCGGACAACATGGGCGTTCGACGTGCCATGTTCCACCAGTAAGTCGTTGATTTCGCTTTGCGACATGGCAGGGCCGAAGCCAGCCTTTCCGGCGTCGATGATCAAGGCTTCGCGCCGGGCAAGCTCTAGAATCTCTTTAGAGACGAGGCGGTCGTGGATGATGACATCCGCCTTGTCTATGGATTTGCGTGCTTTGAGGGTCAGCAGGTCCGGGTCCCCGGGGCCCGCGCCCACAAGGTCCACGTGGCCGCATGCGGTGTCAGTATTCAGGTGCTGTGCTAGAAGGGTTTCCAGCGCGGATTGCACGGTCTGTTCATCGCCCTCCGCAGCGCGGGGCCCCACGGTGTCATAATAGTCTGCCCAAAATTTCCGGCGTTTTGGACCCATCGGAAGGGCGTTTGCCGCTTTGCGGAAGGATTTCCCGATCTGCGCCAAGAACCCGGTCGTGACCGGAAGCTGTTCCTCCAGGTCGGCTTTGATCTTGCGGGCAAGGACCGGGGCCGCACCTTCGGTTCCAATGGCGACGACGACCGGGTCGCGGTCCACCATGGCAGGGGTGATGAATTGCGATTGTTCAAGGTTATCAACGACATTGACCATGGCACCATCGGCAGTGGCGAGGCGGAAGAACGCGGCATCGCGGCCATCATCCTCATAGGCCGCATAGGCCAGCACGCAGCACAGCGCGTCCCCCGGCTCCGGCGCGCGATGGATCAAGCGGAGCTTCCCTTCAGCCGCCCAGCCTTCGATAATAGAGTCGAAATCTTCTGCGATGACAGTGATATGTGCGGTGGTCTTCAGCAAAAGACGCAGCTTGGCCACGGCAGCGTCGCCTCCGCCGCCGACAAGAACGCGGCGACCTTCGAGGGCGACGAAAATGGGGAAATGGTTCATGGCGCAGATCCGTTTGCTGTCCCCTTATATATAGAACATTGTTCTGGATATTTGGTATATCGCCAGGGTAACAAGGACGTATTTCGGGAATTATTGACCCTTCACAGGACAAAGTTCCAAGAATGACAGGAGGCCGGGATGGCTGCCCAATTGGATGAGTTGGACCGGAAGATACTCCGCGCGTTGCAGACGGATGCGGGGCAATCGCTGGATGAAATCGCCCGCCAGGTGGGATCGTCAAAAACGCCCGTGTGGAACCGGATCCGCAAGATGCGGGAGGCCGGGGTTATGGGGCCGCAGACCGTGGTTTTGGACCCGGAGGCCCTGGGGCTGGAGGCTTGTTTCTTTGTTCTTATCCGGACTTCGGAGCATGAGGCCGAGTGGCAGCAACGGTTCCTTGCCGCCCTGCGCGCACGACCAGAGGTGCAGGAGGCGCACCGGCTGGCGGGGGAAATCGACTATATTCTGAAGGTCCGCGTGGCCAATGCGAAAGCGTATGACGTGTTCTATCAGGCGCTGATCTCGGAAGTGCGGGTCTACAACGTGACCGCGCTGTTGAGCATGGAGGAAATCAAGGCGGAGACGGCCTTGCCTGTGTGATCCCGCGCGTCCGCGCCGTATCGAGCCGAGGACGCGGAGAAAAACCGTGTGCAATGCAAGAAGACGACGTCTTTTTGGACGAGGCGTGTAGGTCGCGGCGGCCGATGTTTGGGGGGTGCGATTAAGGAGTTCTGAGCAATCTCAGGATGGGCATTAGGCGGGCAGGTCCCGGGGCACCACAAAGGCCAGCGGTGCCCCTGGCAGGCCCCCACGCGCGTCGATCACCGTGCAGGCGCACGTCGGGTAGCGGTCGAAATCGGGATGGTTGGGCGCGCGCCGCGTGGCGCGGGCGGCGGCTTCGGCGATGCCGGGGTTGTGGCCGACCAGGAGGATTGTCGCCTCGGTTCGGGAGTGGATGGCCGCCAGCAACGTGGTGGGATCCGCCAAGTAGAGGTCGCGGCGCAGGTCAACGGGCGCGTCAACTGCGAGGCGGTGGACGGTTTCCTGGGTGCGTAGGGCCGTCGAGGTCAGGATGACGTCCGGCACGTGTCTGTTGGCCCGCAGCCAGTGGCCCATGCGGGTCGCCGCCTCTTGCCCCCGGCGGTTGAGGGCGCGGTCATGGTCGTCTTGGTTGGGGATGTCCCAGGCGGATTTGGCGTGTCTGAGCAGGATCAATTTCATGGGTGAAACGCCCGCATGTGGTGGGCCGATTGGGCCGCCGCCCGCAGCGGAGAGGCCGGGCATGTGCGCCGGACCGCGCAGCCCCGGGCCATGCAATCATTTACAGGGTCGTCCAGGTGGCCATGGCAGGTCGGCAGGTCGTAGCCGTCGGCTGTTAAAGCCTGGACCGGGCAGGCGGTTAGGCACGGCGTGTCGGCGCAGGTCTGGCACGGGCTGTCGCGCAGGACAGGCAGCGGATGGTGGCCAGGGAAGACAAGTGCGCCGCGAAAACTGACCCACAGGCCCTGGTCGGGGTGGACCAGCAGGCCGACCGGGCTTTGGGCGCAGCCCGCCTTCAGCGCCCAAGAGATGAAGGGCTGGGCGGGCGTGCCGAACGGAAAGCGCGGCACGGCGCCCAGTTCGGTGGCAAGATCGGTGAGGGCGCGGCGGGACCAAGTGTCGATTGGGTCGGGGCCGCCTGCCTCCGGCTGGGCGGAAAGGTGCGACCAGAAGCGCGCGGGGTTCGGGCCCAGCAAGTAGATCGTCGAGTCATCTTGGTGCAGCCCGCCCAGCAGATCGAGGGCGTGCGGGGCGGCTTGGAGGGTGATCTCCGACGGGGTCATGGCTCAGGATGACGTGCCCCGATCCCTCCGGCAAGGGTTTTGTCCCGTCCGGTCGCGGCGCATCGGGGTGGGTGTCAGCCGCCTGTGTGGCTCATGTGGCGGGTCATCTGCCCGCGCACATCTTGGCGCGAATAATCGAAATCATGGCCCTTGGGTTTGCGTGCGATGGCAGCGCGGATCGCATCTTCGAGCGGGGCATCGGCCTCAGACGCCCGCAGCGGGGCGCGTAAATCTGCCATGTCTTCTTGGCCGAGGCACATATACAACTCCCCGGTACAGGTGAGGCGCACGCGGTTGCAGCTTTCGCAGAAATTATGGGTCAGGGGCGTGATGAAGCCCACCTGCTGGCCCGTTTCCTCAATCGCGACGTAGCGGGCGGGGCCACCGGTGCGGTGGGCCAGTTCGGTCAACTCAAACCGGGTGCGCAGGCGGGCGCGCAGGTCCTTGAGCGGCCAGTATTGGTCCAGGCGGTGGACGTCGCCCATATCGCCCATGGGCATGACCTCGATAAAGGTGATGTCCATGTCATCGCGGCGGCACCAATCAAGCAGGTCGAACAGTTCGTCTTCGTTGAAGCCTTTGAGAGCAACCGTATTGATTTTCACACGCATGCCAGCAGCGCGGGCGGCGTCGATGCCGCGGCGGACCTTGTCGAGCGCGCCCCACCGGGTAATCGCCTTAAACTTATCGGGGTCCAGGGTATCGAGGGACACGTTGATGCGGCGCACGCCCGCATCCCAGAGGGGCTGGGCGAAGCGGTCCAATTGGCTGCCATTGGTGGTGAGCGTAAGCTCGTCCAGGCCCTGGCCCAAGTGGCGGGACATGCCTTCGAAGAACCCCAGGATGCCACGGCGGACCAGGGGCTCCCCTCCGGTGATGCGGAGTTTGCGGACGCCCAGGCGCACGAAGGTGGAGCAGAGGCGGTCCAACTCTTCGAGTGTGAGCAAGTCCTTCTTAGGCAGGAAGGTCATGTGTTCGGACATGCAATAGGTGCAGCGGAAGTCACAGCGATCGGTGACCGAGATCCGAAGATAATCGATGGTGCGGGCGAACGGGTCGATCAAAGGTACAGCCATGTTGCGGAGCCTAGGGGGCAAAGGCGGGGGCGGCAAGGCGGCTGTGGTGCGGCATCCTAAGACCTTGGTGGCAGCAGGGGCAGGGGACGCTGACCATCGGCTGAAACGCCGGCGCTGAGGCGGTGCCGGGCGGTGCCCCCTGGTTTGCCGCCCCAGGGGGGCCTATGGTCGGGTCGACGAAGGCTGCAAGACTGGGGATGCGCCATGGGGCGATTGCGTTGGAGTTTGGTGATCTGTGTTGCCGTGGCAGGCTGTGCGGATGTGCCGGTGCTGGGCCGATTGGCGGGCGGATCGGGCGGGTCAGAGACGGGCGCGCCCGCGCCTTTGCCCGGGGCGACCACAGCGGGGCCGTCGCGCCCCGTGGCGCGGCCCACGGCGCCCCCGCCCGCCGCAAGCGCGTCGGCCGCGCAATTGGACACGGTCAGTGACGCGGAGAAGGCGGCGGCGCGGCAAGCGGCCAGCGCGGCGCCTGCGGGCGGAGAACTGGGCCAAGTGACGGTGGCCCTGGGCGACCCTGGGGATGCGGGTTTGTGGGTGAAATCGGCGCTGGTGTCCGAGAATACCGAGGGCACGGTGCGCACGGGCTCGGGCGATGCCATCGCAGTGACGCTGCGCCCCTTGGGATCGGGCGACGGGGGGCCGCAAATCTCCCTTGCTGCGCTGCGGGCCCTTGGTTTGCCCCTGACGGGTCTGCATCCGGTGACGCTGGCGCGCAGCGGGTGACATCGCGGCGCACGATCCCGCAGCTTGCCCCTTGGGACGAAATGCGGGCCGCCTTCATCTGGCACGTGCCAGAGACGTTCAACATCGCAGTCGGGTGCTGTGACACTTGGGCGGCGGAGGCGCCGGACCGGGTTGCGATCATCGATTTGTCGCGCGGGCGGGAAGTCTGGACTTTCGCGCGGCTAAAGGCTGTGTCGGACCGCATGGCAGGCGCGCTGGCCGCAGAAGGGGTGGGGCGCGGCGACCGGGTGGCCATTCTGTTGTCCCAGCGGGCGGAGGTGTTGGCGGCCCATTTTGCCGCCATGAAGTTGGGTGCGGTGTCGGTGCCCTTGTTCGCGCTGTTCGGGGCGGATGCGCTGGCCTACCGCCTGCGGGACAGCGGGGCGCGGGCCTTGGTGTCGGATGGGGCCGGGTTGAGGCGGGTGGCGAGGCTGGACCTGCCCGACTTGGCCATGCGCTTGGACGTGGATGCGGCCTTGGACGCGGCGCCGGTGGAGGCCGTGGAAACACGCGCCGACGACCCGGCGATGATGATTTACACCTCGGGGACGACCGGCACGCCGAAAGGGGTGTTGCACGCGCATCGGTTTCTGTTCGGCCACCTTCCGTGCGTGGAGACCGCGTTAGAGGGCTTCCCGCAACCCGGCGATGTGGGCTGGACCCCAGCGGATTGGGCATGGATCGGCGGGTTGATGGACCTGGCTATCCCGTGCTTGTGGTTCGGGGTGCCGGTGATTGCACGGCGATTTGAGAAGTTCACGGCTGAGGCGGCCTGGGACCTTATGGTGGCGGAGCGGGTGAGGTGTGCCTTCCTGCCGCCCACTGCTCTGAAGCTGCTGCGGGAGAGCGCGCCGCCGCGTGGTCTGGCCCTGCGGGCAGTCATGTCCGGCGGGGAGGCATTGGGCGCGGGTCTGTTGGATTGGGGGCGGGAGGCCCTGGGCGTGCCCATCAACGAGATTTATGGACAGACCGAATGCAACCTGGTCATGGCCGCCTGCGCGGGCACACAAACCGTCACCCCGGGCACGTTGGGCCGCGCGGTCCCCGGTCTGGAGGTGGAGGTGCAAGGACCCGACGGGCAGGTTGCCGCGATCGGGCAGGAGGGTGAGATTTGCACGCGGGGGTCGCCCGCGGCCTTTTTGCGGTATTGGAACAAGCCGGAGGAGACGGCGCGGAAATGGCGCGGTGGCTGGCTGCGGACCGGCGATTTGGGGCGACGGGAGGCCGATGGTGTGATCACATATGTGTCGCGCGACGATGATGTGATCACATCCGCAGGCTACCGCATTGGCCCGTCCGAG
This sequence comes from Pseudomonadota bacterium, assembly GCA_039817645.1. Classification (GTDB taxonomy): domain Bacteria; phylum Pseudomonadota; class Alphaproteobacteria; order Rhodobacterales; family Rhodobacteraceae; genus Jannaschia. Next base: position 3,725 of record JBCBVM010000067.1, on the reverse strand, counting down.
ATCGAGACCTGTCTGACAGGCCATGGGGACGTGACCATGTGCGCGGTCGTGGGCCTGCCGGATGGCGCGCGGGGGGAAGTGGTGACAGCCTTTGTCGTGTCGCCCCGCGCCAGCACCGATCTGGCCGAGGAGCTGATGGCGTTGGTGCGCACACGGCTGAGCCCCCACATGGCGCCGAGGGCCGTGCATTTCGTGGACGCGCTGCCGATGACGGCCACGGGCAAGATCCAGCGTCGGACCTTGCGGGACAGGGCCGTCAGCTTATCAGAACCCTCGTAGGGGGTGCCGTGGGGCCGGACCGGACGGTTGTGTCCTTGATGCTTGTTCCCCGTTTCCACAGGCAAACCCCCGGCCCCCTTTTGGTGTCAGTTGCTGAAATCACCATTGCCGAGCGAGATCTCGAAATTAGATGTGGCGCTGTTGCTGATGGCCTGACAATTGGCGGCCTGGCCCTTCAGATCCTCGAAGGACTGGGCGGAGACGCGGTTGAAAAACCGCAGGTTCCGCGCAACCAACTGACCGTTGGACGCGATCGCGCCGTTGCGGAGCATCTTGTTGACAGGGCTGTTCAACTGGGAAGTCGTGATCGCATAGGCGCCGCAAACATAGGTTTGCCCGTCAAGCCGGACGGGCCGCCATACCAAATGCATCCGACCGGCAAAGCCGCCGGTCCAACGGTTGAGATACGTCGAGAACGTGTCGTCGACTGGGACCTGCCGGGTCTGTTGCGCCAATGCGGGGACCGCCATCAGCAGCGCGCAAAGAACCAAGGCGGGACGCAGAAAGATCTTCATGATGTGAACCTATTGACCTGAATGAATGCCAGGCCCGTTGCCGAAATTGGCGGGGCCTGGTCTTCAGTCTTGGCGTCGCGGTGGCGCGCTTGCAACCGCCGCCCTTCTCATGCAGGCTTAGGCCGCGGGCATCCGCCGTTCCACAACCTCGGCCCACCAGGAGCAGCCTGCGGGGATCGCATCATCGGTGAAGTTGTATTCGGGGTGGTGGACGGGGGCGGTGTCGCCATTGCCCACCAGGATGTAGGCGCCCGGGCGTTCTTCGAGCATGAAGGCGAAGTCTTCGCCGCCCATCACGAGGGGGGCGTCATCGCAGGCGCCAGTGACGGCGGTCGCGACATCGCGGGCGAAGTCGGTCTGCGCGTTGTGGTTGACCATGACCGGGTAGTTCCGGTGATAGGAGACGTCCGCCTGGCCCCCGAACGTGGCGGCGACGCCGTGGCAAATCTCGGCCAGGCGTTTTTCGGCCAAGTCGCGCATGGCCGGGTCCATGGTGCGGACGGTGCCGCGCAAGGCGACCCGCTGGGGGATCACGTTGAAGGCCTTTGACGAGGTTTCAAACGACGTGACGGACACAACGATGTTCTTGATCGGGTCGGAATTGCGGCTGACGATGCTTTGGATTGCGGTCACGGCCTGGGCCGCCATCAGGGTTGTGTCGACGGTTTCCTGGGGCTTGGCCGCGTGGCCGCCTTTGCCCTCGAACGTGACATCGAAGACATCGGTGGCGGCGAAGAACGCGCCGGGGCGGATGGCGAAACTTCCCACGGGGCGACCGGGCCAGTTGTGCATGCCGTAGACTTCCTGGATGTTCCAGCGGTCCATCATGCCGTCGTCGCACATGGCCTTGCCCCCGGCGCCGCCTTCCTCGGCGGGTTGGAAGATAACGGCGACTCGGCCGTCGAAATTGCGCGTCTCGGCCAGGTATTTCGCGGCGCCCAGCAACATGGCAGTGTGGCCGTCATGGCCGCAGGCATGCATGGCACCATCGATTTTAGAGGCGTAGTCGAGGCCGGTTTGTTCGTGGATGGGCAATGCGTCCATGTCCGCGCGCAGGCCGATGACCTTGCCCGTGCTGTCGCGTCTGCCGGTGATGATCCCCACGACTCCGGTGCGGCCGATGCCTTCGACGACCTCATCGCAGCCAAACGCGCGCAGCTTGTCGGCCACAACCTTGGCGGTGCGGTGGGTGTCGTACAGGATTTCGGGATGTTCGTGCAGGTCGCGGCGCCAGGCGGTGATCTCGGGCAGCAGTTCGGCGAAACGGTTCTTGATGGGCATGGGCGTCCTTTCCGGGCTTTGGGCAGAACGTAAGCGGGGAGGGGGCCGCAGCAAGGGATAGCGGAAGGTTAGACCAGGGTTTCAACGGCACGTTTGAGCAGTGCTTCGCCTTTCCGGAACTGATCGACGGCGATCCATTCGTCGGGTTGGTGGGCCTGGGCGATGTCGCCCGGACCGCAGACCACGGCAGAATAGCCACGTTCCTGGAATTGTCCGGCTTCGGTGCCATAGGTCACGACATGGGTGCCGTTGTCCCCGGTGAGACGGCGGATTAGCCCTTCGGCCGGGCCGTCGGTTTCCGGGCGCAGCCCGGGGACGCCGAAACTGCGCCGATGGGTGACGCCTGCCTGGGGGTTCCGGGCGCGCAGCTGCGCGTGCAGATCGTCCAGAAACGCCTCAAGGGCGGCGATATGGGGTTCGGGGTCGTCGCCTGCGGGGCTGCGGACGCCCACATCCAGGCGGCATTCGCGGGCGGTGATGTTATGGGCCGTGCCGCCGTGGATCATGCCCACATGCACGGTGGAATGTGGCGGGTAGAACAGGGCGGAGACGGCATTGGGTGTCTGGGATTGGATCAGACCGTTGCGGTCATTGACCCAAGACAGGATGCGCCCCGCCTCGTGCACCGCAGAGACACCGTCGGGCAGGCGAGAGGAATGAACCTCGAAGCCTTGGACGTGGATTTTGACCATCATGGAGGCGTTGTGTCCGGTCACCGGGCGCAGCATGGTCGGCTCCCCGATAAGGGCGGCAGCGGCGCGGGGCAGGTGGGCCACCATATCGTCGATCATGGGCGGCGCGCCGATGCAGCCCACCTCCTCGTCGTAGCTGAGCGCCAGTTGCAGGGGCCGAGACACGTCCAGCCGCAGGGCGTAGGGCACCATGGCCAGGGCTAGGGCGTCGAACCCCTTCATGTCACATGTCCCCCGCCCGTAGAGTTTGCCGTCCTTTTCGGTGACGCGGAACGGGTCGAAGGACCAATCCTGGCCGTCCACGGGCACCACATCGGTGTGCCCGGACAGGACCAGGCCCCCCGCCACGTCAGGCCCGACATTGGCGTAGAGCGCGGCTTTGGTCCCGGTGGCGTCATAGACCCGGCGGGCAGAGACACCGAAGCCGTGCAAGTAGTCTTCGACCCAGTCGATCAGGTCCAGGTTGCTGTCGCGGCTAACGGTTGGAAAGGCCACCAGACGGTCCAGGATGTCACGGGCCGAGAGGATGGGATCAGTCATAAAGCAGCTTTCGTCCGCCCAAGCCGTCGGGCACGTCCATGCCTTCGCGCAGCCGTGCCTCGGCCTCCCGCTCGGCATCGCCCCGAGAAAAGCCGCCCCAATCGCCCTTCAACACGAAATGGCCGGGCGTCACTTCGTCATAGGTGGAGGGGGCGGGCGTATGGCCCACGGGGAAGATGGGCGAGGGGATGGGTTTGAAGTTCAAGTCCCGTTCGGTCTTGCGGCGGGCGGGGTCGGCCACGGGGACGGCCTGCATCAGGGCCTTGGTATAGGGGTGCTGGGGGTCTTCGAACACGGCGCGGCGGGGTCCCAGTTCCACGATGCGGCCCAGATACATGACGCCCACGAAATGGCTGACCCGTTCGACCACAGCCATGTCATGGGAGATGAAGAGGTAGCTGACGCCCCAATCGCCCTT
>JBCBVM010000066.1:0-11304 GCA_039817645.1 Pseudomonadota bacterium | reverse complement strand
GGTCTGGGTGCTCTGAACGCCTCCTTCCAGCAGATGGGTGAGGTGATGCCGGGCTTCGACAAGGTCGCCCTGATGAAGTACCCGCATTTGGAGAAGATCAATCACATCCACCACGCTGGGAACTCTTCCGGGATCGTGGATGGCGCCGCTGGCCTTTTGATCGGCAACAAGGAATATGGCGAAAAGCACGGGATCAAGCCGCGCGCTGTGATCAAGCATACCGCCAAGATTGGGACCGATCCGACGATCATGCTGACAGGCCCGGTGCCGGTGACAGAGAAGATCATGGCCGACAGCGGCATGTCGATTTCCGACATTGATCTGTTTGAAGTGAACGAGGCTTTCGCCTCTGTGGTTCTGCGCTTCATGCAACGGTTCGACGTGGACCCATCCGTGGTGAACGTCAACGGCGGCTCGATTGCCATGGGTCACCCGCTCGGCGCCACCGGGGCGATCATCATCGGCACCCTGCTCGATGAGCTTGAGCGCACCGGCAAGGGCACCGGCCTTGCCACCCTCTGCATCGCATCCGGCATGGGTGCGGCGACCATCATTGAACGCGTGTAAGGAGCATCTGATATGGCTGACTTTACAATGAACACGGGCGATGACGGCGTCGCGATCATCACGTGGGATGTCAAAGAGAAGAGCATGAACGTTCTGAGCCTTGAAGGCTGGGATGAGCTGGATGCTTTGGTCGATCAGGCGCTGGCTGATGATGCGGTCAAAGGTGTCGTCATCACCTCTGGCAAGGACACGTTTGCAGGTGGCATGGACCTCAACATCATCGCCAAGATGAAGGCGAGCGCGGGGGATGAGCCTGCGAAAGGCCTGATGGACGGCCTGATGCGCTCCCATGGCATCCTGCGCAAGATTGAGCGTGCGGGGATGGATGCGAAGACAAACAAGGGCGGCAAGCCGATTGCGGCCGCCCTGCCCGGTACAGCGCTTGGCATCGGTCTGGAAATCCCGCTGGCGTGTCACCGCATCTTTGCTGCCGACAATCCGAAAGCCAAAATCGGCCTGCCAGAGATCATGGTTGGCATCTTCCCCGGCATGGGTGGGACGACCCGCCTTGTCCGCAAGATGGGCGCGATGGCCGCGTCACCGCTGCTGCTGGAAGGCAAGCTGAACGATCCGAAGAAAGCGAAAGCCGCTGGTGTGATTGATGAGGTCGTTGATGATCCTTTAGCCGCCGCCAAGGAATGGGTCCTGTCCGAGCCAAAAATCGTGAAGCCGTGGGACGAAAAGGGCTACAAAATGCCTGGCGGCGCGCCGTACCACCCGGCTGGCTTTATGACCTTTGTGGGTGCGTCGGCCATGGTGAACAGCAAAACCCAAGGGGTCTATCCTGCCGCCAAAGCTTTGCTGTCTGCGGTCTATGAAGGGGCGCTCGTCCCCTTCGATACGGCCCTCAAAATCGAAGCCCGCTGGTTCACCTCCGTCCTGATGAACCCGTCGTCAGAGGCGATGATCCGCTCGCTTTTCATCAACAAGGAAGCTTTGGAAAAAGGCGCGAACCGGCCGGCCGTCGAGGACCAGAAGGTTAAAAAGGTCGGCGTGATTGGTGCGGGCATGATGGGTGCCGGGATCGCGCTGGTCTCGGCCCTCGCAGGGATCGAAGTCGTGCTGATCGACAGCACGCAAGAAGCCGCGGACAAGGGCAAATCCTACACCACTGCCTACATGGACAAGGGCATTTCCCGCAAGAACGCCACCGAAGAGAAGAAAGAGGCGGTGCTTGGCCTGATCAATGCCACCACCGACTATGACGCTCTCGCAGGCTGTGACCTGATCGTCGAAGCCGTGTTCGAAGACGTCGGCGTCAAAGCCGAAGTTACGCAAAAGGTGCAGGCCGCCTGCCCTGATGCGATCTTTGCCACCAACACTTCGACCCTGCCGATCACGGAACTAGCGAAGGCTGCATACGACGCTGAGAAGTTCATCGGCATCCACTTCTTCAGCCCCGTCGACAAGATGCTGCTGGTGGAGATCATCAAGGGCAAAGACACGGGCGACCGCGCGGTGGCCAAATCGCTCGACTATGTGCGCCAGATCCGCAAGACGCCCATCGTGGTCAACGACGCGCGCTTCTTCTACGCCAATCGCTGCATCATCCCCTACATCAACGAAGGCATCCGCATGGTGGCCGAGGGCGTCAGCCCGTCCCTGATCGAGAACGCGGCCAAGCAACTGGGCTTCCCGCTGGGGCCGCTTCAACTGGTGGATGAGACCTCAATCGATCTGGGCGTCAAGATCGCCAAGGCCACCCGGGCGGCCATGGGCGACGCCTATCCGGACGGCGCCGTGGACGAGGTGCTGTTCGCCTTCGCCGATGCGGGACGGTTGGGCCGCAAATCCTCGGCGGGCTTCTACGATTACGACGACAAGGGCAAACGGCAGGGCCTGTGGGAGGAGCTGGGCGCGCGCTATCCGCTGGCCGAGGCTCAGCCCGACCTGCACGAGGTCCAGAACCGCCTGATGTTCGCCCAGGTGCTGGAGGCCGTGCGCGCGCTGGAGGAAGGGGTCCTGGAAGACATCCGCGAAGGCGATGTGGGCGCGATCCTGGGTTGGGGGTTTGCGCCGTGGTCTGGGGGTCCATTCAGCTGGCTCGACATCGTGGGCGCCGCTTGGGCCGCCGAGACGACGGGCCGCTTGGCAGACACGTATGGCCCACGCTTCGCCACGCCAAAAACCCTGACCGAGATGGCCGCCTCCGGCGGTAGTTTCTATGGTGGTGGGACCAAAGCGGCTGCGTAAGGCCTGTTGCCCTGGGGCGGACAGCGACTTAACCGCGGTCGCTGGCCGTCCCGTGGCTCCAGAACTCGGCCAGAATGGCTGCTGTCTGTTCACCCACTGCAGGAACCTTCTGTGGCAGATTTTCACCTCCCCGCCCCGGCGGACAAGGCAAGGCTGCGTCTGCCCCTTCCGGCAACGTGACCACGCATCGGCGCAAGGCCGGATGCGTGGCAAGATCCGGAACCTCCCGGTAGCGTGCGCAGGCCAGCCCTGCGGCTGCCAAACGCGCCGTGACATCCGCGACGCGCCGGGCCGCGAAGAATGGCTCCAACACCGTGTCGAGGGCCGTGCGGTTGGCCACACGATCTGCGTTTGATTGGAACGCCGAATTTGTGCCCAGTTCCGGTCGCTCCATCACCTGATCGGTCAGGCGCGCAAACTCTGCATCCGTCTGTATGGCGACAATCAACGTGCCATCGGCGCAAGGAAACGGTCGGTAGGGATAGATAGACGCGTGGGACAGGCCATGGCGCCCCGTCCCCTTGCCCCCATAGTCATGGTGCAAAAGCGGGACGGCCATCCAATCAGCCATGCAGTCGAACATCGCGACCTCAATGGATTTCCCGCGCCCGGTCCGACCGCGCTCAATCAACGCCTCGAGGATGAGCCCATGGGCCGAAAGCCCGGTGCCGATGTCGGCGGCGGACACACCCACCTTGGATGGCGTGTCCGGGGTGCCTGTCACAGCGCAAAGGCCGCTTTCAGCTTGGATCAGCATGTCATAGGCCCGCATGTCGCCATGGCTGGTGCCGTGATGGAAGCCGGTGATGGACAGGGTGACGAGGCGCGGAAAGTCCCAGGCCAGAGTTTGCGGGCCCAGGCCCAGCCGCCCCAAAGCACCAGGGACCAGGTTCTGCACCAACACATCCGTCTGGGTCAGCATATTGCGAAACACGCGAAGGCCGTCCGGCGTCTTCAGGTCCAAGACGGCGCTTTCCTTGCCGCGATTGAGCCAGGCGAAATAGGCTGAGGTGCCTTTGACGGAGTGGTCGTAGTGGCGGGCCGTTTCCCCCGCTGTGCGCTCAATCTTGATCACGCGCGCCCCGGCATCGGCCAGTCGCGCCGTGCACAGCGGGGCGGCCACCGCCTGTTCCAGGGCGACCACCAAAAGGCCATCAAGCGCGCCCATCAATAGGACCGGGGCAGGCCGAGCACATGTTCGGACAGGTAGCTTAGGATCAAGTTCGTAGAGATAGGCGCGACCTGATAAAGGCGGGTTTCCCGGAACTTGCGCTCCACATCGTATTCTTCGGCGAAGCCAAAGCCTCCATGGGTCTGAACTGCGGCATTGGCGGCCTCGTTCGAGGCATCCGCTGCCAGCAGTTTGGCCATGTTCGCCTCTGCCCCGGGGTTGTCCCCCGCCTCAAAAAGGCGCAGCGCCTCTTGCACCATCAACTCAGCGGCGCGCATGTTGGCATAGGCCCGCGCGATGGGAAACTGGATGCCCTGGTTCTGCCCTATCGCACGGCCAAACACACGCCGATCCTTGGCATAAGTCACCGCCCGATCGATAAGCCACTTCGCATCCCCAATGCACTCTGCCGCGATCAAAATACGCTCCGCATTCATCCCGGACAGAATGTAGCGGAAGCCCTTCCCCTCCTCCCCAATCAAGCTTTGGGTCGGGACGCGCAGATCGTCGAAGAAAACCTCCGTGGTGGCATGGTTCATCATGGTACGGATCGGACGAATGGTCAGACCGTTGCCAAGCGCCGCGCGCATATCGACCAAAAGGACGGAGAGGCCATGGGTCTTTTTCATCCCCTCCGCCAGCGGGGTCGTTCGCGCCAGAAGGATCATCAAGTCGGAATGCTCTGCCCGGCTGGTCCAAATCTTTTGACCGTTTACCACGAAGTGGTCGCCATCGCGGATGGCTGTGGTTGTCAGCGCGCCCGTATCCGTGCCCGATGTCGGCTCCGTCACGCCAAAGGCCTGAAGGCGGAGGGACCCGTCCGCGATACGCGGCAGATACGCCGCTTTCTGCGCCTCGGAGCCATGCCGCAAAAGCGTGCCCATGGTGTACATCTGGGCGTGGCAGGCGCCCGCATTGCCGCCGGACCGATGGATTTCCTCTAGGATGGCCGCGCCCGCTGACAGCTCAAGGCCCGCGCCGCCATAGGCCTCGGGGATCAACGCCGCCAGCCACCCGTCCTTGGTGAGGGCCTCCACGAAATCTGACGGATAGGCGCGATCTTGGTCGAGTTTGCGCCAATACGCGTCGGGGAACCGTGCGCAAAGTTTGGCGACGGCTTCGCGAATATCCGCATGTGTTTCGCCATGGGTGCGCGTCATGGGATGCCCTCATTTGGTTTTGCCTTGCTAGGCCGTCCCGGACCCCGTCGCAACACGCACCAGATCAGCGCAAAACGGGCACGCGGTTCCGTCCTTTCCGCAAAGTGCTTGGTTTCAAAGCGAAAGCTGCTGCTTTCTTGGGCAAACGCGATGCGCCTGCACAAACCCGGTGCGTTGCCCTGGACAGGCCGGGCGGAATAGGCCCACGTCGCGGCAGATGTCGAACAACCTTTCCATAATGGTAGTCGAACCGGATCGTGACCGCGCGCTGCAGATTGTGGATTCGCTCAAGGACGCGGGCAGCTATGACATACGCGTCGTGTCCGAACCCTCTGGGCTGGCACGACAAATCGAGGCGCAGCGCCCGGATGTTGTGCTGATCGATCTGGCCGACCCGTCGCGGGATATGCTGGAGGAATTGGCCGTCGCCTCCGGCCCTCAGGAACGGCCCGTGGCCATGTTCGTGGACCGCTCGGATGACGGGCTGTCCACGGCGGCAATTGAGGCGGGCGTGTCTGCTTATGTTGTAGACGGCCTGCAACCTGCGCGGATCAAACCCGTCCTCGACGCGGCCATTGCCAGGTTTCGCATGTTTCAACGCATGCGACTGGAGCTGGAGGAGACAAAGCGCGCCCTTGAAGAACGCAAATTGATCGACCGCGCCAAGGGTCTGATCATGAAGGCGCGTGGCATTGACGAAGACGCGGCCTATGCGCTGTTGCGAAAGACGGCGATGGACCAGGGCAAGAAGGTGGCTGACGTGGCCGAGGCTTTGGTCACCGCATCCCGGTTGCTTTCATGAAGTTAATGCCCCTACGCCTTGGCTTTATCCCGCTGGTGGACGCCGCCCCCCTGATCATCGCCCAAGAAATGGGCTTCGCCGCCGAGGAAGGGTTGACCTTTGACCTTCAACGCGCACCGTCCTGGTCCACGTTGAGAGATTTGCTGAGCTTTGGCCAGGTGGACGCAGCGCATATGTTGGCGCCGATCCCTGTTGCCTCTGCCCTGGGACTTGGCGGTCAGGGAACGCCGTTAACCGCGCTTTTGGTGCTGTCGGTCAATGGGAACGTCATCGGTGTCAGCAGGTCACTAGAGGCGCGCCTACGGGATGCGGGCCACGACTTCGGGTTCCAAGATGCCCGCCAAACGGGCAAGGCGCTTCTCTCTGTGATGGATGCGCCCATTCGAATTGGCGTGCCGTTCCCGTTCTCCATGCATGCGGAGTTGGTGTACTATTGGCTGTCTGCCCTTGGCCTTCCCGCGCCGCAGGGCTTGGACGTGCGCACCATCCCGCCACCATTGATGGCAGATGCCCTGCGATCCGGCGAGGTGGATGCCTTCTGCGTCGGGGAACCTTGGGGCTCCCGCTCTGTCGAAATGGGGGTGGGCGCGCTGATCCTGCCGACCAAGGCGATTTGGGCCTTCGCCCCTGAGAAGGTCCTGGCGACCCGTCTGGATTGGGCCGAGGCGCAACCGGATCTGCGCGGACGGTTGATCCGGGCTGTCTGGCGCGCGGGGCGGTGGTTGGGCCAGCCGACATCCCTTATGCTGGCCGCAGAAATCCTGAGCCGTCGGGCCTATCTGGATCTGCCATCGGACCTGATCGAACGGGCCTTGACCGGGCGCCTGTTGATCGACGCCCTCGGCGCAGAAAGGGACGTCCCGGGCTTCGTGTCGTTTCACGCCGGGGCTGCGGGCTTTCCGTGGCGCAGTCAGGGCGAATGGATCGCCACACATTTGGCCGCCCGGACTGGCCTAGACCGCACCAGCGCCGCGAAAGCGGGACAAGCCGTCTTTCGCTCCGACCTCTACCGCCAAGCCTTGGCGGGGACGGCTGTGGACTTGCCCGGGGCGTCCGCCAAAGTCGAGGGCGCCTTGGCCCATGAAACGGCGGTGGCGTCGGCCGGTGGGCACCTGGTCTTACAGCCTGACGCGTTCTTCGACGGGCGCATTTTTGAGCCGCTCGCCAGCAAGTGACGCCTTTTTGAGCAGTTTGGGGCAAGGGAAATGCTGCGCCGCCGCATTGACGATTTCCACGTTGCCAGAATCGACTGAGGCAGACATGACCGGGGCATCGCAGGGCAATGGCGCCCCGGTACCATCATTCCCGTAGTCTGGGATATTCCTGAGCAAAGCCGCTCGACACACGCCCCTTCGCGGCGTGACTGTCAGCGGCTTTTTCTGTGTTTTGTGCCCCTCCTCCTGACAAGGGCACATGTCTGAAAGGACACCGACCCCATGAAGAAACTGATCCTCTCGCTTGTTGCCAGCACGGCCCTCGCGGCGCCTGCCATGGCGGATCTGCTGGAGCTCGAAAAAGACGAACTCACCTTCGGGTTCATCAAGCTCACGGATATGGCGCCCTTGGCCGTGGCCTATGAGCAAGGCTATTTCCTAGATGAGGGCCTGTTCGTCACCCTAGAGGCCCAGGCAAACTGGAAAGTTCTGCTGGACGGCGTCATTTCTGGCACCTTGGACGGCGCCCACATGCTGGCCGGTCAGCCCCTGGCAGCAACAATCGGTTACGGCACCGAGGCGCATATCGTGACGCCTTTCTCCATGGACCTGAATGGCAACGGGATCACCGTGTCCAACGAAGTGTGGGACATGATGCGCCCGAACATTCCCAGCATGGATGACGGCCGTCCCGTCCATCCCATCAGCGCCAGTGCGCTGAAACCGGTGATCGAGACGTTCAATGACCGCGGTGAGCCCTTCAACATGGGCATGGTCTTCCCCGTCTCCACCCACAATTACGAATTGCGCTACTGGTTGGCGGCCGGCGGCATCCACCCGGGCTATTACAGCCCCGAAAACGTAACCGGTCAGATTGCCGCCGAGGCTTTCCTGTCTGTGACGCCCCCGCCGCAGATGCCCGCGACGCTTGAGGCGGGCACGATCCACGGGTATTGCGTGGGCGAACCTTGGAACCAGCAAGCCGTATTCAAAGGCATCGGCGTTCCGGTCATCACCGACTACCAGCTTTGGAAGAACAACCCAGAGAAGGTTTTCGGCCTTACCAACGAATTCACCGAGAAGTACCCGAACACCACGCTGGCGCTGACGAAGGCGCTGATCCGGGCGGCCATCTGGCTGGACGAAAACGAAAATGCCAACCGCCCCGAGGCCGTGGAAATCTTGTCGCGTCCCGAATATGTGGGCGCCGATTACGACGTGATCGCCAACTCCATGACCGGTTTCTTCGAATTCGAGAAGGGCGATAAGCGGGACATCCCCGACTTTAACGTGTTCTTCCGGTACAATGCGACCTACCCGTTCTACTCCGACGCGATTTGGTACCTGACCCAAATGCGCCGGTGGGGCCAGATTGCCGAAGCCAAGCCCGATAGCTGGTACGACGAAATCGCCAAGAAGGTCTATAAGCCTGAAATCTACCTGGAAGCGGCCCGTCTGCTGGTCGATGACGGCATGGCCAATGAGGCGGACTTCCCTTGGGACAGTGACGGCTACAAAGCGCCGACGCCTGCCGAGGATATCATCGACGGCATCACCTATGACGGTCGCGCGCCCAATGCCTATCTCGAAACACTCGGGATCGGACTGAAGGGTGAGCAGAAAGTCGTCGGCGACGAGGTGCAGGGCTAACCCCTTCCCCTGCCCCCTTCCGCGACGGAGGGGGGCGGCCCAACCGACGGCGCCCCGTGCGCCTCCCCGTCTCCCGCTCCTCGCCGGACGGGGAAACGGGGTACAGCCATCGCAACCGTCAAGCGCCGCCCAGCGGCACATCGCACAGAGGCAGAGACATGACCGCCATCGACCCCGAAAATGGTGCCGCGATCGCCCGAGAGGCCCGGCGCGCCAAGCTTTTCACCCGCATCAACGCCGCTGACAAATGGTTCCAGGTCCTGGGGCTAAGCTGGCTGACCCCGATCCTGAAAGCCGCCGCCGGTGACAACCCAAAGGCGCAAGCCAAGGAAATCACGCGCCTTTTGGTCGTTCCCCTGGTTGCGATCATCGGGTTCCTGGTCGCCTGGGGTGTGCTCGCCCCCACGGTGCAGACATCCCTGGGCGCAGTGCCCGGTCCGGCCCAAGTCTGGGAGCAAGCGGTCAACCTCCACGAAGACGCCGCCCGCAAAGCCGCGTCCGAGGCGAAGTTCCAAGAACAGGTGGCGAAGCTGAATGAACGCCGGGTGGCGCAAGGACAAGACCCGGTGGAACGCACATATACCGGCGCGCCCAGCTATTACGATCAGATCTGGACGTCCATCGGGACCGTGTTCTTTGGCTTCTTGATCGCGACCATCGTGGCCGTGCCCTTGGGCATCGCCGCCGGTCTGTCACCCACGGCCAACGCGGCGCTGAACCCGTTGATCCAGATCTTCAAACCCGTGTCGCCCCTGGCGTGGTTGCCCATCGTGACCATGATCGTCAGCGCCGTGTACGTGACCAATGACGGCCTGTTTGCCAAGTCCTTCCTGGTCTCGGCCATTACTGTCACGCTTTGTTCGCTTTGGCCGACGCTGATCAATACGGCGTTGGGCGTGGCCTCCATCGATAAGGATTTGGTCAACGTCTCCAAAGTCCTGAAGATGAACACCTATACGAAGATCACCAAGCTGGTGCTGCCCTCCGCCCTGCCGCTGATCTTTACCGGGCTGCGCCTGTCCTTGGGTGTGGGTTGGATGGTCCTGATCGCGGCCGAGATGCTGGCCCAGAACCCGGGGCTTGGCAAATTCGTCTGGGATGAGTTCCAGAACGGTTCCTCCCAATCTCTGGCCAAGATCATGGTCGCGGTGCTGACGATTGGGATCATCGGCTTCCTGCTGGATCGCGTGATGTATGCCCTGCAATCCCTTTTCACCTTCACGAATAACCGGTGAGCGCGATGAGCTTTCTGAGTTTCGATAACGTCTCCAAGTCCTTCGGCGAAGGCACGGGCCGGACGGATGTTCTGAAAGACATCAAGCTGGACGTGGCCGAAGGGGAGTTCCTGGTCATCCTGGGCTTCTCCGGGACGGGCAAGACGACTTTGATCAACCTGATGGCGGGGTTGGAGCGCCCGACGGCGGGCGCCGTCACCTTCAAGGGCAAGCCTGTCACGGCCCCGGGGCCCGAGCGGGGCGTGATCTTCCAAAGCTATTCCTTGATGCCTTGGCTGACGGTGACCGGCAATGTGCGCCTGGCGGTCGATACGGTCTTCCCCAAGCTTTCCGGGGCAGAGAAGGCAGAAAAGGTCGACCACTACGTCAAGATGGTGGGCCTGGGCCACGCTGCCACGCGGCGCCCGGCGGAACTGTCGGGCGGCATGCGCCAACGGGTCAACGTGGCCCGGGCCTTGGCCATGAACCCGGAGGTTCTACTGCTAGATGAACCCTTGTCTGCCTTGGACGCCCTCACCCGGGCCAATCTGGCCGATGAGATCGAGCATATCTGGGAAGCCGACAAGAAAACCTGCGTACTGATCACGAACGATGTGGACGAAGCCATAGTGCTGGCCGACCGGATTGTCGCTCTGAACCCGGACGGGACCTTGGGGGAGGAGTTCAAAGTGTCTCTGCCCCGTCCCCGCGACCGCACCGCCATGAACACCAACGAGACGTTCAAGAAACTGCGTGCCCAGGTCACAGAGTATTTGATGGACGTTGGTATCGAAGCGCGGGTTGAAGGCTCTCGCCTATTGCCCGATGTGACGCCCATCCATGGCGTGCCTGCCGCAATTGCCAAGGCGCAAGAGGGTCTGCTCGACAATCGCTTCCTGGATTTCAGCCAGCTCCACAAAGTCTATCCGACGCCCAAAGGCCCCCTGACTGTGGTCGAGGATTTCGATCTGAAGATCGACAAAGGAGAGTTCATCTCGCTCATCGGTCACTCTGGCTGTGGCAAGTCCACGGTGTTGACCATGGCGGCTGGGCTCAACCCCATCTCAAAAGGGGCCATCAAGCTGGACGGTCGCCATGTGGAAGGCGCGGACCCGGAACGGGCCGTTGTGTTCCAATCGCCCAACCTGTTCCCCTGGCTCTCGGCCAAGGCCAATGTCGCCATCGGCGTCGACAAGGTTTACCCGCGCGCGTCCCAGGCGGAACGCCAAGACGTGGTCGAGTACTATCTGGAACGGGTCGGCTTGGCCGATGCCATGGACAAGCCCGCCAGCGACCTGTCCAACGGGATGCAACAACGGGTCGGGATCGCCCGGGCCTTCGCCCTGTCGCCCAAGCTGCTGCTGCTGGATGAACCCTTCGGCATGCTCGACAG
>JBCBVM010000065.1:0-11950 GCA_039817645.1 Pseudomonadota bacterium | reverse complement strand
CCTACGGCATCGTCCACACCATCGACGACCTCAAAGACGCCATCACACCCAAATCCGTCGGGACACAAGCAAACCAAAACGACGTCCCAGACGTCCTGCCCCTGGCAGATGGGTTGAACCTGAAGGGCCTGCCGGTGCCCGTCTTTGCGGCCCCCGGCACGCAAGCCTACAGTGCCGAGAGCCGTGCGCCGCTGGTCTTTGCCCATCGGGACAGTTTGGACCTGCGGGAAGGCACGATCGCCTTCAACTTCAGCACGGACAGCCTTGCGGATTTCCAGGTCCTGTTCTCAAAGGACGCGTCCGGACGGGGCAATGGTGGCCACATCACGGCGTATCTCAACGAGATGGGCGACCTGACCGTGCGGGTCCAGGATCAGTCCAAGAACCACTACCTCCAGGCCCAGGGCCTGATTGAGGAAGGGCGGTCCTACGACTTCGCCCTGAGCTTTGGGCCCAATGGGATCGAACTGTCCTTGGATGGGATCCGCACAGCCTTCCGCCAAGACGTCAGTTTCAACCTTCTTCAGAACGAGGAATACCTGATCGTGGGTGCCACTGGGTGGAGCAGCACGCCCGGACAAGCAGACCGCGTGCACAATCACTTCAACGGCACGATCAGCGATTTCGTCGTGCTTGACCGGGCTGTCCCCGCGACCGAGCTGCGCGCGGCAGGCTTTGGGACGGGCGACGTGGGCCAGCTTGGCACGGATGGCGCCCCCGATGGCATGGTTGAACTGCGGGGCACCGAAGCCGCGGACATGATCATCGGGACCAGCGGCGACGATATGATCCTGGCTGACGGGCGTGCGGAGGCCTTCGACGATGTCGCCGCACAATTGTTCCGGCTCTACCAGGCGACCCTGGGGCGCGACCCGGATATGGTCGGCTTCCACAGCTGGCACGGCAAACTGACCGAGGGCGAAGTCACGCTTGGGGACCTGGCCGCGATCTTTGTCTCCTCCAACGAGTTCAATAACCGGTTCGGGAACGTGTCTGACAACGGCTTCGTCACACTCCTCTATCAGAACGTTCTCAACCGCAGCCCGGATGCCACCGGCCTCGCCCGATGGACGGAGTTGTTGGAGACCAACACGCTGACCCGCGCCGAGGTGGTGGAGCGGTTCTCCAAGAGCGGCGAATTCGTCAGCGCCACAGAGACAGACGCCCTGGATTATGGCTTTGCCGCCCTCCAGGCGTCGTTCACCGATGATGTCTTCCGCCTGTATCAAGCGACATTGGGGCGCAACCCCGACAAGATGGGCTTTGAAAGCTGGACCGAGAAACTGGCTTTGGGGCTGGACTTCGAGGACGCCATCGGCGGCTTCGTGGCGAGCCGGGAGTTCCTGCGGAAATATGGCGAAACCGACGACGCGGGGTTCATCACACTGCTCTACAACAACGTCCTGGATCGCGCGCCCGATGCGGCCAGCGGCCAGATCTGGGTCAACCGGCTCCAGAACGAGGGCTGGGACCGGGAGGACGTGGTCGCCGCCATGGCGCAGAGCCGGGAGTTCCGGGAGAAGACCAGCGACGATCTGATCAACTGGATGCGCAGCTTGGGCACCGATGACGTGATCGAACCTGGCGCCGGGCAAAATGTGGTCGAAGGTGGCATCGGATCGGACAGGTTCGTCTTCAAGCCCACCGATGACGACAGCAGCACCGTGGTCCTGGACCTTGAAGCCTGGGACGTCATCGACCTGGAAGCGTTCGATTACGCCACGGCCGACGATGCCCTTGGCAACTTCAGCCAGCAGGCGGACGGGGTTTTGTTCCAGGATCGAAACGTCGACATCCTGTTCGAAGGTGCCGACCTGCGGACGATCACAGAAGAGACACTGCTTCTGTAACGGGCGACCAATCGCACCAAAATGGACGGGGACATGGCGCAGACCCATGTCCCCGTCTGCGTTCCTGTGACGAGGTTGGGCGCCCGTGTCTGAGGTGCCCGCTTCTCCCGCCGCTCTGGACTGGGCGGCTATCGTGTCCACCGCGCGGGTCACGTCGCCCGAGGTGGCGTGGAAACCGAACTGCTCCACGTGCTTGAACGTCTGCAAAGGACCGGGAGCGGTTAAGCCAATCCGGTCCACTGGGTCGTTGCCAACCCCGTGCCAGCCATGTGCCCGGCCGACGCGCCCAGACCCAAGCTGTTCAAGCGGGCATCATCCACCTCTGGCAGGGCGGCAACATGGCAAAAGGCACCGCGACTGTCCGACGTTTTGGCCCCCGGGCTCCCATGGTAGCGGACCTGATTGGACAGCACGCGCGACTTACCCCGGCTGCGAACGCCGAGGGGGGAAGCGCCCTTTCCATTGGGCCATCTTCCCGGCAGGGACGGCGGGTCTCTCCTCCTCGACATCGGTCCAGGCACCAGGGATCACGACCGCACGTACGGCAAACCCGTCCTTCCCCTTTGGCAGACAGCACGTGAGCGACGGGGTCGCCCCCATTCTCAAATCTAACTCTGCGGGTTTCGACCCAGGCCATGGTAACGGTCAAGGGGCTGGCGCGCAGACTTGATCGCTTGAACAGGACCGCTTGGTTCTTGCATGTTCCCAGCCATGCGCGGGTATAGCCCCGACATGCCCACGAAACGCCCGGCGTAACTGTCCCGTCACTTGCTGGAAACTGCGCGAGAAATGCGGCTGATCGGCAACACCGCGAGCCAACGCTGTCTTTCCCAAGGTTACCTTGAAGACGCGTCCAAAATAGGTCGGGCCGGTGTCCCCCTATTTGGCCAAGTCATCCACCATAGGGGTGCGGTCCAGTCCTGCGCTTGCTGCTTGGTCGCAAAGACCTTCGACGGACGGAAGCCTTTGCACGCGACCTCGGCGCGCCACTTCTTGCCGGTTTGGGATATGCTCGCAACGATTTCCCACATGCGTACTTCTTGGGAATTTGTTTCGTCGTCGCGCGTCGGCCAACGCATTTCAGCGCAGCCTACATCCTGTAATGCGCTGATTTTCCTCAATGCGCTTCGATCCGCGTTGAGAGGTGGTGCCGCTGAAGAGAGCCACCATCAGATGTTTCGATTTTTTGATCAGTATAGAAGAAATTTCCGTCAAATCTCAGACCACCTTCTAGCCCCACAAAAGAGGATCTGGCGTCTTTTGTTGCTCTGAAAATTCGACCATGGTGCACACAACATCTCATAGTGAGCGGATCCCAGTAGCCGCGCGATGATGACCGGCCAATCCGCTTTTCAAGCTGCTGTTATGACAGGACGAGACTTACAGTTAGTCATCCACTTATGCTTGCCGACAAAAGACGGCCCAGACCGGCCATTGACCGTACCATGCCGCCGCTGCTGAGTGGCCCGTCAGACCCGCCATTCGCTGCAACCGCGAAGTCGCGCCGACGACGGATGTACAGTCTACGGACACTCCCGTCATTTTATCGACTGTATGAAGGTCCACTCATTTCGACGGACCACACCTCAGGGAGCCGTCCGCCGATGATGGTACCTGCGATCTGGCCGAGTTTCGTCACACCCGTTCGTCGCTTTCCGCCCCGAACCAGTGTCGTGTCCGGTTGGCAAAGGCCACGAGCGACAGCATAACGGGCACCTCCACGAGGACGCCGACGACGGTGGCGAGCGCCGCGCCGGAGCCCAGGCCGAAGAGGCCGATGGCGACGGCCACGGCCAGCTCGAAAAAGTTCGACGTCCCGATCAACGCGCAGGGCGCGGCCACGTTAAAGGGGATACGCCAAGCGCGCGCCACACCGTAGGCGAGGAAGAAGATGCCGTAGGTCTGGATCAGAAGCGGCACCGCAATCAACGCGATCACCAACGGACGCTCCAGGATCACCGCCCCCTGGAAGCCGAAGAGGAGCACGACCGTGACCAGCAGCCCGGCGATCGACGCGGGCTGCACCCGCGCCTTGAAAGCGTCAACGGACGCGTCGCCCCCCCGCGCAACGAGCCGCGCACGCAGCGCGACCCCCGCCAGCAACGGCATCACGACATAGAGCCCGACCGAAATCAGCAGGGTGCCCCACGGCACGACGATGTCGGTCACGCCAAGCAGAAAGGCCACGATGGGCGCGAAAGCGAAGACCATGATGATGTCGTTCACGCCCACCTGCACCAACGTATAGGTCGGATCGCCCCGCGTCAGGTTCGACCAGACGAAGACCATGGCCGTGCAGGGTGCGGCGCCGAGCAGGATGACGCCCGCCAGGTAGGCCTGCGCGTCGTCCGGGGGGATGAGCCCCGCGAAGACGACCTCAAAGAAGAGCACGCCGAGGGCGGCCATTGTGAACGGCTTGATCAGCCAGTTCACCACCACCGTGACGACCAGCCCCTTGGGCCGGTCGCCGATCCGGCGGACCGCGCTGAAATCGACGCCCACCATCATCGGGAAGACCATGGCCCAGATCAGCACCGCCACGGGCAGGTTGACCGACGCGACCTCAAGCGCCGCCAAAAAGGCGAAAGGACCGGGGAACAAGTTGCCCAGCACCAGCCCTGCCCCGATGGCCAGAGCCACCCAGACCGATAGCCAGCGTTCGAACGTTCCAAGGCCCGCATCTGCGGGCAACGGCGCGTCGGTCACGCAGGTTCCCCGGCATCCGCCTTGCGGCCGATCTCGTCAACTTGGTGTTGCAGCGACAGTGCATCCAGCGAGGCGATGGGCAGTTGGGTGAACAGATGGATCCGGTTGCGCAGCGCGCCATAGACCTGCTGGAAGGCCAGCATTCGTTCAGCGCGCGTCCCCGTCGCCTTCACCGGATCGGGCTGACCCCAATGGGCAGAGATCGGCTGGCCGGGCCACGGGGGGCATTCTTCGTTCGCAGCAAGGTCACAGACGGTGAACACGAAATCCATGACTGTGGCGTCCCGGCCCTGGAACTCTCCGACGTTCTTTGATCGCAACGGCGAGACGTCATGTCCCTTGCTCTCCAGCACCTCCAGCGCGATCGGATTCAGCTCCGAAAATGGCTTCGTTCCGGCCGAATGGGCGTGGAAGCGGTCACCCGCGATGTCGCGCAAGATGGCTTCGGCAAAGATCGAGCGCGCCGAGTTGCCGGTGCAGATGAACAGGACGTCATAGCGGTTGGTGTCGTCCAGCGTTGGGGTCGTGGGGGCTTGGGACATGGGGAAGCTCCGGTCCTTGTGAGAAGGGGAAGACGGTCCGCCGGCTCCGGCGAACAGGACGTTTGGAAGAAGGTCCGGCCTGCCGCGCCAGCCGGACAATAGGTCGGTCATCACGTCGCGGAGCGCGTCTAGCTCGACGGCGTAGCGAAGCGATGTGCCAACCCGTTCCTGGCTGAGCAAACCGGCCCGTGTCAGCGCCGCCAGATAGACGGAGGCGGTGCTGGGCTTGAGCCCCAATGCCGCGGCGATCTCCCCTGCCGGAACACGGTCGGGGTAGCGTCGCACCAGAAGGCGAACGAGTGCCATCCGATGCGGATGCGCCAAAGCGGCAAGGCGAGGACTCAGTTGCTCCATAAATTCATGAAATACAGAAATAGGTCTTGAGGCGCAAGAGTATGATGCAAGCGCCGGGGAGGGCCCCGAAGCGCAAATGACCCGATCCAAGAGGCTTGGTTCTGCGATCTAGAACGGCGCAGATGACGGGACTGGACCCGTTTGAGACACACGAAACAGCCATTCGTTCATCCCGCAGCATCGGTCAAACTGGGTTCGATGCGGATTTCGGAACGACCGCAACATCCCGTCACCAAGCGCCCATCGCCCCGATGAGGACGGCCCATAGGGGCCATACGCCGCAACCGCGACGTCGAACCTATGACGTAATTACAGTCTGCGGACTTACCCGTTTATTGCGTTCACGTCGCCAAATAGTGAGATACGGTCAGAGCGGACACTGGCACGAACAATAGGTTCTGCAGTTTCTCGTTGGTTCACGAGTTGGTCGCCAGGGCGCTTTCTGGTGAGGGACCGATTGATGAGAAGGGCGAGACCCTCTTCGCAAGACCCTTTCTCTTAATCCTTGAGAGGTTTCCTACTAAAGCCGAAGCGTCCGACCGAAGGGTGCGGGTTCAGGATGGCCTCCGTCCTCTGGGACGCACCAGACCACCGGGATACCGTTCGGCGCGGCGCCGAAGCCGCCATAGAGGTCGGTCAATACCACGATGATGGAAGGGTCTAATGCAGCGGCGCTGTCTACCACTTCCACGAAGTTCGTCCCACCGCCCCGTGCGAAGTCCAGCGCGAGGACTTCTGCCATGAAATCGACCCCGGTGAGCCGTCGGTGCGACCGGACGGCCGTGTCGAAGACCAGCACATGCAGCTCCGCACCGGTGCGCTTGCCGATGGCCGCGATCTCTCCCGCGAAACGGCGGAGGAGCGGGGTGGAGATCGAGCCCGAAACATCGACCCCAACCGCCACGCGTTTGCGATCCATAAGGGCGGCCAAACGGGGCTCGTAGGGGACGTCTGGCGCGCCTGTCAGGCGCGCCTCCTCATGGCAGCCCAGCCATCGGCGCGCGGGGCGCGACCAGTCGGGACGCGGCGCGCCAGCAACGGCCTTGGCGACCGCGCGGCGTATGATCACCTCCCACGGGGTGCGGGATCGCGGCAAGTCGGCAAGCTTGAGCCCGAGGGTGCCCAGCCCCCGCCCCGCCGCGCGTCCCAGTGTGAGGGCACGGTCCAGGCGACCCTGCCACTCCACCTCCTCCTGCGCGTCCGCACGCCCCGCCGCCCCCTCCAGCGCCAGGTCGCGCAACGTCGCATGGGAAGCAAGGAAGGCCGCGACCGGCGCCGGATCAGTCTCAGCTCGGCTCAGCAGACGGGCATAGAGCATCTCTGCGTCCCACTTCCCAAGCGCCTCCTGCGGCGGGACGGCTTCCTGCGAGATGTCCCGCAATAGCTCGCAGAGGAAAATGCAGGGACGGGGAAGCTGGAACCCTGCGGCCAGCAACGTCTGGTTGATGATCGCGTCGGTCGCGACATTGTAGAGATCGGCGCGAAATACTGGGCCCAGCCGCTCCGTCAGAGCGCGCGCTCGAGGGACGTGCCGCAACGCGACATGGAGCAGCTCATGGGCGCAGACCGCGACCTGCTCTTCCAACGTCCAATCGGCGAATTGTGCCCCGTAGAACACCGTCGTGCCGTCCGTCCAGGCGGGCGCGACCTCGCGAACGACCGAGGTCGCGGTCCAGCGGTCGGCCTCGCGCTGGAACAACACGGCTGGCTCGGGCGCCCCGTCTCTGTGGCGGCACCAAAGCGAGAGCGCCCCGAAGGCGGGGTCCTGCTCCACCAGTTTCTGGAGCGCGCGCGACGCGCGGGGCGAATGCTCCGGCCCTGGGGTCCAGGTTCCGTCCATTTCAGACGAGGCCCAGGGCGGCGCGACGCTTCGTATGGGCGAGATAGGCGGGGTGCGTGATGAGCCTGTCGGCTAGCCCGAGGTCCAGGGCCCGGCCGATCAGCGCCTCGAACCCGGCAGTGGTCATCTCGGCCAGTGGCAAGCTGCGCAGCGGTGCGGGATCAGGATGGCGCCCAGCCAACTCCGCGATGTCGAGCAGCGTCTCGACCACCGGTTCCAGGTTCCGGTCGTTCACATAGCCGACAAGCCCGAAAACCAGTGCGTTCAACGCGTGCAGCGTGACCGGATAGAGCGGCAGCCGCGCCTCACGGTCCAGCGCGATCATCTCGTCGACCCGGACGGTCGCGGCGATGTCGTCGGCCACCGGCAGGAAGTCCGCCGCCACCGCCTGTCCCACCGTACCCGCAACCATGACAGCACGCAGACTCCGGTCCGAGATATTCTCCATAATCCAACTCACCCGCTCCCAGGACCGAGGGGTCGCCGCAATCATCTGATCCGCGGTCATCGATGCCTCCAGAGTCTCCAGCAGGTCGGGCCGCGCCTTGACGAAGGCGGTGACGGCTGGGTGGAGGCTGCGCGGCAGGGCGAACCCCTCGATCCAGTCCTGCGCCTCAGCCCGGACCACCATGTGGATCAGCCGATCGGCGAGCGCTGTGCCCATCTCGTAGGCCACCGCGCCGTCCTCGACCATGTTGCCCGCCGCCACGATCATCGTGCTCGCCGGGATCGCGTGCTGGCCCACGCGGCGCTCTTGCAGAAGGCCGTAGACCGTGGGTTGCAGCAGCGGCGAGGCGGCGGTGATCTCATCGAGGAACAGCACGGCGGGCGCGTCATCCTCCGGCAGGTCTTCGGGCCGGTACCAGCAGGTGCGGCGCTGCTCGTGATCGTAATAGGGCAGGCCCCGCAGGTCCGAGGGGTCGATCTGCGTCAGCCGCACATCGTAGAGACGGCCGTTCACATGCTTGGCGAGCGACTCCACCAGCTGCGTCTTCCCGATGCCGGGGCGCCCATGGAGCATCCAGGAGGCGGGCTGCCCAGCCTGGCACTGCGCCGCCCACCCGGCTTTGAGCACGTCGAGCGCCTGTCCTGCGGTCACGGTCATGGCGTTGACGGTCATGTGGCCAATCCGTCCGTCCAAGGGACCCATCCACCCGTCATTCTGTCTTCTCTCTGTTTGGAGATGTGCATGATTTCATCGTATGGACGCCCCAAGAGTTGTCGCAATATCGGGCGGATATCCTCGCGAACGTCTAGGCCATCGAGGCGCGGATGATGCAGCCTCGCGGCGACGTCATCCGTCGAGCGCGTCCGACTGGCAACATCAGAGCAATCAGGCGCCAGATCGACGAGGACTTCGAAAAGCGTCCGCAGGAGCGCGTCGACGCGGCGGCACGTGGTTCTGCGGCGCTTCTTGCCGTTCGTTGTTATGGTATTGATTTGCGGGATCCGAACTGCGCCGCCTCTCTCGTTCCGTTTGCCGACCGAACAGCCGATCTTGACGTGCTCCGCATCCCGCACTTCGGCCGTGTGGAATTTGCCTTTGTGACCAGAGCAACCATTGTCTCCGATCTCAAGCAGGACATGTTTCTCCCGAGAGCCAAAAGGCTCGAAACGGCGAAGCATCCAGCGCGCATCGCGACCTGGAACGTTACCCTCTTCAAAGGCGATCCATACAGCCTTCGCGATTGGTCGGGCTTTGACCAACTGCCGGAACTGGCCAAACAAGAAGGCCGCACGATGCGCCGCAAGCTGCTCGCCCGCGGTGGCAAGGAGTGACAGCTTTTGGTGTGCGGACAAATCTGGGACGCCAAGAAGGTTCTGCGCCGTAACCGGGACCGACGGCGTCATTCCCGACCCGGCCCGCATTTGAAACCGACCCTCAACGTTTGAGACAGTATACGACGCCAATCCGTGCCAAGGCGGCCATGGTCCGGTCGCTGTCGCGGCGGTTGAAAGCTGCCCGTGCTTCATTACCCGAAGCACGCCTATCCAGTCCTGCAATTGAGGATCGTGGATCATCCGCCCCTCCAATCGCCGGCGCGACGTGTCCCAAAGTTCACGCAGGTTCGCCGCCGCCGCGTGCCATCCTCGCGGCGACCGACCTCGACCACATAGCCGGGCAAATCAGAGACGGCAGGCCAAGGGGTCATGCCGTTGTGATCCGCGCCTTCGGCCCGCGTTCCCAAAGTGAGGCAAGTGCCGCCAGCGCCGCCTCCCGCTCGGCCGCGCCCGAGACCTCGGAGCCGATCAGGCCCTCGATCACGGCGCGGTGGTCGTCGGGCAGGCAGAGCTTGGCGTCGATCCGCGCAGGCCGCAGCCAGGAGTGATGTGCCCCCTCCAGAGTGAGCCACCCGAACCCCGCGCCGGTCTGCCAAGTCGAGTAGGACCCGTCGGCAGCCACTTCTACCGCGAAAGCCACCCCACGGCGCGCCCCGTCTCCGTCGAGCCGCGTCACCCGGGCCGAGCAGTCTCGTGGATCCCTTAGTTCCGTCAGCATGATCTTGGGAGGCACGGACAGTAGCGGGTTCGGCTCCCCCGCGGCGATAAAGAAAGACATCCGGTGGATCAGCTCCACCGCGTCGCGCTCCCGCCCGCCCAGGTCACCGTCGTGTTGAAGGCGCAGCGCGGATGGGTCTTCGATCGGGGGCAGTTTGGCGAGATGGGTCTTGGTCAGCGGGCGCGGCTTGCTGAGCCCCGAAACCGGCTCGATGGACCGGCGCGGCTTGGCCCGGCCTTTTGGAGGAACGGTCGAGACGACACCGAACTTCGCGCACGCCATGTAGCTGCTGGTCGCGTCAATTGGGACGCCCTGGAAGGTGAAGCCCTTCCGCAGCTTGCCCACAATTCGCCCGTCCGGAAGGGTGTCCGCGACGTCTTCGTAGACGTCCCGCTTGGCCAGTTTCTTCGCCGTCCGCGCTTCCTGCGCCTCGGCCTCGCGCTTGGCTTTGTCGTATGGCGCGCCGAGCAGCGCCCGCAAGAAGGGCCAAAGTCCAGCCGGCACGTCCAGCCCCACCAGGGCGGGATGTGTCAACAGCGCGTGCCCCGAGATTGCGCCGTCGCCCTGCGGTACCGCGACACCCGTCATGTCGGGGTCCAGTGCGACCAGCAATGCCAGCACGCGGGCCAGTTGCAGGTCAAGATCGGCGACGGTCTTGAATACCGTGGCACTCCCGGGCCGGTAGATTGCCGGTCCGCCGTTTCCTTTGCGATAGGGGCTGCTTTCGACGCTCTCGATACGGATGAGCGGGCGCTGCCGGCCCCGGGTCAACGAAAGCGCCAGCTCGCCCCTTTCACGATTGACGTGCAAACTGCCTAAGGTGCCATCACGCGCGATCAGCTGTGGATCAGGCGTGGGAAGATCCAGGCCGTCCTGAAGTCCCGCATAGGAGAATGCGATCCAGTCCGGGTCTGGGAGCGGGACGCCAACCATGACCCCAACGCGCTCATTATAGGCATTCTGCCGCAAGGCGTACCCTTCGCGGAGGCGCGCGATCCGCTGTTCCGGGTGGGATAAGAGCGCCAGCTTTTCGTGCCCGCTGAGGTCGGTCACCGTCGCCAGCGCCTCGGACGTCATCGGAACCGGCTTCATGTCCCTGTTCCACTGCATCAGAATTTTGCCACGTGCTTCGTAGACCCCATAGATCGCCTCTTCCGCTGGCCGCGTGGGCGGACAGGTGAGCATGGGGTGGATATCGCGCGGAGCCGTGTTGAGCATGAGCCGATCCGGCCCGGCACCCGCCGCTTCGATCTCGGCGTGACGCCCCTCGATCCGGGCGCGGGCGGCCGTCCAGGCGGCGCGCAGCGCCTCCGCCGCGGCAGGGCCGTCAAAGCCTTCACCCTCCATCAGGATTTCGGCGACGGCGTCGACGCAGGCTGTCTGCGGATCCAGATGCTCTGGCAGGCAGACTTCGCGGGCTTCGGCCCCGAAGGCGGCCCACACGGCCTGCCGCTCGGGCCAAAGATCGATACGGACTGCAACGTTATGCGGCGCCTCGCCATCGCGATAGAACAGCAGATCGATCCGATGCCGCGTGCCATCTTTGCGCGTCGACTGTCGGACTAGGATTGCGTCCCGTCGCGGCAAGACAACCGTTCCACGCCGCAAAACCTGAGGAACGTGCGTCACCTTTTCGAATAGCCCCATGCCACCGCCTCCAAGTGTCAGTCGAACGGGAGCTAACCTCTATGTTCGGCGATAGTGTGACCAATTCCAGGCCATTGGTTCCAGGCGCGCTTTTGCTATTCTCGCTTATGGAAGCGGGCCGCTTCGCGACAATGATACGGGCGCCGCCCATTGCGTTGAAAGAATTCAGTCCGAGGGCTCCGAGGGGCTCAATCGACGAATATCTTTCTTTCTAGAGCCGATTTGGTGAGAGCCATGGGCGTGAAGGGACCCTCAGCCGGGACATTTTTCTAACATGGTTACCGATGATCGGGTTGACGGGCGTTTTTCAACACGCCCTGCCGAGAGCAAACATCGGTCTGGCGTGCCCCCATCGGGTGGTCCGGTTTGATTGTTAGTGCATTGTGGGCCTCTGGTCCATCGGGACGATCGTTTCCGGCGCGGGTGGGCGATAGCCCAATGCGCTGTGCGGCCTGACCGTGTTGTAGTGGATACGCCATTGCTCGATCAGGATTTGGGCCTCCGGTAAGCT
>JBCBVM010000064.1:0-12245 GCA_039817645.1 Pseudomonadota bacterium | reverse complement strand
ATAGATGCGGTTGGCACAGACACAGGTTTGGCCCGCATTGCGGAACTTGGACACCATGGCCCCCTCAACCGCCTTGTCCAAATCGGCGTCGTCAAACACGACGAAGGGGGCATTTCCGCAATGCGGGCCAAACCTGTGTCTGTGCCAACCGCATCTATGTGCAGTCCGGCATCCACGACGCGTTCGTGGCCAAGCTGACGGCACAGACCAAGGCGCTGAAGGTCGGCGATGGCCGCGCCGAAGGCGTGGAACAGGGCCCCATGATCGACATGGACGCTGTGGAAAAGGTCGAGGAATTCGTGGCCGATGCCAAAGCCCAGGGCGCCACGGTCGTGACCGGCGGCGAACGCCACGGCAATGGCGGCACCTTCTTTCAGCCCACCGTCGTCACCGGCGCCACCCAGGCCATGAAGTTCGCCACCGAGGAGATCTTTGGCCCCCTCGCCCCGGTGTTCAAGTTCGAGACTGAGGAGGAGGCCATCGAAATGGCCAATGCCACCGTCTACGGCCTTGCCTGCTATGCCTACACGTCCGATCTGGGCCGGGCCTTCCGTCTCAATGAGGGGCTGCAATACGGCATGATCGGCATCAACTCCGGCCTGATCACCACTGTCGAGGCGCCGTTCGGCGGCGTCAAAGAATCTGGCCTTGGCAAAGAAGGCGGCTCCCAAGGGTTGGAGGATTATCTGGAGACGAAATACGTTTGTATCGACGGCATCTGACGTCGCGGTCAGGCGGCGTCCCCCTGCAACCCGCTCAACTGCGTATAGAGGCCACCGCGCGCCAGCAATTCGCCATGGGTGCCCCGCTCTGCCACGTGGCCATTGGACAGGACCAGGATCTGATCCGCCGACCGCACGGTGGACAGGCGGTGGGCGATCACCAGGGTGGTGCGCTTGGCCGCCAGGTTCGTCAGCGCCTGTTGCACCAAGCGCTCTGACTTAGTGTCCAGCGCGCTCGTCGCCTCATCCAACAAAAGCAACGGCGTATCCCGCAGCAATGCGCGGGCGATGGCCACCCGCTGTCGCTGCCCGCCCGACAGGTTGCTGCCACGGGGACCGGCGGGCGTGTCCAACCCTTGGGGCAGGCTGGCCAAGAAGTCCGTCACATGGGCCGCGTCCAGCGCGTCCCGCAACCGCGCCTCCGATATGTCCGTCCGCCCAAGGGTCAGGTTGTCGCGCAGGGTTTCATCGAACAGCAACGTGTCCTGACTGACGACCGAAAACAGGCCCCGCAGATCCGTCAAACCCCATGTGCGAATGTCCTGACCGCCAATCATGACTTGCCCCGCCTGCGGATCGACCAGACGGGTCAAAACGTTGAAAACCGTGGTCTTGCCCGCCCCGGACAGCCCGACCAGCGCAGTTGTCGTCCCCTCCGGCGCCTCAAAGCTTAGGCCGCGCAGCACCGGCTGATCGCCATAGGACAGGGACACGTCCCGGAACGCGATATCCGTGCCGGTGGACGACACGCTGCCCGCCGTGGGTGCGGCCGTGATCGTCGGCACCGTGTCGCGCAGGGAATAGACCCGGTCCAGGGAGGCCATCATCACCTGCCAACTGGCCGACAGACCCGCCAAGCGGCGCAGCGGTTGAAAGGCCAGGGACATGGCCGTGAAGAACGACATGAACTGTCCGATGGTCTTTTCGCCCGCGATGATTTGCGGCCCGCCATAGACCAGCACCGCAAGGAAACCCAAACCCACCGCCAAATCGACCAAGGCGGGGACCGTGGCGGACCCGGCCTGGGTGCGGACCGTGGCGCGAACCATATCCTCGGTGGCGGCGCGGAACCGCCCCTGCTGATAATCCTCCATGGCGTTCAGCTTGATGGGTGTGACCCCGTGAAAGATCTCGTCCAGGCGCGTGGTCCGCCGCCCTGCAATGTCCCGCAGGTCCACGGATTTGCGGCGAATGTACCGCTGCACCACCAGTGACGGGGCCACCAACAACGGCGCGCCGATAACCGCCACCAGTGTCCAGATCGGATCGACCATGATCGCCACCACCATCAGCGACAGCAGGCCCACCGCATCCCGCCCCGCCGAGGTCAGCAGCATCGTCCAGATCGACTGAATCGCCTGCACATCGCCCTGCACCCGCTCGATCATCTGGCCGGGTGCATTGGTGCTGAAGAAAGCGTTGTCCAGGCGCAGGACATGGGCCAGCAGGTCCTGTTGCAAACGCGACGACGCCCTCATCCCCACTTGAGCCAGGATGACCCTTTGCGCCACGCCCGTCACCCCGCGCAGCGCGAACAGGCCAAAGATCGCCAGGCCCACGATCCAGATCAGGTCCGCGCGCCCCTCCACAAAGATGACGTCGAACATCGGCTCCAGCATCCAGGACAGGGCGCCCACGGTGCTGCCTTCGATGGCCATCAAGACAACCGCCACCGCGATCGCCCAAAGATGGCGGCGCAGATAGCCCTGCCAAAGCCGCGCAAACGGATGTCTGGGACCCTGGGGTCTGAGTGGTTGGGGCACGGGGGGCCTCGATTGCTTTTCAGCCGCTTACCCCAGGCGCAGGCCACCCGGCAAGGACCGCCCTTGCGCCGTGCCACCGGGGTGGCATCTTGGGGGCATGTACCAAGAGGACAGTTTTTTCACCTTAACCGCTGCCCAAGGGGCGGGCTTGCTGGCGTTGTCCTTCGCACTTTGGGCTTTGGCGGTGTGGGGGATCTGGCGCCTCCAGGCGCCACGCCTGGTCCGCAGTCTGGCGGCGCTGGCCCTCTTTTGGCTGTTCGTCTGGCTCTCGCCGCAGGTGTATTACGCCTATTACCAACTGATCTTCGACGTCCCCGCGCAATGGGTGATCGGGCGCCCCCCGGGGCCAGGCGCTTTGCTGCGATTGCTGACCTTCACGCAGGAGGCGTCGCTGTCGCGCCATGGGCAAGGCCTCCTCGGGTGGTCGTTGATTGCCATGGCCGTCGGCCGAAGGGTCGCCCCCGCCCGGTCAGAGTAGCCGCGGCGCCTCCTCCCGCGCGCCTTCCAGGACCAAAAGCTGACGCTTCAAATCGGCCCCGCCGCTGAACCCGCCCAGCCCACCATCCGCGGCCACAACGCGATGGCACGGAATGACGATGGGGCAGGGGTTGCGCCCGTTCGCCTGGCCCACGGCCTGGGTCCCGCCCGGTTTGCCCACGGCCGCCGCAATCTGCGCGTAGGTTGCGGTTTGACCGTAGGGGATGGCACGAAGGGCGGCCCAAACCTGGCGCTGAAAGCCGCTGCCCTCGGGCGCGATGGCGAAGTCGAACAGGGGCGCCAGCCCGTCGAAGTAAGCGGTCAACTGCGCTTGGGCGGCGGGGAAAGCCGCACCATCGGCGCGCCACGCGGCCCCAACCTCCGCCCCCGGCAGGCAAATATCCGTCACCTGACCCGCGCGCCCTGCCACCGTGACGGGGCCAAGCGGGGTGTCGAACGTCACGCAGACCTTGGTCACACGGGGTTCTCCGGGACGGTGCCGTTCGCGATGGCCACGGCGTTGCGCAATGCCATGCGCCCCATATCTTCCCGCACCTCAAGGGCGGCGGTGCCCAAATGGGGCAGAAGGACAACGCTCTCCAGGGCGCGCAGCGCGTCCGGCACCTGCGGCTCCTGCTCATAAACGTCCAGCCCCGCGCCCGCGATCTGCCCCGCCTGCAACGCCGCGATCAAGGCGGCCTCATCCACCACATCGCCCCGGGCAATGTTCACCACGACCGCATGGGACCCCATGGCCGCCAATGCCTCCGCCCCCAACAAATGCCGCGTCTCCGCAGTGGCGGCGACCGCCATCACAACCACATCCGCTGTCGCACAGACCTCGGTCACCGTCCCCAACTGCCGCGCGCCTGGGACGTCCTTGGCGGAGCGGTTGTAGAACACGACCCCCATCCCAAACCCCGCGGCACAGCGCTTGGCGATGGCTTGGCCGATGCGCCCCATGCCGATGATGCCCACTGTCTTGCCCGACAAATGCAGGCCCAGCATTTGCGTCGGGTGCCACCCCGTCCACCGCCCTGCGCGGACCAGCCGTTCCCCTTCTCCGGCGCGCCGCGCAGTCATCAACATCAGCGTGAGCGCGATATCGGCGGTGGCGTCCGTGACCGCGCCCGGCGTGTTCGTCACAACCAACCCCGCCGCCCGCGCCGCCCCTACGTCGATATGGTTGAAGCCGACACCGAAATTGGCCAACCCCTTGGCCCGGATTGACCCGGCAAACGCCCGGGCTCCGAAAGCATCGCCCAAGGTGGGCAAGACAACATCGTAAT
This sequence comes from Pseudomonadota bacterium, assembly GCA_039817645.1. Classification (GTDB taxonomy): domain Bacteria; phylum Pseudomonadota; class Alphaproteobacteria; order Rhodobacterales; family Rhodobacteraceae; genus Jannaschia. Next base: position 7,994 of record JBCBVM010000064.1, on the reverse strand, counting down.
CGGCCAATGCGGCTTGGCACTCGGTCAGGTCCATGGGCGCCGTGGTCGGGCGGCAGGTCACCTCGAACACCGCCTCCGCCGCGGCCATCACACTGTCCGGAAGGGCGCGACTGACAAGCAGTTTCAATGCATCCGCCCCCCGTCCGGCACATCCTGGTCAGGCGACAGCAGCACCACCTCCCCGTCTTGGTCCGGCAGACCAAGGACCAAAACCTCTGACATGAACCGCCCGATCTGGCGCGGCGGAAAGTTCACCACGGCCAGGACCTGCTTGCCGACCAAGCCATCCGGGTCGTAATGGGCCGTCACCTGGGCCGAGCTTTTCTTCTCCCCAATCTCCGCCCCAAAGTCGATCCACATCTTGATGGCCGGTTTGCGGGCCTCGGGATAGGGCTCTGCCCGGACAACACGGCCCACGCGCACATCCACCTTCAGAAAGTCGTCAAAGTTGATCTGGTCGCTCATCCGCGCAGCTCCCTGGAACGGGCCGTGGCGGCGGCCACCGTTTGCGCCATCAGGTCGGGCAACCCATCCATCAACACCTCCAGCCCCGCCTGGGTCGTCCCATTGGGAGAGGTGACATTGGCCCGTAACTGGCCCGGCGCCTCTCCGGTCAAGGCCAAGGCCCCTGCCCCGGCGACGGTGGCACGGGCCAATTGCAGGGCCAATTCCGGCGCCAGCCCCTGGGCCACGCCCGCATCGCGCAACGCCTCGATCATGTGAAACACATAGGCCGGGCCAGAGCCGGAGACCCCGGTGACCGCATCCATCTGATCCTCATGGTCCAATCGTACGACCGATCCCACGGCGCACAGCAACTGATCCGCCAGGTCCAAATCCGCTGGGGTGGCGCGCCCATTGCCGATGATCGCCGTGATCCCCGCGCCAATCGCCGCCGGGGTGTTGGGCATGGCCCGCACCAATCGGATGTCCCCCAGGGCCCCCTCATAGGCGGTGATGGGCGTGCCGGCCGCCACGGTCACGAACAACGTGCCCGCCAGGTTCTGCAAATGCGGCAGCGCGTCGCCCATCATCTGTGGTTTGACGGCAATCACGGCCACGGCGGGGTCCGCCGGTAAGGCGCCATTGATCTGCGCGCCGGTCCCAGACAGCCAGTCAGACGGGGCGGGGTCGATCACATGGACGGATGCCGCCGTCAGCCCAGCCCCAAGCCACCCGCGCAGCAGGGCCGACCCCATCTTGCCACATCCCAGCAGAACAAGGCCGCGCCCATTGATGTCCGAAAAATCCATGGTCCCCCCTTTTTCGCGCAAATCCTAAGGCGCGCAGCACGGAAGGGGAAGCCCGACCGGCGCCGGGCCCCGGTGTCCGGAACGTCAGATATGTTTGACTGTCACGTCACGACATTGACCCACTGCCAAGAAGCCGGGCCTAAAGCACACGTCCGCGCGCCAGGCGGCGAAAGAGGTAAAAGAGCCCAAAGTCACCGATGCTGCATCTTACATGAATGACCCCTCTACTAAGGCAGTGGCCAAAAACATGACAAAACGAGCCGGAGTTTTACCACAGGTTTGTGGCACAAGAATTTTCAATGTTTCCGTGTGATCTTAATCGTTATCGGGCGCGGTTTCTTCGGCGCTATGTGACACCGATGACCAGCGTGGAGCGGGCGGCCTCGACCACATCGTCGGTGACGAGCGAGAGTTCTTTGATCTTCAGGATGCGCTCGATCTGGACGAAGAGCCTATGCAAGAGGCGGAAGTTGCCGCCAGTAATCCGGGCAATGGATGCGGTGGCCCGATGGTCGGTGAAGTCCGCGTCATCCAGTTGCAGACCGAGCTTGCGCCAGTGGCGGGTGAGCACGAAGGTCAGCTTATCACCCTTCAAGGGCCGGTAGTGATGGGCGAAGCCGATCCGGCTATAGAGTTGCGGGTCGCGTTCCAGTTTGCGTTCCAGGCCGGGCATGCCGATCAGGATGACGCCGATGCCGGTGCGGTCGAAGATATCGCGGATTTGTTCGAGGCTCTGGGTAGAGAGATGCTCGGCCTTGTCGATGACAAGCAGTTTGATGCCGTCCTTGTTCACGGGTTCCAGACCAACCCGGCCGGGGTGGAGCGCCAGGTCGATGCACCCCTCGATGTAGATTGTGAGCTGACGCAGATCATCACGGACTTCCCGGACAGGGCCGCCGACAGTAGGCGTGTAGAAAGCCGTCCGTGCCTTCGCGAGCGCATCTTAGGCGATGGCATAGGAAGGATCGCGTGGACGCCATGTCAGCAAAAGCGGTTCGGCCTTGTCCCACTGAGCGAAGCGCCGGGCGGACATGATTTTCCCAACACCGGCCGGGCCGAAGCAGACGCCGATATAGCGGTGCTTCTGCACAGCGCTGGCAAATTCGACGCACCGGCGGTGTTCCTTGGTGGCAATGAGGGTGCCGGTACGGTGCCCGGCCATGATCAGTCATCCGTCTGGTAGGTGCGGAGCTTCGACGCCCGACGGGAATGACGTACAGGATCGGTCTTTTCACGGGGCGGTCGGCCCGGCTGATACTCGGCGACCACGCTGACCCGTTCACGGATCTGTTGTCGCAAGGCGCGCCGGTGGGGCAGCGCGAGCGGTCCGGATATCCTTGAGCGTGACCGTCTCATGGGGATGTTTCGGGCTGATGGCGCGACACAGGAAGCGGTTCTTGTGAAACACCCGGACCTCTCTGAGATCGCGGGCGTCGTAGCGGATCGTCACGCTCTCGCCGACATAGGGGACCAGCGTTGAACTCGTGTAGCGCAGCCCCCGGAAATGCACGCCGTCCCGCCGGACCATGCGCGGCTTGGCGACCATGACGAGCAGGGTGTCGAGGTCTTCGAGGCTGTCCGGAATATGTGGCAGCCAGCCCGCCGCGCACCAAGACGTAACGGGTGGTATCCCTGTCTCGCCGTGCGGGCAGGCCTTGTAGGTGCCGGTGATCCAGGCACCGATGGCAGCGTCCAGTTCGGGCAGTAACAGCTTGAGCGATGTTGCTGGCCTGCCGTCCACATTGTTGCCGGGCAAGTCCGGCAACAACTCGGTGTTCAGGGTTCCGAAGAACCGTTCGATCTTGCCGCGCCCCTCCGGCCGGGCCACGGCCGAAAACACCAGCCGAAACCGCAAAGCAGCGGCCGCCTGGTCGAGATGGTTGAATGTGAAGTCGCTGCCGTGATCGACGTAGAGGACTCCCGGACGACCGCAGAGCGGCACGTCCGGGTCCTGCTTGCGCCAGATGGCTTGCCGGAGTGCCAGCGCGGTTTGCAGGGCCGAGGGCGTATCGAGAAACACCAGAGACCCCGCGATGGCGCGGGAATGATCGTCCATGATTGCGGTCAGCCAGGGCCGCCCAGCCGCGCCACTCGCATCGAGGATCAGCATGTCGAGCATCGTGTGATCGGCTTGCCAAAGGACATTCGGCGCAGGCGCCCGATGCCGGTAGATCAGGTCGTAGCGGACGCGATAGGCGGCGGCTCCGTCCTGGGCGAGCGTGACCATAGCCGGGTCGAGCGCCCGTATGATCGACCAGACGGTACCGTAGGACGGGGTGTGCCAGTCTTGGTTCGCCGCCACCACTGCGATGTGCCGGTGGATCGCGGCACAGGACAGCCGGGGTTTGTGCAAGGCAATTCCCTCAATCAGCCGCACGAACTCGTCAGGCGGCTTGCGCCTTTCCCCATCGGATCGGTGGCGGCGCTTCAATCCATCCAGTCCTTCCGCCTTGTAGCAAAGCAGCCATCGCTGCGCTCTTCGGACCGGCACCTCGGACGCGCGGGCGGCGGCAGACAGCGAAACGCTGTCTTCAAGATGCGGGCGGATGACGGCAAACCGGCGCATCGCTTCGTCCATCATCCTATCCTCTCGAATGTCCGCGAGGGGATCGATCAGCGGACAGCTAGCGACACGCGCGCCGTCGCCGTAGTCCTGCGAAAACTGATACTCATTTGACTGGTACGGCGATAATATCACTGAAGGGACGTCATACGTTTTAGTTCGTGCCGCCCGAACCACCATTCGGCCAATTCTGGCCCAAGGACAGATTCATGACGGGAACCCGCATCGGATACGCTCGCTGTTCCACCGACGGCCAAGATCTCGACGCGAAGCGCGCTGCCCTCATCGGCCTCGGCGTCGCGGATGATCACATCTATACGGATCATGGTCTGACCGGCGCAAACCGCGAGCGGCCTGGGCTCTCCCAGGCCGAGCTGCGCCGCATGTCTGACACCGGAGAGTATTCGATCAGCGACCTGGCCGAGCTGTTCGATGTCTCGCGGCCGACCGTCTACCGCGTGTTGCGGCGCATACCGACATCTGCGGCATTGTAGGAATTTTCTCCCATGGCTGCCAACGACGATGATTACTGGACGCAAGATCCATCAACTGTGCCTACGCATTCACAGCCGGTCCTCCAAATCGAAGAGGTAGAAGGTGTCGAACCCCTGAATGATCGCTTCGGTGTCGATGCGCCAATGACGGTGCCCCATGCACTTCACGAAGCGATGTTTGGGCAGTCCGGATTGAGTGAGACAGGGATTGAAGGCGAACTGGTCAAGGTGCCGCCATTGCAGACCTACGCCATCCTCGATGCCGCCAGAGTGCCGAACCTGCCCGAACGTCTCGAAGCCTCCGGTCTTGACCATCGCTGTTTGTTCCAGGGCAAAGCCTATGACGAGATGAAGGACGTCGCCCCATGGGTCGTCCAACTCAAAGAGGGCAATGCCTTCACGCGTAACCTGTTTGTCGACGGCGATGCAGCATGGCATCTTTGAGACAGGGAGCCGGGGATTTTCCTGCGATCTCATGCTGATCTGGATCAGGTGTGGCATCACTTCAGGAAGTTCACTCGCCTCCGGGATCAAAGCGAAAGATGGCATTTCTTCAGGTTCTGGGAGCCCCTGCTGATCGAACCGCTTTGCGATAACGCCCACCAGTTCCCGTCGTATCAGAAGTCGATCGCACAAATGATGGGGGATGTCGCTCCTGTTCTGGTAAGCGTCACGTCAAGGCTGTCGGTGCGGATCACGCAGGCGGCGGCGCATCTTGCGACAGACAAGATTGTGATCATGCCCGACAGGCTGGAACTCCGCCGCCTTGCGCTCCATCGCAACATGATCCTGGCCGCAGATGACATCTTCGATGCTGGGCCGGACTGGGTGAGCGCACATTATGCGACGCGGCGGTCCTTGTCCTTACAGCTACGGGAATTCATCGATTTCTGCCTCGACCACGGGATCGACGATTCTGATATTCGGTCGCATATGATGCAGCTTATCTTTGCCCTTGACCGACCGCGCTGGCCCGAGTGTTTGTCGACAAAGCCGTTCGAGATCATGCGGGCAGACAAAACAAAGGCCGAGGCCCGCGCGATGGACTGGATATATGCGACACGATTTCACCTGAAGAAATCCGGACGGGGAGTGCATTAATGGCCATCGTTCTGGCACCACTTGGCTGGGGCCTCATCGTGACCGGCGTTGGCATTGCCGCGACATCGGTTGCCGCACTTCTGGCGCATCACAACAGGGCCGATTTCCGGCGCATGCCCGTCGGCGACCCCATCACCGAGGAAGACATCCGGCGGGAGATCGAGCGCATCCGGCGGGGCAACGAGCAGCGTCAGAACCATCCCCGCCAGACCCATCCACAACCCCGGCGCGACCCGAGATTGCCCCGCATCCAGCTGGACGGCGATGCGGAACCCGAAAGCGAAACCACCGTTCGGCAGCGTCTGCGTCGCCGGTGCCATGAGGAAGAAGGAAATTGCCCGACATGCCCGCCCGCCGAGGATGGTACCGTGATCATGCACAGCTTCCAGGCGGGTACCATCGAACGCCCCAGCTACCGCGCCATCGGGTCGGTCTATCAGCACCACATCGTGCCGTGGTATCATTTCAGCGCGATGGTCAGTAGCTTTTCCGGGTCCGAACGGCTGCATCTCAACATCGCGGAGTTACAGTGGAAGGGCGGACGCCAAGCCTCATGGGACGGGCTGGACTACCTCGCCTGCGAGCTGATCGAGTGTAAGTTCGGGTATGGGAAGTATGTGGATCCGGAAACATTGCGGGACGAACCGAGCCTCGCACCGACGACGTTTAGGCGGGGTGCACGAAGAGATGCTACCCCGCAAAAAGCTTTTGGTTCCCAGCTCACTGCACAAGGTAGAAAAGTGAAAGAAGAGCAAGATGCGGGCCGCTTGGTATGGCTTAAATGGGTTTGCAGCAATACAAATGTGGCGTCTGTTGTCGGGATTATGGCTTCGCAGCAGGGTTTCTTTTTTATCAATACCGAACACGTCCCGATGACTTACGGGGCTATCTTAGAAGAGGTGCACGAGGTCGACATGCGTACCTCTGACCCATCGGAAGACTATGGTAACTGGCGTGGATAGAGGTTAGATGGATAGAAGAAATAAAGTTAGTTTGTGGGCTTACTTCGATAATCGGTATGAAACGCTTGCTGATGCCGTGCTTGACTTCCATATGTTCGGCCGCTCTCTTAATAATGAATTGATTTTTAAGGGAAATTGGGTATACTCACGTACTGATGAGGAAGCGAAAAATAATAGTGGATTTAACCCCATTGAAGAGCCTGGAGCTTATTTAGAGTATCTTCGATCGGAATACGATCGAAATATAGAGGAAGTAGGACACTATGGCGATTTTGGCGCAGTATTTTCGCTAAGTTTACCTCACGCATCATCATCGCCCCCAAATGATCCTTATAATTATTACGATATTTTTGACTTTGACGGCGGTATAGATAGACACCTATCAGACCAATTACTTTTCCGAAGTGAGCGCGCCCGCGGCCCCGCCTTCTTCAACCTCGCCGAATGGACCCGCCTGACCGAACTGATCGTCGCCTGGCGCGTCCCGCGCTACATCTGGTTCGACAGCTACCTCTACGAACTCGAAGGCCGCATCCACAAGCATCGCGCCTGGGGCGGCTGGCTGGGCTGGTTTCCGCAGCAGATCGACGCCACGGACCTTCCCCTAGGGGCGCTAACGATCCCCGTCGGGCCGGGAACGCTGGTGGCGTCCCAGCAAAACCAGCTGCAATCCGAAATCCCCGCACAACTGGACAAGGCCCAAAAAGTCGAGCAGGCCTTGGTCGAGCTAGGGCTGCTGCCCACAAAGGAAGACCTGATCCGCGCCAGCCCGCGCCTACCAACCAGCAGGGACTGAACCGCTTCGTGATTGCGGACGTGAGTCCCCGAACACGCCGCAAAGAGCCGAAGAGACAGCGCCAGATAGCCTTGGAGGTCACACCCAAAGTAACAGAGTAAAGGAAGAGCAAGATGCGGGTCGCTTGGTCTGGCTTAAATGGATGTGCAGCAACCGCAATGTTGCATCGGTTGTCGGCATTATGGCGGCGCAGAGAAAGTTTTATTTCATCAGTATAGAGCACATGCCGATGACCTATGGTGCCGTTCTGGAGGAGGTGCACGACATCGATATACGAACCTCCGACCCAGCTGAGGATTACGGAAATTGGGGTGGATGAACGATATGGATAGACGTAACAAAATCAGTGTCACTGCGTACTTAGATAACAACTATGAGCCAGTTGAACAGTCCATCAAGAACTTTCACTTTGAACCGCTCCGGGTTTGCCGGAGGCTGATTTGTCTTAGTTACGCTGACGTGAGACCCGACTTCCCTCCAGCTTTTGGGAGAATCCGTCGGTTGGTTTCTGGCCTCACGCGGCTTTGGTTTCCAGTCTCGATTTCATTGCAAATTCCTGCGGCGTGAGATTGCCGAGGGATGAGTGGGGTCTGTGTTGGTTGTAGTCGTCCTTCCATGCGGTGATCTTCTTGCAGGCCTCGGCCAGGGAGGAGAACAGGGTTTCGTTTAAGAGTTCGTCTCGGAAGCTGCCGTTGAATGACTCGACGAAGGCGTTCTGCATCGGCTTTCCCGGCGCGATGTAATGCCAGTCGATCCGCGTCTCCTGGCACCATCTGAGCACCGCCATGCTGGTCAGTTCCGTGCCGTTGTCGCTGACAACGGTTT
>JBCBVM010000063.1:0-12802 GCA_039817645.1 Pseudomonadota bacterium | reverse complement strand
TCAGGCTTGAACGTCCGGTAGTTGATGGTTTCGGGCTTTTTGATCTCACCAAAGGACCACGAGAGAATACGCTCGGGCGAGGCGAGAGAGACCTTGATCTCGTCGAATTGCTTCGGCGGGGTCAGCGGGTTGAACGGGTTGGTCGAGAGTTCCTGGTTCATAATGAATCCTTAAGCATTCGGGCGTGAGGGCTGACTTCTGGCGCAAATTCCTTGGAAGGAATTTGCCAAGGAAATTCCAATTTCCTTGGCTCGTTGCGCTATTCGTCTTCCTCCGCGTCCAGGAGTTCCATGTTGAGGCCCAGACCGCGGACCTCTTTGACGAGAACGTTGAACGATTCCGGCACGCCGGCCTCGAAATTGTCCTCGCCCTTGACGATGCTTTCATAGACCTTGGTCCGGCCCGCCACGTCGTCCGACTTCACCGTCAGCATCTCTTGCAGGGTGTAGGCGGCGCCGTAGGCTTCCAGGGCCCAGACCTCCATCTCCCCGAAGCGCTGACCGCCGAACTGCGCCTTACCACCCAGCGGCTGCTGCGTGACGAGGGAGTACGGCCCGGTGGAACGCGCGTGGATCTTGTCATCGACCAGGTGGTGCAGCTTCAGCAGGTACTTCACACCCACCGTCACCTGACGGCTGAACTTCTCGCCCGTGCGTCCGTCGAACAGGTCCGACTGGCCCGAAGTGTCAAAGCCCGCGCGGGTCAAAGCGTCATTCACGTCCGCTTCTTTCGCGCCATCAAAGACAGGCGTGGCAATCGGCACGCCGCGTGTCACGGCACCCGCACTTTCAAGAAGGCTGTCCTCATCCAAGGCCGCCATGGCCTCTTCATAGGCGTCTTCGCCATAGGCGATCTTCAGCGCGTCGCGCACCGGGGTCATGTCACCCGAGCGGCGATATTCGTCCAGCGCATCGTCAACCTTCAGGCCCAAACCGCGCGCGGCCCAGCCCATATGGGTTTCCAAGATCTGGCCAACATTCATCCGCGACGGCACACCGAGCGGGTTCAACACGAAGTCGACCGGCGTCCCGTCCGCCAGGAACGGCATATCTTCCATTGGCACAACCTTGGAGATCACACCTTTGTTGCCGTGCCGACCGGCCATCTTGTCACCGGGCTGCAGCTTGCGCTTCACGGCGATGAAGACTTTGACCATCTTCATCACACCCGGGGGCAGATCGTCGCCGCGGCGCACCTTCTCGACCTTGTCCTCGAACCGGGCCTCTAGGGCGCGCTTCTGGATCTCGTATTGCTCGTTGAGGGCCTCGACCTGCCGGGCCTGTTCCTCGTCTTCGAGGGCAATCTGCCACCACTGACCAAAGCTCAGCTCGCTCAGGGCCGCGTCGTCGACGACAGAATTCGACTTGAAGCCCTTGGGCCCCTTCACCGCTTTCTGACCTTCGATCATCCCGCGCAGACGGGCATAGATGTTGCGGTCCAGGATTTCACGCTCGTCATCCCGGTCACGGGCCAGGCGTTCCACCTGCTCGCGCTCGATCTGCAACGCACGTTCGTCCTTTTCGACGCCGTGACGGTTGAACACACGCACTTCGACCACGGTGCCGTAGTCGCCGGGCTTCACCCGCAAGGACGTGTCCCGCACATCAGACGCCTTCTCCCCGAAAATCGCGCGGAGCAGTTTTTCTTCCGGTGTCATGGGGCTTTCGCCCTTGGGGGTGATTTTACCCACAAGGATATCCCCAGGCTCCACATCGGCGCCGATATACACGATGCCCGCTTCGTCGAGGTTGCGCAGCGCTTCCTCGCCCACATTGGGAATGTCGCGGGTGATCTCTTCCGGCCCAAGCTTCGTGTCCCGGGCAGCGACCTCGAATTCCTCGATATGGATCGAGGTGAAGACGTCGTCGCGCGCAATCCGCTCGGAAATGAGAATGCTGTCCTCATAATTGTAGCCGTTCCATGGCATGAAGGCGACGATGACGTTTTTGCCAAGCGCCAGTTCCCCCATATCCGTGCTGGGCCCGTCCGCGATCACTTGGTCTTTGCGAACCGTATCCCCCACTTTCACCAGCGGGCGCTGGTTGATACAGGTGTTCTGGTTGGAGCGTTGGAACTTACGCAAGCGGTAGATGTCCACACCCGCGTCGCCCAGCACCAGATCCTCGGTGGCCCGCACCACGATCCGCTGCGCATCCACTTGGTCGATGACCCCACCGCGCTTGGCCATGATGGACGCACCGCTGTCGCGGGCGACCACGGCTTCCATGCCGGTGCCCACGAACGGGGCATCCGCCTGCAACAAAGGCACCGCTTGGCGTTGCATGTTGGAACCCATCAGAGCGCGGTTCGCGTCATCGTTTTCCAAGAACGGGATCAGCGCCGCGGCTACGGACACCAACTGCTTCGGCGACACATCGATCAAGTCCACATTTGTGTTGGACTGAAGCATGTAGTCGCCCGACTGGCGCGTGGACACGAGGTCATTCACGAACTTGCCATTCTCGTCGAGGTTGGCGTTCGCCTGGGCCACAGTGTGGCGCATTTCCTCGGTGGCGGACATGTATTGCACTTCGTCCGTCACCTGGCCCTCGACCACCTTCCGGTACGGCGTCTCGATAAACCCATATTTGTTGACCCGCGCAAACGTGGCCAGCGAGTTGATCAGACCAATATTCGGCCCTTCCGGCGTCTCGATGGGACACATCCGACCGTAATGGGTGGGGTGCACGTCGCGCACCTCAAACCCCGCACGTTCCCGCGTCAGACCGCCCGGCCCAAGCGCTGACAGGCGCCGCTTATGCGTCACTTCGGACAAAGGATTGGTCTGGTCCATGAACTGGGACAGCTGAGACGATCCGAAGAATTCCCGCACGGCGGCCGCCGCAGGCTTTGCGTTGATCAGGTCCTGGGGCATGACCGTGTCGATCTCGACCGAGGACATACGCTCCTTGATCGCCCGCTCCATCCGCAGAAGGCCGACGCGGTACTGGTTCTCCATCAACTCCCCGACGGACCGCACGCGGCGGTTCCCCAGGTGGTCGATATCGTCGATGTCGCCACGACCGTCGCGCAAATCCACCAGGGCCTTGATGCAGGACATGATGTCTTCGTCGCGCAGGGTCCGCACGGTGTCTTCGGCGTCCAGGTCCAGGCGCATGTTCATCTTCACACGGCCCACCGCAGACAGGTCATAGCGCTCACTGTCGCGGAACAACTGGTCGAACAGGGTCTGCGCGGCCTCCACGGTGGGCGGCTCACCCGGGCGCATGACCCGGTAGATATCCATGAGTGCGCCTTCGCGGTTCATGTTCTTGTCGGCGGCCATCGTGTTCCGCATATACGGCCCACGGGTGACGTTATCGATGTCAAGCACGGGGATCTCGTTGATGCCCGCATCCAACAGCTCTTTGAGCGTGCCGCCGGACACTTCACCAGTCTTGTCGATTTCCCAGGTCAACTCGTCACCGGCTTCCACATAGATGGCGCCGTTTTCTTCATTGATGATGTCGCAGGCCGCAAACTTGCCCACGATGCCGTCGAAGGGCACCAGAACTTCGGTGACTTTGCCTTCTTCCCGCAGTTGCTTGACCTTGCGCGGCGTGACCTTTTTGCCTGCTTCGGCCACCACTTCGCCCGTGGCAGCGTCCACAATGTCCTGCAATGGCCGGGTGCCCGAAATGCGGTCGGGGAAAAACTTCGTCGACCAGCCTTCGCCCTTACGATGGCTGAATGTCACGGTGTCATAGTACCGCGACATGATCCCTTCTTGATCCATCCCAAGCGCATAAAGCAGCGTCGTCACCGGCAACTTCCGGCGGCGGTCGATCCGTGCAAAGACCAGGTCCTTGGCGTCGAACTCAAAATCCAACCAAGACCCGCGATAGGGGATGATCCGGCAGGCGAACAGCAGCTTGCCCGAGCTGTGCGTCTTGCCCTTGTCGTGGTCGAAGAAAACACCGGGGGAGCGGTGCATCTGGCTGACGATCACGCGTTCCGTCCCGTTCACGATGAACGTCCCGTTCGGTGTCATCAGGGGCATGTCGCCCATGAACACGTCTTGTTCTTTGATATCTTTGACGGATTTCGCGCCGGTATCTTCGTCGATATCGAACACGATCAGGCGCAGCGTCACCTTGAGCGGCGCGCTGTAGGTCATGTCGCGGGTCTGACATTCCTCGACATCATATTTCGGCTCTTCCAGCTCATACTTCACGAATTCCAGCACAGCGGTTTCGTTGAAGTCCTTGATCGGGAAGACGGATTGGAAAGTGCCCATCAGGCCCTCGCCATCCATGGGAACATCCTGGTCCCCAGAATTCAAAAACAGATCGTAGGAGCTTTTCTGCACCTCGATCAGGTTCGGCATATCCAACACTTCGCGGATCTTACCGAAATACCGACGAATACGTTTGGAGGACGCTTGCGTCTGAGCCATGTGGCTTAACCTTTCATTTCCCTGCGCGCTGTATCCGTCGGGCACCGGATAAGCCGCCTGAAATGGGTCGTGAGCTCGGACAATTCCAGCGCGCCGTCCCACAGGCACGCCCCCGTCCATGAGCCCCTGACCGGAGAGAGACCTTCGCAAAGGCCCCTTTCAAGACAGGAGCGGGTGGGACCGGATTGCCCGGGCCCACCCTGGTCTTCAGTCGGTGCGGCAGGTGTGCCCTGCCCCGCCGATCACTTGAGTTCGACCTCGGCGCCAGCTGCTTCCAGCTTGCCCTTGATCTCTTCGGCTTCGGCCTTGTCGACGCCTTCTTTGACGGCTTTGCCGCCCGCTTCGACCAGGTCCTTGGCTTCTTTCAGGCCAAGACCCGTGATGGCGCGCACTTCCTTGATCACGTTGATCTTGGACGCACCGGCCGCTTTCAGGATGACGTCGAATTCAGTCTGCTCCTCGGCGGCGGCACCGCCACCGTCAGCAGGACCAGCCATCATCACAGCGCCGCCGGCGGCGGGCTCGATGCCATACTCGTCCTTGAGGATGGTTTTCAGTTCCTGGGCTTCCAACAGGGTCAGACCCACGATTTGTTCAGCAAGAGCTTTCAGATCAGCCATTGTTCAATTTCCGTTCCATTAAGTTGTGTCCGATGTCGCGATGTTCAAGTCCGCAACGAGGGATGACATTTGGTGCCTTATGCAGCGTTCTCTTCGATGGTCGAAAGAATGCTCGCGATGTTCGATGCAGGCGCGCCAATGGCCCCGGCGATGTTGGAGGCAGGCGCCCCGATGCAGCCCACGATGGAGGCAATAAGCTCCTCGCGGCTCGGCATCTTGGCGACAGCTTTCACACCATCGACGTCCAACGGGTTCTCGCCCATGGCGCCACCCAGGATCTCCAGCTTGGAGTTGTCCTTGGTATACGCCTCGATGACCTTGGCCGCAGCGACCGGGTCTTCGGAATAGGCAAGAACCGTCATGCCCGTCAGATACTCGGCAATGGATGCCGAAGGTGTACCGTCCAGGGCGATCTTGGCGAGCTTGTTCTTGGCAACGCGCACGGACCCACCCGCGTCACGCATGCGTGCGCGCAGATCCTGCATCTCAGCAACTGTCATACCCTCGTAGCGGCTAACCACCACGACGCCAGAGCTTTCGAAAATCTGGCCGAGTTCCTCGACCACTTTCTCTTTCTGGGCTCTATCCACAGTTTCACTCCAAGTATGGGGGTTGCCCCCCGGCTCATGTTTGGGGGTTGCCCCCCGATTGGGTCCAATGAAGGGCCCCGCCAGATCGCCCGGACTGTCCCGGAAATCTCTTTGGGTCCCATCTCAGGAAGGATTTACTGGGCCGGGCCCTACCCTCCGTCTCGGACAGGACAGGGCGCGGACGCCCTGCCAAACCCCGGTGTGACCCGGGGAATTTCGTTAACCAGGCTCGTTGCCCGTGGCGCTATCGACGCTGATGGTCACGCCCGGCCCCATGGTGGAGCTGAGCGAGATCTTCTGCATGTAAGACCCCTTGGCGCCCGACGGCTTCGCCTTGGACACGGCGTCCACAAAAGCCATCAGGTTCTCTTTCAGCTTGGCCGCGTCGAACGACGCCTTGCCGATGCCCGCATGGACAACGCCCGCCTTTTCGGCCTTGAACTGCACCTGACCGCCCTTGGCGTCCTGCACGGCTTGGGCCACATCCATGGTCACCGTCCCCACTTTGGGGTTCGGCATCAGGTTGCGCGGACCCAGAACTTTGCCCAGGCGGCCGACAATCGGCATCATATCAGGCGTTGCAATACAGCGATCAAATTCGATCTTGCCGGATTGCACCGTTTCCATCAGGTCTTCGGCACCCACGATGTCGGCGCCGGCGGCCTGCGCCTCTTCGGCCTTAGGCCCACGGGCAAAGACCGCCACGCGCACCGTTTTGCCAGTACCGTTTGGCAGGCTGACGACACCGCGGACCATCTGGTCGGCATGGCGCGGATCAACGCCCAGGTTCATGGCGATCTCAACGGTCTCGTCGAACTTTGCCGATGCGTTGGATTTCACCAAGTTGACCGCCTCATCCACGGACACGTTGTGCTTACCGGCCACCGCTTCACGCGCAGCGCGTGCTTTTTTCCCAAGCTTCGCCATCACTTCACCTCGATGCCCATGGACTTCGCCGAGCCCACGATGATCTGCATTGCGGCCTCAACATCATTGGCGCTGAGGTCCTTCATCTTCGCTTCCGCGATCTCACGGACCTGCTTGACCGTCACGGATGCGACGGTTTCCCGGCCGGGCGCCTCGGCCCCGCGGGGACGGTTCCGCTTGCCCACAGGCTTCAGGCCAGCCGCCTTCTTCAGGTAGTAAGACGCGGGCGGCGTCTTGATATCCATCGTGAAGGACTTGTCCTGATAGTAAGAGATCACGGTGGGACAGGGCGCGCCCTGCTCCATCTCCTGGGTCTTGGCATTGAAGGCCTTGCAGAATTCCATGATGTTGATGCCGCGCTGACCAAGGGCCGGACCCACGGGCGGGCTCGGGTTGGCTTGGCCCGCAGGGATCTGCAGCTTCATCGTGCCGACGAGTTTCTTCGCCATTGGCTTTCTCCTTTACGGCGGCGGGAATTGGCCCGCCCTACCTTTGTGCCCCTACGGGCGTTCAGGCCGTGGTTCGGGTTGCCCGTAGGCGCGCCTCCCACGTCCGGGGGTCACGTGGCCTTGGAGACCTGCGTGAATTTCAATTCGACCGGTGTCGGGCGGCCAAAGATCGACACGGAGACCTTGAGGCTCTGGTCGGGGTCGTTCACCTCTTCGACCTCACCGTCGAAGCCTTCGAACGGCCCGTCGATCACATTGACCCGCTCGCCGGTCTCGAACGTGATCAGGCTGCGGGGCGCTTCTTCGCCTTCCTGAACGCGGTTCAGGATTTGATTCACTTCCGCATCGCGCATGGGCATCGGGCGCCCTTGTGGACCCAAGAACCCGGTCACCCGGTTAACGGAATTCACAAGGTGATATCCCTCATCCGACATCTCCATGCGCACCAAAACATAGCCCGGCATAAACCGACGTTCGGACGTCACCTTCTTGCCGCGACGCACTTCGAGCACTTCTTCCGTTGGAACCAGAACCTCTTCGATCTGCTCCTCAAGGCCCTGTTCTTCAACAGCCTGTCGTATTTGTTCAGCGACGCGCTTCTCAAAATTGGACAGGACGCTGACCGAGTACCACCGTTTTGCCATCTATCTGTCAGCGCCTTTCTTGCCCAACCGCCTGATCCCGCTTGGCGGGTCACGGCAGTCTGAAAACGTGAAACAGCGCACATTTCGAATCAATGCACGCCGCTCCGCTCATATCTCCTGGTCGCATATCGACCTCACCCCCGGCTTTCAAGACCCCACAAGAGGTGCAGGCCGACCGACGGACAGGCGTCAGAACGACTGCAAAACGTAAGTGATGCCCGTTCGGATCAGGAAGTCCACAAAGAAGAAGAACGTGGCTGCGACAACCGCCAGCAAAAAGACCATGACAGTGGTCAGCGCCACCTCACGCCGGGTCGGCCACGAAATCTTCCCGATTTCTGACCGCGTCTGCTGTAGGAATTGGATTGGATTGGTCGCCACTGCCGTATGTCTCCAGACCGGATCTGTGATGTGGGGGACATATAAGCGCGGCCGCGACATTGCAACTGGTGCGACCTCACATTGCCCATGCTTGATCCGGGGGGCCAGAGACGTTGGCCTTTTTGCCCGACCTACACGTTCGCCCCGATTGCCCGGCTCCACTTCTCCAACTCTTCGGCGTTGGCCGTCACCACACCAAATTCGGTCGGCGTCTGCCCGGGGAAGGGGTCGGATTTGGCCGCCGCCGCCTTGCCGCCTGTGTTGTTCGTCTTGCTGACGCGCGTCCCGTCGCCGGCATCACGGCCTGCAATCTCGTTTGTCTCAAAATGATCAATCACGCTCAGCATCTGTGACGCGGAGTCTTTCAAGGACAGGTTCGCCGTCGAGAGTTCCTCGAACATGGCCGTGTTCTGCTGCGTGGCCGTATCGATTTCCCCCATGGCACGGCTGATTTTCCCGACCGACGCGGACTGATCCTTCGCAGCTTGCGCCACCTCATCCATACGGTCCCCAATCGTCTCGATCCGCTCTCCCAGGACGACAAGCGTATCGCCCGTGCGCGCCACGCGCTGAACCCCGAGGCTGATTTGCTCCGAACTGGTGGTGATCAGCGTGCCAATCTGCTCCGCCGCGTCCGAGGCCCGTTGTGCCAAGGCCCGCACCTCTGATGCGACCACGGCAAAGCCGCGTCCCGCATCGCCCGCACGCGCGGCCTCCACCCCTGCGTTCAGCGCAAGAAGGTTCGTCTGAAACGCGATATCGTTGATGACGCCCAGGCTGCGCGACATCTCGGTGGACATGGCCTGGATCTGTTTCATGCTCTCAATGGCCTCCTGGACCACGGCGTCGGACTGACGGGCGTCTTCCCGCGTCCGCTGGGTGATGTCGCGCGCCGCTTGCGTCAAATCCGCGGTGGAGGAGATGCGCTCCTTTATCTGCTCAATGGCGCCCGTCGTCTCTGCCAGGGACGCCGCCGTCCGCTCGGTCCGTTTTGATAGCTCCTCTGCGGACGCCGACAGATCACTGGTTTCCGCCAACACTTCCGACGAATGCCGCTGAAGGTCCCCGAAGATGTCAGCGAAAGTATTGCTCGTTTGATGCGCACTCTCCCGCAACGGGGCGAACGCGTCCGCCCCTTCCCCTGTCGGCGCCTCGACCAATCGGCCCATGCGCAGATTGTCCAGCAAGGTCGTGACATCCGAAAGCGCGTTGCGAAGGTCCGCAATATACGCGTTTAACGCGTGGCGAACTTCGATCTGTGTGCCTGGCACGGCATCTGTGGCCAGTTGCACATCAACCTCACCGCATGCCATCTTCTTCAAGACCGACACCAAGTCAGCCACCAGAAGCGCCTCGTTCCGAGCATCTGTGTCGTCAAGGCGCGCGTCCGCATCCGCTGTTTTGTCGGACAACGCCTTGCGAAACTCTGCGACCTCTGCCTCCAGCGCCACGGCTTTCTGGTGCGAAGTCGCCAGCGCGCCCGCCAATTCGTCCGCTTCGCGCACTTGCGCGCGAAGCGCGAAGATCATGGCTTCCAGCTCCGCAATCTCCCAACTGTTTGTGGCAGAAGCGGGCGTATCTTCGGCGCCTTCCCCAGCCAAGTGTCGAAGCGGCACGATCACATGGCGCCGGACCGCCCAAAGGACCGTTACCGCAATACCGGCCGCCAACAGACCCATGACCGCCCAGACCTGTCCGACGGCAACCCAAATCGCCGTCGTCCTTGCAGCCCCGCTTCTTACCAAGGTGACGTCTCCGCCACCCGCGCCAGCAGGCAAAGCGAGCGTCGACGCGACCAAGCCATCGGCAGACCATAGCCGCACGCCCTGGGCGCGCGAAACCGGCGCGTCCGCTTCGCCGACGGAGAATACCATTCCGGCTCCGACCTGAACTTGGGTCCCATCGGCCAAGCTCAGTTGAATGCCTTCCAGCGACGGGTCCGCCACGTCAATAAGCTGCTGTGACAGCTGCTCTGCAGCAGCAGAACCGCTCTCGGCAAGCGTATCCGCCAGTCGCGTTCCAACGCGGAGGGTTTGAGCCGACCAGACCGCATTATACTGCGCCGAGACGACCCCCGAAATCGCCCAATACGCCCCCCCAAGGCCCAACAGCAGCGCGAGCGCCAAGCCCCCAAACACAGGACGGAAGATGGCTTGTAGCAAGGGGCGTCGCGGGCCCGTCTCATTGTCGGACCAAGTGTCTTTTGGCGTCATTGGATCGTGTCCCTCACCCGATGGAAGCCCCTTCGGAATAAGGTCCAAGTCTGAAAATTCCGCTAACGCGCCGGTTCAACATCGCGTCGCCCGCGGAGGTATTGTCACGCGATATCAGGCAGCACATTCGAGAGGGATGGCAGGGGCAGCAGGATTCGAACCCGCGACCTGCGGATTTGGAATCCGCTGCTCTACCAACTGAGCTATACCCCTACGGTGGTGGGGCAATAGGAGGAGTGGCGGCCGCATGCAAGGGCTTTGTAAGGCTTGGTCTCAGGCCGCTTGATCGGCGCCTTCGGCGGCATCTTCATGTGGTTCGATCTCAAACCGTTCGATCAAGTTCACCATTTCTGCCGCGACCGTCTTCAACGTTGCGTTGGATGCAGACACTTCCTCAAACATCGCCGTGTTCGTCTGGGTGGCCGCCTCGACATCGCCGAGGGTCGCGTCAATCCTTTGGACTGCGTCAGATTGCGCCGCGGCTGACTTCGCAATCTCGGCGATTTGACCACTCATTTCCCCGATATGGACGCCAAGATTTTCAAGGGTCTGTCCCGTTCTGCCGACCAGTTTAACGCCTCGGCCGATCTCACGGGAGCTTTTGGACACCAGGTGCCCAATGTCGTCGGCCGCAGATGCCGCGCGCAGGGCAAGGGCACGCACCTCTGACGCCACGACCGCAAACCCACGGCCCGCCGGCCCAGCGCGCGCCGCCTCGACCCCGGCGTTCAGCGCCAACAGGTTGGTCTGAAACGCGATATCATTGATGACCTGAAGGGTCTTTGAAATCTCGGCCGACACAGCCTCGATTTGGCTCATCCCGGCCATGGCATCTTTCACCACATCCGTGCTGTCCAACGCCTCCGTTTGCGCGGTGTCGGCATAGGCCCGGACCTGGGACGCGGTGTCGGCAGTCGACTGCGCCGCTTCGACGATTTGACCAAGGGACATCTTGGTTTGGGCCAAATGGGTTGTCGTCTCCGCCGTCCGCTCCGACAGGTCATCTGCCGCGGATGCCAGACCGGCGGTTTCGTCCATCAACCGGCCCGCCTGCGACAGAAACGTCTCAAAGGCCAGGCAAAGTTCTGACCCGAGACTGTTCGTGGTGGATTGCAGACGCCCAAAGGCTCCCTCCTTACGGCCCGCCATACGGGTGGACAAGTCGCCGTTCGACAGATCTTCCATCACGCAGATGACATCAGACAGGCCCGTATCGATCATCTCCAGCAGGTCATTGATCTTCGAGCGAAGATCATGTTGCCCCTCTAGGTCCGCAGGTAGGTCCATCCGGACGGAAAAATCCCCCGCCGTCGCGCGCGCCATGAGGGCGTCCAGATCCTTCTGAAGCGTCGCCTGCGCGGCAAGCGACGCCTCTGCATCTTGGTGTGACTGTCTTTGGCGTTCCAACTCGGCGTCGCGCGCTGTGGCCGCCTGTGCCTCTTGCGCTCTCTGCAACGCTGCATTTTCTTCCGCGGCGGCTTTGGCCTGCGCTTCAGACGTTTTGCGCGCCCGGATGGCATCGCGGAACACGCCGAGGGTCTTGTTCATGCGTTCGATCTCGGAACTGCGCGCCTTGGGTATCTCAAATTCCGTGTCATCATTGGCGAGGCGCTGCATCCGACCGATGGCAAGACCGATCGGACGGGACACTTGGTGTGCCATGATAAGGGCGATCATCACACCAAACACCAGGGATGCGGACGCACACACAAGGGCCAGCCGTTGGGTCAAAGCGGTGAGTTCGGCTTTGATCCTGGCGGTTTGAAACACCACGTCGAGCACACCGACCACGGGGCCATCCCGCCCGATCTGGGAATATATCGGGGCCTGGATCACAAGGTGGTCCACCGTGCGGTGCGAGACGGCCCGCACAAGCTCGGCTGCGGCGACCGGCGCGGCTGTGAACGGCGGTGCGGTCCCGTCAAGGACCGAGACATAGACGTCAAGTCCGTCCGCATCCAAGGCACGGGCCCCCACAAGCATCTGGCCGGAAATCGCAATCATCTCTTGCGTTGCGGCTTCCGCGGCCATGGTGTCGTAGGCACGGACATAGGCACCGATCCGGTCCGACAGAAGGGTGGCCTGCATCTCTGCAGACGCGTGGAAATCTGCCCAGACTTGGCTTTCGAGCATGCGGAAGCTGAGCACGGACACGACCAACAGGCCGGCGGTCAGGACAATCGCCGTGATCAACGCGCTTCGGAAAACGAAAGACCGATAGATGTTTCGCCAACGGCCCGGCCCCTTGCCACGGACCGCAAGTCTGGGGACCGCCTGAGCGGTGTCACGTCGCGTTTTGCCTTTCACGATCTGCCTCCGCCTATCCGCAGGAGGGGTGTATCGTCCGGGGCCTAACAATCGGTTAGCGTGCGCGTCTTTCTTCACGGCATTTGGCTAAACTCTGGCGCAAAAACATGCGCCGCACACAGAAAGGGCCGCCTGGTGGGGCGGCCCTGGTGGTCTGTCTGTGGGGTGCCCGGGTGGGCAACGCTCACTCGGTGATCTTGGACACCACGCCCGCGCCAACGGTGCGGCCGCCTTCCCGGATGGCGAAGCGCAGGCCTTGCTCCATGGCGATGGGC
>JBCBVM010000062.1:0-13447 GCA_039817645.1 Pseudomonadota bacterium | reverse complement strand
GTCTCCGCCGCCCATTTCGCCCGCAGCGGATCCCCCGGCATCAAAACCGTCTCCGCAATTTGCCCAGCCTCAGCTCGAATATGTGGCGTCATGGCGCCCCTCCTTCTTCAATGGTCGGCCCATATTAGCCGCGCGCCAACGAAAAAGGGGCCGCAGCGCGACCCCTAATCCTCGGACAAACCGAACAGTTCATATGGCCATATCGTCTGCAGTTTTCCCACCTGCAATCGCGGCCTTAAACCATTCCGGCTGACGTCCACGGCCAGACCATGTCTGCGTCGCGTCGTCCGGATTCTTGTACTTTGCCGGCGCTTTGGACTTGCTCGCCTTCGGGGCTTTTCCACCCAGCACATCAGCTAGCGTATAGCCTTCCTTCGCAAGCATCGCTTCGACTTCGGCCCGCAATTCCTTCAGGCGACGGCTGTCATAGCTGACCTGCGCCTTCTGGATTTCCTTCAACTGAGCTTCCGCTTCGGCTTTCGCCTTTTCGAGTTGATCTCTGCTCATTTTATCTAGTTTTGCCATTTAGGACTCCTTCTTCTTCCCATCAGGGCGAATAAGAGTCTGGAGGCGAAAGATCAAGAAATCTCTATTGGGCGGCGATTTCCTGCGGATCTGCCAATTCCACAATGTCGGTCATAATCCGATTCAGTTCGAAGTCCTTGGGCGTGTATACCTGCGCCACGCCAAAACTCCGCAACCGCTCCGCATCTTCATCTGGGATGATTCCACCAACAATAACAGGGATATGACCCAATCCAGCGGACCGCATGCGGCCCATCAAATCCTCCACCAGTGGAATGTGAGAGCCGGATAAAATGGACAATCCAACCACATGGACGTTCTTTTCCAGCGCTGCGGCAACAATGGCCTCCGGCGTCAGGCGAATGCCCTCGTATTGAATGGCCATTCCACAATCACGGGCGCGCACGACAATTTGTTCTGCCCCGTTGGAATGGCCGTCCAAGCCAGGTTTCCCCATCAGGAAGGTCAGGCGCCGGCCCAAGCGGTCGCTCACGGCATCCACCGACGCGCGGATTTCGTCCAACCCTTCCGTCCTGTTCGACGGAGAGGCAGAGACGCCTGTCGGCCCCCGATACTCCCCATGGACCTTTCGCATCACGCCCGCCCACTCACCCGTGGTGACGCCGGCTTTGGCGGCGGCGATGGACGGCTCCATGATGTTCTTGCCGTCACGCGCGGCCGTGGCCAGCGCCTCCAACGCCGCGCTGACCGCGTCCGCGTCCCGTGCCGCCCGCCACGCCTCCAACCGGGCGACTTGGTCAGCTTCCACCGCCGGGTCCACGACCATGATGCCCCCGTCTTCGCCCACCAAAGGCGAAGCTTCGGCTTCGGTCCAGGCATTCACGCCGACCACCGTGGTGTCGCCGCGCTCAATGCCGCCCAGGCGGTCCGCATTCGATTCCACCAGACGCGCCTTCATGTACTCAATCGACGCCACGGCCCCGCCCATACCATCGATATTCTTCAATTCCTCCCGCGCGCCGTTTTTCAGCGTTTCCACCTTGGCGGCCACAACCGGCGATCCATCGAATAGGTCGCCATATTCCAGAAGGTCCGTCTCATAGGCCAGCACTTGCTGCATGCGCAAAGACCATTGCTGATCCCAAGGCCGTGGCAGGCCCAATGCCTCGTTCCAGGCGGGCAATTGCACCGCCCGCGCCCGCGCCGACTTCGACAGGGTCACCGCCAGCATTTCCAGCAGGATGCGATAGACGTTATTCTCGGGCTGTTGCTCTGTCAGGCCCAGGGAATTGACCTGAACCCCATAGCGGAAGCGACGGAATTTCGGATCTTCGACGCCATACCGCTCGGTACAAATCTCGTCCCATAATTCCACGAAAGCCCGCATTTTGCACATCTCGGTCACGAACCGAATGCCCGCATTCACAAAGAACGAAATCCGCCCCACCAGCTTTGGGAAATCCTCTTCGGGCACCCGTCCGCGCAATTCGTCCAGAACCGCCGTCGCCGTGGCCAACGCAAACGCCAGTTCCTGCTCGGGTGTCGCCCCTGCCTCCTGCAAGTGGTAGGAACAGACATTCATCGGATTCCATTTCGGGATCGCCTGGTAACAGTATTCGGCCACGTCTCCGATCAATTTCATCGAAGGGGAGGGGGGCAAAACATAGGTTCCGCGGCTCAGATACTCCTTGACCAAGTCGTTCTGCACCGTCCCTTGCAGTTTCGATGTATCGGCCCCTTGCTCCTCCGCCACGGCGATATAAAGCGACAGAAGCCAGGGCGCCGTTGCGTTGATCGTCATGGAGGTGTTCATCTGCTCCAGCGGGATGTCCTGGAACAAGGTCCGCATGTCGCCCAGATGCGCCACCGGCACACCCACTTTGCCGACCTCGCCCCGGGCCAGAATATGATCCGAGTCGTACCCCGTCTGCGTGGGCAGATCGAAGGCCACCGACAAGCCGGTCTGCCCCTTGGCCAAGTTCCCGCGATACAAAGCATTGGACTTCGCGGCGGTGGAATGGCCCGCATAGGTGCGGAACAACCAGGGGCGATCTTTCTGCGGCATAGCAAGGCCTCTTGCAACAATATTACTCTGACGGGACGTTATTGGAAATTTCCAAGAAGGTCAATTCGCCGCGTCGCAGCGTGACGGCTTCCTTCTCTGGGAATTCGAAGGCGACGCCGAACGCATCGAAGATTCTGATCAGACGGGGTAATCCCGCCGTGCTTGGGTCGTCTGTATCTGGTTCAAATCAGCCGGTGGGCGCGCAGATGTGTCAACAAACGCACCCTGCGATCTATACAAATTGTACTACGCGTCCTTTGGGAAGAGGCCGGGATTGTGAAAAACTGGTTAAGGGCTACGATTGGCGCCGTTCTGCCGGAGAAGACAATCCCCCATGACCAGCACCATCGAATTGCCGATCTGGGCGCTTGTGGTCCTGCTACTCTTCGCTGCCGTGACGTTTGCGTCGCACTTCCTCTTCCCGTCAGTACGTTGGTTTTTTCGCAAGCGCGCCGAACGCTTGGTCGCCAAACTGAACGACCGTCTCACCCGCCCCATTGAGCCGTTCAAGATCGCCCGCCGCGTCGACACGATTAACCGGTTAACCCACGACCCAGCAGTCGCCCAAGCCATCCAAGATCACGCCCGCGACCAAGGCATCCCAGAGCAGGTGGCCTTTGAGACTGCCCGCCGCTATGCCCGCGAAATCGTTCCAGGTTTTTCGGCGACGCTCTATTTCAGCGTGGCCACGCGCATGGCCCGCTGGCTCAGCAAATCCCTGTATCGGGTGCGCGTCACCGGCGAGGCAGAGGCCCTGTCCCAAGTCGATCCGGACACCACTGTGATCTTTGTTCTGAACCACCGCAGCAATATGGATTACGTGCTGGTGACCTGGCTTGCCGCCCGCCAAACGGCTCTGGCCTATGCCGTCGGCGAATGGGCGCGTCGCTGGCCGTTGCGTCCTCTGATCCGGGCCATGGGCGGGTACTTCGTTCGGCGGCAGGATCTAAATCCGTTATATCGCAAAGTGTTAGCCCGCTATGTGCAAATCGCCACGCGGAACGGTGTAACCCAAGCCGTGTTCCCCGAAGGTCGCCTCTCGCGCACCGGCGACCTGCATCCGCCTAAACTGGGCATCCTCAGTTACGTGGTGGGTGAACATGACCCCGGCACAGGCCGCAACGTCGCTTTCATCCCTGTGGCCGTTAACTATGAACGCGTGCTCGAAGACCGCGTGCTGATCGCCGCGGGCACCAAAGGATCAAAGGCATTCCGCCTGCGCTGGTGGATGATTTTCTTCTATCTTGTGAATCACCTAAAGCTCAGGCTTACGGGGCGCTTTACCCGGTTTGGATATGCTGCGGTGTCGTTCGGTGCCCCGGTTTCGCTGAACGAATTTGCCATCGGGCAGAAAGGCGACATCACATCAGACCTGGCCGAAACCCTTATGGCGCGCATTGCACAAGCGTTGCCCATTCTTCCTGTGCCACTGGTCTGCGACGCCCTTGCCCGTGGCGCCCGCGATGTCGCGGTCATCGCCTCACATATTGAAACCCGCGCCGCGACCCTCCGGTCCGAGGGCTTTCCTCTTTACCATCAAGCGCGGGAAGCGCGGCAGACCGCGCTTATCGCGTTGCGCATGCTCGAATCCCGAACTCTTCTGCGGCTGAATGGCGAACAGATTGTCTGTAAACCCGAAAGCGATGTGATTTTTGACTACTACGCCCGAACTCTGCCGCCGCATAAATCGGGCGAGACATAAAATTACAACAACTGCCCTTTTTGGGTTGGAAAGTTATTCTGCAACTGCTACGTCGAGTCCCATCAACACGCCGCAGCGCGGCACGACCGTAGGAGGTTCTTTTGGCTTTGGATACGAATATCGCTCTCCCGGCATATGATGCCGTTCAGAAAGACCTCTATGAGATGGGCGAAATGCCCCCCATGGGTCACGTGCCGAAACAGATGTATGCTTGGGCCATTCGCCGGGAGCGGCATGGTGAGCCCGATACCGCGATGCAGCAGGAAATCGTCGACGTGCCCCAATTGGACAGCCATGATGTGCTCGTCCTCGTGATGGCAGCAGGGGTCAATTACAACGGCGTTTGGGCCGCTTTGGGGCAGCCCATCAGCCCCTTTGACGGTCACAAGCAGCCTTATCACATCGCCGGGTCCGATGCGTCCGGCATCGTCTGGGCCGTCGGGGACAAGGTGAAGCGTTGGAAAGTGGGCGACGAGGTCGTGATCCATTGCAACCAGGATGATGGCGATGACGAGCATTGCAACGGCGGCGACCCGATGTATTCGCCCAGCCAGCGCATCTGGGGCTACGAGACGCCCGACGGCTCCTTCAGCCAGTTCACGCGGGTGCAAGCGCAGCAGTTGATGCCGCGCCCCAAGCACCTGACATGGGAAGAGGCGGCCTGCTACACGCTGACCCTGGCCACCGCGTACCGGATGCTGTTCGGCCATGAGCCCCATGACTTGAAGCCCGGCCAGAATGTCCTGGTTTGGGGCGCGTCCGGCGGCCTCGGCTCCTACGCGATCCAATTGATCAACACGGCGGGCGCCAATGCCATCGGGGTCATCAGTGACGAAAGCAAACGCGACTTCGTCATGGGGCTTGGCGCCAAGGGCGTGCTGAACCGCAAGGATTTCAACTGCTGGGGGCAATTGCCCACGGTGAACACGCCGGAATACAACGACTGGTTCAAAGAGGCGCGCAAGTTCGGCAAGGCCATCTGGGACATCACCGGCAAGGGCAACAATGTCGACATGGTGTTTGAACATCCGGGCGAGAGTACGTTCCCCGTATCCACGTTCGTCTGCAAGAAGGGCGGCATGGTTGTGATCTGCGCGGGCACCACCGGGTTCAATTGCACGTTCGACGTCCGCTACATGTGGATGCACCAGAAACGCCTGCAAGGCAGCCACTTTGCCCACCTCAAGCAGGCCAGCGCCGCCAACAACTTGATGGTGGAAAGGCGCCTGGACCCTTGCATGTCCGAGTGCTTCACCTGGGGCGACCTGCCTGCGGCGCATATGAAGATGCTTCGTAATGAGCATAAGCCGGGCAACATGTCTGTCCTGGTGCAAGCGCCCAAAACTGGACTTCGTACCCTGGAAGATGTCCTGGAGGCCGGGCCAACCGCCTGACCCTTCCTGATTCTGTGTCAAAACAGCCCCGTCGAATCGGCGGGGTTGTTCTTTTTTCGTTCTCAAGGTGCCGTTAGGTCAACACCTTACAAACCCGCCCCTCACCATTTCTGGGGAGGGAAAATACGCGAATATCTCTCAGGAATGCTGCGTTCTATGGTTTCTTTAAGACTTCGTTAACCCCCCAGGAAGGATCGTCGGATGGCAAAAGATTGGATCATAGAGGTGCTGGGCGACCTGCACGGATTTGCAGCGGCTAATGACCTTCCGACCCTCGCCGATCAGTTGGAGGAGGCGATCGTCATAGCCTCTGCAGAACTCGGGCAAGTCGGACCTGTGCCCACAGGGGTTGGCCACCATGGCTCGCAAATTGGACGATCTGCTGGAACGGTTGGGTAGTGCCACCCGTCTGCAGCATCTGGAACGCGCGGTCTTCGACTTGCGCGATACGTATGATGTGGAACATCTTGTCTACCACTCCGTAAAATCTGGGGGGGAACAATGGGGCGCGGTCACCTATCCGACGGGCTGGGTGGACGCCTATCTGGACAACAATTTTCATACCATCGACCCTGTGGTGCTGTCGTGTTTTCGCGGTTTCACACCGGTCGATTGGAAAACCCTGGATTGGTCGGGACGCCAGGCCCGGACGCTCCTGGGGGAAGCGGTGACGAACGGCGTGGGAAACCAAGGTTATTCGTTGCCGATCCGAGGGCCCTCGGGACAATTCGCGCTGTTTACGGTGAACCACAAAGTCCGGGATGAAACCTGGGGCAGATTCACGCGCAGTCACATGAATGAGCTTTTGCTGGCCGCCCACTATGTAAATGAGCGGGCGCTGGCCATCGAAAGCGATGCACCGCAACCGCAGCAGGCCTTGTCACCGAGAGAGACCGATGCGCTAACCCTTTTGGCCAGCGGTGCCAGTCGTGCCCAAGCGGCTGAAAAATTGAAGATTTCGGAGCATACGCTGCGCGTTTACATCGAAAGTGCCCGTTTCAAACTGGGCGCGATGAACACAACCCATGCGGTGGCAAACGCTCTGTCGCGCGGGCTCATCTGCCTCTGAACACAGGATGTTGCGTCCCTTTTTTGGGGGCGCACGGTGACAGTCCGTTAACCTGCTCAAACTCAGGCCTTTCCGTCACAAACAGACGGGAAGGGCCTGATTATGATCCGCTATCTCTATTCCTCCGAACTGTCCTCTGTTCCGGAACTGGCAGCCGACATGTTCCGAGATCGCACCACCCAGTTTCGCGACCGCATGGGGTGGGATGTCACCGTCGATTCCCTGGGGTGGGAGACGGATGACTACGATGCGCTGGACCCGCTTTATGTGATTGCCGAGGATGGGCATGGCGGCCATGCCGGGTCCATGCGGTTTCTGCCCACAACGGGCGATACGATGCTGAACGATGTCTTCCCCCAATTGCTGGGCGGTGGTTCCCTCCGCAGCCCGAAAATCTGGGAATGCACGCGGTTCTGTTTGTCCCCCATGGCTGGGTCGGGCGTCGCGCAGATGCTGCTGCTGGCCGCGTCCGAGTTGGGACTGGGCATGGGGCTGACGCATGCGTTGGGCGTCTTTGACCGGCCCATGGTGCGCGTCTATAGCCGCCTTGGTTGGGCGCCGGAGATACTTGGAACCGAAGGGGGCATTTCCGCTGGTCTTTGGACCTTCTCGGATGAGACCCATGCTGCGCTATGTGAGGCGACAGGGGTTCACCCCCGCACCCCCCGCCGTTGGTTTGAGGCGGCGTTCGGGGACCTGAACCTTCGCGCCGTGGCGTAAGCCCGCAAAGGACCCCGCGCGCATCTTCGCGATTCAAGCCTGATCAGAAGTCCGTTAAGAGGGGGCATGAGCACCGCCCTTGCCCTCTCTGACGATCAGGCCGAAGCCTGGGACCGGATCGCCGAGATCTTGTCGGAAAGCGGCATCGACCTCACCGAAGGTTTCGCCACCACCCGCGAAGACGATGATAGCCGCGTCCTGGCGGTTACGGGCAAAGCCGGGTCGGGCAAGACACTCCTGTTGGCCGAGATGGTTAAGGCCATGACCGGGGCGGGGCTGGACATCGTGTCTGGCGATTATGAGCGCCGCAAGAAAGACCGTCGGACCTTGGCCGTGCTGGCACCAACCAACAAAGCGGCGTCTGTCCTGCGGTCGCGGGGCGTGCCCGCGACGACAATCCACCGTATCCTTTACACCCCGGTCTATGACCCTGAATATGAGAAGATTGCCGAATGGCTGGCCGGAGAGCGGGACCGCCCCGAGACGGAGGCCCTGACCGATGAGGCGTTGGACCGCGCGAAGCGGGTCTATGATGAGACCCAATCCGTGCCCGGTGCCTTGGCGGCGGCGGGGTTGCGCGGGTCGGACTTCATCACCGGATGGAAGCGCAGGGAAAGCCCGCTGGACGTGGGTTTTGTGGACGAATCCTCCATGCTCGACGACAAGCAGTTCGAGGATCTGACCGAGATTTTCCCCACCTTGGTTCTGTTCGGGGATCCGGCGCAGCTTGCGCCCGTGAACCAATCGGGGCGCATGGTCTTTGACCGGTTCACAGGCGACGATCACCTGTATCTAAGCCGCGTCCACCGGCAGGAGGCGGACAGCCCGATCCTGGATCTGGCCCATGCCCTGGGGGACCCGCAGCTCGACTTCTACAGCTTTGAGCAGATGATCGAGGACGCCGCCGCCCGGGATGACCGGGTGCAAGTGACGGGTCGGGTGGACAGTGATCTGATGGCCCGCTCCCCCGTCCTGGTTTGGCGCAACGCGACGCGCATTCGTCTGATCCGGGCGTTCCGGGGCGCCCACGGCGCCGATGACACCATGATGCTTCCCGGAGAGCCGCTGATCTGTGACGGCCTGGAACTCCCGCTGAAGCATCGCAAGCGGCGCATCGACCTAGAGGCGCGTGGCCTGATCAAAGGGGCGCAGGTCGTCTATCTTGGCCCGGGGCGGAAGCCCGGGTTCTCCAAGCTACACGTGCTGGGCGCGCCAGAGCCGGAGTTGTCCGTCAGCTCGATCGTGAAGATTGAGCATCCCGACGAAGAGGAGCCGTTTCTGCCCTTTGCCGCGCGCATGGGGGCGGCGTTCCTCCATGGTGCGGCTGTGACCATCCACAAGGCCCAGGGGTCACAATGGGACGCGGTGCAGGTGTTCGCGCCTGACCTTTATGCCGCCTCGCGGGCGGGGCGGGTTGAAGCGGGTCAGCAGCTTTGGAAGCGTTTGGCCTATGTCGCGATTACCCGTGCTGTGACGCGCATGATCTGGGTGAAACGGTATGCCTTGGCCCGGCCCCAGGGCGCCCTGGGCACCGAAGACCTGCGCGCGACCCCAGCACCCCTAGAATTGGAGCAGGAGCCGGAGACATGAGCACATCCATCCTGATCACCGGCGCGTCCTCCGGCATTGGGGCGGCGACGGCGCGCCTGTTCCTCGCCCAGGGCTGGACCGTCGGATTGATGGCACGGCGCAAAGCAGCGCTTGAGGAGGTCGCCGACGGCCATGCCCTGGCCCATGTCTTACCCGGTGACGTGACCGATGCAGACAGCGTGGCTCAGGCGGTCGACACCTTTGTCGGGGCCGTGGGAAGGCTGGATGTCCTGTTCAACAATGCGGGCATCTTTGTCCCCGCCGCGCCCATTGATCAGACCAGCTTGGCTGACTGGGACCAGGCTGTAGCTGTCAACCTAACCGGCATGTTTCTGGCGGCGCGGGCCGCGTTCAGACAGATGCGGCGGCAAGGCGGTGGTCGGATCATCAACAACGGCTCGATCTCCGCCCAAGTTCCTCGGGAAGGGGCCGTGACGTATACCGTCACAAAGCACGCCATAACGGGTCTGACCAAACAGCTGAGCTTGGACGGTCGGGCCATGGGCATTGCCTGCGGGCAGATCGACATCGGCAATGCGCGGACCCCGATGCTGCAAGAGCTTGATGCCGCCAATCGCGCCAAAGGCGATGCACCCGTCGCGATGATGGAGGTCGAAGATGCCGCCCGGGCCGTTTTGCATATGGCCAGCCTGCCGCCCGAGGCCAATGTCCTGACGATGACGATCATGGCCAACGGGATGCCCTATGTGGGGCGCGGCTAAGCGCGCCGTCGGCCCCTGGTCCCGCCGCTATACGCGCACGTAGCGGAAAACGGCAGAGGCCAGCCACCCCGCCACGATGGCGATGAACAGCGACAGCAAGCCATAGGCCAGCGGTTGGTCATGGGCCAAGGTGTAGATCCAACGCTCCAACCCGACCTTTTGGACGAAGATCGACGTGGCATAGCTGTCGACCACCCGCCCGCCGCGGGTCAGGAAAATAC
Organism: Pseudomonadota bacterium; assembly: GCA_039817645.1. GTDB lineage: Bacteria > Pseudomonadota > Alphaproteobacteria > Rhodobacterales > Rhodobacteraceae > Jannaschia. The sequence continues at coordinate 3,478 of JBCBVM010000062.1, read as the reverse complement.
GCGTCTCATAATTGCCTTCCGTCAGGGCGGACGGCAGGGCGATTGTCGTGGAAAACAAGGTGGCATCGCGCAGCGCGACGGTCTGTTCGGCGGTGACATAGATGCCATCGGCCTGCCGCACGCGGATCAGTGCGTCCAGGAATTCCGGGGCGTCCTCGCTCATGGACGCGGACCCGACGGCGCGCAACGCCCGCGGGGTGGAGATGCGCCAGCGCTGATCCTCGGTTTCCGTGATGGCGGCCGCGAGGGGGATCGTGGAGGCGACGGCATAGAAACTTGGCGCGCGCTCCACCTCCACCGACTCGGTGTTGACCCAGATGCCAGCAACTCGTTCTTTGCGGCGCACGACCACTTCTTCATCGGGGCCAGAGACGGTGATGATCACGGCAAGGGGTTGGCTGGTCGGGATGGGGGCGTCGCGCTTGACGGCGCCGAACACCAAAATCTCCGACCCATCAAAGGACGTGGAGATGGCGACGCGGTCCTGGCTCAGCGCGGCCACGACTTCTTCCGCCCGGACAGGAAGCGCCAGCATCAGCAGACAAAGAACCAGCCGGATCATCCGTGTCCCCCGGCGGCACCAATGGAGTAGAGTTCCGCTGGCTCGATCAGCAGGTCGAGGGCAAGTTTTCCGCACACGGCCAGCACCATGATGGCCAGCAGGATGCGCAACTGCTCTGCCTTCAGTTTAACCCCAATCCGCGTTCCAATCTGGGCTCCGACGACGCCACCCACCAACAGTAGGACGGCCAGCACCATATCCACGGTGTAGTTCGTCGTCGCGTGCAGCAGTGTCGCGAAGCCCGTCACAAAGATGATCTGGAAGAGAGAGGTGCCGACGACGACCTTTGTGGGCATGCCCAATAGATAGATCATCGCGGGCACCATGATGAACCCGCCGCCCACCCCCATGATCGCCGCCAGGACGCCCACAAACAGACCGACCAGAAGCGGTGGAATGACGGAGATATAGAGACCGCTGGTGCGGAACTTCATTTTGAAGGGCAAAGCGTGGATCCACGTGCGTTGCCGGCGCACCGTTTTGGGCGCGGGTCCTTTGGCCTTGCTGCGACGGATGGCGTTGAGACTTTCGAAGAACATCAACCCGCCAATGACCCCCAGGAAGAGGACATAACAAAGCTTCACCAGCAGGTCGACTTGCCCCAGCTCACGCAGGATTGCGAAGACCTGCACACCCGCACCGGCCCCCACAAGGCCACCCACAAGCAACACGCCCCCCATTCGCAGGTCGACCGTCTTTCGCTTGAGGTGGGCCAATACGCCCGAAAAGCTGGAAGCGACGATCTGATTTGCCTCGGTCGCGACGGCAACGGCGGGGGGGATCCCGATCATGAACAGCAGCGGCGTCATCAAGAAACCGCCGCCCACACCGAACATGCCGGACAGGATGCCAACCATCCCTCCCAACCCCAAAAGGAGGAAGGCGTTGACCGAAACCTCGGCGATGGGAAGGTAGATCTGCACTGACGGCGCCTTTCGGAGCGGTGTGTGCTCTAAACCGGAAGGAGAGTTTGCTGTCAAACCCTGGCCCGTGGCAGAGCACAACTTGGAGACGATCCGTCGCGTCTGGCCTTATGGTCCCGCGCATTCTGGCCTCAGGGCCGTGGCGTCTCCCTTGCCTTCCCCTTCTGGCCCGTCGGAGAGTGCAGGAAAGGAGCTTAGGATGCAGGCCGATTTCGTGATTGTTGGCGGTGGATCTGCGGGCTGTGTCATGGCTGCCCGCCTGTCCGAGGCGTTGGACACGACCGTCATTCTGCTGGAAGCGGGTGGGCGGGGGCGCAACCCGTTGATGCGCATCCCGGCGGGCTTGCCGGAACTGTTGGGGAACCGGATCGCTGACTGGGACTATGCTACAGTGCCGCAACTTGGTCTGGCGGGGCGATGTCTACGCTGGCCCCGCGGGCGCGCCCTTGGTGGATCGTCGGCCATCAACGCCATGTGCTACGCCCGCGGCGATTTGAAAGACTACGACGATTGGGGCCACGGGTGGAGCGGGGCAGAGGCCCTGCATTTCTTCAAGAAGGCCGAGTGTTTTTCCGGCGGACTCTCCCAATGGCGCGGGGATGATGGCCCCCTTCGCGTCACCCGACCAGACTGGACCCACCCGGCGACGATGCGATACCTTTCGGCCGGACAGCAGGCGGGCCACCGCTTGGTCGAGGATTTTTCCGCCCCGGACCATCTTGGCATCGGGCGTTTCGATGCCACCACCCACCGTGGCGTCCGTTGGTCGACCGCTCAGGCATATCTGTCGCCGGAGGTGCGCGCACGGGCCAACCTGACGATCCGCACCGGCGCTCAGGTGGCCAAGGTCGGGTTTGACGGGTCGCGCGCGACCAGTGTGCATTTGCTGGACGGGACTGTCTTCGCCGCCGCGCGCGAGGTTATCCTCTGCGCGGGCGCCATCGGGACGCCGCAACTTCTCATGCTTTCGGGGGTTGGGCCCGCGGACCATCTGCGCGACTTAGGTATTCCGGTCGTTCAACACGCGCCAAATGTGGGGCGGAACCTGCAAGATCATCTCGACATCACGCTCATGGTTGACACACTGCCCGGCACGGCCATCGGCTATGCGCCCAGTCTGTTGGGCCCCGCGCTGCGCGCCGCGTGGGACTGGCTTTGGCGTCGGTCCGGCCTTTTGGCAAGCAACCTGGCGGAAGGGACGGGCTTCGCGCGCTCTCGCACGGGGCTGGATCGACCGGACATTCAGTTCCATTTCCTCCCCGCTTTGGGGGAAAACCATGGGGAGACGCGCAATTGGGGCAAAGTCGGCATGAGCCTTCACGCGTGCTGTCTTTACCCACAGAGCAAGGGGCAGCTTCGCCTGGCGTCGGCGCAGGTCACCGACAAGCCGATCATTGATCCCAACTACCTTGCTGATCCGCGCGACCTGGAGGTTTTGGTGGCCGGTGCCAAGCTCAGCGCCGCCATCCTAGAGCAACCTGCCTTCGATCCGATCCGCTCAGGGTGGCATCAGCCCAAGCACTTGCCGCAGAATGATGCGGACTGGGCCACGGACATCCGGGCGCGGGCGGAGTCGATCTACCATCCGGTCGGAACCGCAGCCTTGGGTATGGTCACCGATGGCGAGGGTGCGGTGCGCGGGGTTCAGGGGCTGCGGGTGGTCGACGCGTCCCTCATGCCGCGCACTGTCGGAGGAAACACCAACGCCCCCGTTGTTATGATGGCAGAACGGATTGCGGCCCGCATGGCGTCGGGCGCTTCTGGTTGAAACCACCCCGGCCCCGACGATCAATTGTTGCAGATTGATCCACCCAGTGACGCCCGCGTGACGGTCGGTCGCGCGACCGTGAGGGCCGTGCGCGATGGTGCCTGATATGTGCGTTTTTGCACGTAATTCCGCCAATTCTCACGCCCACGTGCATTGAAGGTGACCTACACAGGGCGCATATCTATCCCATCAGCACGGGCAAGACGCCCAACGCTCCTCACCCTC
>JBCBVM010000061.1:0-14047 GCA_039817645.1 Pseudomonadota bacterium | reverse complement strand
CGCGGCATGTCCCCCTGCCGCGCCCCGGAGCAACGCACCCTCTCCCAGCTTTCCGAAGTGCGTTGCGGCACGCCGCCTCCCGGTTGATCCCTAGGATCTCGGGGGGCGGTTTTGCATCTAAGGACGGGTCAGAAGCGCGGTGCGTATTTCCAGTTATCGGCATCGGGCGTCACTTCTTCCGGATCATATCCGGACGCGACCATCCGCTCTGCAATGGGCAATCCCGTTTCAGCGGCTTGGTCGATCAAGCGACGGCCCGCCGCCACGTCTTGGGTAACGCCGTGACCGCGAATCATGGCAAGCCCCAGGTTGAACTTTCCAACCGGGTCGCCACCCTCGGCGGCGCGGCGGTCCCAATCGGTCGAGGCCTCGGGGTTATACTCCGCACCAAGGCCGTTATTGTCCAACTGGCTCATCCATGTCATCGCGCCCGTCCATCCGGCTTCGGCGCACATCTCAAACAACTCGCGCGCCATTTCGTGCCGACCAGATTTCGTGATGTAGTAGCCCTGCGCACAGGTCATCATATCGGCTTGGCCCCGGTCCACTTGCCTTTGTATGGCGCCAAGCGACAGCTCTGGCGGGTTGAGCGTTCCGCCCTCATCATCGACCGTCAGGTCATCGGCAAGGGCCAAATCCTCCGCAAACGCAGGGGCCGTCAGCAGGCATAGGGCGGCAACTCGAAACAGCATGGGGCATCCTCCATTTCGGGCGACCATAGCACGGAAGACCGCGTTTTTCACCGATGAGATGGTCGTACGACCCTAGCGCGCGCGTTTCATGCCCCGTGCAGGGTCATACCCCCACAGCGCCAACGTGCCAAAAACCACCGCAGCCACCAACGTCCACCCCAGGGCGCCGCCGTTAAACTCCGCATAGGCAGCGAACCGGATCAGTTCCACCGCGTGGGTGAAAGGGTTGGCCGCACAGATGTCGTGCAACAGCCGGGACGATTCTGCCATTTTCCACAGCGGGTAAAGGGCCGAAGACAGGAAGAACATTGGAAAGATCACAAAGTTCATCACCCCCGCGAAATTCTCTAACTGTTTGATAAAGGATGACAAGGCCAGGCCCAATGCCCCCAGCATGACCCCCGCCAAAAGCAGGGCGGGCAGCACCGTGACATAGCCCAGGGCCGGCAGCTTGATCCCGAACGCGGCGGCAATCGCCAAGAAGACATAGGCCTGCAGGATGGAGATCGCCGTCGACCCCAGCAACTTGGAAAACAGCAACCACCAGCGCGGCAAAGGCGCGGTGAGAAGGACCTTCATGGACCCCATCTCCCGGTCGTAGACCAACGACAGCGAAGACTGCATGCCGTTGAACAACAGGATCATGCCGAGCAGGCCCGGCACGATGTATATCTCATAGGTGATGTAGGTCAGGTATGGCGGCGTGATCGACAGACCCAAAGCCGCACGGAACCCGGCTGCGAACACCAGCAACCAGACCAAGGGACGCACCAGCGCCGCCAAGAACCGTTCCCGTTGATGGACAAAGCGAAGCGCCTCACGCGCCACCACGGCCCGCAGCGCGATCAGGGCCGCGCTCATCCGGGCACCTGCGGCACCGCGTCTGCTGGCATGCCACCGGTTTTGTACAGGAAGTAGCTTCGTAGGCTCTGTTCCCCCACAAGCGCGTGGACCGTCCCACTGGCCAAGACGCGCCCTTGGTGCAGAACGACTAGATCATCCTCCTTCCGCACTTCATCCGTCAGGTGCGTGGCCCACAGCACGGCCAAGCCAGCGTCCGCCAGGTCGTGCACATGGCCGGTGATGGCCTGACGGCTGGCCGCATCCAGGCCCACCGTCGGCTCATCCAGCAGCAGAATGTCCGGACTATGCAGAAGGGCGCGCGCAATCTCGGTGCGCCTGCGGTGGCCGCCATTCAAGGCACGGACTTTCTCTGCCGCCCTCTCTCGCATCTCCAGCCGGTCGAGGGCCTGATCGATCCGATCCCGGGCCGCACGCCCGGCCAATCCACGCAGGGCCGCAAAATACATCAGGTTCTGGTGAACCGTCAGGTCAAGGTCCAAAGTCGACTGCTGAAATACGATCCCCATACGCGCAAGCGCCTTGCGGGGCGCGCGGGTCATGTCATGGCCCGCCACAGTGATCTGACCATCCTGGGCCCGCAACAGCCCAGACAGGACCCCGAACAGCGTCGATTTGCCTGCACCGTTCGGCCCCAACAGCGCGGTAAACCGGCCAGACTTCGCGCCAAATTCGGCGTCAATCAGAGCCTGTTTGGCACCGTAGGCATAGCTAAGGCCAGAGATCGCCAGGCTCATCGACGGGGCGGTCTACTCAATTGTAATCTCCACGCGCTGCGTGTCTCCGGTGGAGCCGGGAATTTTGAGGTAGTAGCTGCCAGGTTTGATCGCCACAAAACCGATTTCCATCTCTCCGGCCTCGTCAAACTCGATGGAATCCAGGCCCAAGGGGCGGATCTCTAGCCCCTCTACGACAATCTCGTCGATCCAAATGGCCCGGAAGAATTCCGGCCCCACCAACGCCAACTCCTGAGAGCCGTCGCCCTGGATTTCGAACTCGTAATAGGTGCCCGATTTCAGGACCCACGGCGCCGATGTGAGCGGGACCCCGGCGGACAGTTGGATCGGCTCCAAATCATCCTTGTTCGATGCAGACAGGATGCCAGCCAGGCCAAACCCATCGTCGTCATCATCGGCCCAAACCGGGGACGTTGCGAGCGTGGCCATGGCTGCCATCGTTGCCAGAATGCGGATCATAAGACGTTCCTTTTTCGCAAGGCAGATGTTCCTCTGCCTATCTCTGTTCAGTCGGTAGGACGGAAAGCCGCGCCCCAGGGGAAGCGACCGACCTTGATGGTTTTGATGGGTTCACGGGCCGCCACGTCGATGACGGTCACATCCCCCGACACCCCGTTCGTCGTGAAAAGCTGCGTCCGGTCTCGGTTAAAGTCCATGTGCCAAACACGGCGACCGACTAAGATGTAGTCTTCCACCTCGTAGGTTTCGGCGTTGACCACGGCCACATGGTTCGACGGCCCAAGGGCCACAAACGCGTGGGTGTCGCCGTCGGTGAACTCAAACCCCACCGGCTGCACCCGGTCGGGATGGATGCCCTGGACTTCGAAGTCGATCTTGCCCTTTTCTGCCTGGGTGGCGACATCGAAAATGGTGATTGTCCCGCCAATCTCCGACGACACCCACATCTCTGTGCCGTCTTTGACGAATTCCGCATGGCGCGGGCGGCTGTCAACGAGGGTATTCGCGAACAGCTTTTGCGTTTCCGTGTCAATCCAATGGGCCATGTTGGTGGTCTCGGACGTCGTGATGGCGATCTTGCCATCCGGGCTGATGGCCATCCCCTCTGGCTCAATGCCCACGTCAATCTGCGCCACGACCGTCCGGCTTTCGGTGTCCACCACGGTCGTGATCGCGTCGTCTTCGTTCGCGATATAAAGATGCCGGTCATCGGGCGCCAAAACGAATTGCTCCGGGTCCTCGCCCGATGGCAGATCATGGAGGACCTCCCCGGTCTCGGGGTCGATGACCTGCACGGCGTCATCATCGGACGCGCAAACATACAAGACGGAATAGTCTTTGGAGAACGTGATCCCCCGCGGCCGCTCCCCCACTTCGATGGTACGGACCACCTCCAGCGTCTCCACATCGATCACGCTGATCGTGTCGTCCTTTTCATTGGACACCCAGATCTCATCCGCCTGGGCTGGCATCGCGGCGCAAAGCGCGAGCAATGATGCGCGTAGCATGGTCGTCCTCCCCTATTGAAATGCGGCGCAACCGCTCTCGGGCGCATCCAGGCCCAAAGTGTCCAGTTCCGTCCGCTGGTGCAAAAACCCCTCCAACGGCGCAAGCGCAACCAGGGCACGCGGATGGACCAGCGGAATGGGTTGCCGCAGTTGACCGTTCCAGGGCCGGAACGTCAACGGACGCCCCTTGAACCCGGCAAGCTCAAATTCATCGCCCAACAAGAAGTCGCGAAGGACGGCTGCGTCGCCCGAACTAGTGCGCGTGACCGCCTCACCCAATGCGCGCACGGCGGCCCAGGCGCCGTAATCTTCGGGGGCCATGGCGCGACCGGCTGCCTCCGTGAACCGGTTTTGCAGTTGTACTGCGCCCCATTGCTCCACCACGGGGGCCCAAGCCACTGCGCTCAACCCCTCTGACCCGGCCACGGGCCGGGCCTCCCATGTGTTGTACAAGATGTATCGCCCGAAATCGCCCAATTCGTCAGCGATCAGCAGGGCGTCGTAATCCCCGAAATCCTGGGTGAACAGTGGCACTTCCTGCGCCGCGTTCCGACGCATATCGGCGTCAAAGGCCCATTCTTTCGTGTCGCCAATCCGCAAACCGAACTTGCGAAGCGATTGCTGAAGGGCGGCGGCATAGGCCTGGTCGGCGGCGTGAACACCCGCCACCAACCGCAGATCGTCCCACCGTTTCTTGACCAGGAATTGCGCCAAAGCGTCCGTTCGCATGGCCGTCGACGGGATCGCATGCAGAAGGTTGGCGCGGCACGCGTTGTCGCGAAGGGTCACGTCCCCCTCGGTTGCGTTGAACACGACCGCGTTTGCCGCCTCCGGCAGATCCGCAATGGTCAACAACGCCTCGCTGGGGCCGTCCACCACCAAGAACGGTGTCTGCGCCAATGCCGCACGTGCCGCCTCGGCCACGTCATCGCCCAAAGGCACCGCGCTATGGGTCAACGCATAGGTCTGTCCCAGAAACCGGCCCGTTGTTGCATTGTCTTCTAAGGCCACCTTCGCGCCATCCAGGCCCAACCCATCCGGCCTTGGATCGAGGTTCGAGAGGGTCGGCGGCACATCCCGCTCCACGCTCATGTAGTGGATGGTCAACGCAACCTCAGCTTGGACCGACCCCACAAGGCTCAGCACCGCGCAGGCCGCGTATGCAAGACGTTTCATGCTGCGCCGTTCCTCCCTGTGGATGACTGTGCCGGAACCGTTCCGGGAAATGCACTAAGACCTTTGTCGCAGTCGCAACTGCGCGCCCGTCGACCAAGGTCCAATACCGTCCACCCTTCTGGCCGGATTAAGACCAATTCAACAGTTCCGGGAGGACCGACATGACACGCCACATCGCATTTGCACTTGCCGCAGGGGTCGCCTTGGTCGCCGGTCAGGCCATGGGCCACGGGGACGTCGCCCCCCAAGCCGTCGACACATCCGCCCTGCCAGAGGTGGGCGAAGAATGGCTGATCGAAAACCCCTATCGCGCGGAAACCGCCGGGGAGGAGGTATGGGCCACCGCACTCCGCATCGGCGCCTCCGGCTATAATCAAAACTGCGCGCGCTGCCACGGCCTCGAAGTGGTGTCCGGCGGGCTCGCGCCGGACCTCCGCTATCTGGAGGCGGAAGAATATGGCGACGAATGGTATATGGAGCGGTTCCGCGAAGGCTACACCCAGAACGGCATCACCAAGATGCCCGCTTTCGGCGACCTTCTGGGCCAGGAAGCTGCCTGGGCGATCCGCACCTATATCGAGACGCGCCCAGATGACGACTCCCTGTCCGATGTGACGCCCGAACTGGCATCGTTGCGCGACAGCTTGATCGACGGGTCCGCTGATGCGGCCACCGCAGCGTCCCGTCTGGCCGAGATCGCCGTGGAAATCGAGACGTTCTCCGGCGCGCCAGTGGCCGACAGTGCCGCCTTCCGCGCGGCCAACATCCTCAAAAGCGATCCGGCTGCCACAGACGCGGCTGCCGAGGTGCTGACGGTTGGGTTGTCTGCCGCAAAGTGAGCCGCGACGCCCTTTCTCACGCGCGGTCCGCCGCGCGCACGATCCTGGGCTTGGTGTGCCTGTCCCTCCTCCTCTCCCCGGGGGCGGCCACCGCCCAGGACCCTTGTGCTGACCACGTCCCGCAGGCAAAGCCGCAAAACGCCAGTCGCGACATTGTCGGCCAGGAATTGGACGCGATCATCGACCGGGGCTTCCTGACCGTCGCCGTCTACGAAGACTTTCCCCCCTATTCCTGGGAAGACGGCGGCAAGGCCAAAGGGATCGACGTCGATATCGGCCATTTAATCGCCGAGTCCCTGGGCGTCGAAGCCCGCTTCAATTTCGTCCCCGCCGGTGAAAACCTAGAGGCGGATCTGCGCAACAATGTGTGGAAAGGGCCGCTGATCGGCGGCACCGTCTCTAACGTGATGATGCGCGTGCCCTACGATTCCCGCTTTGCCTGCCGGGTGGAGCAAGTCGTCTTCACCGGCCAATACACGACAGAACAGATCGCCATCGGATATGACCGGTCCGAATACCCGGACGATCCGCCCACACCGCCCTATTTCCGATTTGACACAGTGGCGGTCGAGAACGACTCGATCGCAGACTTTTACCTGTCTGCTTTCCCAGGCGGGCAACTGGCCCGAAACGTCCGCAGGTTTCCCAAAATGCTCGGCGCCATGGACGCGCTGGTTGCCGGCGACACCAAAGCCGCCATGGGCCCGCTTTCCCAGATCGAGTTCAGCTTGACCGAGGATTTAGGCGTTCACACCCCGCCCCTGCCCGGCTTTGCCGCCGGGTCCTGGACGATCGGGCTGGGCGTGAATTTTCGCTATCGTCCCCTGGCCTATTCTGTCGATGATGCGATCTGGGCCGGGTTGGCGGATGGATCCATCGAAGCGATCCATCAAAAATATGGCGTGACGTTCCACCCGCCGGAGCGGTGACGTCCCCCCCGGCCATTGCGTCACCCATGATCCTTGGCAGCGGCGCAAACTGGTCCGACATCGCACTAAACCGTTCGAACGTTCCCGTCCTGGTCCACCAACAAGATGCGACGCACATCGCCGCGACGGCGGATCCTGCGGATCATCGGTAGGTCCGCATGGACCAGCGCCGTCGACAGGCCGTCCGCCACCACCGCCCGATCCGCTTCGACACTGACCGTGGACCACTGCGCGGCCCGTGGGGAGGATGGGTGAAGAATATGACCGTGAGCCGCCAAGGGCGTCGCCCCCGGGCTGGATGTGGCGATGGCACCGTCGCGCAATGTGACCTGACCCACGATCCCGTGGTCCGGATCCGCCACGCCCAGAAGGCGAGGCGACCCACGGGCGGACTGCTCCCCAATATCCACAAACGCATCGCGAAGCCCGTGGGACTGAAGGACCTCCACAACGCGATCCGTGGCAAAGCCCTGGGCGATCCCGTTGAAGGTCACTTGCTGATGCCGACCGAGCCGGACCCCGGACCGCCCACTGCGTTGGACGTGGTCCCAGCCAACGAAACCCCATTCGCCGCGCAAATCATCGCGCGCCAACGCCCGCCAGGGGCCTTGGACCGTCGGATCGAACAAACCGCCGGTCCGGCGATGCAGGTCTGTCACGACCGCATGCATGGCCCAATACATGTCCGGCGCGTCGTCTTGCCGCCCGTCCAGGTTCAACCGCGACACGAACGAGGTGTCGTCATACAGGCTGAATACGTGCTCAACCTCCCGCACGGCTGCCAACGCCGCCGCGAGGGCGGGCCGGGCCACGGCCTCTGGCGCCGCCAATTCCAAGCGCGCCTCTGCGCCCAAAGCGACCCCGCGCCAGCGGAGCGGGGCCTTCGCAAAGGCCGGAAAGGCGGCAAATCCCGCCGCCACAGTCAGGAACCGACGCCGCTTCATTCCGCTGCCATCGGCATCCGCCGCCCCTTCTTGGCCGCCAGGATCAGCGGGACGCATTGCTTCGGATCGTCATGGACCGTCACGCAGTCCAAGCATTGGAAACACTCGGAATAGTCTATGGCGCCCGACTTCTTGATGGCCCCATAGCTGCACTTCACCTTGCACAGCTGACAGGGTGACCCGCAGGCGTCCCGCCGCGCGATCCAGTCGCGTCCGCGTACTAAGCCGCCGATCGCCATCAACGCACCCAGGGGGCAAAGATACCGGCAAAACCCTTTGAACAGCACCATGGAAAGCAAAAGCAGCCCAACCGCATAGGCCACATAATACCATTCGCGGACAAAGAAGGTCGTCACGGCGGTCTTGAACGGCTCCACCTCGACGGCTTTGTCCAATTGCGCGGGCGCCACGACCGCGATCCCGACCAGGGATGCCAGCACCCCGTATTTCAGCCACTTCAACCGTGCGTCCCAAATCGCAGACGGCTCCATCTGCGGCACGCGCAAGATCCGACCCAGATGGGCGGCGAATTCCTGCATGGCGCCAAACGGGCACAGCCACCCGCAGAACAGCCCCCGCCCCCACAGAACAAAACCCAAAATCGCGACCGCCCACACCATCAACGAGAACGGGTCGTATAGAAGGAAGACATAGCTGCCCCCCTCTATGGCCGCGCGTAGGCTGGCCAGGGGCGTCACGATGGACAACTGCCCCTGCCCCCACCAGCCCACGAAACCAATGGTGACCGCCAAGATCCCCAACCGGATCGGCGTGTAGGCCGCTAGGCTGGCCAGGCGGCTTTGGCCCAGCCCCAGCACAGACAACAATCCCACCAACAGAACACCCAGAACCGCCAAATCCGGCGCCCGCCCGCGCAACGCCTCTAGCCAGGGCGGGATGGGTTGCACCAGTTCCGGCCGCGCAAAGAACCGCGCCGGCGTGACGTGATCCACGATCAACTCCGCCGTGCCGATCTGTGGCTGGAACATCCCATGTTCGCGGATGGCCGCGATCTTCAGCATCCAGGGCGACGACGGGTCAAAGCCCAGCCGCCGATCCGTCCGCAGGATCAACCCGGCCCCAAAATCCACGGCGTCCTGCAACGCCTCTGGCACATCGTCATGCAAATCAATCAGAAGGTCCGCGTCCCGAAAAGCGATGGGAAAGCCCCCCTGCTCGGCACTGACCCAATCCGGCGACGTGTTGCGCACAAAGTCTTCGGACACCAATCCATGGCGCGCCGTTTCCACCACCAAGACCGGCTCGTCGGTGTCCGAGATGGCCATGAAGTCGTTGAGCGCGCGCAAGCCGCGTTCCGACAGAACGGCGCGCGCCACCGAAGGCGGGCCCAAATCAACGACCCACAAGTCCAGGTAAGGTGCATCCGGTTCGGCCAGGGCGGCGGGGTCGTCACTGGCCCAGATCGTCCCGGCAAACTCCGCCTGCACCTGCGCGTTGGTGACCACGTGGTGTGTGGCGATGCCCTGCGCGACCAGATCGGCCCAGGTCAACACCTCCTCCACCAACGGGTCTGGATAGGCGGGCGGCCCGGTGGACACCCCGCCCATCTTCTCGCGCGCCACCTGCAGGGCTGCGGCCAAAACACTCTCATGGGCGATCCGGACCGACGCCGTGCCCTTGGTGACCCCATCAAGATAGACGAGGCTACTGCCCTCGGTCCCGCCACCATAGGGTGACCCCACAACGATGCTGTCGCTGATGGAATGGCCGCGATACTGCTGAAAGAAGTCGTAGAACAGATTCTCCGGCAGGCCCGACACGAAGATCGGCTCATTATGGGACAGAAGGCGGACGTCCAGGAATCGCCCCTCTAGGTCCAAGGTCACCAACATGTTGATTGCGGCGCCGGAAAACCCCGGCAATGGCGCCATGGGCTCCGTCTCGAAGACGTACCCGGCATGGGCACCGCCGGAATTGAGCAACTGGTAGACGCCTTTGTCATTGACCGCTTCGCCCAACTCCATCGGCGGCACGATCAACGGAGCAAGCACCTCACGGGGCGACGGCTCGGCCCGGGCCATGCCCAAACAGACGGAGAGGGCCATCAAGGCCGCAAGGACATGCCGCAGAATTCCCATTCCGGTCACCATAGGCGCGACGCGGGCCTGCGACGTATGCGACCTTGGTCTTGCCCAGGGCGTGACGCCAATTGCGCCCTGGCGGCAGGACCGGCAGGGTCTGCGCGATGACGTCCCCGCGACCAACCCCGTTGCCGTTCACGGCCTCTTTGTCCGCGCTGGTGCTGGTCTGGATCGCGGCAGCCTTCGCAACGGCAGACCCGGATGTCCTGCCGCAACCCTGGACCGTCGCGCAGATTGCCCTGGCCGAATGGCAGTCAGGAGAGCTGTCGCGCCACATCGCCGCGACCTTGCGCCGGGTCACCTTGGCCTTCCTGGCCGCCTTCAGCCTCGGCTGCCTGTTGGGCGCGGCCCTTGGCGCGTCGGAACGGTTTGACCGCTGGGCGGGGCCCTGGGTCGTGGTGGCCCAAAACATCCCCGCCCTGGTGGTCATCGTGCTCTGCTATCTCTGGATTGGGTTGAACGAGGTGGCGGCCATCACGGCGGTTGCTGTGAACAAAACGGCCATGGTGGCCGTCACCCTGCGCGAAGGCGTGCGAAACTTGGATCCGGCCACCGCGGACATGGCGCGCGCCTACCGCATGGACCGCTGGACGCAGCTGCGCCACGTGATCCTGCCACAGCTTTGGCCGTTCTTGGCAAGTGCCACCCGCAACGGGCTGGCGATCATTTGGAAGATTGTGCTGGTGGTCGAATTCCTGGGGCGAAGCGACGGTGTCGGCTTTCGCATCCACCTCTTCTTCCAACTCTTCGAGACGGGGCATGTCCTGGCCTATGCCCTGTCCTTCGTGGGCATCATGATTGCCATCGAATATGTCCTCCTCCGCCCGATCGAGACGCGCGCAACCCGTTGGCGCAAAAGCCGCGCCTAACCCAAAATTCGCAGAGGGCGTCGGGCGCCCTGCCCATGACTGCGGCACCGGGGCAAAGTTCTGCCGGTCATCGGCGGAAATCCTGCCGCGCCGCGCCCCAGGGGCCGGGCCACTTGCCAGCCTCACACCGGGCCGCCACACTTTTTCGACGATCTGCCAGACTGCCAAACCGATCTCGTTGGTGAAAAGCCGGACGCCAGAGCCTTATGCCACCGCGACGCCCAAAAGGAGGGCCGCACCTTGGACGCCCGATCCGAACCGGAACCCCGACCTGTGTCACGCCCCGTCACACTCCTGGCGGTCGGGACCCTTGTGGCGGCGCTTCTGACGGTGTCTGCCTTGCTGCGCCCGCCGCCGCCCCTGCCGCAGACAACCCCAACCCTGGCCGAAGCGTTGGAGATTTTCGACAAAGCCTTCCCAATCCCCGACGGGGTGGACCCGACATCTGCCTTTCGGCTGTGGTCCGGCGATGAGGAGATCTGTTTGATCCGTGGCCCAGGCGCCGGTGACTTGCCGGAACGCTTTGCTGGCCACCTGTACGATTTGTCCCGCACTTTCGGGCTGTCCCTTTCGCCCCAAGTGGCCGAACGTGCCGTGAACTGCGACCACCATGAAACGGCCATCTACGTCTTCCTGGGCGCCAACCCCGGCGACATGCGGATCCGTCAGATCATGTCCTACACCCTCGACACGCCCGGCGATCAGCATGGCGGCGATCTGGGCATGGCCTTGGGCTTCACCCAGATTTACCGCCCGCAGCAAACCATCGCGAACCCGCGCCCCCGGATCTTCGTCTACTCCGCCTCCGACGGGACCCCGATCATTGACGCCCCGATCCAGCCCCAAAGTATCTTCCTGGAGGAGATGCTGCACGCCCTCACCCTCATCGCCGATTTCGAGACGGAGGAGATGCGCTCCATCACCGGCATCGTGTCCCGGCCCGACGATTACACCGATTGGTACGAGACGAATGCCCGGGGCTACTGCGTGCTTGATTTCGTGTGGTTGGACCTGACCTTGGGCAAGGCCCGTCCGGTGACGACCGACGTGCAAGCCATGCGCCGGACCCTGGTGCGCACCTATCCCGACCTTTTGCGCCGGGCCGCGCACCATCGCCAGGCCCTGTCTCACCTGGCCGACCCCCGCTGCTAATCTGTTGTCGTGTCCAAGCGGGCATAGATATCCCCGGAATTGGCCTGCATCGGCAAGGACCGGACATGGGCCACAATTTCCGGTGCCGACACCCAGTGCCGCGAACGCAGCGCATGGGCCTCCCCCAGGCTGAGGTTGAACCGATAGGCCCCAAGGCCGCACAACCGATCAACGCATGTCTCGACCAGATCCCGCTGGATGGTTGTGAACTCAAACGACACGGCGGGCACGGGCACGGACAGGCCCTGCAACGCCTCCGCCTCATATCCCTCCACATCGATCTTCAGGAAGGCGGGCACTCCGTGGGTCGCGATCAGTTGATCCAGCGTCGTCACCGGCACGCGCCAGGTCTGATCCCACGCCTCCCCGTCCCATCCTTCGGCCGTGCGCGCCGCGGCAATCAGATGCGGGGACAGGGTGGACACCGTCGGGTTCGCTGAGTTGATGAACAACTCCAAATGCCCCGCCTCTGCGCCCACGGCCCTTTCCTCCAAGCGCACGCGGTCGCATCGACCATACAGAAGACGCAGCGCGCGAAAGACCCTTGGCTGTGGCTCCACCGCGACCACGGACGCGCCCAGGCGCAGGAAGCTGGCAACGCGGTCCCCCACATGGGCCCCAACGTCAAAGGCCAGTCCGCCTCTGGGGACAAACAGTCGGTTCAAGCGGTCCATCCGCGCGGTCCGCGCCGCGTCCCGGTAATAAATCCCCAAGGACCGACTAATGGCGGTCGCGCTGCGCGCCGGGTCAGAGGGCATCAAGAACCGTCCCCGCGATCCGCGCCGTGTCGTCCCAGGTGGGCAACCGCCGCCCCGCCTGCGCGGCGGCAGCCCCCATGCGGCCCCGCAGGGCGCCATCCGACACCACGCTGCGAAGCGCCGCCGCGAACGCCCCTGGGTCGTCTGGCGGCACCAACCGCCCCGCATCCGCGGGCACCGTTTGGGGCACGGCGCCCGTCTCACAGGTCACGATCGGCATCCCCCAGGTCAGCGCCTCGTCAAACACCATGCCGTAGCCTTCGAACCGGGTGGCCAACGCAAAGACCGCCGCCCGCCCGTACAATTCGTCCAACGCCTCGGACGAAATCCGCCCGGCCAAACGCACGCGGTCCCCCAAGCCAAGCGCATCGACCATGTCCGCCAACATCGCGGCGTGGTCCGGGTTATGGGCGGACCCGACGATGACCGCCTCCCACGGGTGATCGGTCATCTGCGCCAAGGCCCGCAGCAAAACGTCATGCCCTTTGCGCGGATGCTGCAACCCCACCGACAAGATCAAGGGCGGGTCCGATGGCGCGCGGGACCGCGCCTGCGGGTCCGTTCCGGGCAACGCCACGGTGATACGCGACGGGTCCACGTCAAACTCTCGGGTATACAGATCCGCAGTATAGGGGCTGGTGACCAAAACATGGGCCGCCAAGGTCAAATTGTCCCGCTCGGTCTTGAACAACCACGCGGCATCCGCCGCAGACAGTCCGGTTTCCAGGGCCAAAGGGTGGTGCAACATCGCCACGATGGGGCACGGCACCTTGGCCAACCCGCTCGTATCGATGGCCCCAAACACCAAACCGTCCAAGATCAATACCCGGTCTGGCGACAACGCCCCAAGGGTGCCAACGGCATGGGCCATCACACAGGGCGAGGGCGCGGGAAACGTCGCCCCGAGCTGCACATGCTCCACCTCCCGCCCCTGCGCCCGCAACCCCTCCAGCAATCGACGCTCGTAAATATAGCCGCCGGTCACGGTGTTGATATCCCCGGGGATCGCAAAAGCCGCGCGTTTCATGTCACTTGCTCCGGCGCATAGACGCGCAGGACGCGCCGCTCCAACAGACCGACGGCGCCGTATCCCAAGACGCTCAGCACCGCGACCACGACGACCGCACTCCAAAGCAGGTCATAATCCGACAGGGACGCAGACAGGGCCATCACGCTGCCAATGCCCTGTCCGGTGGCCAGCCATTCCACGACCGTCACGGCCAAGACCGATGCCGGGACGTTCATCCGCGCGGCGGCAAACAGCGCCGGCAGCATGGCCGGAATTCGCACCCGGATCAGTTGCTGCAAGGGGCTGGCCGCGTAGCTTCGCAACACATCCATCGCCCGCCCGGGCGCTTGGCGCAGGCCGTGCAGACAGGCGATCAACGTGGGAAAGAACACCATGATCGCCACCAGCGTCACTGTCCCCACGGCCCCGCGCCCCAGCAACAAAACCACCAGCGGCGCCGTCGTGATGATCGGCACAGAGCGGAGGGCCACCGCCACCGGCATCGTCACACTG
>JBCBVM010000060.1:0-14251 GCA_039817645.1 Pseudomonadota bacterium | reverse complement strand
CGATTTCTTGCGTTTTAACTGGCCGGGTTGGCTAGTGGCAAAAAGTTCGAACTTGATTTGGTTTTCGGTCAGACCGTGGTCTTTCAACGACGCGGCAATGCCCAGCATCATCGGCTCTGGCCCGCAGATGAACGCGGTATCAATGGATGTGATGTCGATCCACTGTTTGAACAGCGCCGCGCATTTTTCCTGATCAAGGCGGCCTGTAAACAGGTCGATGTCTTGCGCGTTGCTGCCCAGAACGTGGATCAGCGTCAGACGACCCATATAGGTGTTTTTCAGGTCCTCAAGCTCTTCTCGGAACATGATCGTGTTCACGCCGCGATTGGCATAGACGAGGGTGAAGGTGGCGCGCGGCTCGACCTCCAGCACGGTTTTGAGGAGCGACAGGATCGGCGTGATGCCGGACCCACCCGCGAAGCCCAGATAGGTCTTGGCCGCCTGGGGGTGCAGCGGTGTGTGGAAGGTGCCCGCGGGGGGCATCGCCTGCAGCACCATGCCGGGGGTCAGCGCCTCGTTGGCCCAAGTGGAGAACGCGCCGCCAGGGACCTTCTTGATGCCCACTTGCAGATTGCCGTCCCCTTGGCCCGCGCAGATGGAGTAAGAGCGGCGGATTTCGGTGCCATCGAAATCGCGGCGGAAGGTCAGGTACTGCCCCGCAAGGAAGTGCATGGGCGTGCCGTCGGCAGGGGCCAGCGTGACCACCACGGCGTCGCGGATGGTCTTGCGCACCTCGGTCACGGTCAAGTCCCGGAAGCGCGCCATGGGTCAGGAATGCCGGAACAGTTTGGCGGTAATCTGCCAGGCGTCATCGCCGTTTTGAACCATATGAAAATGGTTCTCGAACGCGAGGCCCAGCAGGTTCTGCTCGCTCAGATGGGCGGTGGCGATGGGGCCGTCTTGGTGCAGGGCCGTGACGGTGGCGGCGTAGTCGGGGCCGACCTCATTGGCCTGAAGGGCGCCGTAAAACGGCTCCGGCCCGCCCATGAGGTGGTCGGGGCCAAGCCAGCCGGACATGACCGCGCCATCGGCAAAGATCGTTTGCAACAGGGACACGTCGCGGGTGCGGGTGCCTTCGATATAGGCGTCGATGACGGCGGCCGGGCTGCTGGTGGGGCTGGTCATGGGCGTCCTTTCCGGGGTTGGGGCGGTCAGAGGCATTTGAAATAGTCGAAAGGTTCCAGGCAGCTTTGGCAGCGCCACTGCGCCTTGCACGGGGTCGAGCCGAACTGGCTGACGCAGGTGACATCCGCGCTGCCGCATTGGGGGCAGGCATCGGGGCCGCCCGAGGGCGATGGCGGGGCGATGCCATAGTCGCGCAGGCGGGTCCGGCCCTTGTCGCTGAGCCAGTCGGTGGTCCAGGGCGGGGCGATCTGTGTCTTGACCTGCACGTCGCGGATGCCGTGGTCGCGCAGGGCCGCCTCGATATCACAGGAGATGACGCGCGTGGCGGGGCAGCCGGAATAGGTGGGGGTCACCGTCACGTCCAAGCGGTCCCCGACCCAATCCACGGCGCGCACGACGCCCAGGTCCACAACCGAAATGACCGGGATTTCCGGGTCGGGCACTTGGTCCAGCGAGGCCCAGATCTGCGTGGTGTCCGGCCTTACCATTGCGCGCCCGGATAGGCCCGCTGCAACCACTGCATCTGCGTCAGGATGTGGCCCAGATGTTCGGAATGGCGCGCGCCCGTGCAGCCACCGGTGTGGGCGAACCGGCTTTCGGGAACGGTCAGCCCGGCCTCGGCAAAAACAGGATCTGTCAAGGCATCGAACGGGTCGCGCCAACGGACCGGGTCCGAGGCGATACCCTTGTTGCAGACCGCGTGGTCGATGGCAGTTGGTTCGAACAATTCCCCGACGAAGGGATACAGCAGGTTGAGGGCGGCTTGCATGCGGGAATGGCTTTCCTCGGTCCCGTCACCAAGCCTGACGACCAATTTGGCCGAGCGTTCGACATGGTAGGCCACTTCCTTCTCGGCCTTGGCCGCGATGGCGGCGACTTGGTCATGGGCGGAGTGCTTGATGTGTCCCAGGGCGATGTGGTGCCATTGATCGAACAGGAACTGGCGCATGATGGTCTGGCCAAAATCGCCGTTGGGCTGCTGCACCAGAAGGGCACAGCGGAAATCCCACACATCGCGGAGCATGGCCAGATCATCGGCGGTCCGGCCCGCCCCTTCCACCTCGGCGGCCAATCCCAGCCACATCTGCGTCTGCCCGATCAGGTCCAGCGCCGTGTTGGCCAGGGCGATGTCTTCCTCCAATACCGGGCCTTTGCCGCACCATTCACTGAGGCGGTGGCCCAGGATCAAAGTGTTGTCCCCAGTGCGCAACAGAAATTCGAACAGCGGGTCCATCACATGGGCCCCACATCATCTGGGATGTCGAAGAAGGTGGGGTGGCGGTAGACCTTGCTCTCCGACGGCTCGTAAAGAGGACCCTTCGCGGACGGGGAGGAGGCGGCGATATGGGCGGCTTGGACGACCCAGATGCTGACCCCCTCATTGCGACGGGTATAGACGTCGCGCGCGTTCGTGATCGCCATCTCGGCATCCGCCGCATGCAGAGAGCCCACATGCCGATGGGTGAGCCCATGTTGACCGCGGATGAACACCTCCCACAGGGGCCATTCGGTTTTCGGATCGGCCATGTCAGCACCCACAATTCAAGTCGAGGACGGAGAACGCATTGGGCGCGCCCAAGGGACATTCAGGCCCTTGGCGGGGAAAGCCGACGCTAAGTTCGGGGAAGTCCACCACAAAGCCGCCATTGGCCCAGCACCATGTGCCAGGGGACAGGCCGTCACGCGCGGCGTCGCAGGTCTTGCCCAAATAAAGCGTCTCTCGCCCCTCTAGCTGTGCGGGGCCCTGGTCTGTGCGGATGAAGCGGACCATGGGGTGATCCGATGTGATGACATAGCCGGACGCGTTGCATTGGGTGGAGTAGATGTGGCCACCCGCGCTGACCTGGGCCGTGGCGGGCGCACTGCTGGCGGCCAGGCTTGCGGCCACGCTTGCGACCGACAGGACACCTGCCCGCCTCATCCGCGCCCCCTGTCATCGCCCAATCCCGGTCCCGGCTTTGGCGCGCGGGCTTGGCCGAAGGCGATACGGTGGCCATCGGGGTCAACCACGTCGAAATCGTCGCAGGCGTAGTGGTCGGGGTGGTTGATCGGGGTCACCTCGATGCCCAGGGCGGTGAACTCCGCGTGAAGGGCGGCCACATCCGAGACATAGATATATGTCGCCCACCATGTGTTGCGTGCCGGGGTGTCGGCCAGGGTTAGGCCCAGGGTCACATCGCCCCGCTGCATGATGGTGAACTGCGCCACGCCGCCATCGTCCCAGGCGCCATGGTTCGCAAACCCCAGGCGGCCATAGAACGCGGCGGCTCGGGTCACGTCCGTGACCTCCAGCAGGGGCATGGCGCGAAGCGTGCTCATGCCGGGGCCGCCTCCCCCTCGGCGCAGCTGCGAAAGGCGGACATATCCACCGCGTCCCAGCCGAAAGCGATGTCGGAGGAGCCATGCGCGCGCAGATGAGCCAGCTTCTCCATGGCCTCCGCCAGGGTGGGGGTGTGGCCGTCGGGGACGTGCCACATGACGAAATGGGGCTCGGCCATGCCTTCGAACCACGCGGGACCTTTTTCATAGAACCGGGCGTGGACCGTGTTGAAGACGTAGTGGCCCAGGCTTTGGACGTCTTGCCAGACAGACAGGTTGGCGATCATCTGGGCATCGCCGGGCACGGGTATGTCGGTGGCATTGCCGCCGTCGGATTTCAGACGCCAGACAAAGCCCGGGCTGCGTTCAGCCAGGGCGTTGACACGGTCCAAGTTGTCCATGAAAGCCGCGATGCGCGGATCATCCAGCGGATAGCGGGCATAGCCCACATTCAATTCGGCCACGTGCATCATTCTGCCGCCACCTTGCGTGCGCGGGTCTTGGCGGCATGGGCCATCAACCCGTCGCGCACCCAGGCGTTGTCGTCCCAGGCGGCGTTGCGGGCGGCCAGGCGTTCGCGGTTGCAGGGGCCATTGCCCTGCAGGACGTCGAAGAATTCCGACCAGTCCGGCTCTGCAAAGTCATACCCACCCTTCTGATCATTCCACACCAGGTCCGGGTCGGGCACGGTCAGGCCCAGATATTCGGCCTGGGGCACGGTCTGGTCGACGAATTTCTGGCGCAGTTCATCATTGGTGTTCATCTTGATTTTCCACGCCATGGATTGCGCGGAGTGCACGCTGTCCTTGTCGGACGGGCCGAACATCATCAGGGACGGGCACCAGAACCGGTTGAGCGCGTCCTGGGCCATGCGTTTCTGGGCGTCCGTCCCATTGGCCATCTTCATCATGATGTCGAAGCCCTGGCGCTGGTGGAAGCTTTCTTCCTTGCAGATGCGCACCATGGCGCGGGCGTAGGGGCCGTAGGATGTCCGTTGCAGAGGCACCTGGTTCATGATCGCCGCGCCATCCACGAGCCAGCCAACGGCGCCCATATCGGCCCAGGTCAGCGTGGGGTAGTTGAAGATCGAGGAATATTTCATCCGCCCATTCAGCAGCATCTCGGTCAGGTCATCGCGGCTGACCCCCAGGGTCTCGGCGGCGCAATAGAGGTACAGGCCATGGCCCGCCTCGTCCTGGACCTTGGCCAGAAGGATCGCCTTGCGTTCCAGGGTGGGCGCGCGGGTGATCCAGTTGCCCTCTGGCAGCTGGCCTACAATCTCCGAATGGGCGTGCTGGCCGATCTGGCGGATCAGCGTCTTGCGATAGCCTTCGGGCATCCAGTCCTTGGGCTCGATCTTCTCGCCCGCGTCGATGCGGGCCTGGAAGGCGGCAAGCTTGGCGGGATCGTCCTGCGTCGCCTCGGATTTGATCATCTGCGCATACATCGCTCACACCCTTTCCAGGATCAGGGCGGTGCCTTGGCCCACCCCCACACACATGGTGCACAGGGCATAACGACCGCCCGTGCGTTGCAATTGGTGGGCCGCCGTCAGGACCAGACGGGCGCCCGACATGCCCAGCGGATGGCCCATGGCGATGGCGCCGCCATTGGGGTTCACCCGCGGATCGTCATCGTCCAAGCCCAGCATCCGCAGCACGGCCAGACCCTGTGCGGCGAACGCCTCGTTCAACTCTATCACATCCATCTGGTCCAGGCGCAGGCCCGTGCGCGCCAACAGCTTTTCGGTGGCAGGCACGGGGCCGATGCCCATGACCCGCGGCGCGACCCCCGCCGACGCCATGCCAACGACCCGCGCCATGGGGGAAAGGCTGCGCCCCTCGACCGCGTCGCCGGATGCCACCATGAGGGCCGCTGCCCCGTCATTGACGCCACTGGCATTGCCCGCCGTGACCGTCAGATGGGACCCGTTGACCCCTTTCAAGCGGGCCAACTGATCGGCGGTCACGTCGGGGCGGGGATGTTCGTCCCGGTCCACGACCACCGGGTCGCCGCGCCGCTGGGGCACATGAACGGGCACGATTTCCGCCTGGAACCGCCCGGCTTTGTCCGCCGCGGCCCAGCGGGCCTGGGACCGTAGGGCAAAGGCATCCTGGTCTTCGCGGCTGATGGTGTGGTCTTCGGCGACGTTATCGGCCGTTTCTGGCATACTGTCGGTCCCGTGGGCCGCCTGCATCTTCGGGTTGACGAACCGCCAGCCGATGGTCGTGTCATGGACCGTTGCCGAGCGGGAAAATGCCCCGTCCGCTTTGGGCATCACGAAGGGCGCGCGGCTCATGCTTTCGACGCCGCCTGCGATGGCCAAGTCGTACTCCCCCGCCTTTATGCCACGGGCGGCAAATCCCACAGCATCCATGCCCGACGCGCACAGCCGGTTCACGGTGATCCCCGGCACAAGGTCCGGCAGCCCCGCCAAAAGTGCTGCCATGCGGGCCACATTGCGGTTGTCTTCGCCCGCCTGGTTGGCGTCACCATAGATCACTTCGTCCACCGCGCAGACGGGAAGGTGGGGGGACCGGGCCATCAACGCGGCAATGGGAACCGCCGCCAAATCATCGGCCCGAACGGCGGACAACGCCCCGCCATAGCGGCCAATGGGCGTCCGCACCCCGTCTATGATAAAGGCGTCGGGCATTGCGTCTCCTCCCCGCGCGATCAGTCTAACCCCCCGGGCAAATTTTTCTCAAGGAGAATGTTACGTCTTCTTTAGGATTTCATTTTTTCGTAACAGATCAACCCACGAAAAAAGCGCAGGCCCGCAAGGACATGCGCCTTTCTTCAGATGTTCATGAACCGCTGTGCGATCCGGGGTAGAAGGCCGCTGAACCGCAAGGGGGCGTCTGTGACCACAAGGCAGATGCAATCCTCGCCAATATCTGCCACCGGCATGTGGTTGATGTCGTCATCGGCCACTTCGATGTCCCCGCGGGCATAGCGATCATCCCCATCAAGGAACGCGCCTTGCAGGACCAATGTCACTTCGGTTCCAGCATGGCCGTGGTCGGGCATGGCCTGTCCCGCCGGAATGAACAGAAGGCGCGCCGTCGCGTCGTCTTCGTCC
The DNA here is from genome assembly GCA_039817645.1 of Pseudomonadota bacterium. Classification (GTDB taxonomy): domain Bacteria; phylum Pseudomonadota; class Alphaproteobacteria; order Rhodobacterales; family Rhodobacteraceae; genus Jannaschia. The sequence goes on along the minus strand of JBCBVM010000060.1, from coordinate 7,725 downwards.
TCGGAAATGACGATTTGCTTGGCGCCCATGCCGACATTGCGCCAGCGCAGGCTGTCCACATCGCCGCCCACGGCCTCCCGCAGGGGCTGGGGCAGAACGCTGTTGATACGGGGCGTTTTTTCCGCCGCTTGCACCGTCTCTTCGGGCGCCGTGCCGGAAATGCGGTTCATCACCGCTTCGAAGCTGTCGTCGCGCAGGGGCGCCACTTCGGCCTCGGCCAGCAGGGTGCCGCCCATGGCCTCATACCCCGACAGCCGCGCCCGCGCGTCATCGTCAAGCGACACAGCCGTGGCCACCATCAGGTCATAAGCTTCGGGCAACAGGCCCGCTGCATATCCCATGAGCAGTTCGTCGTTAATTGGATGTTGGACGTTCATTCCCGTATCCCTCGTTCACCTCCAAACCGAGCGGCAGAGTCCACCATCTCGGTCTGCATCGCGTGGCGTAGCCGGTCTATAGCAAGCCGTATTCGCGATTTGATCGTTCCCAACGGAAGACCCGTTTCCGCAGCAATCTCGCTGTGGGACAAATCTCCATAGAACGCCCTTTCAATTAGCTCTCGCTGCTTGGATGGCAACTGCGCAACGGCATCGGCCAATTTGGCGCTGTCTTGTCGCAGCGCCATGGCGTCCGCTTGATCCGGCTCAGGCTCGGGGCCCCAAGGAAGGTCCTCTGGCTCGGGCCGTCTGGACTTCCGGATCAGGTCAATCTTGCGGTTCCGCGCAATCGTAAAGAGCCACGTGGCCACAGTGGCCCGCGTTGGGTCGTATAAATGCGCCTTGCGCCAGAGCGTGACCATCACGTCCTGCATGCAATCCTCTGCCTCCGTCGCACCAAGACCGGTGCGCATCAAAAACGCCTTCACGCGAGGGCCGTAATAGGCGAACAGCTTTTCGAATGCCGCCCGGTCCCTATGGGTTCCGACCGTCACAAGAAGAGCGGCCCATTGGCCCTCATCGTTGGAGTTGAACGTCAAGATGTGCTCCGATCCCGAAATGGGAGGGGCGTATCGTAGGATCAGCCCAGACCCTCACTATGGAAGATCGGGACTTGTTATTCAACTCACTTACCGGCTACGGCGCGGAACGATGCCCGGATCACTTCGGATAAATTATCTTCCGCCTGTGGGTTTTACGCGCCATTCCGTGATCCGCGCCCGTCCCTGACGCGTACCCCTTTGCACAAGACACAATAAGAATTGGACGCTTACGGTGCCATTTGAACCTACTTCGCCCCTGCCCCGACGGATCGCTGTCATCGGGGGCGGCATCAGCGGCCTTGCGGCGGCTTACACGCTCTCTCGCCACCACCTTGTGACCCTGATCGAGGCTGAGCCCCGGCTTGGCGGGCACGCGCGCACGATTGTGTCGGGCAAGCATGGCACCCAACCCGTCGACACTGGGTTCATCGTGTTCAACGAAGTGAACTATCCCCATCTGCTGCGGATGTTCACCGATCTGGAGGTGCCCACCTGCCCGTCCAACATGTCCTTCTCCGCATCGTTCGACGGTGGCGCGCTGGAATACTCCACCCAGACGTTGCGCACGATGTTCGCGCAGCCGAAAAATGCGCTCAGCCCGCGGTTTCTCTCCATGGTGCGCGACATTGTTCGGTTCAGCGGCAAAGCGGCAGAGAAGGTGCAGGACAGCACACTGACAGTGTCGGAGTTTCTGGACCAGTTGGGCCTGGGCCAAGCCTTTCGGGAGCAATACCTGGCCCCAATCTCGGGCGCGATTTGGTCGACGCCCAGCCATAACGTGCTGGACTTCCCGGCGGAGGCGATGATCCGCTTCTTCCGCAACCACAACCTTATGTTCGACCAGCGGGAGCATCAGTGGCACACGGTCGACGGCGGCTCCGTCGAGTATGTGCGCCGCCTGCAGGCGCATCTGGAAAATGTGGGGGTCGACATTCGGCTTGGGCGCCGGGTGGCGGGGGTTCGGCGCCTGGCCCATGGCGTCGAACTCCGCGTGCAAGGCGATGAGTGGGAGCTGTTCGACGACATCGTGCTTGCCACCCATTCGGACGTTTCCCTGTCCCTTCTGTCCGATGCCAGCCGCGAAGAAACCGCGCATCTCAGCGCCGTACGCTACCAGCCGAACCGGGCCGTGACGCATTCCGACGCCAGCCTGATGCCGAAACGGCGGATCTGCTGGGCGTCTTGGAATTACACGGAACCGGCAGGGGCCAAGCCCGATCAGATCGGTCTGACCTATTGGATGAACCGCCTGCAACCCAGCATCCCTGCCGACGACCCGATCTTTGTGACGCTGAACCCGCAAGGCGACATTCCCGAAGACCGGATTTATGACCACACCGATTTCTCACACCCTGTCTATGACTTGGCGATGCTGCGCGGGGTCGAAGGGCTGCGCGCGATGAACGGCACCCGCAACACATGGTTCTGCGGTGCCTGGATGCATAACGGCTTCCACGAAGATGGCTTTCGATCCGCCGTGGACGTGGCCGAGGCCATTGGCCGGCGCGACACTGTGCCCATGGCTGCCGAATGACAGTTGCGTTCCGCCCCGAAGTGGTGCCCGCGCGCACGTTCCACGGCCGACAGGCCGAAGGCGTGGCCAATGCGTTCCGCTATGGGGTCGATTACGTTCTTGTGGACCCTGACAGTACGGCGCCCACGCCCACACTCTTTTCCCGCAACCGGGCCAATCTGACGAACCTGTCCGACCGCGACCATGGCGGCCCCCGGGGCGACGGGCGGGGGGTGGCCTGGGTGAGGGACGTGCTGGCGGATCACGAATTGGACCAGGCCAATGGCCGCGTCCTTCTGCTGGCACAGCCACGGGTGTTGGGCCACGTGTTCAATCCGGTCAGTTTCTGGCTCTGCCATGACCGGCAGGGGGCGGTGCGCGTGATCATCGCCGAAGTCACCAACACCTATGGCGACCGCCATTCCTACCTGTGTCACAAGGATGACCTGTCGCCGATCACCCGCACCACCACAATGCGGGCGCAGAAATGCTTCTACGTGTCGCCGTTTCAGCCGGTGGCCGGGGAATACACGTTCCGGTTCGACATCACGGATGAGAAGATCGGCATCTGGATCGACTATCGCGGCGCCCATGGTCGCCTGTTGGCGACGCTGTCGGGGCCGCGCAAACCGATGACCAACCGGGCGTTGCTGACGGCGGCGCTGCGGCGGCCCCTCGGCTCTCGCCGGGTGCTGGCGCTGATCCACTGGCAGGCGCTGCGCCTCTGGCTCAAGAAGGCGGCGTTCCGCCCGCGGCCCACGCCCCCATCCAAAGAGGTCACACGCTGACCCGGACCGGCGGCCTGCCGCGCCATGCGGCCTTCGCGGCGGCCTTGGCGGCGGCGGGCCTGCCAATCTATATCCATGCGCCAAAGTTCTATGTGGACAGCTATGGTGTGACCCTTGCGCAATTGACGATCCCGCTGTTTCTGCTGCGCTTGGTGGATTTCGTGCAGGACCCCTTGCTTGGCCGCTTGGCCGAGGCGACGCGCAACCATCGCCGCAGCATGGTCTGGGGCGCGGGGGCGATCATGGCCTCCGCCATGTATGCCTTGTTCGCCATGGACCCGCTTTTGCCGCCGGTCTGGTGGTTCGCGCTCAGCTTGGCGGGGTTGTTCTCCGCCTTCTCGTTCCTGACGATCTGTTTTTATGCCCAAGGCGTGGCCAAGGCCGCCGCCATGGGCGACGGCCATGTGCGCTTGGCCGCATGGCGCGAGACGGGCGCCTTGATCGGGGTTTGCGTCGCTGCGGCCCTGCCTGCGCTATTGCTGGGCACGGGGGCGCCCTTCACGTTCTATGCGGTGATCTTCGTGGCCCTAACCGCCCTGGCCCTGTGGACCATGTCGCCCGAATGGACGGGCCAAGGCGATGCGCCCCCGTCCGCCGGGTTGCGCAAGATCCTGGACGACGCAGGCGCGCGGCGCCTTCTGCTGATCGCGCTGGCCAACGCCACGCCGGTGGCTGTCACCTCGACCCTGTTTCTGTTCTTCGTGGGCGACCGCCTGGGGGCGCCCGACGCTGCGGGCCCCCTGCTGCTGCTGTTCTTTCTTTGCGCTGCGGGGGCGGCGCCACTTTGGGGCAAGGCGGCCGAAACGTTCGGCACCAAGCGTGCCCTGCTGGCCGCCATGGTCCTGGCGATCACGGTCTTTGCCTGGACCCTGACCCTGGGCGCGGGCGACACGTGGGCCTTTGCGGTGATTTGCGCCGCCTCCGGTGCGGCGGTCGGCGCGGACCTGACGCTGCTGCCCGCCCTGTTCGCCCGCCGGATGGAGCGGATTGCGCCATCCGCCGCCGACGGGTTCAGCCTGTGGTCCTTCGTCAACAAGGCGACCCTAGCCGTGGCCGCCATCGCGCTATTTCCCGTCTTGACCTGGGCGGGCTTCGTATCCGGCGAAGCGAATTCGGAACAGGCGCTGGCCTGGTTGAGTTGGCTTTACGCCGGGGTGCCCCTGGGGTTGAAAGCCATTGCCCTCCTGCTGCTGGCGCGCAGCGGATCAGATATCGAATAGGAGACGACGATGCGTGACTGGAGTGGAAAGCGATACTGGCTGGTGGGCGCATCCGAGGGGCTGGGCAAGGCCCTGGCCCATAAGATGTCCAAAGCGGGCGCCGAACTGATCCTATCGGCCCGGTCCGAGGGGCCGCTCAACGACCTGGCCGCGGAACTGCCCGGCAAGTCCCAGGTCGTCACCTGCGACATTTCGGATCGGGACTCGGTCCATGCCGCCTACGCACAGGCGGGCCATGTGGACGGGGTCGTCACGGTGGCGGGCGTCTATTGGCCCATCCGCACCCAGGATTGGGACGCCGAGAAGGTGGAGGCCATGTGCGACGTGAACTTCACCGGCACCGCGCGGGTCATGGGGGCGATCCTGCCCGACATGGTCAAGCGCGACGCGGGCCATATCGTGATCACGGGCTCCCTCTCTGGCTTTCGGGGCCTTCCGGGTGCGGCGGGGTATGGCCCCTCCAAAGCCGGTGTCATGTGGATGGCCGAAGGCATGCATTCCGACCTGCGCAACAGTGGGATCACCGTCCAAGTGGCCAATCCCGGCTTCATCAAAACCCGCATGACCGACAAGAACGATTTCAACATGCCCTTCCTGATGACGCCCGAGGAAGCGGCACAGCACATGTTCGAACTGATGTGCACCGACGACTTCAAGAAAAGCTTCCCAACGGTGTTTTCGTGGTTGTTCCGCGGCGGGCAATTCCTGCCCGACTGGCTATGGTACCCGATCTTTGCCCGCAAAGGGTAAGCCACACGCCACAAAAGCTTTACCTAACGGAACCTGTTTTGCCCCACTTTCGTCAGTTTCGGGGGCGACCACAGGCGTGTGAAAACATGTTCCGTAACGCGCCATGGATACGGCGCAACACTGCAATTGGTAATGATTATGATAGGCAAGATTTCCACCGTCATCGGTGCTGCGATTGCGATTACGTTCTGTTCGGCCGGGGGCGACTCCGCCTCTGCGGACAAAGCCCGCGCCCTGGCCGACTTGGCCGCACTCCACAACAACGACATTCTTCTGGCTGGCATTGACTCGGATGGCGCCGACCGCATCCGCCTTGCCGACCGCCTGACCATGCTGACCCAACGGGTCGCCGCCGCGTCCTGCGCGCTGACGTCGGATGTGGCGGTCGAGGAAAGCCATTACTACCTCGAACAGGCCCGAGACGAGATTGACATCATCCTGGATGCGCTGCGCCACGGGAACCCGGTCTTGCATATCATGGGCCCGGAAACCAACCGCCGCACCCTCCATGATCTCAATGATCTAGAGGCCGAGTGGCAGGACACCCACGGCGCTGTCGATGCCGTGGTCGCCGACGGTCATGATACGGAAAACGCCCATATAATCGACGATCACAACCTGAAACTTCTGCATCTGGCCACCGTCTTGGCCGCTGACATTTCGGGCCAGTATTCCCACCCCTATGAGCTTAGCCAGGTCGATGCCTTCATGATCTCTCTGGCGGGACGCCAACGGATGCTGACGCAACGCATGGCCAAAGATGCCTGCGAAGTCTGGACCGGCTACCACGCCGAAGAAGGGCGCGCGGACCTCGAAGAGCATATGGTGATCTTCGAGAACTCTCTGAAAGCCCTGCGTCACGGCCTGGCTGAGGCAGGCGTCCCGGCCGCACCCACCCCCGCCATCGAGAAAGACCTGGACGATCTGCTGGACCGCTGGGCCATCATTCGCGGCAATTTCGACAAGTTGCTGGCCGGGGAAACGCTGGACATGGATCAGAAATACGAAATCTTCCACGATTTTAACCTGGAATTGGACGCGCTGGACCACCTGATCGGTGACTACAAGGACTACGCCAAACGCCACCACGGCTAGGGCCACCGCCGCGCATCGGACCGTCCTGCGCCCATCGGAAACACCGCCACGCCGTATTTGCACGGCGTGGCGTCGCGGCCTGGCTTCTCTGTGCCGGGAACTCCCCCTAATCTGATCTCGGTTCAGGGAGGCCCCCATGCGCGACACGACCGACACGATTCGCTTCACGCTTGACGGCACAGAGGTCGAGGCCCAGCCAGGGCAGACCATCTGGGAGGTGGCCCATGGCCGTGGCCTGGTGATCCCCCATCTGTGCCACAAACCCGCGCCGGGCTACCGCCCCGATGGAAATTGCCGCGCTTGCATGGTGGAGATCGAGGGCGAGCGGGTGCTGGCCGCGTCCTGCATCCGAGAGCCGTCCGACGGGATGGTCGTGACGACGACGTCCGACCGGGCACAGAAGTCGCGCGCCATGGTCATCGAAATGCTGTTGGCCGACCAGCCGGAGCGCGACGTCTCCCACGACAAATCCAGCCACTTGTGGGACATGGCCGATGCCAATGGCGTCACCGAAAGCCGCCTGCCGACCCTTGAGGCAGAGCGCATCCCCCTTCTCGACGACACCCATATCGCCATGCGCGTGAACCTGGACGCCTGCATCCAATGCGGTCTCTGCGTGCGCGCCTGCCGCGAAGTGCAGGTCAACGATGTGATCGGCATGGCGGGCCGCGGCCATGACGCCTACCCCACCTTCGACTTCGCGGACCCCATGGGCGACAGCACCTGCGTGGCCTGCGGCGAATGTGTGCAGGCCTGCCCCACCGGCGCGCTGATGCCCGCCACCATGGTCGGCGCCGCCGAAGTGGGCGACAGCAAGGATTTCGACCGCGAGGTGAAGTCCATCTGCCCGTTCTGCGGCGTCGGCTGTCAGGTCTCGCTCAAGGTCAAGGACGACCGCGTGGTCAAGGTGGACGGCATCAACGGCCCCGCCAATGAAGGCCGTCTTTGCGTCAAGGGACGGTTCGGCTTCGACTACATCCACCACGGGCACCGCCTGACCAAGCCTTTGATCCGCCGCGATGACGCGCCTGCCAAGGGCCTGAACGTGGACCCGGGCAATTGGTCCGAAGTCTTCCGCGAAGCCACGTGGGACGAGGCGTTGGACATCGCCGCGAACGGTCTGAAGGGCCGGGGGCGCGACGTGGCGGGCTTCGGCTCGGCCAAGTGTTCCAACGAGGAAGCCTATCTGTTTCAGAAACTGATCCGCCAGGCGTTCGGTCACAACAATGTCGATCACTGTACCCGGCTGTGCCACGCCTCGTCGGTCGCGGCGTTGATGGAAAACGTGGGCTCAGGCGCGGTGACGGCGACGTTCAACGAGGTTGAGAACGCCGATTGCGTCATCGTTATCGGCGCCAACCCGATTGAGAACCACCCCGT
>JBCBVM010000059.1:0-15437 GCA_039817645.1 Pseudomonadota bacterium | reverse complement strand
TACACGGTCGAGGACCCTGACGGGAACAGCGCGACCGCCACGGTGGACGTGACGGTGGCGCCGGTGAACGACGCGCCCGTCGCAGTGGCCGATACGGTCACCACGGACGAAGATACGGCGCTGATCTTTGACCCGACGGTCAACGACACCGACCCGGACGGCGACCCGCTGACCGTCGACAGCTTCACGCAGCCTGCCAATGGCAACGTGACGCAGAACGCCGATGGTACGCTGACCTACACGCCCGATCTGGACTATAACGGGCCAGACAGCTTCGACTACACGGTGGCCGATGGAAATGGCGGGTTCGACACCACGACCGTGAACATCACCGTCACCCCCGTCAGCGACCCCGATGGCGTCGTCGATGGGGAGGATGACGGAGAGGTCATGGGCGTCGGCTATGACGATGCCGATGGGCCCACCGATGGTGGCGGCGATCTGATCACCGACGGCCCAGACAGCATCGAAGGAAATGGTGGCGATGACACCATCGACGCGGGCGGTGGCGATGACAGTGTCGATGGCGGCACCGGGGACGACGTCATCGACGGCAATGACGGCGACGATGTGATCACCGACCCGGAGGGCAACGACTCCATTGACGGGGGCGCGGGCAACGACTCGATCACCTCTGGCCCGCGCGGCGCGTCCGATCGCGGCTATCCCGGCATTTTCGAGCCCGACGACGACCCCAATGACGACCTGGACACGGTTGATGGCGGGGCGGGCAACGACACGATCTTCACCGGCGACGACAATGACGTGATCACCGGCGGCTCCGGCGATGATGTGATCGACGGCGGCAAGGACGACGACACCATCACGGGCGATGACGGCGATGACCGCATTGTTGGCGGCGAAGGGTCGGATTCGATCCTGGCCGGGGACGGGGATGATACCGTTCTGGCGGGCCTCGACACGATCTTCCCCGATATCGTCAACATCCGCGACGACCAGGGCGATTTGGTCACCGATAACGGCAAGGACTTTGTCGATGGCGGGGCGGGCAATGACAGCATCATCGGCGCCGATGACGATGACACCCTGATCGGGGGCACCGGCGATGACACGCTGGATGGCGGCATCGACGACGATATCCTGGATGGCGGCGACGGGTTCGACAGCCTGGTCGGCGGCCAAGGGGATGACACGCTGCTTGGGGGCAATGACGACGACACCATCGAAGGCGGTGACGGCAACGATTCGGTCGAGGCTGGCCGGGGCGACGACGAAGTCTTTGGCGGTGACGGGGACGACACCCTTCGCGGCCAAGGCGGCAACGACACCCTGGATGGTGGTGCGGGCGATGACAGCGTCTCCGGCTCTGCCAATGATGACCTTCTGTTCGGCGGCGACGGCGATGACGAAGTGCGCGGCGATGGCGGCAGCGATACGCTGGACGGTGGCGACGGCAATGACGACGTGCGCGCAGGCAATGGCGACGACACGGCATTTGGCGGCGCGGGCGATGACGTTGTGACCGGGGGCGAGGGCAACGACCTTGTCGGCGGCGATGACGGCGCGGACACCTTGCTGGGCGGGGACGGCGACGACACGATCATCGGCGGCGAAGGCCCGGACATGATGACCGGCGGCGCGGATCGCGACGATTTCATCGGCGTGACCGCGGGCGACATGATCGACGGCTCTGAAACCGGCGATGATTTCGACACGCTTGACCTGACGGGTGTGCAGGCGGTGGTCGAGTTGGACCCCGACAATGCCGAAAACGGGACCATCCTGTTCACCGACGATGATGGCAACCTGACCGGCGAAACCGCGAAGTTCGTCAATATCGAGAACATCATCGGCGCGACGATCCGGGATGGCATCATCACCGGTGACGACACCGACGAGCTGATCACGGCGGATGACTTCGTCGACGAAGATGGCGAAGTGGTCGATGGCGGCGATGCGCTGTTGCCGGGCGAAGGGCCCGATGACGACATCATCCTTGGCTTTGGTGGCGACGACACCATCGATGCAGGCGTCGGCGATGACGATGTGGACGCGGGCACGGGCAACGATTCGGTCGATGCGGGTGACGGGGATGACATCGTGGTCGGGGACAAGGGCAATGACACCCTCAACGGTGACAACGGCAACGACACGCTGAACGGCGATGCGGGCGATGACGTGGTCGATGGTGGCCGCGGCGACGACGTGATCGCGGGTGGCGACGGCGACGACACCCTGCGCGGGGGCGGCGGAGATGACACGGTCGATGGCGGCGCGGGCGATGACAGCGTCTCCGGCTCGGCCAATGACGACCTGCTGTTCGGCGGATCCGGCAATGACGATGTCACCGGCTCCGGCGGCAACGACACGCTGTTCGGCGATGCGGGCGACGACACGGTGCGCGGCGGTCGCGGCGATGATGATCTGTCGGGGGGCGACGGGGATGACTTCATCCGCGGCGATGCCCCGGGCGATACGGTGCCCGGCAACGACACCATCGACGGTGGCGACGGAAACGATACGATCCTTGCCGGACCCGGCGATGACTTGGTCGATGCGGGCGACGGCGACGATAAGGTCGAAGGTGGCGACGGCAACGACACCGTCACCACCGGCGCAGGCGACGACATGGTCACCGGCGGCGACGGCGCAGACATGATCGACACGGGCGATGACCGTGACATGATCTTCGGCGCCACGTCCGACGATATGATCGACGGCGGCTCCGGCGGGGATGACTTCGATATTCTGGACCTGACCGGGTCGGATGTGGATTTCATCACCTTCACGTCCCCCGACGAAGAAGACGGGATCATCACCTTCAACGATGGCACCACCGCCAAGTTCGAAGATATCGAGACGGTCATCCCATGCTTCACGCCCGGCACGTTGATTGCGACGCCGCGCGGGGAAATGCCGGTGGAAAGCCTGGCGGTCGGCGACCGTGTCATCACGCGGGACAACGGGATCCAAGTGATCCGCTGGGTTGGCCACCGCAAGATGGACGCCGCAGAGCTGTCGGAGAATAGCGCCTTCCGGCCCGTCATGATCCGCCAGGGTGCCCTTGGCCACGGTCTGCCCGAACTTGACATGGTCGTGTCGCCGCAGCACCGCGTGCTGATCGCCAACGATGAAACCATGCTCTACTTCGATGAGCGGGAGGTGTTGGTCGCGGCCAAGCATTTGGTCGGGCGGCCTGGGGTGGAACGCCTCGGGGCAGGGGATGTGACGTATATCCACGTCATGTTCGACAACCACGAAGTGATCCTGTCGGACGGCGCCTGGACCGAAAGCTTCCAGCCCGGCGATCACTCCCTCAAGGGGCTTGGCAAAGCGCAGCGGGAGGAATTGCTGGCCATCTTCCCCGAACTGCGCGCCCAGGAAGGCCGCGATGCCTACACGGCCGCACGCCGGATGCTCAAGCGCAAGGAAGCGGAGATTCTGATCAAGTAATATGCAGCTACGTCTCAGGGTCCCGAGTGATCGGGCCCTGATGCGGCGTTCGGGGGCACAGGGGCAACCTGGTGCCCCCTAAACGTTTGTGGCCGCCGTCAGACGTGGTAAACGAAGGCAGATGATCCTCGGAGGGGCCATGCCGCGTTTGCATTTCTACATTATGGGATTGATTTCCCTCGCCTATGGCGTGTTGGCGATGGCCGAATACGTGCTGATTTCCTATGGGCTTCAGCTTGGGTGGCTGGCTAATTATCCGCCGGATCAGATCGACTGGCTGAGCAGTTTGCCGAACTGGGTCCATGGCGTTTGGGGCGCCCATTCGTTGTTGGCGCTGGCCGGTGCCCTGTGCCTGATCACCCATGTGCGCGCCGCCGTTTGGATGCTGGCCTTCGCGTTTTTGACCCTTGTTGTGTTGCTGGTCTGGGCCGTCTTTCTGGCCCAGCCGACGATGCTGGCCTTGGTCGGCGGGGGTGTGATGCCTTTGGTCACGATCGGCCTGGTGCTTTTGCTCAGCTTCCTGATCTACCTCTATGCCCGGCAAGAAAAGCGCCAGGGAGAGGTCCTTTAAGGTCGCTTGAAGGGGCGGTAGGGGCCTGATAGGCCGACTTGACAAGAATAGTCAGGTATCGCGCCCCAATGACCCCACGTCTAAAGATTGACGGTTTGGTCCGCCATCTTGGTGGACGCTGCGTGGTGGATGCAATCGATCTGAGTGTGGCGCCGGGGCAGGTGATGTGCCTGCTTGGGCCGTCCGGTTGCGGCAAGTCGACGACGCTGCGGATCATTGCCGGCGTGGATCGGCAGGATGCGGGTACGGTGTCGTTGAACGGCCAAGTGGTCTCGGACGACCGCACGCATTTGCCCCCCGAGGCGCGGGGCGTGGGCCTTATGTTCCAGGACTTCGCGTTGTTTCCGCATCTGACGGTGGCCGATAACGTGGCCTTCGGCCTGGCGGACGGGGCGGCGGTCGACAGCCGCGTCTTTGACCTTCTAGAGCGCGTGGACCTGCAGGGCTACGGCCCGAAATATCCCCATGAGTTGTCCGGGGGCGAGCAGCAGCGCGTGGCACTGGCCCGGGCGTTGGCGCCTCGGCCGAGCGTGATGCTGATGGATGAGCCGTTTTCCGGCCTCGACAACCGCCTGCGTGACGGCATCCGCGACGCGACGCTGGCGCTTCTGAAGGAAGAGGGGACCGCCGTGCTGTTGGTCACCCATGAACCGGACGAGGCCATGCGCATGGCTGATGAAATCGCTCTGCTGCGCCATGGGCAAATCGTGCAGCGCGCGGCGCCTTACAACATGTTCAATGCGCCGGTTGATCGCGCGGCGGCAGCGTTTTTTAGTGATATCAACGTGATAAAGGGCGTTGTTCATGGCGCCCTGACGGAGACGCCCTTTGGGCAGTTCTTGGCGCCCGGCTATGCCGATGGGACGGCCGTGGAAATCGTGTTCCGGCCCCAGCATGTGCGACTGGATTTTGATCGCCAGGGGCGGGGGCCCAACCCCACCTCCACCCAAGGGGCACCGGCCCGGGGCGTCGTCAAGCGGTCCCGGTTCATGGGGCGCGAAAGCCTGGTGGAGTTTGATCTTCCCGATTGGTCAACGCCGGTCACGGCGACGGTGCCCGCAGTGTTCCTGCCCAAACCGGGAACTGTGCTTTGGCTGTCGATCCCGCGGGATCGGTGTTTTGTCTTTGCCGTGCGGTAGGCGCCAGCGGCCAAAGAAAAAGCCGCCCCAGGGGCGGCCCATCTTGCGTCCTGCCGATAGGTGTTACCGACCCCAGGACCGGACCACGCCGCAATCCACATGCACGAAGTTGGAGCTGGAATATCGACCCACGCCACCGGCGCCACAAGAGGCTGCGGCACGGGCAACCTGACCGACTGAGCGAGAGTTCAGACGCACATCCGCTGCTTTGGCTTTCATGTGGAGAGAGTTTCGTGCCACCCCACGACCGCGTGCGCGAAGGGCCGCATTTGTGGCGGGAGAGCGGTATCCGGACAGAAGAAGAAACGGTTCGCGCGCATCCACCAGATTGTGTGTTGCCGCTATAATATCGATGGTGCGGTTATCGACCTGCTTGACCTCGTTCCGGCGCCAATCCCGGAAGAAAAAGTTAATCTCCCGCAGGGCATCCCGGACATAATTGCCTTCGATCCAGTAGATCGTGTCCATGCTTTCGCCTGTTCGTGCGTTGTGCATGCGGATCCGGCGAATGTCGCCACCCCCCCGCAAAAACCCGGCTGCTTTGGAATATGTCGGTGCCGCTGCGATTGCCGTGGCCGCAAAGGCCCCTAACAATCCGCGGCGCGTCAAAACGGAAGACGTTTCGCCCTGTGAAGTCTGTTCGGTCACTGTCGCCCCACTTTGTTCAGAGAGCCGTCTGCGCGGCCCTACATGTCTCATCCCCATGTGACGCGAGGTATGTGGCATATTTGGGTCGATTCCCGAAAACAGAATGCGGTTTCTTTGGGGCATGGGCAAGTTTCCGCCTATTATGGGGCAGGAGTAAAAGTTTCCGTGAGTTGTGGCTTCCTTGCTTAACGCCAACGGATTGAAAAACTGTGAATAGACAGCGGCGCAACTCCTGATAATCTTGTCAAAATTTTGGCAAAATTGGATCTTACCCATGGCGTTGACCCGCTCCCTGGCTGTTTTGGCCCTCTCCATCACGTTGGCTGGGCCAACTGTTACATTGGCGTCGCCTCTCGTGACGCCGTTTCAGCAAGCCGTCGCGCAAGCCGCCACAGAAGATGAAGCAATTGCCGCGTTTTACCGGTCTCGCGACTTTGCGCCCATCTGGATGGGCGACGGGGCGGAACACCGCCGGGCGGCGTTCCTTTGGGCCCTGGATGCGGCCGATGACCATGGCTTGCCCACGGCCCGGTACGACGCGGAAACGATTCGCGCAGAATTCGCCGCCGCGTCCACGGCCAGCGCGCGCGGGGCCCTGGAAGTGGAGATGACGCGTCGGTTCCTGCGCTATGCCCAAGATGTCAGCTCTGGCGTGGTGGAGCCGAACAAAGTCGACAGCACCATCAAGAAAGTCCCGCCCAAGCGCGATTGGCTGGAGCAGATTACCACTTTCAGTGAAGGGGACCCCTACGCGTTTGTCCAAGGTCTGTGGCCGACATCGCCGCAATACACCCGGCTGCTGCGGGAAAAGTTGCGCCTGGAAGATGTGCGCGCCCAGAGCGGCTGGGGCCCACAGGTCGCCGCCAGCACATTGAAGCCGGGGGCCGAGGGGCCGCAAGTGGTGGCCCTGCGCAATCGCCTGACCCGTATGGGGTATATGCGCCGCTCTGCCGTGGCGGCCTATGACGCCGATATGGAGGCCGCCGTCCGCGCCTTTCAAAACGATCACGGGGTGACACCCACCGGCAAGGCCGACGCAGAAACGATCGCCGCCCTCAACGTTGAGATCGAGGACCGCTTGGCCCAGATCGTCATCGGGCTGGAACGGCAACGGTGGATGAACAAAGACCTGGAACAGCGGCACATTCTGGTAAATCTGGCCGAACAACACGCCTATGTGGTCGATGACGGCAAGGTCACCTTCGACACGGTCGTGGTCGTGGGCGCCGATACGCCCGACCGGCGCACGCCCGAGTTCAGTGACACCATGACCCACATGGTCATCAACCCCAGTTGGTATGTCCCGCGGTCCATCGCGGTGAACGAATACTTGCCCGCCCTGCGCCGCGGTGGCGCGCGGCATCTGGAGGTGTATTCCCGGTCTGGTCGCGTGAACCCGAACAGCATCAACTTCTCCAAATACACGGCCCGCACCTTCCCCTACAGTTTGCGCCAGCCCCCGGGGCCGCGGAACGCCTTGGGCAAGGTGAAGTTCATGTTCCCGAACCAGTGGAATATCTATCTGCACGACACCCCATCCAAGCACCTGTTCAGCGAGGATGTGCGCACCTTCTCCCATGGGTGTGTGCGGGTGGGGCGCCCGTTCGAATTGGCCTATCACCTGCTGGGCCCGCAGGAGGCGGATTCTCGGGGGTTCTTCCATGATGTCCTCAGCACGGGACGCGAACGCCGCGTGGACCTGGATCAGCCCATTGGGGTGCACCTGGTGTATTGGTCCGCTTGGGTCACCCCCTTGGGCCGCGCCAATTATCGCGGCGACCCCTATGACCGTGACGAGAAATTGTTGCGGGCCTTGCAAGAGGCTGGGGTGGAACTGGGCGCGGAGCGCAGTTAAGTCCCTCCCCGGGGGCCGCGCCCTCGGGGAGATGGCATGTTCACACTGTCAGACATCGCAAAGACGCTGGGCCATCCCGTCCAAGGGGATGGTTCTTTGCAGTTCGCCCGGGCGTCCGAGCCATCCCAAGCGGGGCCAGAGGACCTCGCCCTGGCCATGTCGCCCAACTATGGCGACGCGCTGCGGGCCGGGCAGGCGCGCGGGGCCATCCTTTGGGACGGCGCCGATTGGGAAGGGTTGGGCCTTGAGGGGGCCGTCCTGGTGCCCCGGGCCCGCCTGGCCATGGCAGGCATAACGGCGGCCCTGGACCGCGGTCCGGACTGGTCCGGTCAGGTGCACCCTTCGGCCATCCTCCACCCCTCTGCCGTGATCGGCCCCCGGGCGTCCATTGGGCCGGGTGTGGTGATCGAGGCGGGCGTGACCGTCGGCGCCGATGCGGTGATCCATCCCCGCGTGGTGATCGGCTCTGACGTCACCATTGGCGACCGGTTCACGTGCCAAGCGGGTGCTGTGATCGGTGGCGACGGCTTCAGCTTTGTCACGCCCGAGGAATCGGGTGTGGAACGGGCGCGCAAGTCTTTGGGCGACCAAGGCACCATCAGCGCGCAATCTTGGGCCCGCATTCATTCACTGGGCGCCGTCACCCTGGGCGACGATGTGGAGGTGGGCGCCAATGCCTGCATCGACAAAGGCACCGTGGCCGACACGCGGGTGGGGCGCGGCACCAAGATCGATAACCTGGTCCATATCGGCCACAACAATCAGATCGGCGAAGACTGCCTGATCTGTGGTCAGGTGGGCATGGCGGGCGGCTCTCGTATCGGGGACCGCGTGGTGCTGGGCGGCCAATGCGGCGTGAACGACAATATCGAGATCGGCGATGACGTCGTCGCGGGCGGTGCGTCCAAAATCTTCACCCGTGTTGCGCCGGGGTCTGTCATTCTCGGCTACCCGGCGGTGAAGATGGAAAGCCACGTGGCGTCCTATAAGGAAATCCGCCGCCTGCCGCGCTTGGCCAAACACGTGGCCGAGCTTCGCAAGACTGTCACGCAGTTGGTGCAAGGGACCCGCCATGACTAATATTCGCGCGCGCGTGCATGAAATTCTGGCCGAGCAGGCGATGATCGACGTCGCTGACGTCACCGATGATCAAAGCCCCCAAGACTTGGGCGTCGATTCCATGGGGTTGGTCGAGACCATCTTTGCCATTGAAGAACGGTTCGACATCCAGGTCCCGTTCAACGCCAATGAACCGAACGCGTCGGAGTTCGATATCTCCTCGGTCGGGGCCATCGTGGCGGCGGTCGAAAAGCTGGTGGCGGAGCAGCGCGGCTAGATGCGCCGTGTGGTCATTACCGGCGCCGGGACGATCAATGCCCTGGGCGCCAACGTGGCCGATACCCAAGCCGCCATGCGCGACGGACGCTCTGCCATCGGAGAGCTGGACATCCGCGATGCCGACCGTCTTGCCATTCGGATCGGCGCGCAGGTGCGCGACTACGACCAGTCCGCCCATTTCAACCGCCAACAGATTGCGTTGTTCGACCGCTATTGCCAGTTCGCCCTCCTGGCCGCGTCCGAGGCCATTGGCCAGGCCGGGCTGGAATTCACTGGCGAACTGGCCGCGCGGTCTGGCGTCATCTTGGGCACGTCCGGTGGCGGTCTGAACACCCAGGATGAAAATTACCGCGTGGTCTATGAAGAGGGGAAGAACCGCGTCCACCCCTTCGTCGTCCCCAAGCTGATGAACAACGCCGCCGCGGCTCATCTGAGCATGGAATGGAACCTGAAGGGCCCGTCCTTCACCGTCGCCACCGCCTGTGCCAGCAGCAACCATGCCATCGGTCAGGCGTTCCAATTCGTCCGCGCGGGCCTGTCCGACGTGATGATCACAGGCGGGGCCGAGGCGATGCTGTGCTTTGGTGGTGTGAAGGCGTGGGAAGGACTGCGGGTGATGTCCCGCGACACGTGTCGTCCGTTCTGCGCCACCCGGTCCGGCATGGTCCAGGGGGAGGGGGCGGGGATCTTCGTGTTGGAAGCGTACGACCACGCGCGCGCCCGCGGCGCGGAGATCTTGGCCGAAGTGGCCGGGGTCGCCATGACCTCTGACGCGTCCGACATCGTGATGCCATCCCGCCAAGGGGCAGAACGCGCCATGGAGGGGGCCTTGCGCGATGCCGGCATGGCGGTGGACGAGGTGGGCTATATCAACGCCCATGGCACCGGAACGGCGGCCAACGACAAAACCGAAAGCGCCGCCGTGGCCCATGTCTTCGGCGTCCAGGCGGACCGATTGGCCATCTCCTCCACCAAGTCCATGCATGGCCACTGCATCGGTGCCACTGGCGCGATCGAGTTGCTGGCGTGTCTGATGGCGCTGCGGGACGGTGTCATCGCCCCCACGGTCAATTGGCAGGAACTGGACCCCGAATGCGCCCTGGACGTGGTGCCGAACACCGCCCGCGACGCGTCCGTAAAGGCGTGCCTGTCCAACGCCTTCGCCTTCGGCGGTATGAACGCCGTCCTGGCCCTGCGCGCGGTTTAGGGGCGCGAAGACGGAATGCGGGCCGGTTTGTCCGACGCCGCAGCCGCACAACCCATGGCATCGACGGAACGTCTGGCGCACCGCCGCGAGGCGGGGGTGCCCCATGCAAACTGCACTCCAGACGATCAACCACTCCGGCGCGCCACACCGCCGGGCGGAACCGCAGCGGTGGGGCTAGGGCCCACCGTCGGTGAGGATGGCGTCATTAGCCTGTCTCGGCGCGCATACACGCTCGACCGGGATGAACGCCTGTCCTGCGAGGCCCGGTTCGAAGGTGGGGGCGGTTTGCGCCCAACTGTCTTTGCCGCCGGTATAACCTTGACGAAAGACGGGCGTTTCGCCTTGGCCAGGGTCCAACGGGGCGCGCGGCGGTCACGGTCTTTGTCCGGGACGTGGGCGTATGACGGGGGCATATTTACCTTGGCCGCCTATGGGAAGGTCACCGATCATGGCGGTGACCAGAATGACCCTTTCCTCCAGAAGGGGCCCAAGACCAGGTACATGACGCGCGTCAGCGATTTCTCTCAGGCCAACCAAATCCGCTACGTTGTCCAGGAGGCGAGCCAGGGAACGGTCATCGGGTTTTGCGTGCTGCACTGACTGCCAGCCGTGCTCCGGGGCAGGGCGCGCCCGTTGCGCGCCCTGTCGGAGTGCAGATCAGTTGGGGTTTTCGACCTTGATCGCCTCGAACCCGGCGGTGAAGCCCACCAGGGACATGGTCAATTCCGCCTTCTGGTCCGGCGCCAACGCGGGGACGACGATCAAGTTGGCCTCCGCCCCACGGCGGAACCGGTTTACATCTTCGGCGGTGAACCCCAGACGGGCATAGCAGCCGGAGGGGTCGCAGAACGAAAACGGATAGCTGCGTGGCTGGCCGCCATCCACCGACATGGTGATCTGCGCCGTCAGCAAAGTCTGAAGCGGGGTCAGGATGGTGGCGCCTGCCACGATCTCTCCGCCATCGGGCAGATCGAAGATGTTCACGTCCGCAGTGGGGTTGCCCGCTTGGTCGCTGAGGCGCTTGAACATCTGGCAGGGGTCGGTCTGCCCCTCGGGTGCGCGCAGGCAGCGGATTTCCCATTCGCCATGTTTCTCGCGCACATAGATCTCGGGGCCGTTCTGGTTGGCTTGGCCCACAGGCGTGCCGGTGGACAGGATCTCTTCGGCCGTCGGCTCGCCCGTGGCGGCGCCATCGGTGGGTTGGTTTTCGGCCGGAACCTCCGCCGGGGTGTCATCGGTCGTGGCGTCTTGGGCCACGGCTTGTCCGGCCACAAAGCCCAATGCCAACAGGGCGGCCCAGGTCAGGCGGGCCAAGGGGCGGATGGTGGTAGGTGTCATTTCAACGGCTCTCCCAAGGATGACGATTTCCCCCTCCTTTAACATGTCGTTTCAGAACGTGCAGGGGGGAGGCACCGTGCTTTCGCAGATCGGCCCCAAAATGCAGAAAAGGGCCCGTGAGCAGGCCCTTTTCCGTCTTTTTTCTCTCCCCGTCGGACTGGCCGACTTGATATGAAGCGGACCCTACCAGCCCGGCTTGCGTCGTCAACAGGGTAAATCAGGGGAAATGGCAGAAATTCGAACATTTTACCGGATGTTCGGGCCAGTCCCGGCGATGCTGCAGAGCAGCGATACAAAAGGACCGCGCAGGTGGGACCCGCGCGGCCAGTCAACAGGGAGGAGTGCAAGACAGCAACGATTGTGCGGCCTTGCAGGGCTTTGTATGCCTGAGACAGATTAAGAACCTGTGAATGGGGGCGGGGACGATGGGTGAGGCAGGCAAGCTGTTCGTGGGCGGCGGGGGCGACGGGTACGATACCGGCCAACACCTGCGGCTGGACTATGCCAATCGGCACGGTCTGATCGCTGGTGCGACGGGCACGGGCAAGACGGTCACGTTGCAGATTTTGGCCCAAGGATTCTCCGACGCGGGCGTCCCGGTGTTTCTGTCGGATGTGAAGGGCGATCTTTCCGGCATGGCCAAGGCGGGCAGCGTCGACCACAAGTTGCACGGCCCCTTCACGGAACGCGCCAAGACAATTGGTCTGGACCTGGCCTATGCCGCCAGTCCCGTCACCTTTTGGGATATGTTCGGTACGCAGGGACATCCCGTCCGCACCACCGTGTCAGAGATGGGTCCCCTGCTGTTGGCCCGGTTGATGGAGTTGACGGAGGCGCAGGAGGGCGTTCTGAACATCGCGTTCCGCGTGGCCGATGAAGACGGGCTGGCCCTGCTGGATCTGAAAGACCTGCAATCCCTTCTGGTCTGGGTGGGGGAGAACCGGAAGGTCCTGGGCCTGCGCTACGGCAACATCTCCACCGCGTCGGTGGGGGCCATCCAACGGCGGCTTCTGATGCTGGAGGATCAGGGCGGTGCCTTGCTGTTCGGGGAGCCTGCATTGGCCTTGGACGACTTGATGATGGTGGACCCGGACGGGCGGGGCCGCGTGAACATCCTGGCCGCCGACAAGCTGATGGCGGCGCCACGCCTTTACGCAACCTTCCTGCTGTGGCTGTTGTCGGAGTTGTTCGAGCAGTTGCCCGAAGTGGGCGACCCCGACAAACCGAAGCTGGTCTTCTTCTTCGATGAGGCGCATTTGTTGTTTGACGGCGCGCCCAAGGCGCTGGTGGATAAGGTTGAACAGGTGGCGCGTCTGATCCGGTCCAAGGGGGTGGGCGTGTATTTCGTAACCCAGAACCCCGAAGACATCCCCGAAGACATCTTGGGCCAATTGGGCAACCGGGTGCAGCATGCCCTGCGCGCCTATACCGCCAAGGACCGTAAGGCGCTGCGCCAGGCCGCGCAAAACTATCGCGAAAACCCCCGCTTCGACATCGAAGACGCCATCCGCGAAGTGGGCGTCGGGGAGGCGGTGACGTCGTTTCTGGAACGCAAGGGCGTGCCCGGCGTGGCGGAGCGGACGCTGATCCGTCCCCCGGCCTCGCACCTGGGTCCGATCACCACGGCGGAGCGGGCGAATGTCGTCGCGACCTCCCCCTTGGCGGGGCGATACGAAGACGCGGTGGACCGGGAATCGGCCTTTGAGGTTCTGCAACGGCGGGCGGAGGCCGCGGCCCAAGCGGCGCAAGCGGCCGAGGAAGACGAGGCGGAGGCCGATGCCCCGACCCGCGCATACAAGGCCGGGCGCCGCTATTCCGGCGGGCGGGTCAGCCGATCCACGTCAAAGCCCCGCACCCGGCGGGGGGATTCGGTGGGAACCGCCTTTGCCAAATCCATGGCGCGGTCCCTGGGCACGCGGGCGGGCAAGGCCATCGTGCGCGGGGTCCTGGGCGGCCTGTTCCGGGGCCGATAGATGCAGATCCGCCCGCCACGCCCGACCGACGGGATGGAGATTGCCGCCATCCATGCCGAAGGGTTGGCCACCGGCCATGCGTCCTTTCGGGATGACCCCATGGATTGGGACGCGTTCGCGGACAGTTTTGCCCAGGCTCTGATCGCAGAGGATGGGGGCATGGTCTTGGGCTTTGCCGGTGTGTCCGCCACGTCCGCCCGCCCCGTCTATGCGGGCGTCGGCGAGGTCAGCACCTATGTCTCGCTGCGCGCGCAGCGGCGTGGGGTGGGGCGCGCGTTGCTGTCGGCGTTGATTGCCGAGAGCGAGGGACAAGGCTGGTGGACATTGGTCGCCCAGATCTTTCCAGAGAACCGGAGCAGTATCGCCCTGCACCAAGCATTAGGATTTCAGGCTTTGGGGGTGCGGACGCGGTTGGGACAGATGAGCTATGGCCCCTTGGCAGGCCAATGGCGCGACGTGGTGATGTTGGAACGACGCAGCACGGTCGCGGGTATCCCTGCGACGTGAGCCGCACCGACCTGTCCGTTGGGGCCATCGGGCGGGCGCATCTGAAGGCCCTTTGGGCCCGCGACCCCGCCGCGGCCAAGGATCTGGCCCGCGCGTTCGACGACTTCCCCGAAGGCGCCCTCGCAGTAGAGCGGGACGGGGACGCCATCGGCCTGGGGGCCGCGTTGCGGGTGCCGTCGGCGCAGGTGTTGGCGCCACATACGTGGCAAACCATCGACGAGGCGGCGCGGGCATCTGTCCATCTGGTCGGGGAGGATTGGCTGTATTTGGCCCATTGGACCATGGCTCCGCCCCCTGGGATCGGGGCGCAGTTTCAGCCAACGGTCGCGCTGCTCCAGGGGTATCGGGATCTGGTTCAAAAGCTCCGTCTGCGGGGCCTTGCGGTGCCCGCGCCGTTTCCCGGGTTCCGGGAGAGGTCTGGACGCACCGACTTTCAGCGGGCCGCCATCGAGGACCCCGGCTCCGCGGAGCGGTCGACGACGTCGTTCATCGGGGCCGCCCATGAGGCCGGGCTGCGCCACAGATGCGCGTTGCCGAACTACCGTGGCGATGGACGGCACCGCGCGCTGATGGTGTGGTCTGCGGACCCCGGTGGCGCGTGACGGTGTTGCGCGCCCGCGCCCAGGTCGAAATGTTTCGCGTGCGAAACAACCGATTGGATTATAAGTATTTTTATGTGGCGCATCGGTGCCAGTCCGCCGAAAATCGACCTGAAGTGGCCGCGCCGTTAACCGGGATTTAACCGCTCAATCCCGCGGGCCGGAAGGTCATTCCCACTCGATGGTGCCCGGCGGCTTCGATGTGATGTCATAGGTCACGCGGTTGATGCCCGGCACTTCGTTGATAATGCGGGTCGCCGTTTCGCCCAAGAAGTCATGGCTGAACGGGTAATAGTCCGCCGTCATGCCATCCACCGAGGTCACGGCGCGCAGCGCGCAAGCATAATCATAGGTGCGCCCATCCCCCATGACGCCTACGGTGCGCACGGGAAGGATCGCCACGAAGGCCTGCCAAATCTCATCATAAAGGCCGTGCTTGCGGATCTGGTCGATGTAAACGGCATCGGCCAGGCGCAGGATGTCCAGCTTGGCGCGCGTGATCTCGCCCGGACAGCGGATGGCAAGGCCGGGCCCAGGGAAGGGGTGGCGCCCGATGAAATGGGCGGGCAGGCCCAGTTCACGGCCCAGGGCCCGGACCTCGTCCTTGAACAGCTCGCGCAGCGGCTCCACCAGTTTGAGGCCCATCTTCTCTGGCAGGCCGCCCACATTGTGGTGGCTTTTGATCGTGACCGAGGGGCCGCCGGAAAAGCTGACCGATTCGATAACATCGGGGTAGAGCGTCCCCTGCGCAAGATATGCCGCCCCTTCGATCTGGTCGGCATATTTCTGGAACACGTCGATGAAAAGGCGCCCGATGATCTTGCGCTTGGTCTCCGGGTCGGACTGGC
>JBCBVM010000058.1:0-17087 GCA_039817645.1 Pseudomonadota bacterium | reverse complement strand
GGCGACGAAGTGCTGCGCCTGTCGGGGTTTCAGGTGCGGGGTGTCGCCCCTCTGGACTTTGCACTGCGGCGCAATGAAGTGGTCGGCCTTGTCGGTCTGCGCGGGGCAGGGCACGAAGACATCTCTCGCGCGCTGTTCGGCCTTCACCCCTCCAGCGGCGACATCACCCTGTGCGGGACCACGCCGGACCTGGGCACGCCCCAAGCGGCGCTGCAATCGGGTGTGGGTTTGGTGGCCAAGGACCGGACCGAGGAATCGGTCGCCATGAGCCTGTCGATCCGCGAAAACACCTTTCTCAACCCCCAAGGCGTGGGCCGCGCGCTGTTCAGCTTTCTGTCGCCCAAGACCGAAGCCGACCAAGCCGCCTTGATCGGCGCGGAACTGGGCCTTTCCCCCAATGACCCGTCGCTGGCCATCGAAGCGCTGTCGGGCGGCAACCAACAGAAGGTGGTCATTGGCCGCTGGCTTGCCACGGACCGCAAGCTGCTCATCTGCGAAGACCCGACCGCTGGCGTCGATGTGGGGGCCAAGTCCGAGATCTATGCCTTGCTCAACCGCGCCTTGGCCAATGGCGTCGGCATTCTGGTCGTCTCCACCGATTTTGAAGAGATCGCGACCATCTGCCATCGCGCCATCGTGTTCAGCCAGGGCGCCGTCGTGGACGAGCTGAGCGGCACGCGACTGACCACCGAAAACCTGATCCAATCGGCCTCTGCCGGGAACATACCCAAGAAAGAGGAGAGCCCCCGTGCAATCGCTTGAATCCGGCGCGTTAGAGCCGACCAAGGCCGATCTGAAGGGCCTGTCGCTGGGGCGACGCATCCTGCGGTTCCTGCCCGTTTACGGGCTGGTGATCTTAACGGTCTTTCTGATCGCCCTATTCTCGATCTTGTTGCCCAACACCTTCCCGACAATGCTGAACGTGCGGGCGATCATTTCTGATAAGGCAATCATCGCGCTGCTGTCGCTTGGCGCCATGATCCCCATGGCCGCCGGGCGGATCGACCTGACCGTGGGCTATGGCATCGTGCTTTGGCACATCTTGGCGATCAGTTTGCAGACTATGCTGGGGCTGCCCTGGCCCGTGGCCGTGGCCATTGTCCTGGTCCTGGGGGCCGTCACCGGGTTTTTGAACGGCCTGCTGGTCGAAGTGGCCAAAATCGACAGCTTCATCGCGACCCTGGGCACAGGCACCGTGCTTTATGCGTTGGCCCTTTGGCACACCGGTGGGCGGCAGATGGTGGGTGTCCTGCCCGACGGGTTCTATGCGCTCAACACTACGTTCGTGTTCGGCCTGCCCATCACCGCCTACTACCTGCTGGCGATCACGGTCGCCATGTGGCTGATCTTGGAATACACGCCCGTCGGTCGCTACCTTTATGCCATCGGGGCGAAACAGCGCGCGGCCCAACTCAATGGTATTCCCACGCGCAAATACGTCATCGGCGCCTTCATGGCCAGCGGGACAATGACCGCTTTGGCCGGGGTTCTGCTGGCCTCGAAACTGCGCATTGGGCAGGCTTCGGTGGGGTTGGAATTCCTGTTGCCCGCCCTTGTGGGCGCGTTCCTGGGCTCGACCACCATCAAGCCGGGCCGGGTGAATGTCTGGGGCACAGTCGTGGGCGTGGCCATCTTGGCCGTGGGCATTTCCGGCATCCAACAATTCGGCGGCTCCTTCTGGGTGGAGCCTTTGTTCAACGGGGTCACCCTTCTGATCGCCATCGGCATCGCCGGCTATGCCCAACGTCGAAAAGGCGCAGAGACACGCTGACCCAAACACATCTGACTCGGGAGGAAAAGATGAAGAAAAGACAATTCCTTAAGGCCGCCATGGCCACAACACTTGTGGCCGGTTTGCCCAGCCTGGCCTGGGCCGAAACGGCGTGGGATGGGCCAGCCACCGGTCCCGCCGCCGCCGAAGGCAAATCCATCGTCGTCGTCGCAGGCGACCTGAAGAATGGCGGCATCCTGGGTGTCACGACAGGGGTGGAGGAGGCCGCAGCTAAGATCGGCTGGGACGTGCGCGTCCTGGACGGCGCCGGATCGATCCAGGGCCGCACGGGCGCCATCGGCCAGGCCCTCGCCCTGCAACCCGATGGCATCATCATCAACGGCTTCGACGCCGTGGAACAGCAGGCCGCCCTTGAGGGCGTGGTCAGCGCGGACATTCCGATGGTCGCCTGGCATTCCGGTCCAAAGATCGGCTGCGACGCGCCCGGCGGCATTTTCGCCAACATCTCCACCGACGCCATGACCGTGTCCGAGGTGGCCGCCGACTGGGCCATGGAGGATGGCGGCGGTGACGTCGGCGTCGTGATCTTCACCGACAGCACCTATCAGATCGCCATCGACAAGGCGGACCGTATCAAAGAAACCATCGAAGCCGCCGGGGGCACTGTCCTCGAATACGTGGACACGCCCATCGCTGACACGTCCAGTCGCATGGGCCCACTGACCACAACGCTGCTGCAGAAATATGGGGCAAGCTGGACCCACGCCCTTGCCATCAACGACCTTTACTTTGACTTCATGGGGCCGGCGCTTGCCGCCGCCGGCATTTCCGGCGATGGCGCGCCCAAGGCGGGCTCCGCAGGTGACGGGTCCGAGGCGGCGTTCCAGCGCATCCGCGGCCAACAATACCAGGCCATCACCGTGGCCGAGCCGTTGAACCTCCAGGGCTGGCAATTGGTGGATGAACTGAACCGCGCGATGCAAGGGGCGCCGTGCTCCGGCTACATCACGTCCCCCGCTTTGGTGACCCAAGATGGGCTGGCCAAGCTGGGCGACAGCAACGCATTCGATCCCGATAGCCCCTACCGAGAGGCGTATGCGGCCATCTGGGGCAAATAAGACTGGCCCGGTCCCGGCGCGGTGGATGCGCCCGGGGTCGGATCACCGCCATAACGAACGCCCACCGATCTGACGCCCCACATATGTGGGCTCTCTGCGTTCGCCCCACAGCGGGGCACGCACAACATGGGAGGCAGAGATGCCCAACGACCCGCTCGTGCAGATGCGCGGCATCACCAAACGTTTCGGCGGCGTGACCGCCCTGCAAAATGTCGACCTAGAGGCCTATGCCGGAGAGGTGCTGGCCATCGTGGGGGACAACGGTGCGGGCAAATCCACGCTGATCAAGGTCCTGACCGGGGTATATCAGCCCACGGAGGGGGACATCTTCTTAGACGGCCAGCGGGTCGATTTCGCCAGCCATGCCGACGCCATCGAGCGGGGGATCGACGCCGTCTATCAGACCCTGGCCCTGGCCGACCACCTGGACCCGCCTGCGAATATGTTTCTGGGCAACGAACTGACCAAGCGCGTCATGGGCATCCCCGTCCTCGACAACAAGCGCATGAAGGCCGAGACGGAGCGCGTGCTGATGGAACGCTTGGGCGTGCGCCTCAAATCCCTGGATGCGCCCACCGAAAGCCTGTCCGGCGGACAGCGCCAAGCCGTGGCCATCGCGCGCGCCGTTTACCACGAAGGGTTGCGCGTCTTGGTCATGGATGAACCCACCGCCGCATTGGGCCCCCAAGAAACCGCCCGCACGCTCAAACTGATCGAGACGGTGAAGGGCCAAGGCTTGGCCGTTATCCTGATTTCCCATTCGCTCGACGATGTCTTCCAAGTCTCCGACCGGATCCATGTCCAGCGGCGCGGCCAACGGGCGGGCGTCGTCAAGACGGCGGACAGCACCACACAAGAGGTGCTGGGCATGATCGTTGGCGCAGAGGAGGCCGCGTAATGGACCAGACAGCCCAACCCCTTCGCGAACGGCTGGAACCCTATCTGGCCTTCATTGGTCCCATGGTGATGATCCTGGCGATCCTATTGTTCATGGGCGTCGCGGAACCCGCCCGATATTTCAGGGCCACCAACCTCAACCTGATCCTGCTGGATGCAGCGCTTTATATGCCGATGGCCATGGCCATGACGTTTGTGATCACACAGCGCGGCATCGACCTCTCCATCGGGTCCATCGCGGCCCTGTCGGGGATCATGATGGCCTTCCTGATCAAGCAATATGGCTTCTCGGTCTATGTGGCCGTGCCCATCGCCTTGACGCTTGGCGCGCTCATGGGCCTTTTGAACGGGCTCATCATCACCCGCTTCAACGTCCCCGACCTGATTGGCACCTTGGCCATGGACCTGGTCTATCGCGGGTTTGCGCTGGTGCTGGCCAAGGGCCTTGTCCTGGCGCGCTTCCCCGATTTCCTGACCGATATCGGGCGCGGCCAAATCCCCGGCTTCGTGCCCATCCCCGTCCTGATCGGCATCGCGACCATGATTGGCGGCTACCTTCTGCTGACGCGCAGTTATTTTGGGCGCTACACCATCGCAATCGGCTCCAACCCCGAGGCTGCGGAACTGACCGGCATCGCGGTGAAGCGGCACAAGGTCTATGCCTATGTCCTGTGCGGCGTGGCGGCGGCTTTGGGGGGCATCATGCTCACCGGCAAGCTGAACGCGATCCAGGCCACATCCGCCCCCTATTTCAACCTGCACGTCATCGCCGCCGTGGTGGTGGGCGGCACATCGCTGTTCGGGGGCAGGGCGTCCATGCTTGGCTCTTTCGCGGGCGTTCTGCTGTTGTCGATGATGATCAACGCGCTTGTGACCCTGCGGATCGAGTTCTTTTGGCAATCCGTCGCGTCCGGCGTCGTCATCGTCAGCTCGGTCGCCCTCTATACCTGGATGCAAAAGAAAGACCGTGACGGATCCGGCGGGCTTCTCGCCGGACTTTCCACGCCCGAGGGACAAAAGATGTTCCGCTTCAGCGCCGCCGTGATCGGCCTGCTGATCGCGCTTCTGGCCGTCGGCGCCCTGTTCGCCGTGGACGCCGCGCCCAGCGGTTAACCCACTGACACCAAATTCATGTAACGGGAGGAACTCACATGAAAAACGCAACACTCGCCACCGCCCTGGCCGCCATCGCGCTTGGCACCCCGGTCCTGGCCGACGGCCACGCCACGCTGCCGCTGCGCGAAATGGATGGCATCGCCGATCGCGACTATTGGATCCCGGGGGAGGTCAATGCCGACGGCAAGCTGGAGGCCCTGCAAGACGTCGTGGGCGCCGCCGCCGTCCCCTTTTCTGGCTCGCTCGACGATCCGATCCAGATCGCGCTGATCTATCCCTCGGCCGATACCTCCGACTTCTGGGCGCGCAACTATCTGGCGCTGACCAAACGGCTGGAGGAATTGGGCATCGCGTTCGAGACCACCGAATTCGCGTCCCGCCAGATCGAGCATTCGTTGCAATCGACCTATGCCAACCAAGTCGAACAAGACGCCGACCTTTATGATTACGTGATTTTCGGCCCCTCTGAACTGGCGATCCAAGCGGACAACATCGACAAGCTGTCCGGCAATGATGGCTTCACCACCTATGTATGGGCGTTTCACACGCCGCTCAAAGACTTGGCGAACCAGCCCGATGCGTGGTTCGACTTTTCGTCCGCTGCTGGCGCGTTGACCATGTGCGACTACATGATCGGGCGCTTGGGCGAAGGCGTGACCATGGCCATGAACCGCGGCATTCCAGGCATCACCGACAACCAGCGCTCGGGCGATTTCAAAGCCTGCGTGGAGGAAAAGGCGGGCTGGCAAACGGTCTATGAGCATTACGGAGAGTATCAGCGCGAAGGCGGGTTTGAAGGCACGTCCCTGATCCTCCAGGCCTATCCAGAGGCGACGACCATCCACAATGCGAACACGGCCATGGCCATGGGCAGCGTTGAGGCACAGGTGTCGGTCGGCAAGGAAAAGGACATCTTCTCGACGGGTTGGGGCGGCACGGGGCTGGAACTGGACGCCATCCGCCGCGGCGAACTGGACGCCACCCCCATGCGCATGGGGGACGATGTGGGCGCCGCCACAGCCGAGGCGATCAAGGCCGACCTGGAAGACCGTGCCGACGATCTGCCCCTGGTTTTCCTGGGCCGCATCACCGTCGCCCACGATCAGATGAGCGCCGATGAAATCGACGCGCTAGAGCAAGAAGCGTTCCGCTTCTCCGGCGTCGGCGCGCTAGAGCGGTAATCCTCCCTCCGCTCTCTGACCCATCCCGGACGGTCTTCGGGATGGGTCGCTCGTTTTGATCGGGCTGTCCAATCAAGTTGACAAAAGGTCTGACACGCCGTCGCAGGTATCCCCCTTGAGACTCGTCAGAAATCCGATAAATGTAGTCGGGAAAGGATGGTGATCTTTCACCGTCCGTTGTTGGGACCGACCGCGATGATTCCTCTGCGCAGTGAACACTGGGCCACCCCCGCGCCTTCGTCCCCCGCCATGTCCGACGGTGCAGGGCGGCTTTTGAACCATTTGCGGTTTGTGGCCACGGCCTGCCGGACCAAACGCCGGACAGACCTTTTTGAAGCCTGTGCCCTGCTCAAGGTCTCGCGCGCCGCAACCCTAGAGGCGCATGCGGAGGCGCTGATGCGGTGCCTGGCCGAGGCCCTGGGCACGCCTGCGCGCCTCTATGCCCCGAACGCGCCGGACCTTAGCTTCGACGAAGCGTGGTTGGTCCAACTGGCCCGCGCCATCGCCCATGGCGATGAAAGCAGTACCGCCTTCCTCCTCCACTCCCGCGTCGCGCGACAGCACCACCGCTGGGTCCGCTACTTGATGGGCCGCATCGCAAGCTTCTTCCCCCTGATTTAGAATTATTCTAAAAAGGACTTGCCAAACCTGATCTGGTGACCAGATAGAGGAAGGCAAGCCAGCAAGCCCCCGTGCCAGCCAGCGATGTCCACGATATCAGGGAGGTCTTCCGTGACCCAAACAGCAGTCGCATTATCCACCGACGCCCAAACGCAAATCGTCGAGGCCCTCAACCAATCCGTTGCGGAAACGGCGGTCACCACGATGCTGGCGCAGAACTTCCATTGGAACGTGACCGGCATGGCGTTCGGCCCGCTTCACGAGCTGTTCCAGAAAATCTACGAGGATCACTTCGTCGCCCAAGACGATCTGGCCGAGCGGATCAAGGCGCTTGACGGCCATGCCGAAGGCACCTTGGCCGGGATGCTCGCGCGCTCCAAAGTCGCCGAGCATGAGGGCACCGCCACCGACAAAGAGATGATCCAAGCGCTCCAGACCGCCCAGGAAACCCTGGCCGCGACCTTGGCCGGGGCAGGGGAGTTGGCAGCCGAGCATGGCGACACCCTGACCGAAGACCTGTGCATCGCGCGCGGTCAAACCCACGAGAAATTCGCCTGGTTCCTGCGGTCCCACCTGGCGTAAGCCACGATAAGACGCAAAAAGCCCAGCCTGACCCCAGGCTGGGCTTTTCCGTGTCTAGCCCGGCGCCCGCGACGTCAGCCGAATACCCGCGTCAGCGCCGCGTCCACGGATGCCGTAATGGCGTCGATGTCGTCCGCCGTCGCGATCAGGGCAGGACTGAACAGCAGCGTGTTGTTGCGCCCCGGCAAAGATCGGTTCGACGCGCCGATGACGACGCCCTGTTCCATACAATCGGCCACCACCGCTTTGACCTTGGCTTCCTCGGCGGGCTCTCGGCTGGTGCGATCGGCCACCAATTCGGCCCCCGCAAACAGGCCTTTGCCCCGCACTTGCCCGATGACGGCATGCTTTTCCGACAACGCCTCTAGGTTGCCGATCAATCGCGCGCCCATCTCCTGGCAATTGCCCAGAAGGTCCTCGTCCTCGATGATGTCCATGTTCTTGATCGCCGCCGCCGGTCCCGCGGTGCAGCCACCAAAGGTGGACACGTCGCGGAAGTAATGCAGCGGGTCCTCGGGGGCGTCCTTGAACTTGGCGAACACCTCTTCGCTGGTCACCAGGCACGAAATGGCCGCATAGCCCGATGCGACACCCTTCGCCATCGTTACGAAATCCGGCTCGATCCCGTAATGCTGATAGCCGAACCACGCGCCGGTCCGTCCTACGCCACACACCACTTCGTCGATATGCAGCAGCAGATCGTATTTCTTGCACAGCGCGCTGACCCCCTCCCAATAGCCGGGGGGCGGGGTGATGACACCGCCCCCGGCGGTGATCGGCTCTAGGCACAGCGCGCCCACCGTATCCGGACCTTCGGCCAGGATCACATCCTCGATGGCCTGCACACAGGCCGCGCCATAGGCCTCGGACGACAAATCGCCCAGGCCCTGCTCATGGGCGCGATATTCCAGGCAATGGGGCACCCGCACAAAGCCGGGCGTGAATGGCCCATATTGCGCATTCCGCTCATCCTGGCCGCCCGCAGACAGCGTGGCGATGGTCGTCCCGTGGTAATCGCGATCACGGTACAGGATTTTGTACTTCTTGCCGCCATGGTGCCTATGGGCCAACTGACGGATCATCTTGAAGGCCTTCTCATTGGCCTCCGACCCGGAATTGGCATAGAACACGCGGCTCAATCCCGGCATTTTATCCAGCAGTTTCTCCGCAAAGATCGATCCGGGGATCGACCCCAATGTCTGCGCGAAATAGTTCATCTTGACCAATTGGTCCCGAACCGCGTCCGCGATCTCGACCCGGCCATAGCCCACATTCACGGTCCACACGCCACCGGACACTGCGTCCAAATGCTCTTTGCCGTTCTGATCCCAGACGCGCATCCCCTTGCCCTCGACGATAATTCTGGGGTCCTGGGTCTCTAACGCTTTGTGGGGCATCAAATGGTGCCAGATATGGGCGCGGTCCGCTTCGACAATGGCGCTCAGGTCATTCTGGTTGAAGTCTTTCATGCGACACTCCTCCGGCACTGTGGGTGGGTCTTTCCAGCGTGCACCATAGCACGGGTCCAGATTTTTATTACGCACGGATTTTCCGCGATTCATCGGGCCAGACAGGTATGAGGCTTAAGTCCAGTTCGGCCCGCCGCTTGCGACATCGTTGGGCCCGCTCTTACAGTTTCGACGCGAATTGGCACCACCGCCATCATATCGGAGCGCGATTGGCACAGGAAACCATCTTCTGGCAGACCACAGCCCCAGAGACGCCCTGCCTGGCGCCCCTGACCGAAGATCTTTCCTGTGACGTCGTGGTCATCGGCGCGGGCTTCACCGGTCTGCGCACGGCCCTCGACCTGGCCCAAGCGGGCACGGATGTCATCGTCCTCGACGCGGGCGCCGTGGCCCATGGCGCCTCCGGGCGCTCCGGCGGGCAGGTCAATCCCATGCTGCCGGTGGACCAGCCCGAGACCCTGCGCAAAGCCGTCGGCACCACGTATTTCGAACGGATGACCCACGCGGCCATGGCCTCCGCCGATGCGCTTTTTGACCTGATCCGCCAGAACGACATCCCCTGCGACGCGCGTCAAAACGGATGGATTCGGGCGGAGCACTGCCCTAGGGCCACCCACGTGGCCCAGAAAAATGCCAGTCTTTGGAATGCGTTCGGGGCCGATCTTCAAGTCATCTCCGCGCAAGATGTGCAACGCCTGTCCGGCGCGCAGGGGTACCGCTCGGGCATCCTTGCCCCAAAGGGTGGCGCGGTGCAGCCCCTGGCCCTGACCCGCGGCCTGGCCCGGGCCTGCCTGTCCCACGGGGCCCGCCTGTTCGACCACAGCCCCGCCACCAATGTGATGCGCCAGAACGGGCGCTGGCGGGTGCAGGTGGGCGCGCGCACCCTGACGGCGGACCAAGTGATCCTGGCCACCAACGGCTACACCGATGGCCTTTGGCCTGGGCTCAAACGCTCCATCCTGGCATTGCATTCCATCCAGATCGCCACGGATCCGCTGCCTGCCGCGCAATTGGACCCGATTCTGCCCCAGGGACACACCATCTCGGACACACGGCGCCTGATCATGTACGCCCGCAGAGAGCCGGGCCACCAAATCGTCTTTGGCGGAATAGGGTTTTGTATCAGACGGTTGGGGCGGTTTGGCTTCAATTGGCTTCTGAAGGACGCCCCCCGCATTTTTCCGTCCCTGCGCGGCGTGACCTGGCGCTACAGGTGGGGCGGGCAGATCGCCTTGACCCCCGGTCGCGTGCCCCATTTGCACGAACCGGCCCCCGGAGTGTTGGCCGGTCTGGGCTATAACGGGCGCGGTGTCGCGATGTCCTTTCTTATGGGCCAGCAATTGGCCCTGCGCGCCTTGGGAACG
The DNA here is from genome assembly GCA_039817645.1 of Pseudomonadota bacterium. Taxonomy (GTDB): domain Bacteria; phylum Pseudomonadota; class Alphaproteobacteria; order Rhodobacterales; family Rhodobacteraceae; genus Jannaschia. The sequence continues at coordinate 7,007 of JBCBVM010000058.1, read as the reverse complement.
GCGGCCACAGATCTTGTTTTCCCGATGACCAATATCACGCCATATGTCGGCGCAGGGTTCCAATCCGCGGGCGCCGGTCTTGCCATGGCAACATTTCGACTGCGCGATGTGCTGGACATCGGCGGCTGGACTGGCCAGTCATTGGGGAGGGACGGAAATTCCTGACCCGTACACCAGGCCCGGATCACGGGCTCAACCTAAGGCACGCAATCAGAAAGATGTGCCACATCCAAACTGGGAGAAACGAAAGATGATGAAACGTACATTCTTGGCAATGACAACCGCCGCGGCAGCCCTTCTGCCGATGAACGCGGCCCTGGCCGATGGCCATCTCGAAGAAATCACCGTGGCTTACTTCCTGGAATGGCCCATGCCTTTCATGACGGCCAAAAATGCGGGCACCTATGACGAGGCGCTTGGCGTCAAAGTGAACTGGGTCAGCTTTGAGACCGGGACCGCCATGTCCGCGGCCATGGCCTCCGGTGACGTGCAACTCGCCGTCAGCCAGGGCGTGCCCCCCTTCGTGGTCGCAGCCTCCGGTGGCCAGGACCTGCAAGTGATCGACGTGGCGGTCAGCTACTCCGACAATGACAACTGCGTCGTCAATGCCGGGCTTGAGATCGACAAGGAAAACGCCTCCGACCTGTCCGGCAAGAAAGTGGCAGTGCCCCTCGGCACCGCGGCCCATTACGGCTTCCTGCGCCAGATGGACCATTTCGGCGTCGATTTGACGTCCCTTGACGTGGTCGACATGGATCCGCCCTCTGGCGCGGTCGCCCTGTCGCAAGGGGATGTGGATTTCGCCTGCGGGTATGGCGGTGGCCTGGCGCGCATGAAGGAATCCGGCAACGTCCTGCTGACCGGGACCGAGAAGGAAGAGCTGGGCATCCTAGTCTTCGACGTGACGTCTGCGCCCACGCAGTTCGTGGACGAGAACCCCGAATTGGTGGCCAAGTTCCTGGCCGTCACCGCCGAGGCGAACGAAGCCTGGAACACCAGCCAGTCCGATGAGCTTTTGGAAGTCATCGCAAGCGAAGCGGGCATGTCCATGGAAGATGCGAAAAGCGCCATCTCCACCATGAAGTTCCCCGGCGTGGACGAGCAGTTGTCCGAGAAATGGCTGGGCGGCAACGCGGCCACCTTCATGAAAGGCGTGGCAGATGTCTTCGTCGAAGCGGGCTCCATCCCCTCTGCCCTCGGCAGCTATGAGGATGCGGTCAACATCGACCCGCTGACCGAAGCGTCCAACATGTAAGCCAAACCATCGGGGCGGGCCAAACGGTCCGCCCCAACGCCATTTGACGGGTCCAATCCAATGGCTGGGTCGGATCCAAGGAAGGGACATCGCATGACGACCGGATTGAAGATCGAGAACCTCTCGATGCGGTTTGACCTGCCCAACGGATCTTACGTTCAGGCCCTCAAGGATGTGTCCTTGGACCTCAGCAGTGGGGAGTTGTTGTCGGTCCTCGGCCCCTCGGGCTGCGGAAAGACGACGCTTCTGAACATCGTCGCGGGCTTTTTGGCCCCCACCGAGGGGCGCATCAATTTGAACGGGCATGATGTGAAGGGCCCCGATGCAGAACGGGGCATGGTGTTCCAGAAAGGCGCGCTGTTCGAATGGATGAGCGTGCGTGACAATGTCGAATTCGGCCCCCGCATGAAAGGCACGCCCGTGGCGGAACGGCGCAAGTCCTCCGATCGGTTGCTCGACATCACGGGCCTGCAGGATTTCAAGGAAAAGATGGTCTATGAGCTGTCCGGCGGCATGCAACAACGCGTGGCCCTGGCCCGTTGCCTGGCCAATGACCCCGACGTGATCTTGATGGACGAACCCTTGGGCGCCCTCGACGCGCTGACCCGCGAAAAGATGCAGGGCCTCGTGTTGGAGCTTTGGAAAGAAACCGGCAAGACGATCATCCTCATCACCCACTCCGTCGAGGAGGCGCTGCTGCTGGGCGAACGTCTTTTGGTCATGGCGCCCCGCCCCGGTCGCATCCACAAGGAATACCGCCTGCCATTCGCCGAAATGGGCGTGGGCGCCGACCTGCGCGAAGTGAAGAAACACCCCGATTTCAATTCCACCCGAGAAGAGATCCTGACCATGATCTGGGAGATGGAAGAGGAAATCATGGGCCGGACAGAGGACGCCTGACATGACCGGAATTCTGATTGTTCTCGTCTACATCATCCTATTCGCAGGCTCCGCCTTCATCGTGACAGCCATCACGAAGAACCGGCGACCCAAGGATTTCACGTCCCTCAAGACAGTGACCTTCGGCGATGAAAGCGCCGTGCGCCCGAACCGGGCGGCCAGCGTGATTTCGGTCGTCGTGCTGTTCTTGATCTGGGGCGCGTTCACCGGGTCCAGCTTGGCCCCGATCCACGTGCCCGCCCCATTCCAAGGCGACACGTCCTTCACCTACACCGCCGAAACGCCCGATGGCGCCCAAGACGATGCCGAAGTCTTCGTGCGCGTCCACGAATTCGGCGCCGATGTGGAGGACCCGGAGGTGGCGCCCGGCGATGGCTTCGCTGTTAACGACGCCGACCGGGTTCCCGTCTACAGCTCCACCCTGATCCGGGTGGAACGCAATGATGACGGCGGCGATGTCGACGGCTACCGCGTGGTCGCCGTCAATGGCACGCCCATCGCCCCCGGCGGGTCAGTGGAGACCGAAGACGGCGTGGTCAACATGACGTCCCGCGGCAGCCTCAGCTTCGTGCCCGAACCGGGCCTGCAGATGCGGCCCCTTTACTTGCCATCCCCGGAACGGGTCTGGCAGGCCGTGGTCGACGTGGCGACCGATGGGTTCCGAAACTTCAGCCTGTTCGAACATCTGGGGTATTCCCTGGGGCGCGTCCTTGCGGGCTTCGTGCTGGGGGCCATCGTGGGCATTCCCCTTGGCTATGCCATGGGCCTCAGCGACTGGTTTCGCGGCTGGTTCGACCCCATCGTCGAATTCATGCGCCCCGTGCCGCCCCTGGCACTGATCCCGCTGGTCATCATCTGGTTCGGCATCGATGAGACGGGGAAGGTCGTCCTGCTGTTCCTGGCCGCCCTTTGGATCATGGCCATCGGCGCGCGTGCCGGGGTGTCGGGCGTGAACATCTCAAAGGTCCATGCCGCCTATTCGCTGGGGGCGTCAAAGACGCAGATTTTGCGCCATGTGATCGTGCCGAATTCCTTGCCAGAAATCTTCACCGCGGCCCGCGTGGCCATGGGGGTCTGCTGGGGCACCGTGGTCGCCGCCGAACTTGTGGCCGCCAATGTGGGCGCGGGCATGATGATCACCACGGCGTCCAAATTCCAACAGACCTATGTGGTCGTCATGGGCATCATCCTCATCGGGGTCATCGGCTTCGGCATCGATATCCTGATGCGGAAGATGGAAAACTGGCTGGTGCCTTGGAAGGGCCGCAGCTAACGGGCGCCGAAAACGCGTCGCGGCCCGTTGTGTCGGTGGCAGATTATTCCAGAATAATCTGTCGCCCGCACTGCCGTCTCATGCGTGGCGGGGCCGGTTCAGCGTCAGCCAAATCAACGCGCCGCCAGCCAACACAAGGAACGGTACCATGGCCAGGTTCACGGCCGTCCAACCCGCCACCGCCTCGGGGGCGGAGTTCATCAACCCGCCGGAGCTGAGCGAGGCCACCGTCACGCAGCCGAAGACAATCGCATCGTTCAGGCCCTGAACCGTGCCGCGTTCTTCCGGCGCATGGTTCGCCGTCAGCATGTTCGTGGCCCCGATGAAGCCGAAATTCCAGCCAAGGCCCAGCAGGATCAATGCGCCATAGAAATACGGCAGCGTTACCCCCGACAAAGCCACGATCCCCGCCGCACCCAACAGGATCAGGCCCACCGACACGATCCGCGTCGTCCCGAACCGCGCGATCAGGTGGCCGGTGAAGAAGCTGGGTGCGAACATGGCGACCACATGGGCCGCCACGATGTCCGATGCATTCCCGACCGAGAATCCGCAGCCCACCACCGCCAGCGGTGTGGATGTCATGACCAGGTTCATCAACGCATAGGTCACCATGGCACAGATGATCGACACCACGATGGCCGGGCTGCGCAACAACTCCGCCCGGCTGCGCCCCCTGGCGGCCCCATCCGCCGGGGCAGGCGGTTTGGGGATGTCCAACAGGAAGAACAGCCAGAGGCCGATCAGGTTGATTGCCACCGCCGCACCGTAGGTGGCCATGAACGGAATGATCGTGATGTCGGATGTTGCTTTCACCAATTGCGGCCCGATCAGCGCGGAAAGCAGCCCGCCCGCCATGACGTAGCTGATGGCCTTGGGCCGATACGCGGGGGAGGCCATATCCGTCGCCGCAAAGCGGTAAAACCCTTGGGCCGACATATAGATGCCCGTCAGATAGGCGCCCATCAGAAAGACCCAGAATGACCCGAGCCACAGGCCCAGCACGCTGAGCCCCGCGCCCGCCGCCCCCGCCAAGGCCCCCAGGACAAAACCCGCGCGACGTCCATGGCGCTGCATGAACGGGCTGATCCAGGGGGCTGTGGTCATGGACCCGAACACGATCAGCGAAATCGGCAGCGTCGCCAAAAGGGGTGTCGGCGCCAATGACAAACCGGCCAAACCACCGGCCACGAAATGCAATGGCATCTGTGCGCCCAGCAACGCTTGCGCCGCCACCAGCACCAGAACATTGCGCTTGGCACGGCGGTCGGCGGACAGGTCGGGATCGGTGGCAAGGGTGGTCATGGCCCCGTCCTACGCCCGCGTCCCGGGACAGGTCCAGACTTCGATTGTCTCGCTACATATCTGCCGCAGGGGCGATCAGATGGGCGAAAGACCCGCACGCGGCCCCCCGCCGCAGGCCCATGGGCGACAGGGCCGTGCCTCCCGCATCATGTGCCTGGAACAGGGCGGGCCCCTCTGCGCGCAACGTCGTGGCGTAATGAAACTCATGCCCCGACCAGACACCCGGGAACGGCCCGGCCTCGGCCCGCAGCGTGCGGTAGCCCAGGTGCAGCGTCCGCCGGGCGAACGATGTCTCTAGCGGCAAAAGCCCCGCCATGGCGTGGCGCGCGCCTGCCGCATCCTCCAGCCCATCGCCCATGACCATATAGCCGCCGCATTCGCCATAGACCGGCCGGTCCCGCAGGGACGCCAGGAACGTGCCGTTGGCCGCTAAGCGCCCGGCATGCAGTTCCGGGTAGCCGCCGGGCAGGATCACCAGATCCGCCGCGGGTGCGGGGTCATCGCCCAGGGGGGAGAAGGGCAAGATCTCCGCCCCGGCCCTGTGCCAGGCGTCAAGAAGGTGCGGATAGGCAAAGGCAAAGGCCGCATCCCGTGCGACGGCCAACCGCTGCGCGGGCGGCGGCGTGCGGGGCAGGGCCGGTGCCGCGGGCAAGGGGGCGGCCACGGCGTGCAGTGCGGCCAGATCCACATGCTCCGCCACCAGGGCCGCCGATTGGGTCAGGAACTGCTCCAGATCCGGCCGCTCCTGCGCTTGGACAAGGCCCAAATGTCGCGATGGCGTGGAAAGCTGCGCGTCCCTGGGCAAAGCCCCCAGCACGGGCAACGGGCACGCTTCGCGCAGCATCGCCCCATGGCGCGGACTGCCCAGTTTGTTCAGAATGACACCCACCACCTGGACGTCTGGATCGTGGTCGCGAAAGCCCTGGACCAGGGGTGCCACCGACTGCGCCATGCGCGCGGCATCCACCACCAGGACCACCGGCACGTGCAGCTGCCGCGCCAGATCGGCCGTGGCCCCGCGCCCGTCGGGCGGCGCGCCGTCGAACAAGCCCATGGCCCCTTCGATCACCAACAGTCCGGGCCCCGCCGCCAGGGCCGCGATCTGTGGCGCGCCCATGGCCCAGGCATCCAAGTTGGGGCAGGGCAGGCCGGTGGCGGCCTCGTGGAAGCGCGGGTCGATATAGTCCGGTCCGGATTTCGCACTGCGCACGGCAATTCCGCGATCCCGCAACGCGCGCAGAATGCCCAAGGTGACCGTGGTTTTGCCCGCCCCGGAACTGGGCGCGGCCAGGATCAGGCCCGGCATGCGGCCCGGTCATTGCCCAACGCCAAAGGCCGCGGGTGGGGCGCGGTGGGAATGGAGTATTTTTGGCCAGATGACAGAGGGGTCATGCGCTTTCGGCGGGGCGCCCGCGCCGCAAGGGATCAAGGTCGCGGGGGGCGTGACCGGCGGCCATGGCCTGCCAGTCGAGGGCTTGGCGCAGGCTCACGGCGGCGCCGATGCAGATGATGGCCGGGGGGGCGAGGTCCGCGCGGGTCACATCTTCGGCGCAGTGGGCCAGGGTGGTCTCGATCGTTGTCTGGGCGGCCAAGGTCGCGGTGGTCGTCACACAGACCGGCTCTGTGCCGGGGCGCCCGGCGGCCATCAGCTTGGCGGCGATTTCCGCGATATGTTTCATGCCCATATAGATCACGATGACCTGGCTGCCGCGGGCGATCCCCTCCCAATCGAGGGCCGTGGGCGCCGCGCCGCTGGCATCATGGCCGGTCAGGAAAGTGACCGATTGGTTCACGTCGCGATGGGTCACGGGCACGCCCGCATAGGCCAAGCCCGCGATGCCTGCCGTGATCCCCGGCACGATGCGGATGGGGATGCCATGCTGCACCAGGGTCTGCGCCTCTTCGCCGCCGCGTCCAAATACGAACGGGTCGCCGCCCTTCAAACGCAAGACCCGGTTCCCGGCCCGTGCTAGTTCCACGAGGTGGAGCGAGATGTCCCGCTGTTTGGCCGATGCTTTGCCGCCGCGTTTGCCGGCATAGATCTTGCGCGCCTGGGGGGCCCAATCCAGGATCTCTTCTCCGACGAGCGCGTCATAGACGATGACATCCGCCTGGCGCAGGGCGTTCAACCCGTGCAGCGTCAGCAGGCCCGGATCGCCCGGCCCCGCCCCGCACAGCCACACCCATCCGGGCGCAAGCTCGGGCCAATTATGGGCAGGCAGCGGGTCGGTCGTCATGGCCCCGTCATGGCATCGCTTTGCGCCCAAGGGAAGG
>JBCBVM010000057.1:0-19031 GCA_039817645.1 Pseudomonadota bacterium | reverse complement strand
CCTTCGCGCTCTGGAACGAAGTGTCGAGCTGGGGCGCGTTCCTGTCCTTTGCATCCTTCCTCTTCTTCATCTGGATCGTTTTCTACACGATCTTCGCGGGTCGTAAGATCGAGGAAGAAGCCTACTGGGGTGAGCACGCGGACACATTGGAATGGACATTGCCCAACCCGCCGCCGGAGCACACGTTCGAGCAGCTTCCGACGCGCGACACGTGGGACAAACAGCCCGGTCACTGATGCCCTTTCGGATCATCACAGAGACAGCAGAGGCCCCGGTACCATCCGGGGCCTCTCTCCTTGAGGTGGAGCTTTGGCCCCACCAATCGCTGACGGGCACAGGGTTTGTGGTTGTCATCGCAGGCACGTTTTTGATGTTCTGCATCCCCCTATTTGGCCTGATCGGATCAGTTGTCCTGTGGGGAATCTTGCCTTTCGCCATGGGCGCGTTGGGCTTGCTTTGGCTTGCGATCAACCGGAACTGGAAAGACCGAGAAATCCTGGAGACGTTCTCCCTTTGGCCGGACCGCGCCGTCCTCATACGGCGGGACCCCGACGGGTCCAAACGCGACTGGGAGGCAAACCCGTATTGGGTGCGGGTGGAGCGCCATGCCAAAGTCGGTCAGATCGAAGATTACCTCACGCTGGAAGGCGGCCCCCGCCCCGTGGAGATCGGCGCGTTTCTGACGCCAGAGGAGCGTCGCGACCTGGAGATCCGCTTGCGCGATGCCTTGCGGGGGCTTCGCTAGCGGCTGAACCGCTACGCCTTGGCGTTTGGTCGCGCTGTCCCCACATCGCCATGGGCAAAGGCGGTTGTCTTCACGACGGCCCACACCGGGCGACCGGGTTCGAGGGTCAGCGCTTGCACCGATCTCTTCGTGACCCGCGCCAGCAAGAACCCGTCGCCCGCGCGCAGCCGCACCATGACCGCTGGCCCGTCCCCTGCATGCAACGCATCGATCGTTACCGGCAGGACATTCAAGGCTGATAGTCCCATCGGCTCGGACGTCGCGATGATGATATCCTCTGCGCGGACCCGCAGACGCAGAATATGGCCCAGGGCCGCCGACCCGGGCACGTGCAACGCGCCAACCGGTGTCCGCACGGTCATCACCCCGTCCGCTTGCGCGGCGACCTCTGCTGTCAGGACTGCCCCCGCTTGCGACGGCCCGATAAGCGGCGTCAGGGAGGGGTCGGCCAGGCTCTCGGCCAAGGGACCGGCATGGGCGATCCGCCCTTCGCGTAGCAGCACGAGTGTATCGGCCAGGCGCGCCACCTCCTCCATGGCGTGAGAAATATAGAGCACGGGCAAACCCCGATCCCGCAGCCGCTCCAACCACGGCAGAATGGCGGATCGGCGCGGCGCATCCAGCGCGGCAAGGGGCTCATCCAGAATCAGCAGTTTCGGATCACGTAGAAGGGCACGCCCGATGGCAACGCGCGCCGCCTCCCCTCCGCTCAGGCCTGCCGGGCGCCGGTGCAGCAAGCCTTCGATTCCCAGCATATCTGCCACCGGTCCGGGATCTTGCCCGGGTCTTGCGCCATACAGAAGGTTGGCCCGCACGTCCAAATGGGGGAACAACCGCGGTTCTTGGAACACGTACCCGATCCCCCGATGATGGGCGGGCACGTTGGTTGTGCCATCAAGCAAAACCTTCCCATTCAACGCGATCCGTCCCCGTTCCGGATGGCTCAACCCCGCGATGGCCCGCGCAAGGGATGTCTTGCCCGCGCCACTTGGACCAAAAAGGGCCGTCACACCGCCGTGCGCCTGAAGATCAACATCAAGGGTGAAGCCCCCGATCCGGGTCGTGATCTGCGCCTCAAGCATCAGCGACCGGCCACGCGGGCCGCAATCCGGGGCGCCCACCAGTTGGAGACCAGCACAGCGCCCAATGCAACAGCCACGGCGACCAGAACCAACCCCCTGAGGGCAGGTTCAGCCCCTGGGACTTGCAGGAACGCATAGATGGCCGATGGCAGGGTCCGCGTCTCCCCGGGGATGGAGGCCACGAAGGTGATCGTCGCCCCGAACTCGCCAAAGGCTTTGGCAAAGCCCAAGGTCACACCCGCCAAAATGCCCGGCGCCATCAGCGGCAAGGTGACCGAACGCCAGACCCGGAACCCGGATGCCCCCAAAGTCGACGCCGCTTCCTCAAGGCGCGGATCGACGGCTTCCAACGCGAGACGCATGGCCCGCACCATAAGCGGAAAGGCCATGATGCCGGCCGCCAAGGCCGCGCCCGTCCACCGGAACGCAACCCCTAGGCCCATGGGCTCCAGGATCCGGCCAATCGGTCCCGCCTGAGAGAAGAGCAGCAGGAGGGCATAGCCCGTGACCACCGGCGGCAAAACCAACGGCAAGTGGACAGCCGCGTCCAGCATCCCCTTTCCCCGAAACCTTCCACGCGCCAGCAGATGGGCCACCCAAAGCGCCAATGGCAGGCTGACCAGCGTTGCCACCGCCGACACGCGCAACGACAGCATCAGCGCCACCCACGCCTCTGGGGGCAAGGTGATCATGGACGATCCTGCGTCCAGGGCATGATCTGGTTCGGTGTCACAGCGCGGCGTCTTCTTTCCTCAGGCTTCGGCGATGCCGGGCACCGCATCGGTGGCAGCACGCTAAAGGTCCTGCGCCGGGGCAAACCCGTGCGCCGCGAACATGTCCCCGGCCTGACGCAGAAGGTCAAGGAACCGGCGCGCCGACACCGGGGCACCTGGCACCAAGCCTGCCGGGTATCGGATCGGTTGGTGCGCGCCTACGGGGATGTCTGCCACGCGGGTCACATCGCTGCCAACCGTGTCGGAGGCATAGACCAAGCCCAGTTTCACATCGCCCCGCGCCACATAGGCCAGGGCGGCGCGCACATTCTCCACCAAGATCGCCCGGTCGCGCAAATCCGCCCAAAGACCGAGGGTTTCCAGCGCCTGTTGCCCGTAGCGACCGACGGGGGCCGACATAGGGTCACCCATGGCGAAGCGCCCATTCGGACCCAGCCGATCCAGCACCGCTGCTCTGCTCAGGTCAAAGCGGGCGGCATCGGGCGGGCCCACAAGTGCCAACCGGTTTCCCGCGACAGAAACCGTTGACCCCTCGATCCGCCCTTGTCCCTGCAACCACTCCATCCAATCTGTGGCCGCCAACACCACCAGGTCCGCAGGCGCCCCCCGCGCCACTTGGCGGGCCAACGTGCCACTTCCGCCATATGCCAAGCTTATCGGCGGACCATCCCAGGTCGAGGCGATTGCGTCCAACGGGAGCTTCAGACTGGCCGCCGCAAACACGCGCACCGGTGCGGCTGCCCAAAGGGGGCGCACACCTGCCATGGCAAGCGCCCCCGCCAACACGTGTCGGCGTGTGACGCTACAGGTCCAGCGCCGCGCCGTCATAGTTCTGGAAGGCCCCGGTGGCCGCCATGTTAAGGGCTTCGAACCTGTCCCAAAGCCCTTGGGCCGACTGTTCCGCCGTCAGATCAGCGGACGCGCCACCCATGTCTGTCTGAACCCATCCCGGATGGTAAATGCCAACGGCGATGCCCTCGGGCCGCAGCATCTCTGCCAGGTTTCGCCCCAGGTTGGTCACAGCGGCTTTCGACGCGCGATAGGCCATCGTGTTCCCAGGCGTACGCGACTGCATCCCCATCATGGAGGAAATGATCGCGATGCGCCCGCCTTCCGAAAGGTTTGCCAACTGCGCCTGGACGGTCAGCGCGGTGCCGGTCACGTTGGCCGCCAACGTCTCGGACCAGTCGGCGGCGCTTGTCTCGGCAAATGTTTTGCCTTTGTCCCGCAGGACGCCCGCGTTGCAGATCAACAGATCGATGGCGCCGGTTTGCGCGGCGGCTGACCTTTGGTCGCCCTCGGATGTCACGTCCAGCGTCAGCCACCCCTTGGCGGCCGGACCACGGTGGGTCGACAGGATGTCATGGCCCCGTCGTTCACCTTCCTGGCGCAGGGCGGCGCCTATTCCTCGATTTGCACCAGTGATCAGACTGCGCATCAGTTCGCCTTCGACTTCGGACCGAACGGCAAAGGCGCCACCGGAATGCCGTCCTCCAACAGTGCTTTCGCCTCCGTCGCATTCGCCTCGCCCCAGATGGGTTTGGACGGATCATCGCTTGCGTGGATCGCCCGCGCCTCTTGGGCGAAGCGTCCCCCCACATACGTCGCCTCTGCCTCAACCTTGGCGCGAAAGGATGCGATCTTGCGTTCAACGTCAGACGTTGGGGTCGAGAGTGGGGCCGGCGCCGCGCTGACTTTCGGCGCCATCAACGCCTTTTCGACGCGTCCCTCGCCACAGATCGCGCACGCGATATGGCCCTTGGCAGCCAGGGTGTCGAACGCCTCAGCCGACTGGAACCAACTGTCAAAGCAGTGGCCTTGGGCGCATTTCAAAGCATATCGGATCATGCTCGCCTCACTCTCGGAAGTGCCTCAGTAACTTACGACTTTTGCCTATACGTTCAAGCCAAGGCCGCACTTGATCCATGGCAGAGGCGTCCTAATTTTCTTCGAATGCGTATGATCGTTCCTTTCCTCTTGACTGCCCTACCCGCCCAAGCTTTCGAGTTTGAGGCCCTGGAAGGCGGTGTCATAGACCTCGATAACCTGCGGGGGCGGGCCGTGCTTGTGGTCAACACCGCGTCCCTGTGCGGCTTCACCGACCAATACGCAGAACTTCAGGCCCTGTCTGATCGGTACGGCGCGCAGGGTTTGACGGTGATTGGTGTGCCATCTGACGACTTTGCCCAGGAACTGGCCTCCAACGCGGACGTGGCGGAGTTTTGCGAGGTGAACTATGGGCTCACGATCCCGCTGACGACGATTACGTCCGTCCGCGGGGCCGAAGCCCATCCGTTCTATGCCTGGCTGGCGCAAAAAGGTGCCGTGCCGCGGTGGAACTTCAACAAAGCCCTGCTGAGCCCGGAGGGGGATTTGGTCACCTTTGCGGGCGCAAACACCCGCCCGCTTTCCCCCCGGTTGACCCGCAGCATTGAGGCCGTGCTGCCCAAGTGACCGGTCCCCTTCTTTTCGGGTCGGAAATCTATCGGGGGTCGTCCTACGGGCCTTGGCACCCGCTGCGCGTGCCCCGGGTGTCCACCGTCATGGATCTTACGGCAGCCTTGGGATGGCGCGACCGATCCGTGTTCCGCACGTCCCCCCGTGCAAAACCCGCGGCCCTGGCGCAGTGGCACACCCCGGCCTATGTGGCCGCCCTTCAGAAAGCGGAGGCCACCGCGCGCGTGGACGAGGAGACGCGACAAACCCATGGCCTCGGCACCGTGTCCAACCCCATTTTCCCCGAGATGTTCCGCCGTCCCGCCACGGGGGCCGGTGCGTCGATCCTGGCGGGCGAATTGCTGTCAGGCGGGGGGCGCATTCACAATCCCGGCGGCGGCACGCATCACGGCATGCCAAACCGGGCCAGTGGCTTTTGCTATCTCAACGACTGCGTGTTCGCGATCCTCTCCCTCCGGGCGCACGGCGCGCGGCGGGTGGCCTATGTGGATATCGACGCGCATCACATGGATGGGGTGGAACACGCCTTTGCCGACGACCCTGACACCCTGCTGGTTTCCACCCACGAAGAAAAACGCTGGCCGTTCACCGGCGCCGTGTCGGATCAAGGGGTCGGCCAGGTCTTCAACCTGCCCCTGCCCCGCGGCGCCAATGACAGTGAGATGGCGTGGGCGCGCGACCACCTAATCCGCCCCGTGGTCGCGGCGTTTCGCCCCGATGCCATTGTCCTGCAATGCGGGGCCGACGCGGTGGACGAAGACCCCCTCTCGCGGCTCGCCCTCTCCAACCAGGCGCATATGGACGTGCTCAGAAGTCTGATCCCCCTCGCGCCGCGCTTCCTCCTTTTGGGCGGCGGCGGCTATAACCCTTGGTCCGTGGGCCGCTTATGGACCCTTGGTTGGGCGGTGTTGTCAGGTCGCGACATTCCGGACCGCTTGCCGCGAGAGGCCGAGGCGGTGCTGCGTGGCTTGCAGTGGCGCGGCAATTCCCGGGGACGCAACCCGCCGGACCATTGGTTCACCACATTGGCCGACGCGGCCCGACCAGGTCCCGTCCGCCCCGACGTTGTGCACCGGGTGGAGGTCTTGGCGACCCGAGTGAAAGCTATGCCAGGTCGCCTGGCCGTTTAAGCGCCCGTCAGAGATGCCGACATTCTGGCACGGGTGTTTCCACGCTGCCATCTTTGCGCCATTGCAGCAGGTTCCGAACAGTCAGGTCCCCCATGGCGGCCCGCGTTTCCATGGTCGCGGACCCCACATGGGGCGCCAAAGCCACCCGTTCGGGCATGTCCTTCAAGGCTTGGGGGATTTTCGGCTCCTCCTCAAAAACATCAAGCCCCGCCCCCGCGATCGTCCAAGTCTGCAGCGCGTCGATCAGCGCGGCTTCGTCCACCACCGACCCGCGGGAGACGTTGATCAACGTCCCGCCTTTCCCAAGCGCGGCCAACACGTCGGCATTGACGAGGTGCTTGGTCTCGGGCCCACCTGGCGTGATCACAATCAGAACATCAACAGCGGCTGCCAAGTCCTTGGCGCTGCTGTGATATTGATATGGCAGATCCTTGGGGGAGCGCGAGTGATAGTGCACTTCGGCCCGGAACGCGCCCACCATTTCCGCGATGGTTTGACCGATGCGCCCCATGCCCAGGATGCCGACCTTCCGGTCCATGGGGCTGCGGGTCAGGGGGAACTCCCCGTTCTCCCACGCGCCAGACCGGGCATGCGCGTCCGCGGGCACCAGACCGCGATAGACCGCAAGCCACAGCATCACCGCCGTCACCGCCACTTCGTCATTTAAGACATCGGGCGTATGACTGACTTTGATCCCCCGCTCGGCGAAGGTCGGCGCGTCGATGGCGTCGTACCCGACGCCATAGCTGCTTACGACCTGCAAATTGGGCATGGCGGCGGCCACGTCTGCGGGCACGCCGTAATGGCCATTGGTCAAGATCGCGGGAATGTCCGCTCCGTGCGCCGCCAGGTAGGCCGCCCGGTCGTCTTGATCGAACAAAACGTCGATCTCAAAACTCTCCGCCAGGGCCTCTTTCATCCGATCCGTAATTCCGCCGATCTGCAGCAATCTGGTCTTAGTCATCGGCGCGCACCTCCTGGCGTTGTTGTCCTAGGCCCTCAATGGACAATTCCATCACGTCCCCCGCCTTCAGGTAGACCGGCGCGGGTTTGATCCCCATGCCGACGCCAGGGGGCGTTCCCGTCGAAATCACATCACCCGGATGCAAGGTAAACATCTGGGACAAGTGGTGAATGATCTGTGCCACCGAGAAGATCATCGTCGCTGTGCTACCGGTCTGCATGCGTTGGCCGTTCAGGTCCAACGACATGGCCAAGGATTGCGGGTCACCCACCTCGTCGCGCGTGACCAGCCAGGGCCCGGTCGGCCCGAACGTGTCGCAGCTTTTCCCCTTGGTCCATTGGCCAGTCAGCTTGTTCTGGAAATGACGCTCCGACACGTCATTGCAGATGCAGTAGCCCGCCACATGGCGCAGGGCGTCAGCCTCCGACACGTATTTGGCCGTGGTACCGATCACCACGCCCAACTCCACCTCCCAATCCGAATGGGTCGAACCGCGGGGCAGAACCACGTCATCATTGGGTCCGATGATCGCGCTGTTGGCCTTCATGAACAGGATCGGGTGTTCGGGGATCGCCGCCCCGGTCTCGGCCGCGTGATCGGAGTAATTTAGGCCAATGCACATGAATTTGCCAATCCCGCCCACACACGGCCCCATGCGCGGCGCGCCCGTGACTTTGGGCAAACTGTTCGGGTCCAACGCGGCCAATTTCGCCAGCCCCGCATCCGACAAGACGTCGCCAGAAATGTCGCCCACGTGGGCATTCAGGTCCCGCAGATCCCCGTTTGCATCCACCAGACCCGGCTTTTCCTGCCCGGCCTCACCATAACGGCACAGCTTCATCTTTCTCTCCCTCTCGGCGACACGCGGAAAGTTGCCCCCGCCTGCCGCGCCATCTTAGTGATTGTCCCGCGGCACGCCCTTTTGCGCCGTCCCGCGATAGGCGTCGGCCCCACGCAGGGTCATGCCATGGGACAACGGCTCCGCCCGTTCCCGGAAAATTTCCTGCCACGGTGTCTCGGACTCCGGTACCAAGGCGGACACATCCAGACTTGCCCGCCGCTGCGCCAACACGGCTTCGTCCACCAGCATGTTCGCTGTCCCCATGCCCAAATCGATCCGCAAACGGTCGCCCGTCTGCACCAGCGCCAGGCCACCGCCCGCCGCCGCCTCGGGCGATGCGTTCAAGATCGACGGCGACCCGGACGTCCCCGATTGCCGCCCGTCGCCGATGCAAGGCAAGGCATGGATCCCTTTCCGCAAAAGATAGGCCGGCGGGCGCATGTTCACGACCTCTGCCGCGCCGGGGTAGCCGATGGGCCCTGCACCGCGCATGATCAGGATGCAATGCTCATCGATTTCAAGGCTTTCATCATCGATCTTCGCGTGGAAGTCTTCCGGCCCATCAAACACCACGGCGCGCCCTTCAAACGCCTCTGGGTCATCTGCATCCGACAAATACCTGTCGCGAAATTCCGCGCTGATGACGCTGGTCTTCATGATGGCGCTGTCGAACAGGTTGCCCTTCAGGTTCAAGAAACCCGCGGCCTCGACCATAGGTGCCGAAATGGGCTTGATGACATCCGGCAGGGCGGATGAAAGCCCCGAACAATTGTCGCCCATGCTTTGGCCATTGGCCGTGACGGCGCTTGGATGGGGCAGCATGCCAGCGTCGATCAATTGCCCAACCACCGCGGGCACACCGCCCGCATGGTAGTAATCTTCCCCCAAATATGCCCCGGCCGGTTGCAAATTCACCAAAAGTGGCACGTGGTGCCCCAATTTCTGCCAATCGTCATTGTCCAGCGGCACCCCAAGATGGCGCGCGATGGCGTTCAGATGGACGGGCGCGTTCGTCGACCCGCCAATTGCAGAGTTCACGACCACTGCGTTTTCAAACGCCTCGCGCGTCATGATGTCGGATGGCTTCAGATCAGCGTGCACCATGTCCACGATACGCTTGCCGGTTTCGTAGCTGATATGCCCGCGCTGGCGATATGGCGCAGGAATGGCGGCCGCCCCAGGAAGTTGCATGCCCAACGCCTCGGCCAAGGAATTCATCGTGGTCGCCGTGCCCATGGTGTTGCAGTAGCCCACGGACGGGGTGCTGCTGGCCACGATCTCCATGAACCCGGCATCGTCGATCTCTCCGGCGGCATGCAATTCGCGGGCTTTCCAGACGATGGTGCCGGACCCGGTCCGTTCCCCCTTGAACCAACCGTTCAGCATGGGCCCCACGGACAAGGCGATGGCCGGGATGTTCACGGTCGCCGCCGCCATCAACAAGGCCGGCGTGGTCTTGTCACACCCGATCATCAGCACGACACCGTCCAGCGGATAGCCATTCAACGTCTCGCTCAGCGACAGATAAGCCAAGTTGCGATCCAAAGACGCGGTGGGCCGCTTACCCGTCTCCTGAATCGGATGGACCGGCACCTCCATGGGCACGCCACCCGCCGCGATGATCCCGTCCCGCACCCGCTTGGCCAGCTCGATATGGTGGCGGTTGCACGGGCTCAGATCACTGCCCGTCTGTGCGATGGCGATGATGGGCTTGTCGCTCTGCAATTCCTCCCGGGTGATGCCGTAGTTCAGGTACCGCTCCAGGTAGAGGGCCGTCATCTCTCGGTTGTCGGGGTTGTTGAACCAGAGGCGGGAACGAAGTTTTGTCATGGTGCGGTCCTGTCTTGGAGGCGTCCTTGGTCAAGGAAGAGCGACGCATCGAAACGGTCATTTACAAGGGTCAGCGCCCCATCATCGTCCCGCGGCCAATCTGCGCGGGGACGGTCCCAATAGATCTCCACCCCGTTGCCATCGGGATCATCGAAGTAAAGCGCCAGAGACACGCCGTGGTCCGCGGCGCCATAGATCTCGACACCGGCATCGCGCACGCGTTTGGCCGCAACGCGCAAGTCGTCTTGCGTCGGGTAGACAAACGCCGCGTGGTAAAGACCGGTATGGCCCCGTTCGGGCGCGCGCGCCCCCGCGCTCTGCCAGGTGTTCAGGCCGATGTGATGGTGATACCCCCCGGCCCCAAGGAACGCGGCGCCGGCCATGCGCGCCTGGACCGTGAACCCCATCACATCCCGATAGAACGCCACGGACCGTTCAAGGTCTGACACCCGCAGGTGGATATGGCCAACGCCCGTGCCGGCCGGTGCGAGATAGGTCATCTGTCGCTCCCCTGCATGTTCGGCCCCTATTGCCCCGACCATCCGCCATCGATGATATGCGCATGACCCGTGGTAAATGCGCTTTCGTCGCTGGCAAGATAAACGGCAAGGGCTGCGATCTCGGCGGGTTGCGCGACCCGGCCCATGGGCTGGCGGGCAACGAATTGCGCGTGGGCCGCGTCATAGCTGCCCAACTCTTCGCCCAAGGCCCGCACCCTGTCGTGCCACGATGGGCTTTCCACCGTGCCGGGACAGATGGCGTTGCACCGAATCCCGTCTTTGATGAAATCCACGGCCACCGACTTCGTGATCCCGATCACAGCCGCCTTTGTGGCCCCGTAGACAAAGCGGTTGGGCGCCCCAATCACCGATCCCAGGGCCGAGGACATATTGATAATGGACCCGCCGCCGCGTTCCAACATGCCAGGCAGGCTGGCGCGGATTGTGCGGTACATGGATCGCACATTCAGGTCGAACCCAAAGGCCCATTCGTCATCGGAGGCATCCAGGATCGTCCCGTGATGCACAAAGCCCGCACAGTTGAACAGGATGTCCGGTTCGGCCCGGGCGACCCCTGCGGTCACGCTGTCATCATCCCGCACATCCAGGGCGAAAACGTCGCACGCCAAACCGTCCAGCAAGTCCGGATTCACATCCGTGGCAAACACGTCTGCGCCTTCTGCGAAATAGGCTTCGGCCGTGGCGCGCCCGATGCCTTGCCCGGCTGCGGTGATCAATGCGCGCTTGCCTTGCAATCGTCCGGTCATGCACCCCTCCCCATTGCGTCTCTGGCTAAGACGTTTCTACTGTGAGCGCAAACAGGGAGTGGAACATGGCGGACGTAGCGGTAATGGGCATTGGCCTGATGGGGGCGCCCATGGCGCGCAATCTGGTGGCGGCGGGCCATGGGGTGACGGTTTGGAACCGCAATCTGGACAAGGCCCGCGCCATCGACGGCGCGCAGGTCGCAGACACCCCCGCCCGGGCCGTCGCCCAAGCAGAGATCGTGATTTCGATGCTGTCGGATGGACCCGCCAGCGCGGAGGTACAGGCCGCCATCGGTGACGGGTTCCCGGCAGGCGCCGTATGGGTGGAAATGGGATCGATCAAACCGTCCGAGGCGCGCGACGCCCATGACCGCTTTGCCAATATTGAGGTGTCCTATGTGGACGCACCCGTCTCGGGCGGGACCAAAGGCGCAGAAGACGCGCGCCTGGCGATTATGGCGGGCGGGGATGCGTCGGTGGTGTCCCGCGTCTTGCCGGTGTTGTCCGATTTGGGCCGCCCCATCCATGTGGGACCCGTCGGTTCGGGGCAATTGGCCAAGCTGGCGAACCAGGCGATCGTCGCGTGCACGATCGGGGCGGTGGCCGAGGCGATGCTGCTGCTGGAACGGGGCGGCGCCGATCCGGCGGCGGTGCGGGATGCGCTGAAGGGCGGGTTCGCAGATAGTACGATATTGCAGCAACACGGCGCGCGCATGACCGAAGGCAATTTTGTGCCCGGAGGCCTGACCAAGTTCCAGATCAAAGACCTGAACAATGTCGAGGATGAGGCGGCTGGCCTGGGCCTGGACCTGCCCGCCGTCCATGCCGTGAACAACCGCTTCAAGCACCTGATGGACGCCATGGATGGGGCGGACCTGGACCACTCGGCCCTTTTCCTCGAACTGAAAGCGCGCAACGGCCTGTAGCGCTCGGCGGGACACACCCAGCCTATGCACCCGGCGGCGCCTCGGTAAAATGCCGGGCTTGATGGTCGTGGATGGCCTTGCGCAGCGCGGGCTCGTCTTTGGCCAAAGCGGAGTCCATGATCAACTGATGGTCGGCCACGATCCGCTCCAGGTAAGACGGCAAGCAGTTTGACTCGAGCCCCACCATCTGTTGGCGAAACTGCATGTAGATCGCGTCAAACGTCTCGATCAACGGGGGCAGACGGCATTCCGACAGAAGGGTGCGGTGAAAGGCCAGTTCCGCGTCGGACCACAGCCCGACAAAGGGCATGCTGTCATCTGTCCCCGCGGCCTGGCGCTGAATATGCAGCAGCTTGTGATGGGCCGCCGTCAAGGCCGCCTCCCACTCCAGACCGCCATTCTTCATGGAGGCGACAGCCCCCTCCTGCTCTAGGATGACGCGAAACCGCGCTATCTCCGCACGGCGGGCCGCGCTGACGTTGCGGGCGCGAAAACCGCGCTGGATCTCAAAATCCACGAGACCGACCTTCGACAATTGCAACAGAACATCGCGCACCGTGTTGGCCGAACAGCCGTAATCGTGGTGCAAGCTGGAGGGCATCAGTTTGGCCCCGGGCGCAAACCCACCAGTCAGCAACTTATGCTGCAGATCCTCGTAGATATGTGGTGTTTCGATACGACCGTCGGCCATACACGCCCCCCTTTAATTTTGATATTCGAAAAAATGTCGATGTGTCCAGGGATTTTCATTTTTTGTTTGCGGTTTGCGAATTCCTCGCTAACCTTTCGCCGTGCAGCCCTGACGGGAGCGCCCGAATGGGCACGGGGTACGGCACTCAAAGGGAGGAAAATATGAAAGCTCTTACACGGGCCGCTTTGGCGGTCGCATCCACTGCAATTGCAGGGGCCGCTTTTGCAGACGGCCATGCAACGACCAATCTGCGCATCCAGACGCATTACGCCCCCGAGACGGTGTCCGGGCAATTGGCGCAGGAGTATTTTGACAGCGTCGAGTTGATGTCCAATGGCGAGATCAACATTGAGCCGTTTTTCTCGGCCTCCGTTGTGGGCCCGACCGAAACGTTTGACGCCGCCGCATCAGGCATTCTTGATTGCGATATGACCGGGGGTGGCTACCAAACCGGTAAGAACCCTGCGTTCCAGTTCGTGGGCGACATCATGGGTGGCTATGACACGCCGTACCAACAGCTTAGCTGGCTCTATTTCGGCGGTGGCCGCGAAGCTGCGAAAGACCTGTATAACACCTACGGCATGGAGCTTGTCGGCTGGTGGATCTACGGCCAGGAAAGCCTTGTCTCCACGGCGCCCATCGCGGGGCCCGACGATCTGAAGAACTGGAAGTTCCGGTCGCCTCCGGGGATGGAGACGAAGATCTTCGAAAAGCTGGGCGCATCGCCCATCGTGATGGATTTCACCGAAATCTTCACCGCGCTGGAGACTGGCATCATCGACGGGGCAGACGCGTCGGGCATTGCGAACAATGTGGGGCTCGGCCTCTATGACATTGGCAAGCACACCAATTTCCCGGGCTTCCACTCCATGCCGTCGGACCACTTGGCCTGCAACCAAGCCGTGTGGGAAGGCATGCCAGAGCATCATCGTGCCATCATGACCACGGCCATGGACAGCTTGGCGTTGAAGACGGCCTTGACGTTCGAGAAGAAGAACGCCGAAGCGGCCGCACAGCTGCGCGAAGAGGGTGTGACGATCTATGAATGGTCCGCGGAAGACCTGCAGTCGTTCCGGGATGCGGCCCAAGCCACCTGGCCCGAATTCGCGACCACCCCCGAGGCAGAGGCGCTGGTCAGCGCGCACCTGGCCTATCTGACCCAGCTGGGTCTGGTTTCGGGCGCCGAATAACTCGCACGCGACAGCAGGGTGGCCCCACGGGGCCGCCCCACCAAACGTGCCGCCCTGCGCAGGCGGCACCCTTTGGCGACTGGCGCCCGCGCCCAGGAGCCACACGACTTCGGGGGAGCAGATGTCAGAAGTCTATCAGACGCCTGGACCGACACGCACGGCTTTGGTCCTGGAATGGATCATGCCCGTTGCCTTCATCCTGGTCTTCGGCTGGGTGATTTGGAACGGCGCCAATTACATCATCACGTTCCCAGGCGACGAACGGACCCATGCTGCCCTTTTGCGCCGATATGGTGAGGCGGACACGCTGGACTGGATCGCCCTGATCCTTGCCCCCCTGATCTTCGCCGCTGGCGTTGCCACCGTCCGCCGCGCGCCCATGGAGTGGGAGGATTTCAGCGTACCCGACCGCATCGCCGTCTTCATCGGACGGATCGCCATGATGCTGATCGCGATCCTTGTGGGGGTCATGTTCTATGAGGTGATCCTGCGCTACGCGTTTGAGGCCCCGACCCTTTGGGCCAACGAGATGTCCCTTTGGCTGGCGGTGTTTATCTTCCTGCTTTCCGGTCTTTATGCCATGCAGCAGCGCAGCCATATCCGCATCTACCTTCTCTATGACGTCTGCCCGCGCTGGCTTCAGCGGACCTTCGATGTGATCTCGACCCTGTTGATCGTGACCTTCGCCTTCTTCCTGTTCTACGGCGGCTACGGAGAGGCAAAGGCCAAGTTTCTGAGGTGGGAGACCTTCGGCACCGCCTTCGACCCCCCCATCCCGGCAACCATGAAATCCATGGTGCTGATCATGGTGACCTTGGTCGCCATCCAGGCCGTGCTGAACCTGATCCGCGACTGGAACAAAGAGCCGGTGATCCACACCGCCGCCGACGATATTGACGAAGAGGACCTGCGGCGCATGCGCGAACAGGTCGGCGGGGGCGACTGACATGGATATCGGCACGATCTCGATCATACTGCTGATCGCTTTGATGTTGTTGCTGGCCATTGGAATGCCTTTGGGCATGGCCTCTGCGGTGCTTGCCGTTCTTGTGTTGGTCCTGAAGTTTGAGCCGATCCTGTTGACGGCCCCGTGGGAGTTCGGGGAGGGCATCCTGACGGGCCGGTTCGGAACAGGGCCGCTGAACATCTTGGCGCAAAAGGTCTATGGCACGCTCACCAGTTATGTCCTGATCTCTATCCCGCTGTTCATCTTCATGGCCGCCCTGCTAGAGCGGTCGGGCATCGCCAAGGACATGTACTCCTCGCTCAATGTCTGGCTGTCGCGGACCCGGGGCGGCATTGCCATCGTGACCTCCATCATGGCGGTGATCATGGCGGCCATGTCTGGCATCATCGGCGGAGAGGTCGTGTTGCTTGGCCTGATCGCCCTGCCCCAAATGCTGCGCCTGGGCTACGATCAAAACCTGGCCATCGGCACGATCTGTGCCAGCGGGTCGCTGGGGACGATGATCCCCCCATCCATCGTGCTGATCATCTATGGGCTGATCACCGAAACCTCGATTGTGGCGCTGTTCACGGCGGCCTTCGTGCCGGGCTTCATGCTGGCCTCTTTTATCATTCTCTATATCATCGTGCGCACGCAACTGAACCCGGCCCTGGCACCCTTGCCGCCCGATGACCCGAACGATCCCAAGGGGCTTGAGAAGACGGCGCTGTTCGGCGCGTTCTTGGCCATCCTGGGGGCGGGCTTTGCCACGGCGCTCTTCTTGCGCGCGGCCTTCTTCACGGTCACCGGACAGAACATCGTCGAAGAAGGCGTCGACCCGATCACCTTGGGCCAGCCCCAGCATGTTTGGCAAATTGGTATCGCCCTTGGCGTTTTTCTGGGCCTCATTTTCTTTGCCTTTGGGCGGGACCGCGCAGCGACCGGCTGGCGCATGGGCAAGGGCCTTGTGGCCCCCATCGTGGTCATCGGTGTGGTCATGGGCTCCATCTATGGTGGCATCTCTGGCATTACCGAAGCGGCGGCCATGGGCGTGATCGCCGTCTTCGTCATCAGCGTGTTCCGGGGCGAGGCCAGCTTTGAGCTGGTCTGGGACAGCTTGATGCGGACGCTGAAATCCACCGGCACAATCATCTGGGTCACCATCGGCGCCGCCGCATTGGCGGGGGCCTACACGATCGCGGGCGGGCCGACATATGTGGCCAACTTGATCGTCGCCGCCGACTTGCCGACCATGGGGATTTTGATGGTGATGATGCTGATCCTGCTGGTCATGGGCGCGTTCATGGATTGGGTCGGCATCGTCCTGCTGATCATCCCGGTGTTCTTGCCCATTGTGCAAAAACTCCCCATCGAGGAGATCGGCCTGCTGGGCCATGTGGAGCCGAAATACCTGTCCGTCTGGTTCGGGGTGCTCTTTTGTATGAACATGCAGGTCAGCTTCCTGTCCCCACCTTTTGGGCCAGCGGCGTTCTACCTGAAATCCGTGGCCCCGCCGCATATCTCTCTGACGGATATCTTCAAAGGTTTCCTGCCCTTCATCTGCATCCAAATCTGCGCTTTGTCCGTGCTTTTGATCTGGCCGCCGATCATCGAAGTGCTGTTGGATTGACCAAAGCGGCCCCCCTTTGCGCGACCGGACCGCAGCCATGCCCAGGACCTTGAACGCATCGCACACCATTCGCCTGGACCCGGGCGACACCGTGGTGACGGCCACCCGCGCGTTAGACGTTGGAACCGACGTGGAGGGCACGGCCACGCGCGCCCGGGTCCCATCGGGTCACAAAGTCGCCACGGCGGCCATCCCGGCCGGAGGCGCGATCCGCAAGTACGGGCAGATCATCGGCTATGCCAGGACCGCCATCGCCCCAGGCGATCACGTCCACACCCAGAACTGCGCCTTTGCCGCCACCGATCACGACTATGAATTCGCCACCGACCTGCGGCCCGCCCCGCCGGCCCAGGGCGATACCTTCCTCGGCTACCGCCGCGACACCGGCGATGTGGGCACGCGCAACTATATCGCCGTCGTCACCTCCGTGAACTGCTCGGCCACGGCAGCGCGGCGCATCGCCGATGCGTTCGGCCCGAAGGACTTGGCCCCCTATCCCAACGTGGATGGCGTCGTTGCGTTCGTCCACGGCACCGGCTGCGGCATGGCCGACAGTGGCGATGGGTTCGAGGCGTTGCAGCGCGTCATGTGGGGCTATGCCAAGCACCCCAATCACGGCGCCGTGCTGATGGTGGGCCTGGGCTGTGAGATGAACCAGATCGATTGGCTTCTGGACGCCTATGGCCTGAAGCAAGGTCCGACATTCCAAACCATGAACATCCAGAACGTGGCAGGGCTGCGCCGCACCATCGAGGTTGGGGTGGAAAAGGTCCGCGCCATGTTGCCCATTGCCAATGCGGCGAGGCGCACGCCCTGCCCGGCCTCCGCCCTGAAAGTCGCGCTGCAATGCGGCGGGTCCGACGCGTGGTCCGGGATCACGGCGAACCCGGCCTTGGGCCACGCATGCGATCTGCTGGTGGCCCAAGGCGGCACCGGGGTCCTGGCGGAGACGCCAGAGATCTATGGCGCCGAACACCTGCTGACCCGCCGGGCCAAAGACACCGCGACGGGCGAACGCCTGTTGGAGCGCATCCGTTGGTGGGAAGACTACACAGCGCGCAATCGCGGCTCCCTGGACAACAACCCAAGCCCCGGCAACAAGGCGGGTGGCCTGACAACGATTTTAGAAAAATCGTTGGGCGCGGCGGCCAAGGGCGGCACGACCCCTCTGACCGCGGTCTACAAATACGCGGAACCGGTGCGCTACGCAGGGTTCACCTTCATGGACAGCCCCGGCTATGACCCGGCATCGGTCACGGGACAGATCGCGGGGGGCTGTAATCTGGTCTGCTTTACCACGGGACGCGGATCGGCCTTCGGATCGAAACCCGCGCCCACGATCAAAGTCGCAACCAACACCGCGCTGGCCCAGCGGATGCCAGAAGATATGGACGTCAACGCAGGCGACATCCTGACGGATGGCGTCTCCGTCGCTGAGAAAGGGCAGCAGATTTATGACATGTTCCTGCGCGTGGCCTCGGGGGAAATGTCGAAATCAGAAGCGCAGGGCCTGGGCGATTACGAGTTCGTCCCCTGGCAGATCGGAGCGGTGATGTGAGCGCGCCAATTTTCTTCCAAGAAAATTTCGACCACACCTCTGCGGGAGTATTGTGGTGACGCGGCTGCTGTTGGCGGGGACCGGCCTTATTGGTGCGCGCCACCTTGCCCATATCGAGGCGCATCCCGCGCTCACGCTTGCCGGTATCATCGACCCGGATCCGGCGCGGCGGGCCCACCCTTCCAGCCCCGGCTTTGCGTCCGTCGAGGATGTGACCGTTGAGGCGGATGGCATCGTCCTTGCCACGCCCACCGCCACCCATGCGCCGCTGGCCATCGCAGCCCTGGAACGCGGCTGGCATGTCTTGGTCGAAAAGCCCGTGGCCGATAGCTTGACCCGTGCGGATGACATGATCGCCGCCGCCGCCTTGGCGCGCCGCCACATCCTTGTGGGTCACCACCGGCGCCACCATCCCCATGTGGCCCGCCTGAAAGAAATCATCGCCTCCGGCGCAATCGGAACACCCGTTGCCGCCAGCTTGCTGTGGCTGATGAAGAAACCGGATGACTACTTCGATGTCCCCTGGCGTGCGGGACTGGATGGCGGGCCGATCAAACAGAACCTGATCCATGATGTGGACATGTTGCGCTGGATGCTGGGGGAGGTGACGGACGTGGTCGGCCTTGGCGCGCACACCGTTCGCGGCGTGGCCGCGCGGCCGGAATCCGGCGGCGCGGTCCTGCGCTTCGACGGCGGCGCCATCGCGACGATCACCTATGCGGACACGACACCCACCCCTTGGGGGTTCGAAGCTGGCACGGGCGAAAGCCCCCACATCCCCCACACCGCCCAAGATAGTCTGCGGATCGCGGGGACCAAAGGCGCGGTGCAGTTCCCGTCGCTTCGGCTGTGGACCGGGGCCGCCCACTGGAACGAAACGCCCGAACTGACCCAACAGTCCGCGCCCGATGGCGTGCCCCTGCTGCGCCAGCTTGAGCATTTCGCCGATGTGATCGCGGGCCAGGCACCGCCGCTGTGCGACGCGGCCTCTGCCCGGGCCAATTTAGACGTGATCTTGCAGATCGAAGCCACGGCCCTGG
>JBCBVM010000056.1:0-19360 GCA_039817645.1 Pseudomonadota bacterium | reverse complement strand
GGCCCCGCGTCCCCAACAACGACAGGATCAGCCCCCCCAAGGCGCCGATCAATGTCGACACGGCGGCAATATTGATCGTCTCTACCAGGGCGGGGAAGTATTTCGCGATCAGGCCGGGCAGGTCCGCCCGCTTTTCCCACGCCTCTGACAGAACGTCCGCGGGATAGTCGCCGATCTGGTGGAGCCCGTCCCAGAACCCGCCCGCATTCCGGTCATCGGCCACGTTGAACCCGGACACCATCAGGACGACAAAAATCAGCAGTGTCAGCCCACCGTAAAGGCGCCGACGCTGCACCTGAGCCATATAGCTGCTCTGGATGCTGTCCACGTGCGGCTGCGCGCCGCCCATTGAGATATCTGCCATGCCCGACCCCCGGAAAATATCAGCAGCCCCGAAGGGCTGCCGATGTCGTCATAGAAATTCCGTTAGCCGCCGATCTTGGCTTTGCGCGCCTCAACGATGGAGATGTAGGTGTCGTGCGTGACCGGCTGGAAGCCCAGGGTTTCGCCCGCGGCCACACCGTATGCACAGTCTTCGTCGCGCTCATGCAGGCCGTCGACCAGCTCGGTCATGGCCGTGCGCACGTCCTCGGGCAGGGCCTTGCGCAGGACGATCGGGCCTTCGGGGATGACGGCCGACTTCCAGATCTGGACCAGGTCGTTCATGTCGACCAGACCGGCATCGACCGCCTTGCGCAGCGCGCCGGAGTTGTAGCCGTCTTCCCAGTTGCCCTGCGCATCCGCCCAGGTCACGCCGGCGTCGATGTCGCCATTGTTAACCGCAACGATAGTCTGCTCGTGGCCGCCGGTGAACTTGACTTCACCGAAGTAGTCGCCGCTCTCCATCGTGACGCCGTCTTTGTACTGCGGGATCTCGATGGACGGGATCAGGTAGCCCGAGGTGGAGTTCGGATCGCCGAAGCCGAAGTCCCGGCCTTCCATGTCATCCAGCGATGCGATGCCGCTATCGGCGCGGGCAAAGCCGATGGAGTGATAGCCGATGGAGCCGTCCACGTTGACCTTGATCAGGACAGGCTCAACCGCCTCGGGGTCCTGCAGATAGGTCGCGGCGTAGGAGGACGCGCCCAACCACGCCATGTCGATGGTGCCGCCCAGCAGGCCCTGGATCACGCCGTTATAGTCGGCGGGGGCGAACAGCTTGGTTTCCACGCCCAGAACTTCGGTCGTGTAGTCGGCCAGGCACTGGTAGGAATTCATGCGGTCCTGGGCATTCTCGCCACCCAGGATGCCAATGCGGAATTCGGTGATGGCGTGGCCATCCGCGAAGGCGCCGGTGGTCAGGGCCGTGGTGGCAGCAAGCGCCAGGACTAGGGTCTTGTTCATCTCTACTCTCCAGTTTTGAGTGCCCGACCGCCAAGCGGTCCGTTGAGGGCGGTTTGATGAAGGGGCCCCGCAAAGACGCGGGAAAACTGGCTCAGGCGGGCACGGCCTGCCTGTCCAGTGTGTCGATCTCGGTGGACGTGGCGGCCTCGGAAAAATCGGCGCCAGCGCCGTAGATGTCGCGTGCCGCACCCGTCGTCAGTTGGTCTGGCGTGCCGTCAAACACGATGCGCCCGTCGCGCATGCCGATGACCCGGTCGCAATAGCGCCGCGCGGTGTCCAGCGTGTGGAGGTTCGCAATCACCATCCGGCCATCCTCTTCGTGGATGTCGCGCAGGGACTGCATCACCACCTGCGCGTTCATGGGGTCCAGGGACGCGATGGGCTCATCGGCCAAAATGATCTTCGGGTCCTGCATCAGGGCCCGGGCGATGGCCACACGCTGCTGCTGGCCGCCCGACAAGGCCTCCGCTCGTTTCGGCGCCTGCTCGGCGATCCCCAAACGGTCCAAGATCTCGATGGCCCGGTGAATGTCAGCCTGCGGGTACAGGTTGAACATCGTTGCAAAGGTCGACCGCTTATTCAGAGTCCCGTGCAGAACATTCGACACCACGTCCATGCGCGGCACCAAATTGAACTGCTGAAAGATCATGGCGCAGCGCGACTGCCAATTCCGCTTGGCCGCGCCTTTCAAGGCCGTGACCTCTTGGCCGTCAAACGTAATCGTGCCTTCGGTCGCATCGCTCAACCGGTTCATCATCCGCAAAAGGGTCGACTTTCCCGCGCCAGACCGCCCGATGATCCCGATCATGGTCGGCTCAGCCACCGAAAAGTTGGCCGATGCCACAGCCGTCTTCTCTCCGAACCGTTTGGTCAGATCCTGAATGTGCAGCATAACGCCCCCTGTGTCCCGGAAGGCGCGTAGGGGGCCGCGGCTACAGCAACGTGACGGTTTTGCGTCAGGTTTTCTTCAGTTTTGCAAAGTTAATGTGACAACCGCGCCCATTTTCTGTGCCAAATCCGGCCCATCTGTTGCGGTTTTGAGCCGCGGCGTTCCGTTTTAAGGAAAGCGTCATAAAACTGTTACGTTTTGGGATCGGT
Source organism: Pseudomonadota bacterium (assembly GCA_039817645.1). Taxonomy (GTDB): domain Bacteria; phylum Pseudomonadota; class Alphaproteobacteria; order Rhodobacterales; family Rhodobacteraceae; genus Jannaschia. The sequence goes on along the minus strand of JBCBVM010000056.1, from coordinate 16,918 downwards.
CGGTCTAGGCTTTGCATATGTTTCGACGCCTCTCCTTCACCGTCGCCCTGTGCCTGGCCCTTCCCACGGTGTCCCATGGGCGCATGACCGATGTCAGCTGTGACGATAAAGACCGCATGGCCCACCGGCTGACGCAGACGCTTGGCGCCGAACGTCAGGGTCTGGGCCTGCGCGATCCCGAAACCATGCTCGAAGTTTGGGTCACCCCCGAAAATGGCGATTGGATGATCGTGCAGAACTACGCCAATGGCACGTCCTGTATTGTCGCCATGGGCGCCCATTGGGAAGGCCCGCGCCCCAGCCCGGCCTGACATCTGTGCGTCACCCGGCACCAAGGGGCATATGCGTCACCGCACTTGGCCCCACCATGACCGGCGTCACCCGCACCTGCGTTTTGGCAATATACGGTACGTCGCCCATCCCTTCTGGTAGGATCTCCGCCAAATAGACCTCCGCGTCCCGCCGCGTGTGGAAAAGATAGGTGCCGGACCCATCCCGCGTCTTTCGATCCAACGCCCAGACCTTCCAACGCAGACCCGGCGTATTTGACAGAAACGGGGCAAACCCGTCCATTCGCGCGGCAAAGGCGTCCAGGTCCCCTTCGACGCGGAACGTGACGTGGACGATCACGGGGCCGCCCGTGGCCGCTGGCTCAGGGTGTCGCGCCCCATAGCCCGCCGCAATGCCCCGCATCAAAAGCGTCGCCACCCCAGACGCGGCGCGCTGTGCCAGGGATTGCGGCGTCGTCCGTTCCGGTGCCGCGGCCGCACATCCCACAAAGGCAATTGCGGCGGTGCCAGCAACCCCGGCGACAGTCCAAATAAGTGTCTCAAACGTTCGTCTCCCCCGTATGTGAACACCGATCACATGGGGGCCACTGCAATGGCAGGCGAAAAAGCCAAGACCTATCATCACGGCGACCTGCGCAACGCCTTGCTCAAGGCGGCTCTGACCCTCTTGCGGGACGGCGGGCAAGACGCCGTGACCACCCGCGCCTGCGCGAAGATCGTGGGCTGCGCCCCCTCCGCCGTGTTCCGCCATTTCGCCGACCGCCGCGCCCTCGCCACCGGGCTCGCCACCGAAGGCTACCGCCTGCTTGGCGCGCGGATGGACCGCGCCACTGCCGCCGCACCCGACAGCGGGCGCATGCGCGCCATAGGGGAGGCATATCTCGACTTCGCCCTCACCGATGCCCATCTCTTCCGGCTGATGTTCCAAGGGGACCTGATTGGCCTGGACAACCCCGATTTGCGCGCCGTGTCAGAGCCGCTCCTGGCCCGTACAGCCGATGCCACCGGCGCCGATGGCGACGCGCAAAGCGACCTCGCGATCCTGGCCTGGGCGGTCGTCCACGGCTTGGCCAGACTCGCCATCGACAGTCAACTGGCCCGACAGGTGCCTGCGGACCCGGACGCCCGTCGGTTGGCCCTGTTGCGGATCATGGGCCGAACCGCGCCCCTGTTCCAAGATCAGCCGGCCTCGTCGGTCTGACGCAGAAGTCTCAAACCGGCCAAAGACGACGCGAAAGTTTTCTACAAAACGCCTATGCACAGGCTGCAAACCCGCCTGCGGCCTCGCGGCACTGGTGACTTGGCGTCGGATTGCCTAGATAAATGGCAACCGTCCCGGAGGCCCCATGCGCGACCTGACCATCCCCGAGCAGCGCCACCCCGAAAAAGCGCGCCGCCCCGACAACCCTCAGCCGAAAAAACCAAAATGGATTAGGGTCAAAGCGGCCGTTGGCGAAGGGTACAAAGCCACGCACAAGATCATGCGCGAACACCGTCTGACCACTGTCTGCGAAGAGGCTGGGTGCCCCAATGTCGGCGAATGTTGGAACCAGGGCCACGCCACCATGATGATCATGGGCGACGTTTGCACGCGTGCCTGCACCTTCTGCAACATCGCAACGGGCAAACCCCCAGAACCATTGGATGTTTTTGAGCCTGGGCGCGTGGCCGACGCGGTTCAAAAGTTGGGGTTGAACCATGTCGTTATCACCTCTGTGGACCGTGATGACGTGACCGATGGGGGGGCCGAGCACTTCGCCCAAACCATCCGCGCCATCCGCCACCGTGCCCCAGATACGACCATCGAAATCCTGACGCCTGATTTTATCAAAGCCGATCCATCGGTTCTGGAGGTCGTGGTCGAGGCCAAGCCCGACGTCTTCAACCACAACCTCGAAACCGTGCCCGGCCTCTACCCCGAAGTGCGCCCCGGCGCCCGCTACTTCCACTCGCTCAGGTTATTGCAGCGGGTGAAAGACCTAGACCCAAGCATCTTTACCAAGTCGGGCATCATGGTGGGCTTGGGCGAAGACCGCCAAGCCGTCCTGCAGGTCATGGACGACATGCGCGCCGCCGACATCGATTTTCTGACGATAGGTCAATACCTTCAGCCGACGCCCAAGCACCACGCGGTCGATCGTTTCGTGACCCCCGAGGAGTTCGAGGGATACGAGAAAGCGGCCTGGGGCAAAGGGTTCCACATGGTCTCCGCCACCCCGCTGACCCGATCCAGCTACCATGCAGGTGAAGATTTCGCGCGCCTGAGGGAGGAGCGGGATCGCCGGTTGGGCCTCGGATAGCGGAATAGACGATATATCCGACAATGACTTATATGTCGGCCTCGCCGCGTGGCGGTGACCTGACATAGACCAATCCTCGGTCGCCCCTTCGATTTTGGTCCCCGGGTTCCTACATCCGGGCCATGACTAAGATACGCGCAATCCTTCTCATTGTTTTTGGGCTCGCGGTGGGCGCTGTGATCACACTGACCGTTGAACGCGCCCCTGACACCGGCCCAATGCCGCCCGCACTTGCGCAGACGCCTTCGCCCTCTGCCGACTTCGACGCCGAAGAACTTCGTACAATCAGTATCTTCGAAAAGGCGCAGGCGTCGGTCGTCTTCATCTCTATGACCCAACGACGGCGCGACATGTTCCAGATGGGCGTGGATGTGCCCAGCGGAACAGGCTCTGGTTTTGTCTGGGATGATGAAGGTCACGTTGTCACCAATGCGCACGTCATCCGCGGTGCCTCCGGCGCGACGGTCCGCCTTCCGGGTGGCCAAGACGTGCCAGCGCAACTGGTGGGCGTCGCGCCGGAGCATGACCTTGCCGTGCTTCGTGTCCCGGGGTTGGAGATGCGGCCATTGCCACGCGCCACATCTGCCGGTTTGTTGGTGGGCCAACGCGCGATCGCCATCGGCAACCCGTTCGGGCTGGATTTCACGTTGACCACGGGGGTCGTGTCGGCCCTGGACCGTACGCTTCCGGGCGAACAGGGGCGCCCAATTCGTGGGCTCATTCAAACGGATGCGGCGATTAACCCCGGCAATTCCGGGGGCCCGCTCTTGAACTCCTCCGGGCAGGTGATCGGCGTGAACACCGCCATCTATTCCCCTTCGGGCGCCAGCGCCGGGATCGGGTTCGCGGTGCCCATGGACACTGTCGCACGCGTTGTTCCGCAACTGATCACGACTGGGCGCTACGCGCCGCCGGTCCTGGGGATCGAGCTGGATCCGCGCATTGACGCCATGATGCAACAGGCGGGTTTTCCCCCCGGTGTGATGGTCCTGGGCACGCAGCCAGGGGGGCCCGCAGCCCTGGTGGGCCTACGTCCCGCCCGTTTAGGGGCCGAAGGGATCATTCCCGGGGATTTGATCATGGCCTTGGACGATGCGCGCATTGGCGGCCTGGATGACCTGAGCGCCGCGTTGGACGCGCGCAGGGTAGGGGATACTGTGGTCCTGACTATCCTGCGCGACGGCGATGAGGTCGAAGTTTCTTTATAACTTGGAAGGGGTTAGCGGGAATTCTCTGCGCGCCAAGCTGCCCAATCTTCGGGCGTGTCCAAGTCTGTGACGGCGGCGAGACCCGGCAAGACACAGGGGGCTACGGCGCCTGCCTTAAGGATTTCGCGCGCCCCTCGGTCCCCGGTCAACCCATGCAGGGAAGGGAAGTGGGTGCGGTGGAACACGGTCGGATGGCCCGGGCGGCCGTCGGGCGTCGTGGCTTGCATCAGGTCCGCATGGTGCGCCTGCCAGGCGGACGCGACGGTTTGCAGGGCGGCTTGGTCGATCTCTGGCATGTCGCACAGGTGGATCATCAAAGCGTCCGCCGCCACGACCGCAGCCCCCGCCGCAATTGACGCAGACATGGCGCGGCTCTCCACCGGCAAAAGGCGCGCGGGGCTGTCGGTCAGCCACGCCGACCGTGTTCGGTCCCCCTTCGGCAGGGCGACAACCACCTCGGCGGAGACGGCACAGGCCGCCCGTACTGCCCGCAAGATCAAGGGTGTGCCGTCGATCTCCTCCAGCAGCTTGTCCCGGCCGCGCATCCGCGACGACGCGCCGGCGGCAAGGATCAGGATGGCGGGGCAGGGGCGCATGGCCGGACCCTACCGGATGGCCGCGCCCGTGTGTACCCTGCGCCGCGCCGACCTATCCCCGCTGCCGCGCCCCGTTGGCGTCGAACAGGGGCGCGTGTTGCAGGCGCGCCGGGCGGCGTTCCCCCAGCAATTCAATGGCCCAGGGGCCGTCCATGTCGGCATCTTCCTTCGGGACATAGCCCTGGGCCATGCTGACGCCGGCGTGGTGGGCAAAGCCGCCAGAGGTGACCCAACCGACCAGCCTGTCGCCCAGCCAAATGGGCTCGTCCCCGATCACATCGGCATCGCGCGTCTCTACTGTGAAGCTGCGCAGGCGCAGGGTTCCGCCGCTGGCCCGTTCCGCCAGGGCGGCTTCTTTTCCAATGAAATCCGCATCTTTGGCGTAGGCGACAAAGCGATCCAGCCCAGCCTCCAACGGGCCATACAGGGGGCGATACTCCCGGGCCCAGCCGCCGTAGTTCTTCTCCAGCCGCATGGCGTTGAGGGCCCGTAGGCCGAATGGTTTGATCCCCAAAGGCGCGCCCGCCGTCATCAGGGCCTCAAAAACGCTGCGCTGATACTCGGGCTTCAGCCAAAGCTCATAGCCCAGGTCGCCCGTGAAACTGACCCGACCCACCAGGGCAGGCGCCATGGCCACATCCATCTGTCGGATGCCCATGAAGCGCAGCGCGGTGTTTGACATGTCCTGGCCGGTCACAGCCTCCATCAGGGTGCGGGACTTGGGGCCCGCCACGGCCAGGCCCACCAAGCCCAGGCCCACCACCTCTAGGGTGACGGACCCGTCGGGGGGCATATGCGCCTCGAACCAGCGCGAGTAGAACACCTCCGCCATGCCGGAACCTGCCAGGAAAAACTCCGTCTCGGACAGGCAGGCGACGGTCAGGTCGCCCTGCAATTTGCCGTCGTCCTTCAACATCGGCGCAAGGGCCATGCGGCCGGGCGACGGAATGCGGCAGGCGAGCATCCGGTCCAGGAAGGCATGCGCCCCCCGGCCCCGGACGTAGAATTTGGAGAAGCCCGAGGTCTCCAACAGGCCCACGCCGTCACGGCAGGCACGCACCTCTTCGGCCACATGGGGAAAATCGGTAGAGCGGCGCCAGGAGAATTCATCCTGCGTCCCGTCCGGGGAGAACCAGAGCGGCACCTCCAACCCCCAGCTTTCCCCCATCTGCGCGCCCAGGCCCAGCAGCCGGTCGTAGATCGGTGTGGTCTTGTGGGGGCGGGCCGCCGTCAACTCCTCGTTCGGATACTTGATGGAGAAGCGGCGGGCGTAGTTTTCCTGCACCTTCGGATTGGTGTAGCTGAGCGTCGCCCATTCGCCATAGCGCGCCACATCCATCGCCCAAACGTCAAAGCCCGGATCGCCATCAATCATCCAGTTGGCAAGTGCCAGGCCCACCCCGCCGCCTTGGCTGAACCCAGCCATGACCCCACAGGCGGACCACATGCCCGGCAGCCCACGAATGGGTCCGACCAGCGGGTTGCCATCGGGGGCAAAAGTGAACGGGCCGTTTATGATTTGCTTGATCCCGGCAGTCTGGAACGCAGGGAAATGGTCGAACCCAACCTCCAGTGATGGCGCGATCCGGTCGATATCCGGTTGCAATAGCTCATGGCCGAACGTCCAAGGGGTCTCTCGCTCGGACCAGGGAACGCAGGCTTTCTCATAGGTGCCCATCAGCATCCCGCCGCGTTCTTGACGCAGATAGAGCTCTCCGTCGAAATCCACCGCGTGCAGGACTTCCTTGCCGGTCGCCGCGTTGATCTCTGCCACCTCGGGCATGTCCTCGGTCAAAAGGTACATATGCTCCATGGCCAAAACAGGCAGTTCCAGCCCGACCATCCGACCAACTTCGCGCGCCCACAGGCCGCCCGCATTGACCACATGGTCGCAGGCCACATCGCCCTTGTTGGTCTTCACCAGCCACCCGTCAGAACGGCGCAAGATCGCCTCGACCTTTGTATGCGTCTCGATGGACGCGCCCAGTTTGCGGGCGGATTTCGCGTAGGCATAGGTGACGCCGGACGGGTCCAGATGGCCGTCCACTTTGGTGCGCAGGGCCCCGACGAATTGCGACGGGTCAAGCAGGGGCATGGCCGCATGGGCCGCTTCGGGGGTGATGACCTCCACGTCGATGCCTTGGTAGGCGCCTTTGGCGGCCATGGACTTAAGCCAGTCGAAGCGCGCCTCCGTCGAGGCCAGCATCACACCGCCGGTCATATGAAAGCCGGTGGCCTGACCGCTCAGGTCCTCGATCTCTTTGTAGAGGTCGATGGTGTATTTCTGCAGCTTCGCCACATTGGGGTCGCCGTTGATCGTGTGGCATCCACCCGCTGCGTGCCACGTGGACCCGGATGTCAGTTCCGACCGCTCTAGCAAGAGGACATCACGCCAGCCACCCTTAGCCAAATGGTAGAGGACCGAACAGCCGACGACCCCCCCTCCGATGACGACAACGCGTGCTGTGCTTTGCATGGGGTCCTCCGTGATTGCCTTGTCAGGCTAGGGCACGGGGCGGCAGAGACCTGCCATGATGCGACAGGGAATGTCGGAATTGGTCCTTCGGGTGCAGGGACGGCCGCAAGACGACGCCAAGGGTCCTTAGACGCCTCGCGACGCGCGTGCCACTTTTGGTGCCGCCACGCCTTTCTTCAGACAGCGCTTCAGATACGCCGCCTGCCAATGGCGATAGCGTCCCATGGCGCCTTGCTGCGCGATGACCAAAGCCACAAATGCATCCATGGCCCCCGATTTCTTCAGCTTTTTGGCGATCTTCTTCTGGTCCTTGGTCATGGAACAGCCAATGCAATGGACCCCCGCGGGGCCACGGCGCTTAAATTTGCAAACGTCGATGCAGGGGCTTGGGGTCTTGGCCATCTGTTCTCCGAACCATCCGTGCGGCGTGGGGCACGGTCCCGCGACTAGTCTCTAACCTAGGGTGGCGCGCCGCGCTGTCGCAACGGAGGTTACCTTGGCCAAATGGACGCAGGGCGCGGCGCCTGTCCACCGGACCGCCCGGATCAATTTGTGCGTTCCAGGCGATCCAGCAGGATCTCCATCCGGCTCTCGGACGGCGCATACCCTTCGAACAGCGCTTGCGTCAGCGCCCCTTTGCAGACTTCCGATGGCAGCAGGCGTGGGGTTGGACGCGTATCTTCGGGCTGTGGTGGCGGCTTCTGCAAGGGACCCTCTCCTCGATGGTCATATCGGGCAGTGCACTCTCGGCGCGCGTCTTGCGTGTCGAGATTTGCAGAAGTCTGACTAAAAAACTAAGATTTGGCAAGGGCCCGTTTTGGCGGTGGCCGAGGATCGCTTGCCAATTCTGCCGCGGCCCCTCAGATTGCCCAAGGGATCGACGGGGGGGCCATATGGCACGTGTGGCATTGATTGGGCTTGGCATGGTGTCTGATACCTATGCGGCGGCCATCGCCAGTGCCCCGGGGTTGGACCTTGCGGCCGTTCATGCACGAACCCAAGCAGCCCGCGACAGGTTTCAGGCGGCGCACCCGTCGCTTGGCGCGATGGCTGTGGCCTCCCTGGCGGACCTGGTCGCCGTCCCTGACCTCGACTTTGCAATCTTGGCGACCCCGCCCAACGCCCGCCACGAGGCCATTGCGGCCTTGTCTGCCGCAGGCATCCCGATCCTCATGGAAAAACCCATCGAGCGCAGCTTGGCCCAGGCCGAGAGCGTGGTGGACATGTGCGCGGCGGCGGGCATCCAAGCGGGCCTCATGCTCCAACACCGGGCCCGTCCTGCGGTGTCCAACCTCCGATCCATCCTGCCGGAGATTGGCGCCCTTTGCGCGGTGGAGGTGACCGTGCCTTGGTGGCGGGATCAATCCTACTACGATGCGCCAGGGCGGGGGACCTATGCACGCGACGGGGGTGGTGTTCTCATGTCTCAGGCGATCCACACGCTGGATCTGATGCTGCACATTGCCGGTCCGGTGGTCGAAGTCACCGCCATGGCGGCCACCACAAGCCTTCACAAAATGGAGGCGGAGGATTTCGTGACGGCCGGCCTGCGTTTCGCCAACGGTGCCGTGGGCCATGTCTTCGCATCGACCGCCAGCTTTCCGGGACGGGGGGAGCGGTTGGTGTTTCACGGGGCCAACGGTTCTGCCGTGTTGGAGGCGGGGCTTGTCCAGATCAACTGGCGGGATGGACGGTCGGACATGTTGGGCGTTGCCGCCGCGTCGGGTGCGGGGGCCGATCCCATGGCCTTCACCTCTGACTGGCACCAGAGCGTGATAGAAGACTTCGCAGACGCGGTGGCCCAGGGCCGTGCGCCCAACATCACGGCGCGTGACGGCCTCGCCGTGCACCGCCTGATTGGCGGGATCGAGCGTGCGGCCAAGCTGGGACACCGCATCGAGTTGGAGAGCTGATATGCCGCTACACCTGGCCGTGCTTGGCATCGACCATGGGCACATCTTTGGCATGCTTTCGAATATGTTGGACCAGGGCTGTACCTGCCACCAGTGGTGGACTGATGGCCCGGCCGTCACGCGCGACAAGTTTGTCCAGACTTTCCCCAACCTGGCCGAAGTATCGGACCGGCGCCGCATCCTCGAAGACCCGGCCATAGATATGGTGCTGATCGCCGCCGTGCCCGCCGACCGGGCCACCCTCGCCATCGAGGCGATGGAGGCGGGCAAGGACGTTATGGTCGACAAGCCGGGTGTCACGGACGCCGCCGATCTGGCCCGCCTTAGGGATGTTCAGGCCCGGACCGGGCGCATCTGGTCCGTGAACTTCTCCGAACGGTTTCAGGTCCCCGCTGTCACCTGTGCGTCGGACTTGGTGGCCCAAGGGGCCATCGGACGCGTGGTGCAGGTCCTTGGGCTTGGCCCGCACAAACAGAACCTGAAGACGCGCCCCCCGTGGTTCTTTGATCGGGCGCGCTATGGCGGCATCCTTTGTGACATCGGCAGCCACCAGATCGACCAGTTCTTGCACTTCACCGGGGCCACGGGCGCCCAGATTGCCCATGCTCTGGCGGAAAACACCACCCAACCTGACCACCCCGGATTCCAGGATTTCGGGGAAATCGTGCTGCGCGCGCCCGAGGCCCATGGCTATATCCGCGTGGATTGGTTCACCCCAGACGGGCTGCCGACTTGGGGGGATGGTCGCCTTTTCTTGCAAGGGACGGAGGGCCAGATCGAGCTGCGCAAATACACCAACATCGGCTCGGACCACGTGACCGACCAAGTGTTTTTGGTGAACGGGTCCGAGAACCGGCGCATCGATGCCCGCAGCGCGGGGTTGCCCTACTTCCCGCGTTTGATCGTGGACGCTCAGGATCGGACAGAAACCGCCATGGCCCAAACCCACGCATTCACCGCCTCCGCCTTGGCGATCAGGGCCCAGGAGGTCGCTGAGGCGGGATAAGCCTTAGGGTCAATCCGACCGCCGCGGGCGCGCGCGCGATGGACCAGCCATGGGCCTCAAGCACGGCGCGCACGATGGCAAGGCCCATGCCGGTGCCCCCATTGTCGCGGCGGGTGGTAAAGAAAGGCTCAAACATCTGTGCCGCGTTGGCGGGACTCAGCCCCGGACCATTGTCGGCGACATCCAGCCCCTGCTCCCCCACCGTGATCGCCACACGGTCAGCACCATGGGCCGCGGCGTTGCTGAGAAGGTGCCCAAAGACAAGAAAGAGGCCAGACGCGGCCAGGGGCAAGGGGATTTCGGCGCCTTCAAACTCCAGGGAAAGTTCGGGATGTCGGGCGCGCAACTCTGGCGTCAGGGCGTCAAGGGAACTGTGCCCCTGATGCCCCGGTTCCTGCGCGGCGGCCATGGCGCGGAGCGCGGCCAACTGGCTTTCTATCTGGTCGAGCGCGTCCGCCATGCGGGCACGAATGCGGGCGTCACTTGCATTGCCGCTGTCGCTGTCCTCCAACAACTCGACCGCCGCCCGCAAGGCCGAGACGGGGGTCTTCAACTCATGGGTGACATGGTTTGAATAGGTTCGGATCGACGCCTCCCGCCGCCGCAAGACACCCCCCATTTCAATGACGGACTGACCCAAAGCCTCCAACTCAGGGGTGCCGAACTGCGTGGGGTGGGGCGGGGCGCGACCTTCACGTATCGCCTGAGCATAGTCCCGCAAGATATTGATTGGGCGAAGTAAAAGTCGCACCAGAAGCCAGCCGAGAACCGTCGTCAGTGCCGCGATGCACGCCGCGATCACAAGCGCTGCGTTGCGAAACCCGATCTCTGGCCCGGCGTAGCGGAGCGCGATCAGCCCCACAAAAGACAGGCCCAGTGTCCCTACAAGACCGCCGCCAAGGACGAACCAAAGGGGCGGTCGCCACTTGCCGGTCATGCGGGCGCGCGCAAACGTAGGCCCACACCATGGAGCGTTTGGATTGCGTCCGCCGCGCCCGCCTCGGCCAGTTTTGCGCGCAAGTTTCGCAGGTGGCTGTCCAGGGTCCGGTCGGATACGGGGCTGCCGACGCCAAACACCGCATCCACCAGGGCGGGGCGGGACTGCACCCGATCCCCGGCGCGGGCCAGGGCGGCCAGGATCGACATCTCCGTCGCGGTCAACGCCACCGGGACCCCGTCCACCGTGCAGGCATGGCGCGCGGGGTCCACATTTAACCGGCCAAACCGCAATGCCCGGCTTGACCCATGCCCCGACCGTTTGAGAATGGTGGCCACGCGGGCCACCAGTTCTCGGGGCGAAAAGGGTTTTGTGACGTAGTCATCTGCGCCCAACTCCAGCCCAACGACGCGGTCGATTTCATCATCGCGGGCCGTCAGGAACAGTACCGGGACGTCATCCCCGCGACCGCGCAGGCGGCGACAGACCTCGAACCCGTCCAACTCCGGCAGGCCCACATCCAGCACGATCAAGTCCGGCGCTGCGCGCGCGGCCTCGGTCAGGGCGCGTTGACCATCGGACGCGGTGACGGTGCCATGGCCCGCGCGTTCCAGCGCAATGGTCACCAGGTCCCGCAGATTGGGGTCATCATCGACGATCAGGATCTTCATCATGCCCCGGTTTGTCACGGCGCCTGTGCATCTGGCCCAGACGGTTTGTGCAGAAAGGGTGCAGACCAGCGGCGGAAGCGCAACGGTCCGGGGACGAGGCAACGGAAGATGTCGCGCATTTGCAACCGCTTGGCCGCATTGACGCGGGTCGGGGGCTGCGCCACATCGCAGGGATGGCGGTTTCGTTTTCCCTCAATGATTTGCAACGCTGCGCGCGCTGTGCGGAGACATTTGCGCAGACGGCAACGGCCCATGCGCCGCGTCCCGTCACCTGGTTTCAGCCCGGCGCGCGGGTGTTGGTGGCGGGCCAGGCGCCTGGGATGCGGGTGCATAAATCTGGCAAACCCTTTGACGATCCATCGGGTGACCGGCTTCGCGACTGGATGGGGATCGACGTCGCGACATTCTACGACAAGACCCGCTTAGCCATTGTTCCAATGGCATTTTGTTTCCCCGGCTACGATGCAAAGGGCAGTGACTTGCCGCCACCGAAGCGCTGCGCGCGGGATTGGCGCCAGGCGGTTCTGGACCATGTGGGGCCGGTGCGCGTGACGCTTCTGGTGGGGGGCTATGCGCAGGAGTGGCATTTGGGCAAAGGGCGCGTCACGGATCGGGTGCGGAACTGGCGCGCGTTGGCGCCGCATGTGTTTTGTCTGCCCCATCCGTCTTGGCGCAACACGGCTTGGTTGAAAAAGCACCCGTGGTTCACGAAAGATACGCTGCCCGCCTTGCGCGGCGCCGTGCAGGAGGCATTGGCATGACGGATCTAACCCCTTTAGATCAGGCACAAATTCTGGCTGACCAGACGGGCCGGGACGAGGATCGGCTGGCCTTTTGGAACAGTTTGGCCGAGGCGGAATTGACCCTTCTTCTGGCGGATGAGGGTGGCGAAGATGGCACGATCTCCCCCGCGTTGTTTGAGGTGGATGGGGCGTCCTATGGGCTGGCGTTTGATTTGCCGGAGCGGTTGACCGCCTTTTCGGGACAGACGTCTGCGACGGCGACGTTGTCTGGGCGGCAGTTGGCGCGGCTGTTGGCGGCGGAGGGTTTGGGCCTTGGGCTGAACCTGGACGCGGCGCCATCAGCGCAACTTTTGCCCCCGGAGTCAATCGTTTGGCTGTCTGACACGTTGGCGCGCGGTCCCGACGAGGCGGAGCGATCCATTGCCGAGGTCACGGGACCCGGGGCCTTGCCGGAAAGCCTGCTTTCGGCGCTGGATGGTAAGCTGGCGCTGACGGCTGGTTTGGCGGAGGTGGCGTATCTGGCGCAGGTCACCTATGATGACGGGACCAGATCCCATGTTCTTGTTTTCATTGACCCCGTTCCCGGCGCAGAGGCGGATCTGGCCCGGGCGATGTCGGAGGCGCTGATCTTCTCTGGCGTCCCGGCTGGGCAGTTGGATGTCCTGTTTTTGCAGGCAAATCAGGCGAAATCTGCTGTGTTTGCGCGGCACGGGTTGCGGATTGACTTGCCCAAGCCAGATGTGCCCGTAAAACCGATCGAAACCGCGCCGCCGAAGCTGCGCTAACATCTTTTGTACAAGTCTGGGATGTGTCTGGGTGGGCCTTCTCAGCTTTGTACAGAACTTTAGACCGCAAATTGCCTGCCTCCGGCCAGACGATCTTGCGGTCCCGCGAGACGGCGGAAACCGGACTTGCGCACCGGCATGGACGGGCTGACGAAAACCGCGCGCGGCGTTTCACATCAGCGGCGTGTTGCGGGGTGTCATGGAACAAGACGCAACCGCCCCGTGAGCTTGCGATCCTGACCAAGGGTCGCCTCGGCCATGCGTGACACGGGCGTGGCCGATGGCGTTGCGATTTCGCGAACGCGCTCTCCGCCGGATTGAACGAAGCGGCGCCGCACCCAGCCACTTTTGGCACCACAACGGCCCCCGGATAGGCGATGGGGTCGCTTGGGCGGTTGCGGTCTTTGTCCTTGGGGATGCGGCTTCCGAATACCGTTCCACCTGCAAGCTCGGGCCTTTGTCACCGCTTCGAAACCGAGGGCTTGCCGCAGGGACCACGGTTTCAAGTCTACGAGGCCAGGCTCCGAAACGCCAACGGCCCTAATACGGCATCGGGTGGGCCCGGTTGGCGGCGTCTATGGCGGTCACCAACTCGTCGGACAGGGTCAGGTCCTGGGCCTTCAACCCATGCTCCAACTGTGCCAGCGTCGTGGCGCCCAGAATGGCCGAGCAAGCGAAGGGGCGGGTCTGGAGCCAGGCCAGGGCCATATGAACGGGATCGACCCCATGGGCCTGTGCCAAGTCCAGGTAGACGTCCACGACACCTTCCACCCGGTCGGACCAGCGCCCGCCAAGCCCCGGATTGATGGACCGGCGGGAGCCGTCGGGGATTGCGCCATTCTGGTATTTGCCGGTGACAAGGCCCGTGGCCAGGGGCGAAAACGCCAGCATAGTGACCTGTTCATAGGTCATCATTTCGGACAGGTCGGTGTCTGGTTCGCGGAAAAGCACAGAATATTCGTTCTGGATGGACACGGGCCGGGCCGGGCCGTCGCCGCCGTCTTCGGTCGTGGCCAATGTCAGCCATTGGTCCATGCCCCAAGTGCTTTCGTTAGACAGGCCAAAGGCGCGGATGGTGCCGCGCGCCACTTCCGCCTCTAGCGCGCCCATGCAATCGGCCATGTTCTGTTGAATGGCCGCCAGGTCGCCTTTCGGGCGATAGGTCCAGTTTTGCCGAAACTGGAAGGACCCGCGATTGGGCCAGTGGAATTGATAAAGGTCGATGGTGTTCGATTGCAGACGTTTGAGGCTGCCTTCGACGGCTTGGGGAATGGTGTCGGCACTGATCGGCGCGCCGTCGCGGGCATGGGCGCCTTCGCCAGAATGTTTGGTGGCCACCCGGATGCGGCCCCCATTTCCCTTGGCGATCCAGTTGCCGATGATGGTTTCGGTCAGGCCCGTCGTCTCGGGGCGGATCGGGTTCACCGGATACATCTCTGCGGTGTCGAGCCAGGTGACGCCCGCGTCGCAGGCCATGTCGATCTGGGCGTGGCTTTCGGCTTCGGGCGTTTGCGTGCCGAAGGTCATGGTGCCCAGCATGATCTCGGAAATGCTGTCGTCTTTGCCAAGCGGGACATTGCGCATGGGGGGTCCTTCCAGAATGGGGTCGCGCCTTGATGCCGGGACGGGCGGACAAGGTCCACCGGTCTACGGGCGAATTTTGCGCCCTGGCCGGGTCAGTCGGGGGCGATCCGACCAGCGGCGATCTGCGCCTGAGTCTCTGCCGGCAGGGCGCCCAGGACCAAGGCCACCAGGTCCGGGCCACGGGGCAAATCCGCGCCGCGATAGCCAACGAAATCCGCCGATGTGCCCAGGTGCTCCCCGCTGAGCGCGAAGACATTGTGCAGGCCCACCAATTTATCGGCCGGAACGAGCGGCGCGTCGGCCCCGTCAAAGCCAACCTTCCGGGGCAGGTCCTCCAAATCGCTGAGCAGCAGAACCCCATCGCCCGAGGGGGCCACCATGCCGGTGGCCTGTCCCATGGTGGAGGCGGGGATACGTGCGATTTCAGCGCCGTTGGACCGGGCAAACACCAGAAGGTCGAAATTGCCATTGGGCAGGGCGAATACGCTGTCGCCGTCATCGGTGGCCACGCGGCCCCAAAGGGGGGCATAGCCCGACGGCTCCGCCGGGAAGCTATGTGTGAGGGTCGCGCCTGCGGCGGTGATGGACCAAAGCTCCAACGGGGGCGGGTCGCCCTTGGCCACATCCATCGAAAGGAATTGCATCGTCCCATCGCGGCCCCCTGCAATGGGGGCCAACAAGGTAAATTGCCCGAAATCCTGGCGGGCCAGACGGGTCCAGGTGGCCGTGTCCCACAGATGCGCCACAGTGGGCGACGCGCCAAGCGTCAGGAGGAGGGATCCATCCCGCGAAAACGCGAGGCCGCCGGAGTTCGGCAGCGTGCCGGGTTGATGGCCATCGAGGCGCGCGACCTCCTGACCGGTGGCGGTGTCATAGACGACGGCCACGCCTTCGGTGGGGGCCATTTGCACCAAGTGCCGCCCATCCGGGGAAAACGCGGGCGCCTGCACGCCCCAAGCGCCGCTGGTCATGGCCTCGATGGGCAAAAGCTCCGCCTGTTTGGCGCCGGTATTGGCGTCCCACAGGGTCAGGCCGTGGCGCGATTGGTCGCCATCGGGGGACGGGAACAGGCCCACACTGGCCAAGCGCCTGCCGGTTTTGTCAAAGGTAAAGACGGACATGACCGGAACGTCCAGTCGCAGGCTGCGCGACACGGCGGCCCGAAGGAACGCGTCATAGGCAGGGGCAAAGCGGTCCAAGTCGCCTTCGGTCGGCGCAGCGGGCAAACCCTGGAGCGCGGAGGTCAGAGCCGTCAGCCGGTCGCCCGTGGCCAAAGCGGCGCGCGAGGTGGCGGCCAACTCCCGCGATTGGAAGTCGGCCACCTCTTGGGCGGCCCCGTCTTGGGCGCTGAGGGCCGTGGCGGCGCAAAACGCCAGGGCGGTCAAAATCAGGCGCATCGAAGCTCTCCAACACATGTCGTGGCAGCACAGAGACGGAACGGCCCGCGCGGGTCAAGGGGCGGGGGCTAGAGGTTGAGCGTCAACCAGACGGGCACATGGTCCGACGGCTTTTCGCGCCCGCGCATGTCGGCCTGGATCGTGCAGTCGGTCATGCGATCCGCGATGCTGGGCGAAAGAAGGAAATGGTCGATACGGATCCCATCATTCCGGTCCCAGGCGCCGGCCTGGTAGTCCCAGAAGCTGTAATGCCCGGCGGCGGGGGTGCGGGCGCGGAACGCTTCGGTCAGGCCAAGGTTCAGCAGCCGCCGAAAGGCCGCGCGGGTTTGGGGCAGGGCGAGGGCGTCTTTGGTCCAGGCATCGGGGCGGCTGGCGTCGCGGGCATCGGGGATGACGTTGTAGTCGCCGGTCATAAGGAACGGCGTCTCCTCGGCCAGAAGGGTGCGCGCCCGCGCCTCCAACCGGGCCATCCAGGCCAATTTGTACTCATATTTCGGGCCGGGCGCAGGGTTGCCGTTGGGCAGGTAAAGGCCGCAGATGCGCAAGCTGCCTTGGTCGCCGATGACGGTGCCCTCGATATAGCGCGCCTGGTCGTCCGCAGCGTCGCCTGGCAGGCTGGTGGTCACATCCTCCAGCGGGATACGCGACAGGAGGGCCACGCCATTGAACCCCTTCTGTCCATGGGTGTGGAGCGTGTAGCCAGTGCCGTCGACGATGTCGCGGGGGAAGGTGTCATCGGTGGATTTGATCTCCTGCAGGACGGCCACATCGGGTGCGTCCTCCGCGCGCAGCCAGTCATGGACGGTCTGATAGCGGGCTTTGATGCCGTTGATATTCCACGTGACGATCTTCATCTGCCCCTCCTGCCTGCGCGACAGAGTTACGGGAGGGGGCAAGGCTTGTCACCCCATGCTGCGGCGGCTCGGGCGCGGGTTTTGGGCGGGGCGCGCTGCTGTGACATCGTCGACGACCGGGTCCGAAACAGGGCGGCGACCACGGCACGTCGGCGCGC
>JBCBVM010000055.1:0-20996 GCA_039817645.1 Pseudomonadota bacterium | reverse complement strand
GCCGCCCGTGACCAAACTGAAAGTCATCGGGGCTGAAGTCTTCTCGGCTGGGCCCATCGAACAGTTGGAGGCACGGGCGAGCGTGCGCAGCCACATCTGGGAGGATCGGCACGATTACCGCCGCATCTTCATCGACCGTGCCTCCAACTGTTCGATGGGCCCAGCCGAGAAGACTTCAGCCCCGATGACTTTCAGTTTGGTCACGGGCGGCGGGGCTTCGAACGTGGCGGCGTTGCCCAGGCATGTTTCGGTCGCGATCTCTGCCTGCAACAAGCCGGGGCCCACCAGGCCGTAGACCTGACCGTCGCATTCTGCGCATTCCCCAACGGCAAAGATCTGCGGGTCACTGGTCCGCATTTGCTCGTCGACCATGATCCCGCGTCCAAAAGCCAGCCCCGCCTGCTGCGCCAGATCGGTATTCGCCCGGATGCCGGTACAGATCACCACGGTGTCGCAGGGCAGGGTGGAGCCGTCCGAGAGCGCCAATCCCGTCACACGCGGGTCGCCCTTGATTTCCCTGACCGCGACGCCGGTTTTGACCGCCACGTCCATCTCTGAGATCCGCGTGGACAGACGGGCCCCGCCCACGTCGTCAAGCTGTCGCGGCATGAGGCGCGCCTCGTGTTCGATGACGGTCACCGCACAGCCACGCAGGGCCATGCCACGTGCCGCCTCCAGCCCCAAAAGGCCACCCCCGATCACCGCGACCCGCCGCGCCGAAAAGGACCGCGCCAGCAGGGCGGAGGCATCATCAGCCGTCCGAAAGCGATAGACCCCGTCGCGGTCACGTCCAGGGATCGCAGGCACGAATGCGCGTGATCCGGTGGCCAGGATCAACGTGTCGAAGGGCCAAGCGCCGCCATCGGCTGTGATCACATGGCGGCTGTCCCGGTCGATCCGCACCACCCGTTGGCCCAGCGACAGATCAACTGTCCCATCGGCACCTGTCGGCTGGGGTAGGACAATATCCCGAAACTGCGCTTCGCCCGCCAGAAGGGGAGTGAGTTGTACGCGATTATAAGGCGCCACGGTTTCATCGGATAGTAGCGTGACGGCGGCACCCGCCCGGGCCAGGGTCTGGGCCGCAAACATCCCGACGGGGCCGCCCCCAACGACGATCACGCCACCATGAGCGTGTTTGCCCGCAGGAGCGGCGTCGGATGGAAGACTGACTGGCAAGACGTGACACCCCCTGTGGAAGGGGTTGAAACCCCTCAACAATCGAGCGCCGCTGCCCATTAAATAGCGTGATGCGTCATGGCCCCGTTGCCCTGATCGCCCACCCAGCATTGTGCATGCGCAGCATAAGTCAACGCACGCGTCAGAAACCTGCGCACACGTCGCACCAAACGCCGGATTCCGGGGCTGCTTGGCTATTGGCTGGGCAATTGCCTTAGGCAAATGGCGCGGAATTCACCATCGCGTGAACGCAGCCGCACCTTCGCAGGGGATGAAGCCGCCCCCGACTCGCGACCCGGGGCGGCCAACAGGACCGTTATGCGCTTGCGTCGCTGTCCGAATGGCGGTCCCGCAGGAAACTGCGCAGGTCGAGGACGTCCTTGGCCTCCAGCGAGACATAGACGAACCCAAGATTTGTCCGCTCTGTCACCATGTCGCCGGGGTAGGGCAGATAGCTCAACTCTCGCGACCCGAAGGATGGCGACGCGGTGCCGACCTGCCATTCCGTCTTCAGGTGCACATCCACCAGCTTCATGGTGGGCCCGCCACCGGGCGACGGCCGCTCTAACGGGACACCGGCGAGGCGGAGATATGACATCTTATCCTTAGCTGCGGCAAACCCGTCGATGAATTGAGTGGCCAGCACTTGCAGGTCCGCGGCCTCATCCTCGGGCTTCAGGTGGCTGTGCAGGTGGTCGGGATCGTGGTTGTGGCCGATATGTCCGTTGATGATGTCATGTGGCATTGGACCACCGCTTTCCTTCGAATTCCCCGCGGGGAAACGAGACTGGCCTGTCGATAAATTGCTTGTGTTTTCCAAGGTTTCCGGACGCCACCAGAGCGCCCAAAACGTCCACAATGACACGCGTTCCCATCAATGCCGTGATGTCTGACGTATCGTAGGGCGGGGACACCTCGACCAGTTCCATGCCGCAAATCCCTTGTGCCGCGACCTTGGAGGCGAGGGCCAACGCTTCTCTCGGAAGGAAGCCACCAGGCTCGGGCCAGCCGGTGCCCGGGACAAACCCGCAATCGATGCTGTCGATGTCGAAGGACATATAGACCATGTCCACGCCGTCCCACGCCATCTCCAACGCCATTTCCGCGGTGCGGTCCACGCCCATGCGTTCCATGTCGGACATGGTGATGATGTTGGTCTCCCGCTCGCGCGCGACCTTCACGGCCTCCCGCGGGACTTGCCAGCCCCCGATGCCGACTTGAACTAGGTTCTTGGCGGGCACGTTGGGCAAGTTCGTTGTGTGGAACCAAGGTGTTGTGTGCATACGCTCATCCAGGTCCTTTTCCTGAATGTCAGCATGGCGGTCGAAATGGACGATCCCGATCTTCTTGGAGGTACATTCGGCAATTCCCCGCACGCAGGGGAAACCGATGGAGTGGTCGCCGCCGATCATGACCGGCAAGCTGCCGGAGGAGAAGACATGGCTGACCGCGCGGCTGATCTGGTCGAAGGACTTTTCCAGATTGGCAGGGATGGTGAAGACATCGCCTGCGTCGCACAATGTCATCTGTTCGCGCAGGTCGATGCCCATCTCGTAGTTGTAAGGCGTGTAAAGGGCGCTGATCTTGCGCACGCCTTGGGGGCCGAAGCGGGTGCCGGGGCGATAGGTCGTGCCGCCGTCGAAGGGGATGCCCAGGACAGTGGCGTCGTAATCCTTCACCTCCGCCACGTCTTCGGCATACGGCGCCTTCAGGAAGGTATTGATCCCCGCGTAATGGGGCAGTTCCCCGCGGGCGAAGGTGGGGATGGATTTGTCTTCGATGCTGTCGGCACCGGTCAGCCCCATCCGCAGGGCCCAGCGGCGTTCCTCGTCCCAGCGGTTCTCGGGGATGTCGGCCTCTGCCTTCATGGAACGCCAGCCCTGGAGCTTGGTCAGGTCAGGGTGGTGCTGACGGCTGAACGGCGCGGACCGGTCGGCTGGATGGTGGGACCGGGTGCGGTCAGGCGGGGCGCAGAACATGGGTATCCTCCTCGATACGTTGGTACGGAATGCCGCCATCGCGGGCGTCAAAGTCATAGGTGATCGTCGCCCCATAGGCATTGGGGTCCGTCGGGTCCCAGCGGGGCTTGTCGAAGACCAGAACGCGGTCGCCCAGCTTGAAGCCTTCTTCCAGGTCGTGGGTGACCATGAACACGGTCATCCCCGTCTCGGCCCGCAGATCTTGCAGGAAGCTGTGCATGGACAGGCGCGTGCCCGGGTCCAAAGCGCCGAACGGTTCGTCCAGCAGTAAGATGCGGGGCTTGGCGGCCAGGGCCTGGCCGATGGCCAGGCGCTGTTGCATACCGCCGGACAGGGTTGCGGGGTATTGGTCGGCCACATGGTCCAGCCCGATGCGGGCCAAGGTTTCGTCCGCACGGGTCAGGGCGGCTTTGCGGGCGGCGCCGAAGAATTGGCCCCATGTGCTGCGAAAGCTCTCTCCGGCGACGATGTTCTGTCGGACGGTCATGTGCGGAAAGACAGAGTAGCGCTGGAACACGACGCCCCGGTCCAGGCCGGGTTCGGTCGCAGGGGGCTTGCCCGCCACGCGGATCTCGCCCTGCGTGGGCTGTTCCTGGGCCAGAAGAAGCCGCAGGAACGTGGATTTGCCGCAGCCGGAGGCTCCGACGATGGACAGGAACTCCCCTTCCTCGGCAGTGACGTTCACCCGCTCTAGGATGGGTCGGCGGCCATAGGATTGGAAGATGTTTGTGGCGGTGACGAAGCTCATAGGCTGGTCCCTGACCAGGGAAAGAAGCGCCGCGCCGACCAGCGAAGGAAGAGGTCCATCAGAAAGGCGAGTGCCGTGATCCACAGGACATATGTCAGGATCACATCCATGGCGAGGAACCGGCGTACCAGGAAGATGCGGTAGCCCAGCCCCTGTTCTGACGCGATCGCCTCGGCCGCGATCAGGAACAGCCAAGCCGGTCCCAGCGACAGGCGCACCGCTTGGATCAGACGCGGCATCATTTGGGGCAAAGCCACCCGCGACGCGATCACCCAGGAGGAGGCACCAAGTGTTTCGGCTTTCACGATCATCTCTCGCGGGAGTTCCAGGACGCGCGAAGACAGGTCGCGGATCAGGAAGGGCAGAATGCCGATGATGATCAGAACGACTTTCGACAATTCCCCCAAGCCAAACACGATGAAGAGGATGGGCAAGACGGCCAGGGGCGGGATCATGGAGATGACGGCGACGAACCCCGCCAACGTGGCGCGGATATGGGGCAGCAGGCCGATCAGCAGACCAAAAATGAGGGCCAAGGTCGCAGAGATGCCGACGCCCAGGAACAGGCGGATCAGGCTGGCCCATGTGTCGTACCAGAACAGGATCTTTTCGGACCGGCGGTCCGGTTCGGTCATCAAGCGGTGGGCGGTTTCGGCGATTTTGGTGGGCGACGGCATCAGCTTGTCCGCGGGGTTTTCCGCCAGTCGCGCCTGGGAGCCCAAAGAGTATGCGATGAACACCAGAGCGAATGGCAACGCCACAAGTGCTGCGCGGAGGGCGATCCCTGGGGTGCGGTTGATCAGGCGCAAGGATCGGTCATCGATATTGCCCGTTCGTCCAGGTCCAGGTCTTGCCGCCCCCGACCAAGATATCAGGGAAGCCGTCGCGCCTCGCGTCAAACGAGACTGAAAGCGTGCCGCCGTAAGCCAGCGTGTCATCGGAAAAGATCTGTTGCCAGCCATTCCCCGGGTTCACATTGGCATAGACCAGACAGCCATCGGCTGAAAACCATCCCCCGCCACCGCATAGTTGGGAGAAGAGGAGGGCGCGCCCGCCGCCCAAATCAAAGTATCTGGCACCCCACCCGGAGAGCGGGCGGCCGACGGTCGCGACGTATTCGGCAATTTCGGCCCCGTGGACGGCCTCCATGGCGGCCTCTGCCTCCGCACTGACCTGTCCACGCTCATCCTCGGCGAAGGTAATGGCCTCGGTCCCGCTGCGCGCAGTCGGCGAGGGTGCGGTTGGCGCCGGTGCCGCGTCCGTTGGTGGCTGTGCAAGATCGGTTTCGGCGGGCAGGGTGCAAAGCTGGCCGAGTCGCGCGGCCTCGGCAGCCCAACCGGCGCTCTGGACGGAAATGGCGCCGCCCGCGGCCTCGATGCGGAGTGGGCCGTCACCCGCCAAGACGTTCGAAAGGCGTGCCAGATCGACGCCGTTGCGCAGGGTCGGTACGGCGATCAGTGTCCGGCTTTCAGCGACCGAAAGGTCCAGCTCGATCTGTTCGCCCTCGGCTCCGGTCAAGGTGACGGGATAGGCCGCGCCAAGGTTTTCCGGGCCAGTGGGAAGGGTGCTTTCCGTGTAGAACACCGTTGGTGCCGTCCCTTGCACAAAGCAGGCCAGTTGCAAGCAGCGCGAGGCCGGTGCGTCAGCCGATGCGGGAAAGCAGAGTTGGGTTCCGAACACGTCTTCTGCGGGGTCAGGGGGGACAGGTTCCCACATGGCTGATCCAACATCTACTGCCGGGATCACGGGTTGCGCGGGCAAGGCGGCTGTCGGCTCGGACGGGGGCGGGACAGTTGCTGCGGTCGGGGATGCCACCTCCGCCGATGTCGCCGCTGCCGCACGGACCGGGCCGCACAACCTGAGTGCCCGCGCAATTTCTCGGCCAGACCCCCGCAATGGCAGGCCGATGCTCTCATCCCCGTAGACGTCCAGGAACACCCGGTTCCCCGCGCGCATCTCTTGCAACACCTGGGGCGCGCGGACGGCGTCAAGCGTTCCCGTCGCAACAAAATACGGATACGTTGGGAGCCGGTCCAACACGGCCATTGGATTGAAGGTTTCAGACGATGACAGCGGGTTATCGACAAAGAAATCCATCTCCATACCCGGTGTTTTGCTTCGCAGGAGCGTGTTGATGAACCCGACGCGCAGCCCATCACCAGGCGCATCGCAATACAGCGCGAGGCAGATCCGCTCTCCCCCACCTTGGGCGCAAATATGCGTCCCGTGGGGGGGGAAGGGCACGCCAAAGTCGATCGGCTGCCAACTCTGGGCGTGGACAGGGCCCGAGATCGTCAACGCCGTGACCACAAGCAGCCAGAGTTTCAGTCGTACCGTCATGGCCGTGATAGCCCCTGCACCGACAATGGCGGTCAGAGGGCCCCGTCCGCGGCCATCTGCATGTAGGTTGTGTCGAACCGGAACGTGACATTGTCCGCATCTCCGGTTGTGGACCCGTCAGGATAGGCGATGCCCACGAAGTCAGCAGAGGGCGCCCCTTCGCCTAGGATGCCCTTGTCGAACAGGAATTCGGCCACGCTGACCATGGTTTGCGGCAGTTCTGCGCTGGAGGTGAAGGCCACCGCCTCGGCGGGGTCATAGAACATTTCGGTGGACGCAAGCTGCGCCTGATAGCCCGCCAGATCCGTGCCGGAGGCTTCGGCCATGGCGGTCAGCACGGCTTCGTCCCCGGCCGCCATCAGGCCCATGACTTCGTACCAGGCGCCCGCCAGGGCCTTGCCGAAGTCGGGGTTGGCGGCCAGCGTTTCCGTGTTGACAACCATCAGGTCGATGATTTCCCCGGGGATGTCCGAACTGTCAAAAAGTTTGGAGGCTTGTGGATCCTCTAGGATGGTGGAGACGAGGGGGTTCCATGTCACGACCGCTTGCACGTCGTCAGTAGCAAAGGCCGCGATCATATCGGCGTCTGACGTGTTGATGACGGAGGCCAGATCCGCCTCTCTTAGGTCGACGCTGTCCAGCGCGCGCGCCAGCAGGTAGTGGGACACCGACAGCTCCACCAGGTTGACGGGCTTGTCGGCGAGGCTGGTCAAATCACCATCGCCCTTTACGATGACCGCGTCATTGCCGTTGGAAAAGTCGCCCACGATCAGCGCCGTGGTGTCCACGCCGCCGCCCGACGGAATGGACAGCGTGTCCATGTTGGTGGCGGACACGCCGTCGAAGGCGCCTGCGGTATATTGGTTGATGGATTCCACGTAGTCGTTGATCTGCACGATCTCGACATCGATGCCGTATTTGTCCGCCCATTTGTCCATGATGCCGCTATCCTCAAGATGGCCCCAGGGCATCCACCCCACATAGATGGACCAAGCCACCCGGAATTCCGTCTTTTCTTGGGCCAGCGCGCCGCTTGCGGTGCCGATCAGCAAGGCCGCAGCGCCTGCTGTGACTTGACGTAGGATTTGCATAGGAGACCCCCTTGCGACGTCCCGCCAGGGTCGTGAAAAATAAGGCTGGCGTGGCGGAACAGGAGAAACGACCGGACCTTAGTTGCAGTGCTCTCCCGGGATTTTGCCCCGCCGTGTACCGGGCGGAATTTGCCGACCCGGCGTTGTCTCTTGGACCAGACCCTCAGGGAGGAGGACGAGGCGGAACCCTAGACAACCTGCTCGGGTAGGCTCGCGCGATCGCGCACGGGTCAACAAGAGGCGGCCCCAAAGCGCACCCGATGACCGGACGACATGCATAGATTTTGGGCGAAATGGCGGGTGCACGCCTAAGAATTGGAAGGATGGGAATGGCCGGGCGCTAATGGGCGGTCTTGTCCACGTCGTCGACCGTGAAGAAAAAGTCCGGCGCGACGTCTTGGGCGGCGACATGGTCCGGCACGCTGTCCGGTCCGGCCAGGAAGACATTGGCGCCAAAATGCTGATGCATCCGGCTGAGCCGTTCAAGGCGGGGGCCGGTGATTTCTTGATAGAAGGTTTCGAACGCCGCGCCGTCGCGCAGGGCCTTGATGCGGGCGCGGTGGGCGGCAACGCAGGCGTTATGCTGTTCGGCCACGCCGGGCAGGGCCTTCAGGGCCGATATCTCCGCCTCTAGCGCCGGCAGCATCCGTTGGATCGACCGATCTTCCACCGCGTTGTTGTTCATGCGGAACCAGTAGCCCAGGCCCTGGTCCCGTTCCACGTGGTTCACACGGCCGCGGTCGCGCTTGACCAGAAAGCTTTCGGCGTCCCGCACGGCGTAGTGGTTCAGCGTCACCAGATCGTAGCCATAGGTGTCCATGGTGGAGCGCCAGCCATTGCGCAGCATTTCCTTTGGCATGGGCTTGCCCGAGCCATTGACCCAAGAAATCTGCTCCCACAGATCTGGTTTCAGGCCCTTGGGCCGGTGGACGCCCATCTTCTTGTAGATACCCAGATTGCGAAACAGCGTCTTGAAGCCCCAGGCCTGGTGCGGTTTGCGGATCAGTTGCGGCGCGCAGCGGGTGAAGCGCGCCGGGGTGGGCATGTCTTCAAACTCGTGCAGGTCAGAATTGCCAAACAGCCGCCACGTGCAGGAGATCATGTTGGCATCGCCGACATGGGCGTAGAGGTCCGCCAAGTGGCCGCCGCCCACATGGATATTCAGAAACTCGTCCACATCCATACAGATGGCCCAGCCGAGGCGTGCCATCAGAGGTTCAGCCTCGGCCGCGGCGAGTGCTGCGTGTTGCGGACGCATGCCCTGCATCTGGCGGAACGGATTGTCACGGTGCTGCAGGATGCCATGGCCCTGCAGCAGGTCCAGAAGGCGGTCGGTCCCGTCGGTGCAATCATTGGTGTAGACGAGAAAGTCATCCACGCCGATGGCGCGGTGATAGGCGATCCACTCTAGGATGAAGGGCCCCTCGTTCTTCATACAGGTGATGATCCCGGTGCGACCGGGAACCGATGCGGGCAGGCGGGGCACCTCTGCCTCGGACACCGGGGGCAAGATGGGGTCCTGCCCGAACGTGTCCTTGGCCAAGTCCAGAAGGTCTTTGTCGAGGACGAGGCTGGTCTTTGGGGCCAGGGGCATGCCCCCAGCCTCGGTCACGCGCAAGGCCATGGCGCGATAGAAAAAGGCCGATTGAAGGGGGTCGGCCTGGATACCGCCCACGCGGACAAGGCGCAGGGGTTGGTCGTCGGGGATGCGGTCCGGTCGTATGGCCCAGCGACGGTTGCCGCCGGGATTGTCGAACTGGTCGCAGATGTGGTCGCCAAACCGTGGTTCCTGTCCCTTGCGGACGCGCCACGGGTAGATGCGGCGACCGATCAACTGGATGACACCGTCCTTGGCCTGTTCTGCCAACGTGAACGCCGTCCGGCCCCGCGGGGCGGGGGCCAGGATGTCCGATATATCCACAAACGCAACGCTGCGCGCATGGGTCAGGAAACGCCAGCGCAGGGCCTCGAGCAGGATCAGCTGCTTGAACTCTCCGGTCCAGGGGTCGTCGTCGGGCCGGTCCATCCGGTCCTTGCCGGGCGCGTCCGGCGCTTGGAAGACATGGCGTTCCGACGGGCCTTGGCCCAGAGGCAACGGGGAGGAGACGACCAGGACGCGGTCCATGCCCCGGGGCAGGCCGTCCAACGCCTCCAGAAGTTGTTCGGCCAATGGCGGCTCCTCTGGGCGGGCGCGGTCCAGGATCAATGCCCCTTCTGCGCCATGAAGGCGGGTATGGAAGCGCAGCCAATCGGCCACCTGCGCCACGCTCTGGCCGTTGCGCTGCGCCAGAAGGACCCGCCGCCCAGCCAGCAGCGCAGGCTCTGGCATGGCGGGGCGAAGACGCGCGGCACTGCCTTTGACCGGCACTGGGAGCGTGTCATCCGTGGCGTCCCACGTGGCGCGGACCATCAAGCCGCCCGCGACCGATGTGACGGTTTGCACCGCCAGGTCGGGGCGGCTCTCAAGCTGCTTGGGGTCAAGACCTTTGGCCAGGAACATCCGAACGTCCCGGTGGCCATCGGACCCCGCTGGCCCGGCCAAAAGGTCCAGGACGGTGACATGCTCCAGCGTTGTGCCAAACAGGTTGCGGGCTTCGATCATCGTGCCACACTCATGCGTTGGCACCCTTCTGGGCTGCCTGGTATTGCGCCAACAGCACGCGCCCGATATCTGTCGGCGGCGGCACGCTGCGGGCGGCCAGGACAAGGTGCCCGCAGAGTTTGGCGCCCTTCGGCGTCGACAGGATCTGTGCCAGTTGATCTCGATGCCAGGTCCGGCTGGCCTTATCTGCGGTGGCGACGTGGTCCATCGACATAAGCCGACTATATTCTTTTTTGATCGCAGGCATTTGTGCGCCAATCTTCATGCATGTTCGATCGTTGAAGTTCCGCTCTATCCAGTAGCTGAGGTCGATGCTTTTCTGGGATTTGTTGGGCAGGCCACGTTCGGTTTTCACCAGGAACTCGTGCACGGATCGGACGGAGTAGTGGTTCAGTTGAACCAAAGCATCCGCCCCCTGGTTTCGCCCGCGCCAGAGGATGATCCGGTTCGGATTGGTGGCCAGCCCTTCATCTGGGCGGCCGGTGTCGTCGACAAAGATCGGCACTTCGGATTGGCGGGGGCGGTGGACGCCGAACCCCGTGAAGGGACCATCGCGACGAAACAGCGTTTTGAAGAAGTTGCCCAGGGCGGGGAAGGCCATCCGTTCGGGGGCGGCCCGCAGAAATCGCTCTGGCGTGAGGTTAGGCTGCGCGGTGAACTGGCCATCGCACCCAAACAGGCGCCACGGCAAGGCAATGGCGTCTGGATAATCACACGCATCGATCAAAGCGCCCAGAGATCCGAGCGCGCCGACCGCAAGCCATTCGTCGCAATCCATGTGGAGCAGCCAATTCGCATCGCCCAGGGCCGGATGCTCCCACGCTTGGCCCAGGGCCGCCCATTGCGGGCGCTGCCCCCGCGCGTCGCGGATATTGCCCAACGGGACATGGATGACACCTTCGGGTGCCAACGCGTCCAACAGCGCCTCCGTCCCGTCTTCGCAATCATTGGTGAAGGCCAGGATCCGCGACACGCCGAGGGCCCGTAAATGGGCCACCCATTCCACCACATAGGGCCCTTCGTTGCGCATGCAGGTCACAACGGCAATGTCCGGGGCGGGACGGGACACGGTGGGTGGCATAGAAACTCCGGCCGGAACCTTGGCGATTGGTCAACGACACGGTGATATCTGGCGCGTCGTTGCGAATACGGGGACAATGGTGGCAAAATATCAAGCGTATGGGGCGATTTTATGCCGGAAACATCGCAAAAAATGCCTTAATCTGTCGGCTGTGCCCAAGCCTAGGACCTGCTTTGCCATGCAAGATGCGCCAGACCCGCAGACGCCGATCCCGTTCATGGACCACCTGTCCAACTTGGCGGGGGACGGGGGCTATTTCCGCCAAATCGGAGAGGCGCACCACGCCCTGTACCGACCGGCTGGGAAGACCTTGTTGGTGGAGTTCGATATTCTGGGCGCGGTGCGCACGCGGCCGGGGGCGCAACCCTGGAGCAGTCGTTTGGCGCGCAAGCGGGGCTGGTCCACCCTGTCGATCTTGTCCAACGGTCGAACCTGGTTTCGGGACAAGGCGCTGTTCGCGTATTTCGACGGGCTGACCGATGATGAGTTTTTTGACGATTTCGAACGGGTTGTGTTTGCAGGCGCCGATACGGGGGCCTATGCCGCTGCGGCCTACAGCGTGGCGGCGCCGGGCGCGACTGTCTTTCTGGTGCGGCCCTTTGCGACGCTGGATCGGACCATCGCCCCGTGGGAGCGGCGGTTCCGGTCTGACTGGTCGCTGAGTTTCGGGCCGCGTTACGGCTATGCGCCAGGGATGCTGGACGCAGCAGAGCGGGTCTACGTCGTGTCCGACCCGACGGAGCGGACGGATGCCATGCATGCCAGCCTTTTCCGGGGCGACCACATCACCCATCTGCCTGCGCGCAATGGGGGGCAAGATTTGCGGACGCGGCTTGAAGCCATGGGGATCCTGGACCGGATCGTCGCCGGGGCCGAGGCGGGGAGCTTGACGCCCCTCCGGTTTGCCCAGCTGTGGCGCGCGCGTCACCAGGATGCGGTGTGGCTGTCCGGCATGCTCCGCAAGATCGATGGGATGCAACGGCCATGGCTGCAAGCGGTGTTCGCGTCCGAGATGCTGCGCCGCACCGGATCGCCCGCCGCCCGACGTCGTTTGAATGCGGCTCTGGCGCAGCTTGACGCAGACGGGAAGACCCCGCCCCACGGCCTTGGTCCAAGCGTGCCAACAGTCCGGGATCGGATGCTGATGGCCGGGGAGTAGGGGCCTTTCTGCGCGGCTTGCTCCATTGAACCTCAAGGGACGTGATCGACCGCCCATTGAGGGAAGATTCCGTCGGTAACATGTCCCGCACCGATAGCCGCAACGCCTGGTGGGAAAGTCTGTTTGGAAAAGGGTCCATTGCCCGTCGCGTGGCGAAAGTCGGTAGAGAGCCCATCGGCGACGTTGGTGCAGACGCAGAAAGTAGCAGCCTCACGCAAATTGAGAACCGTATAACGCAACCACGAAACGGCCTTGATGCGACCAGACTGCTAACACATAAAAAGGCGATGTCCCACGATGCAAGCATCGGGGACAGCATATGATTTCCATCACGAAGCTTTTTCGGCGTAACAAAGAGCCCCATCACCAATGGCTCGACGATCCTGAAGACTGGGACGGCATTTCCGGGTTGCCGCAAGTCGCTGAATCGGCGCGATTGATCATTGACCCGACAATGGATGTCAAAGGGTCAACGTCTTTTGTTGGCGGAGAGCCATATATTCCCATCGACGTTCCGTGGCCCGAAGCCGACGGTAAACCGATGGGCTTCGTGATGCAGTTGGATTGCGCACAGCTACCCGAAGGTCTGTGGGGGGGGCTGGGCCCGAGAGACGGGTACCTCAGCGTGTTCGTCAGTGGCGATTGGACCTTTGCAGGAACGCCACTGCGAATGATCCACCACAACAGTCTTGGACCGTCTCGCTCGACACCGTCGATGCCCATTCCACAGTGGCGGCGGAATGCGGTGCACGGCCCAAAGGTTGCAATCCGCGTTGTTGCTTGGCCCACAACACACCGAGAACGGACAAACGTTGGTCCAACACCTGACACGTGCTTTCAAGATATCGAAGACATGGTGCCGCTCACTTGGGGCCAAGCTGTGGAACTTCTGGAAGCTTTGGCCGATCAAATGGGCAGGCGAACAAGTTCCAAAACGCCGGCGCCCGAGGTGAAGGCGGATGATCCGGCGCGCCCAGGGGAAAACGCTCACCTATCGTCGGCACGGGATTCGTTGATGCTACGGCGCTCCGCGCTGGCGCGAGTGCTATGGCTGTTTCGAATGGCTCGGCGAGCGCATCCGGATGCTGAGCTCACGGAAGCGGACCGCCAAGAGATGGCCTTTAGCCTGAAGGACATCACCCTTCCTTCGGGGGTGCAAATTGACCTCCGCCCGGGCAAGAAACTCTACGGATTTCGTATAAAACATTGTGACTTGGCTCAGGACTCACCAACGACGCTCGGTGAGCTTCGGAGCCTTTTCGCGGACTGTTCGATGGCTTGGCAAAAGGCTGCAAAAGATGTCGCTACGAGGTGCCGCGTCTTGGAGGACCATGTCGAATGGTGCGCAGACGCGGAACGTTTTGTTCCCACGGAAGATGTACCAGACTACGACCGGCCCGAGCTTGCCCGCGTCATTCAACAGCTCCAAACCGACCTCGCATCGCTTCGGGACTTTCGTGAAGAAGTCGAAGAACGGCTGTCATGGCTTGAGGAAATTCGTAAGTCTTTTGATCGTGAGGTCAAAGGTGGGTTCATGCGCGCTGATCCAAGGCCAGTTCCGCACAACTTGGCCAAAACAGCCGAGGCCTTGCGTGTCGCCGCGTGCCCAGAAATAGAGCATCACCCCATCTCAGATGCGTTTTATCCAATCTGGGCAAGGGACAACACACCACAAGCCGTCCTGGCGCCGGGAACGTCCCAGACTACAAACTGGACACGTTTGTGGCACAGAACCACGGCGAAGCTCGCACTTGAGAACCCAGAGATACTTCCAGACGCCGTAAAGGGCCCGTTCACGAAGTGGCTCAGCGCCAAGCTTGCTTTCGCACCGCACCAAATGGGCGGGGTGCCTCGCAGGGAATGTTTCTTTAACACACCGTGGTTTTGTCCAGTCCACTTTGTGAGCGAGGAGCGTCGTCGGAACTGGCTTGCTGATGCTGGAAACACAAAGGACGGTACGCCCAAGTATCTTTTCACATGCGACCCTCCTTTTGACGGTGAGAATGCCTTGGCGCTTCATTTATTTTCTGATGCGCTGCTCGACTGGCATTGGGGCGACGGATACACGATCCTGTTCGCAATACCACTCAGAGACCTGCGCAGTAGCAACTGGGAAAGTGTGGAGGCGGAGGTTTCAAACTGAGGTCGTCAACGCTGTTCAAACGGGTTGCCAACGAGTGTCCCCTTTGTCCGCACTGCAGACCTTGAATGCGCGGTCTTTTCGGGCTTTCGCCGACGCAGACGGATACATTGGCGGTATAACATTCAAACTGGGGTATCGTGCCCATTCGTGCACCAACCACAGCCGTTCAGATCGTCACAGGGCGAGACACCGTCGCTTGGCGCGGCTTCCAAGGGGAGCCTCGGACGCGACACGCGGGACTTAGCTGCCCGCGCTTCCGAACCGGACATTGGGGCCCAGCGATGAGATGAAGAGGCGGCGTTGGCCGTTCACGTCGGTGATGAATGTCTCGGCGCGGGGACCGGGCGCGCCCTCGGCGGCGCCGGGCACGCCGGTCGGGTCCTCGATCGTGAACCGCTGCGGGTGGCCGCCCTGCTTGAACGTCACGGTATAGGGCAGTTGATAGGCACAGTCGCCTGTTACACCAGACCAGCCGGTTTGCACGCCCTCGGGCCGCTCCCCGATGCAGCGGGCGCCATCAGAGAGGCGCACGGTCAGGCGGCCCGGTGTGGCGACGGCGCTGACGATGCGGACTTGGCCGGGCTCGGTCACGGCGGCGCTTGGGCCGACGGACCCGCCATCACCAACGGGCACACAGGCGGCCACGAAGGGCAAAGCAAATAGGGCTGCGCGGATCATTCTCTCTCTCCGGTCTTCTCTGGTGCCCCTGCTCAGAGCGGCCAAATGACGGGGATCAGTAAGGCCGACACAAGCGCGACCAAGAGGTTCATACCGATTCCCACTTTCGCGAAATCCGTAAACCGATAGCCGCCAGGGCCATAGACCAACATGTTCGTTTGGTAGCCAATGGGTGTCGAAAAGGCACAGGAGGCGCCGACCATCACGGCCACGACAAGGGGGCGGGGGTCCACGCCCAGGGCCTGGCCCAGGGCGATGGCAATGGGTGTGACGACAACGGCAACGGCGTTGTTCGACACGATTTCCGTGAGGGTCGAGGTCAGGATGAAAACCGCCAGGATCAAGAGCGGCCCCGGCAGGCCGGTCAGCAGAGGGGCCACGGCGTCCACGATCATCTGCACCGCGCCGGAAGATTCCAGTGCCGCCCCCACGGCGAGCATGGCGAAGATCATGGCCAATAGGCGCCCGTCCACGAAACCGAACGCCTCATCGGCGTCGACCGCCCGGGTCAACAGGACCAGCACGGCGCCCACCATCGCAAGCGCGAAGATCGGGGCCACATTCAACGCAGATAGCGCAACGATCCCCGCGACGGCCAGCACAGGCACCCAAAGGTGGGATCGGCGGAACGCGCGCTCGGACGGTTGGTTCACTTCGACCAGGTTCATGTCGCCCGCCAGGCGGTGAATGTCCTCGGCCGCGCCCTCCAGAAGAAGCGTATCCCCGACACGGAGGATGACCTCGTCCAACTGACCGGAAATGTTGCGGTCCCGACGGTGAAGGGCCAGCGGATAGACGCCGTATCGGCGGCGCAGGCGCAGGGCGCCCAGGCGGCGACCGACCATGCGGGCGTCTGGGGTGATCAGGACCTCCACGGTTGAGGTCTCGGTCGCGCCCACTTGGTCCAGCCGTTTGAGGGATTTGTTGCGCTGGAGTGTCAGCAGCTCCGCCATCTCGGTGCGCAAGATCACGCGGTCGCCCACCTGTAAGACGACGCCAGTGAGATTGCGCCGCAGGGATGTGTCGCCACGCACCACGTCGATCAGGCGCACGCCGTCCCGTTTGAAAAGCTGGACGTCCAAGGCTTCCCGACCGACCAGGTTCGATTCTGGGGGGATCACGGCTTCGGCGAAGTATTTCATGGATTTGCGATTGCCGAGCATGGCCGCCATGGACGTCCGTTCCGGCAGAAGGTGCCGCCCGACGAAATAGAGATAGGCCATGCCAAGGATGGCCACGGGAATGGCCAGGGGGGAGACCTCGAATATGGTGAACGGCTCCAACCCTCGGGCCCGGGCGACGCCATCCACCAGCAGGTTGGTGGAGGTGCCGATCAGTGTGATCGTCCCCCCCAGGATCGAGGCGTAGCTGAGCGGAATGAGCAGTTTGGACGGGGCGGCGCCGAGCTTTTGTGCGATCTGCACAAAAACCGGGATCATCACGACGACCACTGGCGTGTTCGCCACGAAGGCCGATGCCACCAGCACGAAGGCCAAAAGGACAGCGATGGCAAGGCGCGGGCGCGTGCCCACTTGCCCCTCTGCAAAGCGGGTGAACCAGTCAAGCGCGCCGGTCCGCACCATCGCGCCCATCAGCAGGAACATGGCCGCGATGGTCCAGGGCGCGGGGTTCGCCAGGACCGCGACGCCCGCCTCATAGGGCAGAATGCCCATGACCAGAAGGAACACCGCCCCGCCCATGGCCACCACTTCGGTGGGATAGGTTTCGCGTATGAACAGGGTCAGCATGACCACCAATGTGGCAAGCGTCACCCAGGCTTGGGCCTGTTGGGGAAGGGTGAGCCAGTCCATCAGGGGCCGGGCCGGTCAGCGGGTTGGATCATACATGCAGCATGAGCCCGGTCTGTGGGGCGATTGCAAGGGGGCACGGGGGTCGCCATGCCCCCGCAGGCCGGTCACCGCAGGGGGCGAACCGCAGCGGCAAAGCAGCCAGGCTTGGCGATGTGGATGTGGCCATATTGGATGTCCTGACGATCCAGCGCCTGGGACAAGGTGGCCGCGGCGTCTTCGCCCGCCACGACGTCGGCATGGACCATCATGTGGTCGGCATTGAAGAACCGGAGGGAGAGCAGGCGGCGCTGGATCATCCTTGGCACTTCGTTGACGGACGGGGTCGCCTGGACGGCGTTTTCGCGGATGTAGACCGCGTGGCGGGACCGGTACGGGCTGTCCGCGGGCAGGTGTTCGTAATTGGTAAGGATGACAGTTTCGCCCAGTTCCGCATCGGCAAGGCTGACGCGGCAAGGAACACCAGGAGATGTGTCGACCACCATCCGGCGCGTTTTTCTCGCGGCCAAGTCCGCATCCGACAGATCGAAGAGCGGGGCAAAGGTATCTTTGGGCAGGGCGTTGATTTGGAAGTTCATGGGGGCCTCATTTCGCTGTTGGCCCTTTCCTCATATCCGGCAGGTCCGCGGCCCCGCGACCCGGATCCTGCGCCAAGTGCGTGCCGTCGTTCGGGCACATGGCACCCCGTCGGTGTCTGCTTTGAAGCCAGGCCAAGCCGTTCACAGCGACAGAAGCGCGAGTCCGACCACCGCCAACATGGACGCTGCCATGGCGATGTTGATGGCCCGTTGCACGCCCGGTGCCAAGTCCAGGCGGCGCAGCACGACCCCTGCCCAGAGCCAGAGCAGATGGATCGGCATCCAGATGGCGTTCACGATGAGGAGCTTGACAACCGCCTCCGCCCCCGCACCGAAACCCAACACGAAGCCGGAGAACAGGACGGTGTTCACGGCGTAGGCTTTGGGGTTCACCGCCTGGAGCGCCAGGCCATCCCGGATGCCCGGTTTGCGTCGCGCCTCGATAAACGCGATCTGTGCGCCCGCGGTGGCGATGCGGAAGGCCAGATAGGCCAGGTAGGCCGTGGAGACCACGAAGAGGACGGTTCGGATACGGGCATCGGCCAGGATGATGGCGGCCACGCCTGTGATCACGGCCACGGCGACGATGTTGGTGCCAAGAAACAGACCCAGCACATAGCGCAGACCCGCGCGGCCCCCGAACGCCGCCCCGACGCCGGCTGTGGACAGGACGCCGGGGCCGGGGGTGATGATCAGAAAAAACACAGCAACGGCGAAGGACAGCATCTACCTCTCCCGCCACCAGATCACGAGGCCCGCGATGGCGATGATTACGGCGCCCATGATCGTCAGCAGATCTGGAAGGGTTCCGAAGACCAGAAAGCTGGCCAGGCTGAGGTAAATCAGGAAGGAGTAGCTGAACGGCATCAGTACGCTTGCGGGCGCGAAACCGTGGGCCACGCTGAAGAAGTGGTGCCCGGCCCAAGCGAAGGCGCCGATGGCAAACAGGAGGGTCCAGTTGAGCGCGCCAGTCGGGCTTTGCCAAAGCCACCATGCCGCAGGTGCCAGGGCGAAGGTGCCGACCAATCCCACATAGAGTTGCATGGTCCGTGGGGCCGCGACCCCGGCGAGTTTCCGCGTCAGGATCGAGAAGAGCGCCAGGGATGTCGCCGCCGTGAGCGAGTAGAGCGCGGCCCAGTGGAAGTCCGCCGACCAGGGGCGCACCACGACCAGGACGCCGAAGAAGCCCAGCAGGATAGCCGACCACCGCCAAAGGCCCACACGTTCCCCCAAAAGCGGGACCGACAGGGCGCAGACAATAATCGGGGAGGAGAACATGATCGCCGCCGTTACCGTCAGGTCCAGGTATTTCAGCGACAGGAAGTTCGTAACCGTCGAGATCATGAGGAGCGCGCCACGGGCCAGCATGGCCAGGGCCTGGGACCACGGCGCGGTGAAGCCGGAATGATCGCGGCCCAGCATGGGTCCCGTGCTGAGTGCCAAGTGCACACCGAACCGCATGAAGGCCAGTTGCAGTGCGGGCAGCCCTGCAAGTGACAACCATTTGACCGACGTGTCCGTGAAGGAAAACAAGAAATAGGCAAGCAACATCAGGGCGATGCCTTTGCCGGGGGCGTCCTCTCTTGGGCGGGCCAGGTGGCTGACGGGGGCCGGTGCGGCCATGTCAGCCCTTAAGGCGGTCGGCGTAGTAATCGACGATCTGAGACACCATTTTGTCCCCATGCCCCGCCTCGACTGCGCCGCTCAGCCCTGCGAAAGGGCCGCCGGAGACGAGGCTTTCGGTGCCCAGATCCTGGGCCATGCGGCGGTAATAGCCCACGTCTTTGGTGGCGTTGGCGATGGAGAATTGCAGCTTGTTCGGGTCGCCCTCCAACCCGTAGGCGGCGACAAAATCCATCATCCCGGAATGGAGCGGCCCGGCGGACATCACGTCATAGAGGTCCTTGCGGTCGACCCCGGCCATGTCGGCCATGCCGAAGGCTTCTGCCATGGCGTTGGCCACGGTCATGCCGAAGAAATTGTTCAGCAACTTGACTGTATGGCCGGTGCCGGAGGCCCCTAGGTGGAACACGTTCTCCCCCAGATCGTCGAGCAGGGGGCGCACCTTTTCAAACCCCGTGGGATCGCCCGCGCACATGATGTTGAGTGCGCCGTCCAGGGCGTGGGCGGGCGTGCGGCCCAGGGGCGCATCCAGGTAGCTGCCACCCAAGGCTGCCACTTCTGCGGCAAGGGCTTTGGTGGAGGC
Source organism: Pseudomonadota bacterium (assembly GCA_039817645.1). Classification (GTDB taxonomy): domain Bacteria; phylum Pseudomonadota; class Alphaproteobacteria; order Rhodobacterales; family Rhodobacteraceae; genus Jannaschia. Next base: position 1,404 of record JBCBVM010000055.1, on the reverse strand, counting down.
GGGCAGGGACGTGCCGAAATCCACCACGACCGCCCCGTCGCGCAACCCTGCCATGACCCCATCTTCGCCGCGCATCCGTCCCTCCACATGCTCGGACGTGCCCATACACAGCATCACGGTGTCCACGGCTTCGGCCAGGGCACGCGCGCTTTGGACTTCTTGGGCGCCGCGGGCCAAGGCCGCCTCCACCCCGGTGCGGTCACGGTTGCCCAGGACCACCAGGTCATGGCCGCAATCCAACAGGCGCTGGACCATCGCAGAGCCCATCAGCCCGAGCCCAATAAATCCGATCTGTGCCATTCCGTTATCCTTTCACCTGGTCGAAGGCGCGTGCCGACAACCCTTTCTGTATCTCATAGATGGTCTTGCCAATGGGTGGGGCGGGCAGGGGGATCCGCACAGGGACAGGTGAAAGCCGGGGCGCGCGGGATGTCCCGCACAAGATCCGGCTGTCGTAATCCGCCAAGTCGGTGAATTTGGTCATGGCCCCCATGATGGGCCAAGCGTCGGCGGCCATCATCTCATAGAACAAAAGCCGCCGGGGCCGGTCCGAGGTGTTGAGCGCCGACCCATGGACAATGCGGCCATGGTGGATGGAGATCGACCCCGCAGGTCCCAGCAGCGGAACAGCCTGTGACGGGTCAAATCCGGCTCGGGCCAGGTCCATGGCGCCGACAAACACGCCGTCATCATGGTGATCATGGATCGGCCCTTTGTGGGAGCCTGGGAACACCATCAAGGGGCCATTCTCGCGCGCCATATCGTCCAACAGCACGCCGATGGCCAACACGTCATCATTGGTGTGCGGGTAGAACGCGAAGTCCTGATGCCATTCAACGGCAGCCCCGAAACCCGCAGATTTCATGTTCAGTTTTGTGGTGTGAAGGCGAATGTCGGGCCCAAGAAGGTCCCGCGCCGGGGCCAATATCGTGTCCGAACGCATCAGGTCGGCCATGACCTTCGAATGGGTATGCGGCAGCTTGATCCGTCGGATGCGTGGTGCGTCGGGGTGGTGGCTGTCCTCCAGGTCCAGCTCATCCGTGGGGGCGGTCAGACCGGCGGCCTTGGCCTCGTACCGGGCGACCTCTTGATGCAGCGCCGCAAGCTGTTCCGCCGTCAGGCGGCGTTCAAGCACCAGGGAGCCGTTGGCCTCATACTCTGCTGTCTGGGACGGGCTAAGACATTCCATTCTAACCCTCCGTGCCGGGGGATGCTGCAACAGGACAAAGCGTGGCGTGGCAGACGTCACCCGTCATTGGGGCGCCAGGGCCGTGGCTTCGATCTGCAAGATCACGTCTAAATTGGCCCGGGCAGAGGCCGCGTCGCACAGCGGCGGTGCCTGGCCCGCGATCACATCGGCGAAATGCTCAAGCTGGCGCAGCAGGGGCACGCCATCGGGCGCGG
>JBCBVM010000054.1:0-21204 GCA_039817645.1 Pseudomonadota bacterium | reverse complement strand
GGTCACCGTCAGGCTATCGCCTTCCGGGTCGCTGTCATTGGCCAGCAGATCCACGGTGATGGCCGTGTCCTCGTCGGTCACGTCGCTGTCGTCCACCGCATCGGGCGCGTCGTTCACCGACGCCACGGTCACGTCCACCGTGGCGGTCGCGCTGTTCCCGTCAGGGTCCTCGACCGTGTAGGTGATCGTCGTGTCGCCGTTGAAGTCGGGCGCCGGGGTGAAAGTCAGCGTGCCGTCCACGTTGATCGTCACATCGCCATCGGGCGACGTCGCGTCGGTCACCGTCAGGGGGTCGCCGTCCGGGTCGCTGTCATTGGTCAACACGTCGATGACCACCGCCGCGTCCTCGTCGGTGGTGGCGGTGTCGTCCGCCGCATCGGGGGCGCGGCTCACGGCGCCGATGATGTTCTCGATATTGACGAATTTGGCCGTGTCGCCCGTGGGCACACCGTCCCCGTCCAAGAAGATCACAGTGCCGTTCTCGGCATTGTCAGGGTCCAGATCCACCGCGGCATTGGCCCCCGTCAGGTCCAGCGTGTCGAAGTCGTGGCCGCCCTCGTTCCCGTCGATCATATCGCCCGCGGTGACGTTGATGAACGTGTCGCGATCATCCCCACCAGAGCTCATGTCAGCACCCGCGCCGCCATCGATCAGGTCGTCGCCGTCGCCGCCGTCCAGCGTGTCATCGCCGTCATCGCCGCTGAGCACGTCGTCCCCGTCCTCGCCGAAGACCATGTCGTCGCCCGCATCGCCATGGAGCGTGTCCGCGCCGTCCTGGCCGTGCATCCAGTCATTGCCGTCCCCACCGGAGGCCACGTCGTCGCCGGATCCCATCCAGATCTCGTCCATTTTGGCGCCGCCATCGGCGGTGTCGTCGCCCGAGCCACCGATCAGGGTGTCCATCCCGTCGCCGCCGCTGAGCGCATCGTCGTCGGCGCCACCCTTCAGCAGGTCATTGCCCGCGTCGCCGGACAGGACGTCATTGCCGCCGCCGCCAAGAACGGTGTCGTCCCCGTCGCCACCTGCCAGGGTGTCATCGGACTTGTCATCCTCTTCGACGCGGGTGTCCCCGCTGCTGACCGACTTGGCGTCATAGCCAACGATCAGGTCATCGCCCGCACCGCCATCGATGGAATCCGCATCGTTGCGGCCTTCGATCCGGTCATGGCCGTCGCCGCCCAGGATCGTGTCATCGCCGTCGCCGCCGAAGATCGTGTCGTTGCCCTCTTCGCCGTCGATAAAGTCATCGCCTTTGTCACCGCTCAGGACGTCGTTTCCGGTTCCACCGAAAACCTCGTCATCGCCCGCGCCAGCATGCACCGTGTCATTGCCGCCGAACGCTTTGATGATGTCGTCATCGGGCCCTTCACCGGGCAGCAGGGCATCACCGCCATCGACCACTTCGCCATCTTCATCGACAAAATCGTCCGCTGTGATCCTCTCGCTGCTGTTGTCGCCGGTGATGATCCCGTCGGGCGCAGGGGCGGGTGTGAACGCCAAATTGTCCACCGCGCCAGAGCCGCCCAATTTCACGTCCATGTAGGCGACGCCGGGTGTGTCGAGCCAGACGTTCTTCTGCCCGTTATTGGCGGTGTGCACATCCACCTGTTTCAGCAGGTGACCGTCCTTGTCATAAAGCTTGATCCAAGCCCCTTCCTCGACGTCCAACACCGTCAGGCTTTTGACATCGGCGGTCCCGTCAAAATCGAAGCGAAAGATGCCACCGCTCGCGTTGTCGTCGGGGTCGTTCGAATCGCGATCCTCCGACAGGATCAGGACCTTGCCGAGGTTGTTGGTCTTCAGATCCGTGTCACCGCCGGTCGGGTGCGCGGTGTTGAAGATCATGGGCGGGTTGTGGGTGTCGATCGACCCGGTCTTAGTGAGGCTCGAAATCGTAACGCCCTGGGACGTGTACTGCCCATTCACAACTGTACCAGTTGCGAGGTTGTTGAAGTCGATGGTTGTGGTGTTGGTCATCGGTCCGTCTCCTTATGCCGCGCCGTGGCGCGCAGGCCGCGCGGCATTTCGGCAGTCATCAATCGTTAAAACAGAAGAGCGCGATGCAAACCCTGGGGGGTAAGCACCGAAGCAAAGTGTGTCGTTGGTTTGCGTCGGCCCCATGCCATCGCCTCCTCTGGTCCCACATAGGCCCAAAGGGTGACGACATCATACTGGCGGGCGGCGCACAAATGAGTGAGGAAGGCTTGGCCGTAGAACGAGTATGCAGGAATTCTTCCCTGCACCTGGCCGAACATCGGCCACGTGCTTCCGCACACCGGTCTATGCGCCCCTTCGGACACTCACTTGTGCGGCCGCCCCCGTGGCCAGCAGACATCGCCCCCCAGCAGGGCGCCCTTCTTCGTACCCGATCCGACCCCCATCGGGAAGCAAAATGCGGCAGGAAATGGCCCACTCGGTCGTATTGCTGTCCAAATTAACTAAAACTTCGGTCACATTCCCGACATGTCCGCATTTCTTCGTTGATCGTTTGGAAACAGTAAGATGGCACTTACGTGACCGCCAAACCTCGGTGGGAAAAGGTCTTTGTCAATGCCAAAGGTGCCCTTGCCCGCTGCGCAACGGTCGAAGCGCGCCTGAAACGGCCGGAAGTCAAGGGCCGATTGTTTCCAGAAGACCGCGTGAAATGCGGCGTGAAGATGGCAGTGGGAAAATAGACTGTTTCGTCAAATGCAACGCAATCAAGGCGTGGCTGTTAACGTCTGCACAACAGTGAGGGGGGATTTCAACGAATCAAAGGCCGGCGGCGCGCCGCATCGGCAGGATTCTGCTGCTCATGGTACCCGAGGCCGGACTCGAACCGGCAAGCCTTGCGGCGGCGGATTTTGAATCCGCTGCGTCTACCAATTCCGCCACTCGGGCAGCATTGCGCCCCGCCTACCCCCGCGCTTTGGTGGCGTCAATCAGGTTCGTCACAGGGTGCGCGTCCCGAAGGTATCGCAGGCACGCAGATCGGCCTGTTCATACCCGATGGTGAACCAGCGGACGCGCTGTTCGGACGTGCCATGGGTGAAGGTGTGGGGCATGGGCACGCGGCCCGCGTTGCGCTGAAGCGTGTCATCCCCAATCTGCCGGGCGGCGCGCAAAGCTTCGGTCAGGTCCCCACGCTCCAGACTGTTGAACCGCTCCTGCGCATACCGCGCCCAGAGCCCCGAAAAACAATCGGCCTGCAACTCAAGGCGGACGGAGATGTCGTTGCTTTCGACTTGGCTCACCTGGCCGCGCAACCGGTTGGCCTGCCCCAAAATGCCCAATTCATTCTGCACATGATGGGCGATTTCATGGGCCACCACATAGGCCGCGGCAAAGTCCCCACCTGCGCCCAAACGCTCGGCCATGGTCGTAAAGAATGCCGTGTCCAGATACGCCTTCTTGTCCGCCGGACAGTAGAACGGCCCCGTCGCGCCGCTGGCCCCGCCACAGGGGCTTTGGGTGACGCCGGAATACAGGACCAGCGTCGCGGGGCGATACTCCGCGCCCAGTTGCTGACGAAAGACCTGCGCCCAAATCTCCTCCGTGTCGGCCAAGACGACCGAGACGAAGGCAGCCTCCCGCTCCGCATCTGCCGTAACGGCTTCGGTCTGTCGCGGAACCGCATCGCTTTGCAAAAAGGGCGACACGTCGATGCCTAAAAAATAGCCAAGGACCAGAACAACCACCAGGCCCAGCCCGCTAACACCACCGATGCCGGTCCGACCGCCCCCGCGACGCCCGCGTCGGTCTTCGATATTGCGGCTGCCGCGCCGCCCTTTCCACCGCATTTTGCCCCCTTTGGTCCTTCGCGGTTGACCCTGCACCCGTTCCATGGGACCGGGCAAGACATGATCCGGCGGCTCTACGATTGGACCCTGGCCCTGGCGGCCCATCCCCGCGCTTTGTGGGCCCTGGCCTTCGTGTCGTTTATCGAAAGCTCGGTCTTTCCCATCCCGCCCGATGTCATGCTGATCCCCATGGTTTTGGCGGCACCGCGTCGGGCGTGGCTCTATGCGCTGGTCTGCACCTTGGCGTCGGTGGCCGGTGCCGGGCTGGGATACGCCATCGGCTATTTCGCCTTTGAGTCCATTGGGGAGCCGGTTCTGACCGCCCTGGGCAAGGCCGATAACTTCGAGGGTTTCACCGCGCGCTACAACGAGTTTGGCGCCTGGGCGGTGTTGGTCGCGGGCGTCACGCCGTTCCCGTTCAAGGTCATGACCATCTTGTCGGGCGCCACGGGCCTGTCTTTGCCGGTGTTCATCTTCTCCTCGCTCGTCGCGCGGGGGATCCGGTTCTTTGTGGTTGCGGGCCTCCTGCGCGTGTTCGGAGAGCCGATCCGCGCCTTCATCGAAAAGCGGCTCAGCCTTGTTTTCACCGTGGGCGTGGCCCTCTTGATCGGTGGATTTGCAGCGGTTCGATACCTATGACCCGACAGCAACTGTTCGCGGGCGCGATGCTGGGCCATGTGGGCCTGCTTGGCGGGGCGTTCCTGTTTCAGATTGCCGGCTATGCCCCCTGCGCCATGTGCCTTTGGCAGCGTTGGCCCCATGGGGCGGCCATCGCGCTCGGCGTGCTGGCCCTGGCCGGGGTCGCCCCGCGCGTGACCGGCGCGTTGGCGGGGCTGGCGGCACTGACGACCGCGGGCATTGGCGCATTCCATGTGGGGGTGGAGCAAGACTGGTGGGCTGGCCCCTCCTCCTGCTCGGGCGGTGGGGGCGGCCTTGGGGCGATGTCCGGCGCGGACCTCCTCTCGACCGAGATCGCGGAGACCGTCGTCATGTGCGACCAGATTGCATGGCAATTCGGGCTGAGCATGGCGGGGTGGAACGCGGTCCTATCCCTTGGCCTTGCCGTGGCCTGGGCCGTTGCGGTCGCCAGCGTTTCGCGCGCGAAACATTTGGCGTGAAATCAAAGGCTTGACTTAACACTCGTTCTGCGCGCGCGGCTATTAGTGGATTGTAAATTCGCCGGTGACGTTCCGCCATTCGCCCGGCGCGATCATTTTGCGATGATTGAACCGGACGGAGTGGAGGGGCCCCTCAATCTCCGCGCCCCAAAACTCGATGAATTTGAACAGGCGCGGATGGTCCGGGGCAAGATCATAGTCCTGCCAAATAAATGTATTCAAAACATGGGGATGGTCCGGCATGTGATAGAACATCTCTGCCGTGGTCAGGCCATACCCTTTCAGCATCAGCTCGGTCTCTGATTGTGGGGCAACGCTCATCTTCGTGCTCCTTCTTTTGGTTTCTCTACGAAAACTCTGCCGATGAGTTGTTAATAGTCAATGAAAACAGCTTGTTGGCAAACACGCCCCGTGGCTGCCAGCCTATTCCTTGTGCAAGTTGTTGAGCCCATATGAAGGGGGTGCTACAACGTTCTACAACAAGATATGGACCTGAGCAGAAAGGCCAAGCATCGCATGAACGACGATCCGCAAAGCCCTGAAAATGAAGAAGACGGACCCGGTCGCGAGGTGATGGCCCATGACGGCCCGACTGTCGCCATCGTCGATGAGATGCGGACCTCGTTCCTCGACTATGCGATGTCGGTCATCATCTCGCGCGCAATCCCGGATTTGCGCGATGGCCTAAAACCTGTGCACCGCCGAATCCTCTATTCGATGCACGAGACCAACAACACCCATGACAAGCCCTATCGCAAATCGGCGCGCCCGGTCGGTGACGTGATGGGCAATTACCATCCGCATGGCGACAGCGCGATCTACGAGGCGCTGGTGCGGATGACGCAGCCCTTCTCGATGTCGCTGCCGCTGCTGGATGGTCAGGGCAATTTCGGGTCGATGGACGGGGATAACGCGGCCGCGTTCCGGTATACCGAGGTCCGCATGGACAAAGCGGCCAGCTTCCTGCTGGCGGATATCGACAAGGACACGGTCGATATGGTCGCCAATTACGACGGCAAAGATACCGAGCCGTCGGTCCTGCCTGCCCGCTTCCCCAACATGCTGGTCAACGGCGCGGGCGGCATCGCGGTCGGCATGGCCACGAACATCCCGCCCCACAACCTGGGGGAAGTGATCGACGCTTGCCTGCATCTGATCGAGCAGCCCGACGCCTCGGACGAGGCGCTGATGGAGATTGTGCCCGGCCCCGACTTTCCCACGGGCGGGTTGATCCTGGGGCGGTCGGGCATTCGGAAAGCCTATCTTGAGGGGCGCGGCTCCGTGATCGTGCGCGCGAAAACGCGGGTCGAGGAGATTAGGAAAGATCGCTACGCCATTGTTCTGGATGAGATTCCCTATCAAGTGAACAAGGCCACCATGATCGAGCGGATCGCGGAGGCCGCCAAGGACAAGCGGATCGAGGGCATCGCCCATGTCCAGGATGAAAGCGACCGGGTTGGCGTCCGCGTTGTGGTGGAGCTGAAGCGCGATGCCACGGCCGAGGTCGTGTTGAACCAACTGTTCCGGTTCACGCCCATGCAGACGTCCTTCGCGTGCAACATGCTGGCCCTGAACGGCGGGCGGCCCGAGCAATTGACCCTGCGCGCCTTTCTGACGAACTTCCTGTTGTTCCGCGAAGACGTGATCGCGCGGCGCACGGCATTTGAATTGAACAAAGCACGGGAACGGTCCCATGTGCTGTGCGGCTTGGCCGTGGCGGTCAGCAATGTGGACGAAGTGGTTGCCACCATTCGCCAATCCGCCGATGCCGCCGCCGCGCGCGAGGCGTTGATGACCCGGCGCTGGCCCGCCCATGAGTTGGTGGATTACATCAAACTGATCGATGACCCGACCCATAAGATCAACGAGGATGGCACGTATAACCTGTCGGAGACGCAGGCGCGCGCGATCCTGGAGTTGCGGCTGCAACGCCTGACCCAGATCGGGGTGAAGGAAGTCACCGACGAATTGGAAGAGCTGGCCGGGAAGATCAAGGAATTCCTGGATATTCTCGGGTCGCGCGCGCGCATCCTTTCGATCATCTCGGACGAGTTGCGGGAAGTGCGCGACCTGTTCGCCGTCCCCCGCCGGACGGAGATCTTGGACTGGTCCGGCGACATGGAAGACGAGGACTTGATCGAGCGGGAGGATATGGTCGTCACCATCACCTCGGGCGGGTATGCCAAGCGCACGCCCCTGGCCGAGTTCCGCGCCCAGAAGCGGGGCGGTAAGGGTCTGTCCGGCATGCAGACCAAGGAAGAGGACGTGGTGACCACGCTGTTCGTCGCCAACACCCACACGCCCCTTCTGTTCTTCACCACCGACGGGATGGTTTACAAACTGAAGACCTGGCGCCTGCCCCAAGGTGGGCGGACGGCAAAGGGCAAGCCGTTGGTCCAGTTGCTGCCCATCGAGATGGGGACCGGCATCGCCGCGATTATGCCCGTCGATCGGGAGGAGAAGGATTGGGGCGAGTTGCAGGTGGTCTTCGCCACCGACCACGGAACCGTCCGCCGCAATGCCCTATCGGATTTCGCCAATGTCATGCGCAACGGCAAAATCGCCATGAAGTTCGAAGGCGAAAGCGAGGGCTGGAAACTGATCAACGCGCGCATCGCGTCCCACGAGGATGATGTGATGCTGGTCACGCGGTCAGGCCGGGCAATCCGCTTCCCTGCAACGGACGTGCGGGTGTTCAACTCCCGCGCCTCTACCGGGGTGCGCGGCATCAAGCTGGGCGACGACGACGCTGTCGTCTCCATGGCTGTGATCCGGCATTTTGATGCCACGTCGGAGGAGCGGGCCGCCTATCTGAAAATGCGCCGCGCCATGGCCGGTCTGGCCGATGATGGGGAGGGCGATGACGAGGAAGCGCCCGCCGACCCCAATTTTTCGAACGACCGCTATGTGGAGATGTCGGCCGCCGAAGACCTGATCCTGACGATCACCGAAGGGGGCGCGGGTAAACTTTCGTCCAGCCATGACTATCCGGTGCGCGGGCGGGGCGGCATGGGCGTGGGCGCCCAGGACAAGGCGGCGCGCGGCGGACCCATCGTGGCGTCCTTCCCGGTGGAGATGGATGACCAGATCATGCTCGCCACGTCCACAGGGCAGTCGATCCGATGTCCGGTGGACGGTATCAGCTTCCGGTCCCGCAGTTCGGGCGGGGTCAAGGTGTTCACCACCCGCGATGCCGAGAAGGTCGTCTCAGTTGCACGAATTGCGGACAATTCCGAACAAGACGTGGACGAAGAGTAGGCAACCACCTGAGAAGATGCCTAGTTTCTGAACTTTTGCAAAGACGCAATCCCGATTTTGCGTTAGGAATTCCTTTACCCTGAGTCGCTAGACGCTCCGGGTGGGAGGACTCATGGGCCTGGATAACTGGGATGATCTGAAATTCGTTCTTGCGATGAAGCGGCATGGCACGATGTCGGCCGCTGCGCGCTTTCTCTATACGAATGTCGCAACAGTTTCGCGCCGAATTGATCGGATCAGCCAAGAACTGGACGTGCCTTTGTTCGAGAAGCGGGGGCAGACCTTCGTCCCGACCCATACCGCCGACCGTTTGGCTGACCTGGCCCAACGGATCGAGCAGGATTTGCGGACCGAGATTGGGAACCTGCACACCGAGGATCATACATTAGAGGTCCCCCTGGATATCGCGGCACCGCCCGCCGTCCACAGTTGTTTCGTATTGCCGCGTATGGACGATCTGACGGCGTACCTGCCCCATGTGCGACTGACGCTCACGGACAAAGTCTTCTCTCAGGGGTTGGGCGGGTCGGACATTCAAATCCGCATCGGGCGGCCCGAAGGCGGGCGGTTGAAGGTCCGAAAGTATCGGGATTTCTCGGTCCATGTGTATCACGGCGCGGATCACACGCTGGATGGCCATTGGATCGGGCTGTCCAGCCGGTATGAAGACGCCGATCTGCTGCGCAAGATCTATCGGGAGGCGAACACGCTGCCCCGCTACCGGGTCGAAGAAATGCCCTTGGTCTATCAAATGGTCTGCCAAACGGGCCTGCCCGGCCTTCTGCCGGACTTTCTAGTGCAACCTTCAGACGGGTTGGTGATGGCTGATCTGGAGGAAAACAAGATCTCTGCCGAGCTTTGGCTGGCCTACCATGAGACGCGCCATACCGACAGCACCCTGCGGGCGGTCGTCGACTGGCTGTGCAACGCAGAGGGTGCGGCAAAGGACTAAACAAGGTGTAAAAGCGCATGGACGGCTTTGCAAATTTGTCAGTGGCGCCCCTTGGTCGTACGGGATCATATTAACTTTGTTTTTAGAACCTGACCCATCCATTAGACAGGTCAGCGTCAGAACGCCTTTACAGTCAGAGCCGTCGGTCGCGATTATCTGGATATTACGCCACGCGATCAACGGCTTTACATTTCCCGAGACGTCTTTTCCCTTCCAGGCCGCCTGATTTCAGGCGGCTTTTTTCTAAGCGTCTTGCCCCTTCCCCGAACCGGTCGCTGCGGCTACATCCGACATATGGCAGAAAAACTTCATATCGTAGGCGGCGGCATGGCCGGGTCCGAGGCGGCGTGGCAGGCCGCCCAGGCAGGCGTTCCCGTTGTCATCCATGAGATGCGGCCCAAGGTCGGCACCTTTGCCCATCGCACCGGGTCCTTGGCGGAAATGGTTTGCTCGAATTCCTTCCGGTCCGACGATCACGAACAAAACGCCGTGGGCCTGCTGCATTGGGAAATGCGCGCGGCGGGCGGGTTGATCATGGCGATGGCCGACCAGCACCGCCTGCCCGCCGGCGGCGCCTTGGCCGTTGACCGGGACCCATTCGCCGAGGCCGTGACCGAACGCCTGCGCGCCCACCCGTTGGTGGAGGTTGTGGCCGAAGAGGTCGCCACCCTGCCCCCGTCGGGCCGCTGGATCATCGCTACCGGCCCCCTGACAGGCTCCGCCCTGGCCCAGGCCATCGCGGACGCCGCGGGACAGGAAAGTCTGGCGTTCTTCGACGCCATCGCCCCCATCGTCTATGCCGACACCGTGGACATGACGGTGGCTTGGCGGCAATCCCGCTATGATAAGGGCGACACGGAGGAGGAGCGGACGGCCTACCTTAATTGCCCCATGACCCGCGACCAGTATGAGGCCTTTATCGACGCGCTGTTGGCCGCCGACAAAACCGCGTTCAAGGAGGGCGAGATCGCGGGCTATTTCGACGGCTGCCTGCCGATTGAGGTCATGGCCGAGCGGGGGCGGGAGACCCTGCGCTTTGGCCCCATGAAACCGGTCGGCCTGACCAACCCGCATGATCCAACCAACAAGCCCTATGCCGTGGTCCAACTGCGTCGGGACAATAAACTGGGCACGCTTTATAATATCGTGGGCTTCCAGACCAAGATGAAGTACGGCGCGCAAAAGGCTGTTTTCGCAATGATCCCTGGGCTTCACGAGGCATCCTTTGCGCGGCTTGGCGGGATCCACCGGAACACGTTCATCAACGCACCGACGCTGTTGGACGATCAGATGCGCCTGCGCGCCATGCCCCATGTCCGCTTCGCCGGTCAGATCACGGGGGTGGAAGGATATGTGGAGTCGGCCGCCATGGGTTTGTTGGCCGGGCGCTTGGCCGCGGCAGAGATGCGGGGGGAGGTGCTGGCCCCCGTCCCAGAAAGCTCTGCCATGGGCGCGCTGGTCCGGCATATCACCGGCGGGGCGGAGGCGAAGACGTTCCAACCCATGAACGTCAATTTCGGTCTGTTTCCGCCCGTGGACGCGCGCGGCGGTCGGCGCAACCGGAAGGAACGGTACAAGCTGTATACTGATCGCGCCAAGGCGGATTGGGCGGATTGGCTGGCCGGGCGCATGCGGGACGCGGCGGAATGACCGAAGGGACGGTGCCCAAGGGGCTTTGGGCCCCCCGCTCCGTCGAGGAGACGTTGGACCTCTATGCCGATTGGGCCGGCGGGTATGATGCCGACATGGTCACCTTTGGCTACGTCACGCCCGCCCGCCTGGCCCAGGCCCTGTCCGCCCACCTGCCCGATAAGGACACGCCCATTTTGGACTTCGGCTGTGGCACGGGCGTATCCGGCGCCGCACTGGCCCAGGCCGGGTTCCTGGCGGTGGACGGCACCGATATCTCGCCCGAGATGTTGGCCGAGGCCGAGAAGAAGGGCGTCTACCGCTCGCTTTTCCCCGGCACCGTCGGCGACGTTCCCGACCTGAAAGGCTATGGCGCGGTCACGGCCACGGGTGTGGTCAGCCTGGGCGCCGCCCCGGCCAGCCTGTTGGCACCGCTTGTCACGGGACTGGAGCGTGGCGCGCTTTTGGCGTTCAGCTACAATGAGGCGACCCTGCGCGACATGTCCTACCACGAGGCGCTGGCCGATCTTCAGGTCGGAGGCCACGCGGTCGTCTTAGCAAGCCAACACGGCCCCCACTTGCCCAAGAAAGAGGGGGCGCAGACGTCGACCGTCTATGTGGTGCGCCGTTTGTGATCACACGGTTCGCGCCCTCGCCCACGGGACCCTTGCATGTGGGCCATGCCTACTCCGCCTGGATCGCCCATGACATGGCGCGCGCGGCAGGCGGTCAGTTCCTTCTGCGGATCGAAGACATCGACCGCCAAAGGGCCAAGCCGGCGTGGGAGGCCCAGATCCTTGACGATTTGGCCTGGCTTGGCATCACCTGGGACACCGAGCCGGTGCGCCAGTCAGACCGGATGGACGTTTATAGAACGGCGTTGGATGTGTTGTGGGACAAAGGACTTCTGTATTCTTGCACATGCACCCGCCGCGACATCGCGGACGCCATGGGCGCCCCGCAAGAAGGGGCGCCTATGCTGGGTCCGGATGGCCTTGTGTATCCGGGCACCTGTCGGCCTGACACCGGGGCCATGCCCTGCCCCCCGCGCCCGACCCACGGCCATCTTCGCCTCAACATGGCCCGGGCGCTTAGGGCCAATGACCGCATGAATCGCCGCAGGGCGGAGGACGCGGGCACGTTGCAGTTTCTCGAGGTCGGCGCGTTGCACCGCGGGACGGTGGTGCCCCCGCCCGAAGCTTTCACGCAGCGCATTGGGGACGTGGTGCTGGCCCGTAAGGACTTTGGCACGTCTTACCACCTGTCTGTCGTTCTGGATGATGCGGCGCAGGGGGTGACCCATGTGGTGCGCGGCGCCGATCTGTTCGAGGCCACACCCATCCACGTGATGTTGCAGCGCCTGCTCGGGCTATCGACGCCGATCTACCATCACCACGATCTGGTCCGCGATGCGGCAGGCAAACGCCTGGCCAAGCGGGATGACGCCCGGTCCATCGCCTCCTACCGGCAGGCGGGATGGCGTGCGGACGACCTCCGCGCCGCGCTGGAGCGCCGCCTGGTGGCCCCATAAGACGACGGGGCCAGCCTAGGGCGACTGGGCCTACGGAATGTGATTGCCCAACCAATTGCCATGGACCCAGCCCTGGCGACCGTTTCCATAATAAATGCCCCACCATCGGCCCCGCTTTGAAATGGTGCCAACGCGGTCGCCATTATAGACCTTGTCGATCATCCGATAATTTGTGCCTGGCCCGGTGCGGACGGCCAGGAACCCGTCGCCGTTCGGGTCCAACCCCATGACGGTCGCCGCCCCCGTACAGGCGGCCTGCGATGTGGCCTCGTCACAGGGTGGAACAATGGCCACATCCAAGCGCTGCGCCACGGCGGGTCCCGCCGCAGCGGCCAAGGCCATGGCAAAAAGAAATCGTCTCATAAGCAATCCCCAACTGAAATTCAGGTGAGGAGAGGAAAGCGGCGCGTCACCCTTGCGTCAACCCGCAGATGCGACCGGCTGCGCCGTTTCCACCAAGCGCGCGAAGAAGCTGGCGCCGACGGGCGCGATGGCGTCGTTGAAGTCGAATTTCGGGTGGTGCAGCGCCGCCCCGGGGCCAGCACCCAAAAAGGCATAGGCCCCCGGTCGGGCCTCAAGCATATAGCTGAAATCCTCGGCACCCATGACGCGCGTCGTTTGGTCATCGACCCGGTCTGGCCCCAGCATCGCCCGCGCCACATCCGCCGCGAACTTGGCCTTGGCGGGGTCGTTCACCGTCGCCGGATAGCCGCGGTCGTAGAACAGATCGACCTGCACATCATAGGACAGCGCGATCCCGTCCCCGATGGCACGGATGCGCGCCTCGGCCATGTCGCGCACCTCGGGGGCGAAGCTGCGGACCGTGCCCGACAGTTTCGCCTCGCTGGGGATGACATTGTTCGCGGTGCCTGCATGGATTTGCGTGACCGACAGGACCAGATCCTGTGTCGCCTCATGGTTGCGGCTTACCACGGTCTGCAGGCCCTGTCCCAGGGCCAGGGCCGCCACCACCGGGTCCCGCGTCTCATGGGGCATTGCGCCGTGGCCGCCTGCGCCGATCAGGGTGAAATTGAACTCATCCACGGCCGCCAACAACGGGCCGTCGTTCAGATGCAGCGTCCCTTCGTCAAGGTTGGGCGCATTGTGGATGCCAAAGATTTGGGTGATCTCGAACCGGTCCATCACCCCCTCCCGAACCATGACGTCACCCCCGCCGCCCCCTTCCTCGGCCGGTTGAAAGATCAGGGCCACCCGGCCCGAAAAGTTCCGCGTCTCCGCCAAGTATTTAGCGGCCCCCAGCAACATGGCGGTGTGCCCGTCATGGCCGCAGGCATGCATCTTGCCCGGCGATTCCGAGGCGTGGGGCACGCCGGTTTCCTCCTGGATCGGCAGGGCATCCATATCGGCCCGCAACCCGATGGTGGGGCCGTCGCCCTGCCCCTCGACGATGGCGACGATACCGGTCTGGGCGATGCCCTCATGGATCTCGGCGATGCCGAAACTGCGCAGCTTGTCCGCCACGAACGCGGCGGTCTTGGGCAGGTCGAACTGCAACTCCGGGTTCCGGTGCAGCCATTGGCGCCAGTCGCGCATCTGCGGCTCAAGTGCGGCGATAGAATTGATGACGGCCATGGGCTGTCCTTTCGGGGCAAATCCGGGCAAACGTTGGGGCGTAGGAGGACCCGAGCCATGGCCGAAGATCAAGACCGTCTTTGCACCACGCCCGGCGGCGGTGTGCCGCGCCTTCTGGCGATCATGGAACGGTTGCGCGACCCTCAGCGCGGGTGCCCTTGGGATATCGCGCAGGATTTCGCCTCTATCGCGCCGTTCACCATCGAGGAGGCCTATGAGGTCGCCGACGCCATCACGCGCGACGCGTGGGAGGAGTTGGAGGGAGAGTTGGGCGATCTGCTGCTGCAAGTGGTCTACCACGCGCAGATGGGGGCAGAGCAGGGCCGGTTCGATTTCCAATCCATCGCCGAACGGGTCAGCCAGAAGATGGTGGACCGCCACCCCCATATCTGGGGCGATGGGGACCCCGACAAGACAGCCGACCAGCAGGTGGCCGATTGGGAAACGGCCAAGGCCAAGGAACGGCAGGGACGCACGCTGGACGGCGTGGCCCAGGGCTTGCCTGCGCTGATGCGCGCCGTAAAGCTGCAAAACCGGGCCGCGCGGGTGGGGTTCGATTGGCCAGAGACGGGCCATGTTCTGGACAAGCTGCAGGAAGAAGCGCGCGAACTGGTCGAAGCGCGGGACCAGTTGGGACCCGACGCAATGGACGAGGAGATGGGGGATCTGTTGTTCGTGATGGCCAATTTGGCCCGCCACTTGGACGTGGACCCCGAAGCCGCATTGCGATCTGCCAACGCGAAATTTATCCGAAGGTTCGAAGCCATTGAAGATGCCTTGGCCCGTCAAGGCCGCACACCGGCGCAGTCGGATCTGGCAGAGATGGACGCGCTTTGGGATGCAGCGAAGACGGCGGAGAAAACGGGATGAGCCCGCTTGGGCCGCAGGCGGGCGCCCGCCGCAGGAGTGGCTGATATGGCTGAAAAGATCATCATCGACACCGATCCCGGCCAAGATGATGCCGTGGCGATCCTGCTGGCTCTGGCCGCGCCGGAGCTGGAGGTTTTGGGCATCACCACCGTGGCCGGGAACGTGCCGCTGGACCTGACCCAAAAGAATGCGCGCATCGTCTGCGAATTGGCGGGGCGCCCGGACATGTCCGTTTATGGGGGCTGCGACCGGCCCATGGCGCGGGATCTGGTGACCGCGGAACATGTTCACGGCAAAACCGGCCTCGACGGCGCGGACCTGCCCGACCCCACGATGCCCCTGGCCGATGGGCATGGTGTTGATTTCCTCATCGAGACGTTGCGCGCGGAGGCGTCAGGGACCGTCACCCTATGCCCCCTTGGGCCGCTGACCAATATCGGCACGGTGTTGCAGCGTGCCCCGGACATCGCCCGCCGGATCAAACGCATCGTGCTGATGGGGGGGGCGTATTTCGAAGTGGGCAACATCACCCCGGCGGCGGAGTTCAACATCTTCGTCGATCCCGAAGCGGCCCAGGTCGTGTTCGGCGCGGGCGTGCCCCTGACGGTGCTGCCCCTGGATGTCACGCACAAGGCATTGACCACGCGGGCCAGGAACGACGCCTTCCGGGCCGCGGGCCCCATTGGCGAAGTCGTGGCCGGATGGACCGGGTTCTTTGAGCGGTTTGACATGGAGAAGTACGGCTCTGAGGGTGCGCCGCTCCATGATCCCTGCGTGATTGCGTGGCTGCTGCGACCGGATTTGTTCTCGGGGCGCCAGATCAATGTGGAAATCGAAGTGGACAGCCCGCTGACTCGCGGCATGACCGTCGCGGATTGGTGGCGGGTGACACAGCGCCCGGCCAATGCGCTGTTCATCGGGGATGTGGACGCGGACGGGTTCTTTCAATTGCTGACGGAGCACATAGGTCGTCTGTCGGATGAAGTATTTTTGGCCAGATGACAGCCCATGTTCGTCTTTGATAACTCCTACGGGCGCTTGCCGGGCCGGTTCTACACGCGCATGGCGCCCATGGCGGTGGCGGCGCCGGACTGGGTGGCGTTGAACGATGGGCTGGCGCGCGAATTGGGGCTCAACCCCGACGACCTGCGCGCCGCCTTGGACGTGTTTGCGGGCAACAGGGTGCCCGATGGGGCGGATCCTTTGGCGCAGCTTTATGCCGGGCATCAATTCGGCGGCTGGTCCCCACAGCTGGGAGATGGGCGCGCGCTTCTGCTGGGAGAGCATGTGGGGCCCGCGGGCCGGGTGGACGTGCAACTCAAAGGTTCTGGCCCCACACCCTATTCGCGCATGGGGGACGGTCGCGCGGCCCTGGGCCCGGTCATTCGCGAATACCTCGTCAGCGAAGCCATGCATGCGCTTGGCGTGCCCACCACCCGCGCCCTGGCCGCCGTCACCACCGGAGAGACCGTGTTGCGCCAAGAAGGCCCCCTGCCCGGTGGCGTCCTGACCCGCGTGGCCACCAGCCATATCCGGGTGGGCACGTTCCAGGTCTTTGCAGCCCGCGATGACGTGGACGGGTTGCAAGCCCTGCTGGACCATGCCCTGTCCCGTCACGCGCCAGGGGCCGAGGGGCCCATGGGCTTGCTGCGGCATGTGATGGCGGTCCAGGCCAAGCTGGTGGCGCAGTGGATGGGGCTCGGCTTCATCCATGGGGTGATGAACACCGACAACATGACCATCTCGGGGGAGACCATCGACTACGGCCCCTGCGCCTTCATGGAGGTGTATCACCCGAACACCGTCTTCAGCTCCATCGACCAGCAGGGCCGGTATGCTTGGGCCAGACAGCCGGACATGGCACTTTGGAACTTGGCGCAATTGGCCACGGCCCTTCTGCCGCTGATGGGCGAGAGGGAGGCGGCGGTGGCCCAGGCGACCGAGGTGTTGGAAGGGTTCCGCGACCTTTATGCCCAAGCGTGGGAGGATGTCTTGTCCGCCAAGATCGGGCTGCGCGATATGGGCCTGGGCCATGAATTGCTGGACATCATGGCCGAAGGTCAGGCGGATTTCACCAATATGTTCCGCACCTTGACCGTCGCGCCACGGGCCGCGCGCGACCAGGTGACCCATCGTGACCGGTTCGATGATTGGGTCGCGCGGTGGCAGGCGGCGGGGCCGGACCATGGGGCCATGGCAAGGGCGAACCCCGCGATCATCCCGCGAAACCACCGGGTGCAGGAGGCCATTGCCGCGGCCTATGCGGGCGATCACGCCCGGTTCGAGCGGCTACACCAGGTCCTGTCCGACCCCTGGCAGGAGACAGAGGCCAACGCCCCCTATCGCCGCGCCGCCGCACCCGACGAACGGGTCATGCAGACCTTTTGCGGCACATAGACCGGAGACAACGCCATGGCCGTGCCCCTGCCCGACGGGCAAACCCTGTTCCTGATCGACCTGACCTATACGGTGCCCTTGGCCGAGATCGCGCCCCTGATCGACGACCATATGGCCTGGGTCCAGGCGCATTTCGACGCGGGTCTTTTTCTGGTGGCTGGCGCCAAAGTGCCACGCAGCGGCGGCATGATCCTGGCCACGGCGCCCGACCGAGGCACGATCGAGGCGGCGCTGCCCGACGATCCGTTCCATCGCCAAGGCGTCGCCACCTATGACGTGACGGAGTTCAAGCCAAACACCCGCGCGCCCGGCCTGTTTGCGCCGGCCCCTGCGATTGCCCTTGGCGGCGGTGACGGATAAACGCGGCCCATGACCAACCCGACGATCCTTGACCGATGCGAGGCCCAAGGCCTTCGCCTGACCGGTCCGCGCAAAGTGATCGCCCAGGTGTTGGAGGATGCGTCCGACCACCCCGATGTGGAAACGATCCACGCCCGCGCCTCTGCCATCGATAACAGCATCTCGGTCGCCACGGTGTACCGCACGGTCAAACTGTTCGAAGAGGCGGGAATTCTGGAGCGGCGGGAGTTTGGCGATGGGCGCGCCCGCTATGAGGATGCGGAGCGGGAGCATCACGACCACCTGATCGATGTGCAGACCGGGGAGGTGATCGAGTTCGTCGACCCAGAGATCGAGGCCCTTCAGGAGAAAATCGCCGCTCGCCTGGGCTATGACCTTCGCGGTCACCGGTTGGAGTTGTTCGGCGTCAAACGTCGGGTGAGAAAGTGACAGGGCGCGTCCCGACCGCGGGGCCGTCAACCAATCGTTAACACTTGGGCGGCTACCCTTTGGCGGTGTTTGTTGCCGCTGAGGTTGGTTATGTTTCACCGCGCCCATCGTCGCCCATCTGCCATGCATGTTATCCTGCGGGTCGGGACCGGGGCGTTTCGGTCCGGCGTCTTGGACGTGTCCGCCGGTGGGGCCAAAATCCGCACTGCCGCGCGCCTGTCCCCCGGGGACCACGTCGTGCTGGAAACCGCCCGGCAGGATTTGATGGCCCAAGTGGTCTGGACCAAAGACGGCAGGACGGGCCTGCGGTTTTCGACACCCCTTGCGGCACGAAACATCGCGGATTTGACCGGCGCGCGCGTCAGGGCGGAGGATCGGAGTGGTCGGCGGTGGCTTTATGATCCAAGCCGCGACAGCCCCGGACCAAAGGCCGTCGACCGCCGCACGATGTAAGCGTCCTTTGGCCGTCACCCGCCGAAACCGAAGTGACATTGACCGAATGGCCCGAATTGGCGCAGCGTAGTCCCCAAAAAGGGGGGACCAATGGATCGGCGTTCATTCACGAAATTCGCGGCAAGCGGCGCGGTGCTTGGCCTTGCCGGGGGCACCGCCCTTTGGCTGGGCGCTCCGCGGGACCATGCCCATCTGGGCCTGGACCGCATGCTGGACCACCTGTCCACCTTGGCCCCGGGGTCGCTGCGCATGCAGGGGCAATGGGACGCGTTTCGCACCTTCAACCATCTGGCCCAAAGCATCGAATTCTCCATGGATGGCTTTCCCGAAGCCAAGTCACCCCTGTTCCAGAACACCGTGGGGTCCCTGGCGTTCAAAGTGTTCCGCGCGCGCGGCGCCATGTCCCACGGCTTAGATGAGGAAATCCCCGGAGAGATCGTCGCGGCAGAGGCGGGCGACACACGGCAGGCGCTGGACCGCCTGATGGGGGCGTTGACCACGTTCCGCGCCTATGACGGCGACCTCAAACCCCATTTCGCCTATGGGGCTTTGGGCAAAGACGACTACGCCCTGGCCCACACCATGCACATCACCAACCACCTGGAGGAGGTGCAGACGGCCTAAGCCCCCGCGCGATGGGTCATGGACATTTTCCAGCCCCGCCGCCACACCGGTCGGACCCGCCTTCAGCCGGAGATAAGGACCCATGACTGACAACCTCCGCGGGGCGGCGCTGATGGTGGCCGCCATGGCCTGCTTCGCCGTGGAGGACGCGTTGATCAAGGGTCTCTCCGCCCGGTTCAGTTCCGCCCAGATCGTCTGGATGTTGGGCCTGGGCGGGGCGGTCGCGTTTGCGGTGATCATGCGCGGCAAGGGCCAGCCAGTTTGGACCCCGGACTACGTCCACCCCAGGGTCCTGCTGCGCACGGGGTTCGAGGTTTTCGGCACGCTGTTCTTTGTCTCTTCGTTGGCCCTGATCCCTTTGGCCCTGGCCTCTGCGATTATCCAGGCCACACCCTTGGTGGTGGCCATGGGCGCCGCGCTGTTCCTGGGCGCGCAGGTCGGCTGGCGCCGCTGGCTCGCCATCGCGGTCGGCTTCTCGGGCGTTCTTATCATCTTGCGCCCGGGCACTGCTGCGTTTGAACCCGCAGCCCTGCTTGCGGTCATGGGCATGCTGGGGCTGGCCGCGCGGGATCTGGCAACC
This sequence comes from Pseudomonadota bacterium, assembly GCA_039817645.1. Lineage (GTDB taxonomy): Bacteria > Pseudomonadota > Alphaproteobacteria > Rhodobacterales > Rhodobacteraceae > Jannaschia. Next base: position 1,631 of record JBCBVM010000054.1, on the reverse strand, counting down.
CGCACCATGCCTGCTGCCATCTCGGGCGCGCGCCTGTCGTTCCACGCCTTCGCGGGCCTGGTGCCGACGGGCCTGGCCCTGCAACTGATCCAGGGTCACGCCTTCGCGCCGCTGCCCCTGAGCGACCTGGGCATTTTGGCGCTGTGCGTCGGGATCGGCATGGTCGGATACCTGGCGATCGTGGGCGCCACCCGCCAAGGCGACATCGCGGTCGTGTCCTCTTTCCGCTATAGTCGCATGCTGTTTGCCCTGATTGTGGGGGCCATCGCCTTTGGCGAACGGCCCGACCTTGCCACCATCATCGGGGTCACCATCGTCATCGCCACCGGCCTCTATACCCTGATCCGAGAGGCGCGTTTGCGGGCGGCTTCCCAAGCGTAATCAGACAGGGTATGGGGGCGCGACTTTCTTTCGACTGCCGCCCCGGAGGGCCCGCCAATGTTCACCATCACCGACATCCATGCCCGCGAAATCTTGGACAGCCGGGGCAATCCGACAGTCGAAGTGGACGTCATGCTGGAGGATGGAACCACGGGTCGCGCCGCCGTCCCCTCGGGGGCGTCCACCGGCGCCTACGAGGCGGTGGAAAAGCGTGACGGCGACGCGTCCCGCTACAAGGGCAAAGGCGTGTTGGAGGCCGTGGCCGCCGTGAACGGCGAAATTGCGGACGCCGTGGTGGGCTTCGACGCGACCGAGCAGGAAAGCATCGACGCCGCCATGATCGAACTGGACGGCACCGCCAACAAGGCCCGCCTGGGCGCAAACGCGATTTTGGGCGTGTCCATGGCCGTGGCCAAAGCCGCCGCCGATGCCAGCGCCCTGCCCCTGTTCCGCTATGTGGGCGGCACGTCGGCACGGGTCCTGCCCGTCCCCATGATGAACATCGTCAATGGCGGCGAACATGCCGACAACCCCATCGACATTCAGGAATTCATGATCATGCCCGTCGCCGCCCCCTCCATCGCGGAGGCGGTGCGCATGGGTTCCGAGGTGTTCCATACCCTGAAGGGCGAATTGTCCGCCGCCGGTCTTAGCACCGGGATCGGCGATGAGGGCGGGTTCGCGCCCAACCTCTCCTCCACCCGCGATGCGTTGGATTTCATCCTGAAAGCCATCGAGAAAGCAGGCTACCAGCCCGGCGAAGACATCTGGCTGGCCCTTGATTGCGCCGCGACGGAATACTTCAAGGATGGCGCGTATGTCCTTGTGGGCGAAGGGAAAACCCTGTCTTCACACGAAAACGTCGCCTATCTGGCCGACTTGGTCCGCGACTACCCCATCCTCAGCATCGAAGACGGCATGTCCGAAGACGACTGGGACGGCTGGGTCGCCCTCACCGCGGCCTTGGGTGACAAGGTGCAACTGGTCGGCGACGATCTGTTCGTGACCAACCCCGCCCGCCTGGCCGACGGGATCGAGAAAGACGCCGCCAATTCCCTGCTGGTGAAGGTCAACCAGATCGGCACCATGTCAGAGACGCTGGAGGCCGTATCGCTGGCCCATCGCAACCGCATGACCTGCGTCATGTCACAGAACGCTCACGGTAATTTTAGGACCCGCGCAGAACGGAGGTTCCAGCGTAACGGGCCGTCTCTCCCAACATCTCCTCGATGCGGATCAGTTGGTTGTAT
>JBCBVM010000053.1:0-21448 GCA_039817645.1 Pseudomonadota bacterium | reverse complement strand
TGCAATCGGCCACGTTGGACCCCGGAGCGGAGGCGCCCTGCCCCTCCACATGGTGGTGGTGGCTTTCCTGGACCGCGCCCACCTCCGCTTCGAACCCGACGATCTGTGTGCGGTATTTGCACAGGACGCAGGTGGGGGGTGGGATGGCGCCGAAGGCGGGATGCTGGCGGTCTTCGGCGCGGATCAGGCGGGGGGCGTCCCCGTCCTGGCTGGCGAGGGCTTGGGACCGGTAGGCGCAAGACGCGCAGGACGGGGGCGGCGTGGCGGAGGCTTGCTCCAACACACGCTCCGCAAAGGTTTCCAGCACTTTGGGGTGGTCGTTGAGGTAGCCCGCCTTCACGAACTCAATGTCGGGGACCTGTGATGCGACCTGGTCGGTGAACCCATAGATGCGGTCGATCAGGATGCCCGAGAACAGGAAATACGGGAACACGACAATCCGCTTATAGCCCAGTTTGGCGGCATGTTGCAGGCACGGTTCCACCAAGGGGAAGGTGACGCCGGAATAGCCGACTTCGAGCCAGCCCGTGCCGAGGCCTTCGTGCAAGATCCGGGCGATCTTGGCGACGTTGCCATTGGCGTCGGGGTCGGAGGCGCCGCGTCCGATCACCACCAGGCAGGTGTCATGGCGCGCCACCCGATCATCCAGCGCGTCTTCGATCCGCTGGGCGGCGGCGGCGATCATCTTGGGGTCCACGCCCAATTCGCGGCCATAGGAGACGTCGATGCCATGCTTGGCAGCGTAGCTGTTCAAGACGGTGGGAATGTCGTTTTTGGAGTGCATGGCGGCGAAGAGCATCCCCGGCACGGCCAGGATGCGATCGCACCCGGCGTCGCGCAGGCGGTCGAGCCCATCGCGCAGGACGGGGTTCGCAAACTCCAGGTAGCCGTAATCGACCATCCAGTCGGGCGGCAGATAGCCCGGCAGCTTGTCGGCCAGGACCGCGAATTCCTCGACCGCCGCCTGGGACCGGCTGCCATGGCCGCAAATCATCACACCGGTTTTTGTCATGTGGGCTGTTCCTCGGCGGTCTCGTCCTCTGTCGCCTCAGTGTCGTCCTTGTCTTTGGACCCTTTCAGCCAGCCCAGAACGGCGGCGCCCGCGATCACGCCCAGCCCGACACCCAGGACCCAATGGTCATGGCCCCCCAAATCGGCCAAGTGGCCCGGATGGGCCTGGACGGGCAAGGGCAAAAGGAGGAGGGGCAGGAAGCGCATGGGGTGGGCCTTTGGCGTTTAGGGGCCGCACCCGGCGGATTGCCGGTCATACACGATGCACAAACCCTGCCCCCTGATTGGGTCGGCGCGGTTTCTGCCACCTGTCCGGCCCCGTCGGGGCGTCGTGGGGCAAACGGGTAGCGGGCTGGCTGAGGAGACGCAATGGGGGATGCCGTTCCTGCGGCAGATGACCCGACCCTACATGCCGACGCGGCCGATCCCGGGCAGTTTCAAGGCAGGCGCCTGGACGTCGACACCGAACGTCTGACCTAGAAGATTGACCTCCAGCCCGGTGCGGGGCCCGGCGGGAAAGCCCAGATAGCCCCCCGCGCTGACATGGATGTCGCCGCCCGCATCTTGCGTGGCAACCAGCCCATCGCCGAGCCAGTCCTTGCCCACCGCATTGGGCGGCAAGGTCACCCCGATTTCAGGATGGGTGCGCAGGATATGGGCCACGAAGGTGTTGGAGTTCGGTCCAGGCCAGATCCGATAGGACCCGCGCCCATTGGGATAGGCCGCCACGGTCTGGACCAGCTGTGGGATCAAGCGGGCCGCCGCTTCCCCGGTCAGGACGCCGATGGTGAAGGGCGCGTTTGAGTACCAATGGGCATCGGGCGCATAGGCGTTGAGGCGCACGGGGCGGCCCCAGCCCACGACCTCGGCCCGGGTCCATTGGGCGGCCCCCGCAGCCTTCCAGACGACCCAGGAATGGACGGACGCCGCGCCTTTCAGGCCCCCGGTGCGGGCGGCAAGGATGTGGATTTGTGCCTGAGGCACCGAGGACGGATCGGGCAAGTGACCCGATGGCCCCCAATCTGCGGCGCGCCAGGACGTTGGGCGATCTTGCGCTGACCACCAGATCGCGGACCCCGCCAGGGGCAGCAGAAAGCAAAAAGTCAGGATGAAAAACGGCCAGAGGATCATCTTTCGAAGCATATCCACCGCCTGATCCTATCCATGATTGTCTGGCCTTCCATGCCCAACGGCGCAGCCTTTGTGCAGCGCCGTTGGGAACACGTAACTACTCCGCCTTGGCAATCATACGACCCAAGGGGCGGCCCCCGATCAAATGGAGGTGAAAATGGGGGACTTCCTGGACGCCGTGGGTCCCGGCATTGGTGATGGCGCGAAAGCCGTCGCCGGTCATGGGCGTGATCGCCTGGTCCGCACAGATGCGGGCGGCGGTGCGGTGAAAATCGACCAGCTCCGCATCGGAGGCGTTGGCGTGGAAGTCGTCGTAGGTGACGTATTTGCCCTTGGGGATCACGAGCACATGCACGGGCGCCACGGGGGCAATGTCGTTGAAGGCCAATGTATGCGCCGTCTCTGCCACCGTCTGATTGGGGATCTCACCCCGGAGGATTTTCGCGAAGATGTTTTGGTCGTCATAGGTGTAGGACATGGGGCCTCCGGTGGTTTGGAGCGAGTAGGGCATGGCACCCATCGGGGCGCAAGCGTCCTAGTCGTCGAAGAGATAGGGCGTTTCAGCCAGGGCATTCGCCGTCTCTGGGTCCACGGCGAAGACGGTGGACAGGACGGCGGCATTGGCCTCGGGCGTGGCATGCTGACGGATGCGGTGGATGTCGGGCAGGTCTGCCTCTCGGATGCGCAGGGTTTCGGACGCGAAGTCTTGGGCCACGGTGGGGATCAAGCGGTCCACGGTCGTGCGCGGGGTTTGCGCGCCGATCAGGCCGATCCGGCTGGCGTGACCTTCGAGATAGGCGGTGTCGTAGTCGCAATCGATCAGCAGGGTTCGAATGCTGGTCCGGTCGCCATAGAGGTCTTGCAGCAGGTCGAAGTTCGACGGGTCCAGGCAGATGGCCATGCGGTCGGCCTGCATCTGTCGGAACAACATGCGCAGTAACGCGCGCCGGTGGCGGTGCCGTTTGGGCAATGTCGAGGCGATGCCGCCGAGGGAGGGCATGGGCGTCTGTTCTTCGTCAAAGAGGTAATCGACGGCAGGCAAAATCTGATGGTCGCGCAACGACTGCGCCAGGCGCTTGGCCACGTGGTACTTCTTGCAGACCAGAACGATCAGTTCCCGGTCGCGGCCCAATGTGCTCTCCCGCTCCCAGAAGCGTTGGGCGAAGCGGCGGCCCGACCGGCCCCGCTTGGTCAGGAACCCAAACAGGCGGCGGCCATCGCCTGAAATCGGAAAAGCCGTGCGGTCAGAGTTCCAGAGCGTCGAGAGCCTCTCCTTAAGCTCCAACGCCTCGGCCGAGATCTTGCGCGCAAAGAGAAAGTCTTGGCTGAGCAGAAGGTCATAGTGGTCGTTGTAGAATGTCGCGGGCATCCCGTAATCGGTGAACATGAGGAAGGTCAGCGTTCGGCTGTCGATCTCGGGCCGGGGGACGAGATGGCGGACCAGGGTCTGAAAGAACGTCTCGTCCGGGATCCAGGTGGTCGCGAAAAAGCGCATCACGTCGCGGCGGGTTTGGGTGAACGCCAGGATTTTGTCGATGGTCGCCCGGCGCAAGCACCACCATTGCGACCCGATCATCACGTCGATATCCGCAGGCACGCGCCGTTCCAGGCCCAGGCGCCGCTGTGCCTCCAGCAGGCCATAGAACAGGGTCTTGTTCTTCCGCTCATTGACGAAATGCCGATAGATCAGCCGATCTTCCTTCATGCCGGTCTTGATCCAATCGGAAGTGAAGAAATCGAAACTTTCGATGAAGTCCACGTCCCGTTCATCCAGGAAGGTATGGGCGTGGCGCGCGGATTTGATCGGCCTGCAATCGCCGGACAGCATGTAGAAATGGGTGGCGCGGGGGAACGCGTCCACCGCGGCGTCAATGGCGCTGAGCGTGGCGCGGACCAGGGACCATTCCCCCCAGCCGCATTTGATGCGCCGGCGGGCAAACGTGACGTTGGGGTTGTCTTTCAGCCCATCCTGAACGGCTGCGTAAGCTTGGCTGGACGCGGAGGCATCGAAATGGATCGCGACATAGTCCCCCGTCGCCGTCAGGCCGTTGGCCTGGCCGACAATGGCTTCGGGGTCTTTGTGACACAGAAGGATGAAGGCGATCTTGGCCATGAACCGAAGCTTAACCCTTTTTCAGCCACACTTGTCTCGCAATACCGCCATGGGGCCGTTGAAGAAACCGAACAATGCCGCTTTGATGCGCCCGTGCAATAAGTGACGCGCGCGCAGGCATGATTTGCGTGGAGAAAGGTTAATATGGGGTTTCCGGGAACCTGGATGACCGAGAGCGAGAGCGTGGTATACCGCGTCGTGCCGAAATGTGCATGCTCATCCATTGGGCAGATCATGTTCTATTCCGACCATGGCGTGTTCTTCGACGGGGACATCCATGACAGCAAAGACGGGCTTCACAAATGGGCGCAAGAAGAAAGTCAGCCGCTGATCGAGGCCAACGCGAAGGCGCATAAATCCTACGCGTTCACATGCGTGCGCAACCCTTATACGCGGATCCTGTCGTCCTTCTTCGACAAGATCGCGGGCATCCAGCGCAACGGCAAACGCTATCGCGGAAATATGGTACCGATGCTGATGCAGAAATACGGGGTGGAGGTCGGCTCCCCCGAGGATGATTTTCAGTTCGATCAGATCGCGTCGTTCCGGCGGTTCCTGCTGTTCGCGCGGGACACTATTCGGTGGCGCAGGCCCATGGACCCGGACATTCACTGGTCCGCCATGGCGGGCCATGTGGGCACCTACATCGCCAATGGCGGGCGCTACGACCACATCTTCTTCACGGAGAAGTTCAACGAGGGGATGCAGGTCGTGCTTGACCATATCGAAACCCCTGTGCCGGTCTCATTGGCCCAAGTGCCGCGCTTCAACGAGAGCGAGGGACACGGCCCCAAACGCGCGCATCCCGTCGAGGAGTATTTCGACGACCTGTCGCGGCACCTCGTTTGGGAAATCTACCACCGGGATTTCAAGCTGTTCCGCTACGACTTCGATAACCCGGGCAACAAAATGCCCCTGGGCGACGTCGACCTTGATGAGGTGCATGCAAAGCTTGGGGAATGACAGGCCTTCGTTGAGGCGCATCATATGGCAGGCCGGATTGGCAGACAGGCACCTCAGGCCCCAAGTATCCGACGCGTGTCTTGAATGACGAGCGCACCGGGACTTGTCCATTCAAACAGAATGAGGTTTGTGGCGCTGGCAGATGCGTTTGGGGCGTAACTTGGTGCCAGCAGACCCCGATACCCTTGATGAACCGCCCATTCCGTCAACTGTTGGGTCGGCACAACGTCCCCGTTCTCCATTCGATCACGCCAGTCGTCGCGTCCGAGTTCTGCCTTCGAGAGAGCCAACCAAGTTCTGATGCCCGCGTCGGACACATCTAAAATACCGTCCAAATCCGCCGCGAACTGCCCGACCTTTCCGGTTAAAGCGTCCTCCGTGAAGGCGCACGCCTTCGCCAGAGTAGGGATCGTTTTGGTAGGGTACGCTCAGCCCACGGTAAACGGGCCCATGAAACCTGACGCTGTTGTCAGGCGTGCGCGCCTCGTCGGAATGCGTCAATGTAATTCAGGACGCTTTGCCCCCTGCCCTGTTCAATAAGGTCGCGCGCAGTCTTGCCAGCATATCCGGGCAACACGGTTTCGTTCACCCATTTTATCGCGTCTTCCACGTTCTCGAAATTCTGTTCGAGCGCCCGAAGGACATCAACGATTGCCTCCACATACGGCCGCGCAGCCTTGGAAGGTGCAACGACTGCATGCAAATTGCCATGGTACCTGAAACGCACCTCAAGGTCGTCACTTGGGACAGGAGCTTTGCCATGACCTGCGCCAAATGAAGGGGCACTGACGTTTTCAAGATTTTCGTACGCGAAACGCAAAGTCTGTTCCTTCATTCCCCGCGATGGCATCGTAGGCGGACATCTAAAATGTAGACGTCGGTCCATATGTGTTCAAACCGCAAAGCAACAGGGATATGTCAAGAATACGGGTCCTCCGTGCGCCGTTGCACGCAAAATTCATAGCCATCGCCGCACCAACGCGTCGCTCCTGGAAATTCCCCTGGTCGGTCAACCGACGCTTTCGATCCTGCCGCGGTATCGGACCAGGAGACCGACAAAGGGCAGGCTGATGCCCACATCGAAGGTGGCCGAGCCGCCGTCTGCCCGTTCAAATGTTTCACTGACCGGAAGAAGCCAGCGCGGCATCGGAAGCCCAAGAACGCGCCCGTTCACCACCGGGTAGGACAGCGTGTCGTCTGACACCTGCAAGGCGATTCCAAAGGAAAGGGCACCAAATCTTTCCCGCACGCGCCCCGATCCGGCGGGTCCGTCGAGGCTTAGATGGGACCGAAAACGACGGCCGCCGAAATCTCGCATCCAACATTCTGTGGTGCCGCGCCGCTCCATCGTGATTTCGACGGGGACGGCGTCGCTGGCGGGTGGGAAGCCGACCAAGGCGCAGATGACCCGCGCCAGGCGCCCCTTGCCCCGATCCACCCGAGCCGTCCCGGACCAGCGGCGATGGGCCAGAACGGCGTGGAGATCGCGAACGGGACGCGGCAGATCGTGGAAGCCATCCCCCAAAGCCGCGGCAAAGACAGCGGTCGCGGGCTGATCTGTGGCGGCGGGTTTGGTATGGAGTGTGGCCAGGGCGGCCTCAGCTTCGGCCCGGGTGAATTCGGCCAGGCAGGGCCGGGCGCCAGGGGCAAGGTCACCGTGGCAGAGTTTGGCCACCAAGATGCGCGCGGGCAAGGCCGGGATCTTGGGGCCATCGCCTTCTTCGGCCACGACCGACCAGCGTCGATCCATCGACTGCCCCTGCCGGTCCACGCCCACCACGCGCACGACCATGCCGCCCCGATCCGAACCAAAAGGTTCCAGCCAGGCGGCGATGCGGTGAAGGGGACGGGTCCAGGGCACAAGGCTGCGGAGAAGGCGGAGCCGTGGCAGGGCGCCGAGCACCCAAAGGCCCAAATGCATCACCGGCAGCTCTAGCCCCGCGCCAAACCGAACGCTGCGCGCGTTGAAGGCTTGCGGAAACAGATCAAGATCCGGCGCGCCGATGGGGCTCACCCAACGGGCGGGCAGGCCCGGCACGCGCAGGCGGCGCACCTGCCCCCATGCGCGCAGCGGGGTCCTGCGACCTGCCGTCCAAACGGGCAACGGATGGCCCACTTGGGCCAGAATCGCGGCCATGACGGACACGCCGCGCGGCGCACGATTGCCGGGGAGGATCGCGCTTTCGATGAGGTGGATGTCCGGCATATCCCTGGCCAGGTCGGAGGCGATGCTGGAACTGATCGCCGGAACAGAGGACGCGCCCGACAGCATGACAACGCCTGCGGCATGGGCGGCGTCATTGAACCGGGCGATGCCGGACGTGAACGCAGCGTCGTCGGAAAGGTCAAGGTAGTGTGCCCCGGCGCGGATCGCGGCTTTGGCGACTTTGTAAGGGTCATCGGCATAGGCCTGGAACGGCCCGGCCGCATCGACAACGATGTCGGCGTCGGTCAACAGCGCCGCAAAATCGCCCGTGTCCCGGTCAAATGACTGGATGGTCGCCCCGTCGCCCTGCAAGGGAAGGAGCCGGTCATAGGTGCGGCCAATGGCCGTGACGCTGTGCCCGTCCGCCATCAACATCCGCACCAGACGGCTGCCGAAGACGCCGCTGCCGCCGAGGACGATGATATTTTGCGGGCACGTGGCGACGCTGGGCGGACGGCGTTCGGCGTCGTTCGGATCACTGGGCTGACGGTCTATACGTCCCATTCGTCGTCGGCCCGAACTTCGCCGATGGCGGTCCAATCTGCGCGGACGCGGGCAACGCGGCTGTCGCCCCAGGTGCGGAAAATCAACTCGAACCCCGTCTCGGAAACCGATCCATGGCTGAGATCCGCGCGCTGATTGCTGGCTTCGTCCATGTCGAACATGGCCAGTTGAGCGATCACGACGGGAGGCGTCTTGAAGACCTCGGCGAAGGTGACGGAACTGCGCACCTCTCGGGGGCCTTTGCCCGTCCACATGGCGCCACCATCCTCAAAATCAGAGAACATCATCTTGGACCCCTGTAGGACCCCAATCAGGTGGTTCTGGAACTTACGCATACCTTCGTCCGTCTAATGGCCGTTCTGATGACAGCCGTGCGGGTAAGCATATCGGAAAATCCGGCAAAACAACGTCTGAAAAGCGAAAGCCCCGAAATGTGACTTTCGGGGCCGTTCACGTGTTTGTGTTGGGGCGGAGGTCAGGTGGCGCTCAGGCCGATTTCCCCACCCATGGCGACCATGTCGGATACCAGCTTGGCCGCTGCGTCGACACCATCGGTTGCGCCGTCCTGCGCATCCCGGGCATCTTTGAGCCAGCCGTCGAAGATATCCTGTGTGACGTCACTGACGGGCAACGCCCGCTCTGCCAGGACAGAGACGCCAGCGCCGATTTCCGCGAACCCACCGGTGACGGCGAATTGCTCTGCGCCGCCGTCCTTTTCCACCGTCAGGATGCCGGGTCGCAGCGACGTGATCGTCGGTGCGTGGTCGGCCATGGCCGTCATGTCCCCGTCTGCGCCGGGGATGCGCACGGCCTTCGCCTCCAGGGAGGCGAGCCTGCGCTCGGGTGAGACGAGTTCGAACTGCATCACGCGGCCTCAGCGGCCATTTGTTCGGCTTTCGCCTTCACTTCGTCAATGCCGCCGACCATGTAGAACGCGCCTTCGGGCAGGTGATCGTATTCGCCCGCGACCACGGCTTTGAACGACTGGATCGTTTCGGTCAGCGGGACCTGCTTGCCATCGGCGCCGGTGAACACCTTGGCCACATCGAAAGGCTGGCTGAGGAAGCGCTGAATTTTCCGGGCGCGGGCCACGGTCAGCTTATCCTCTTCGGAGAGTTCATCCATGCCGAGAATGGCGATGATGTCTTGCAGCGACTTGTAACGCTGCAGGATCCCCTGCACGTCCCGGGCCACTTGGTAATGCTCATCGCCCAGGATCTGCGGGTCCATCAGACGCGAGGTGCTGTCCAGCGGGTCCACGGCCGGATAGATGCCAAGCTCCGAGATGGCGCGCGACAGAACGGTCGTGGCGTCCAAGTGGGCGAACGTCGTGGCCGGGGCGGGGTCGGTCAAATCGTCCGCAGGCACATAGACGGCCTGGATCGAGGTGATGGAGCCCGACTTGGTCGAGGTAATCCGTTCCTGCATGGCGCCCATGTCGGTGGCCAGCGTCGGCTGGTACCCCACGGCGGAGGGGATGCGACCCAGAAGGGCCGACACTTCGGACCCGGCCTGCGTGAAGCGGAAGATGTTGTCCACGAAGAACAAAACGTCGGAGCCGGACTGATCGCGGAACTGCTCGGCCAGGGTCAGGCCGGTCAGGGCGACGCGGGCACGGGCGCCCGGAGGCTCGTTCATCTGCCCGTAGACGAGGGCCACTTGGCTCTCCTCCAGGTTGTCGGGCTTGATCACGTTGGACTCGATCATCTCGTGGTAAAGGTCGTTGCCCTCACGGGTCCGCTCCCCCACGCCGGCGAACACGGAAAAGCCCGAGTGCACCTTGGCGATGTTGTTGATCAGCTCCATGATCAAAACGGTCTTGCCCACACCGGCGCCGCCGAACAGGCCGATCTTGCCGCCCTTGGCGTAAGGGGCCAGCAGGTCGATGACCTTGATGCCGGTTTCCAGCACGGCGCTTTCGGTGGATTGTTCGCTGAACTCAGGCGCGGGCTGGTGGATGGCGCGTGTCTCGGAGGCGTTGACGGGCGCGCCTTCGTCCACCGGCTCGCCGATGACGTTGAGAATGCGGCCAAGGGTGGCATTGCCCACGGGCACCATGATCGGGCCGCCCGTGTCGGACACGGGCTGGCCACGCACCAAACCTTCGGTGGCGTCCATGGCGATAGTGCGCACGGTGTTTTCGCCCAGATGCTGCGCAACTTCCAGAACCAGACGGTTGCCGTTGTTGTCGGTTTCCAGGGCGTTCAAAATTTCGGGCAGGGCGTCGTCGAACTGAACGTCGACGACGGCGCCGATGACCTGGGTTACTTTTCCGGTAGCCATTGTTTGTCTCCGTTTCGGTTCAGAGCGCTTCCGCGCCCGAAATAATCTCGATCAGTTCGTTGGTAATCACGGCCTGGCGGGATCGGTTGTATTCGATGGTAAGCTTGTCGATCATATCGCCCGCGTTGCGCGTGGCATTGTCCATGGCCGACATCCGGGCGCCCTGTTCGGAGGCGCCGTTTTCCAGCAAGCCCGAAAAGATCGCCGTGGCGACGCCGCGCGGCAGCAAGTCGGCCAAGATGGCCTCTTCACTGGGCTCGTAGTCATAGAGCGCGCCCGCCTCGGCATCCTCGGGGATGGCGAAGGGGATGATCTGCTGTGCCGTGGGCTCTTGGCTGATGACCGAGTTGAACTTGGAAAAGAACAGCGTGGCCACGTCGAAATCGCCTGCGTCGAACCGCGCCAGGACGTCTTTGGCAATGCTTGCCGCGTCGCCATACCCCACACGCTTCACTTCGGACAGGTCCACGTGCTCAACGAAATAGCCCGACAGGTCGCGCTTCATCGCCTCCCGGCCCTTCTTGCCGACAGTCACGATTTTCACGGTTTTGCCCGTGGCAAGCAGGTCTGCCGCGTGCTGTTTGGCCAATTTGGCGATGTTGGCGTTGAAGCCCCCGCAAAGGCCCCGCTCTGCCGTCATCACGACCAGCATGTGCACTTGGTCAGACCCGGTGCCCGCCAGCAGCTTGGGCGCCCCTTCGCTATCGCCGACGGAGGCGGCCAAAGACGACAGGACCGCGTTGAACCGCTCCGTGTAGGGGCGGCTGGCCTCTGCGGCGTCTTGGGCGCGGCGCAGCTTGGCCGCCGCGACCATCTGCATGGCCTTGGTGATCTTCCGCGTGGATTTCACGCTTTCGATCCGGTTTTTAAGATCCTTCAAGGAAGGCATGGGAAGTCTCCTTCAGCCGTCCTTAAGCGTAGGTCTTGGCGTATTCGTCGATGACGGCCTTCAGCTTGTCAGCGGGTTCGCCTTTGATCTTCGGATCCTCGGTGGAGATCCAGTCCAGGATGTCCTTCTTCTGGGTGCGCAAGAACGCCAGAAGACCGGCCTCCCATTTGCCGACATCGCCGACCGGCACATCGTCCAGGTAGCCATTGGTGCCCGCGAAGATCACGCACACAATCTCGGCATTGGTGAGGGGCGAATACTGCGACTGTTTCATCAACTCGGTCAGGCGCGCGCCCCGGTTCAGCAACTGCTGCGTGGACGCGTCCAGGTCTGAGCCAAACTGCGCAAACGCGGCCATCTCACGGTACTGCGCCAGGGACAGCTTCACCGGACCCGCGACCGAGGACATGGCCTTGGTCTGGGCCGAGGACCCAACCCGGGACACCGACAGACCCGTGTTCACGGCGGGGCGGATGCCTTGGAAGAATAGGTCGGTTTCCAGGAAGATCTGACCGTCGGTGATGGAGATCACGTTCGTCGGAATAAAGGCCGACACGTCGCCACCCTGGGTTTCGATGATCGGCAGCGCCGTCAGCGAGCCCGCGCCGTTGTCTTCGTTCAGCTTGGCCGAGCGTTCCAGCAGGCGAGAGTGCAGATAGAAAACATCGCCCGGATAGGCTTCGCGGCCGGGCGGGCGGCGCAGCAGCAGGGACATCTGACGGTAAGCCACGGCCTGCTTGGACAGGTCATCGTAGATAATCAGGGCGTGCCGACCATTGTCGCGGAAGTATTCGGCCATGGCCGTCGCGGCATAGGGAGCCAGAAATTGCATGGGCGCCGGGTCGGACGCCGTCGCAGCGACAACGACGGAGTAGTCGATGGCGCCGCTTTCTTCCAGACGCTTGACCAGCTGCGCCACAGTCGACCGCTTTTGGCCGACGGCGACGTAGATGCAGTAGAGCTTCTTGCTCTCATCATCGCCTGCGGCGTCGTTGTAGGATTTCTGGTTCAGGATCGCGTCCAGGGCGACGGCGGTCTTACCCGTCTGACGGTCGCCAATGATCAACTCGCGCTGGCCACGGCCAATGGGGATCATGGCGTCGACGGCCTTCAGGCCGGTCGCCATGGGCTCATGCACCGACTTCCGGGGGATGATGCCCGGGGCCTTCACATCGGCCACGCGGCGTTCGGTCGAGGCGATGGGGCCCTTCCCGTCCAGCGGGTTGCCCAGGCCATCGACCACGCGGCCAAGCAAGCCGTCACCGGCGGGCACGTCCACGATGGAATTCGTGCGCTTGACGGTATCGCCTTCCTTGATGTCGCGGTCGGATCCGAAAATCACGACGCCCACATTGTCGGCCTCCAGGTTCAGGGCCATGCCCTGAATGCCACCGGGAAACTCCACCATCTCACCGGCCTGGACGTTGTCCAGCCCGTAGACGCGGGCAATCCCGTCCCCGACGGACAGCACGCGACCCACCTCGGCAACTTCGGCCTCCTGGCCGAAATTCTTGATCTGATCTTTGAGGATCGCGGAGATTTCCGCAGCCTGGATCGCCATTACCGGACCTCTTTCATCGTATTTTGAAGGGCATTGAGTTTCGCGCGGACCGATGTGTCGATCATTTGCGAGCCGACTTTGACCACAAGCCCCCCGATCAGGGACTCATCTACAGTCGTATTTAGGTTCACATCCTTGCCCGTCGACGCCTTGAGGGCGGCGGCAAGTTTGTCGGATTGGGTCTGGGTCAGGGCCTTGGCGGTGCGAACATCGGCGGTCACTTCGCCTTTGTCCTCGGCCATCATGTCTTTGAGGGCCTCGACCATCTGCGGCACCACAAAGAGGCGCCGCTTGGCAGCCATCAGTTGAAGCGTGTTCGCAACGGTGTCCGACAGGCCCATTTTCCCGGCAAGCGCGCCGATGGCACGGCCCTGATCGTCCCGGCTGACGACCGGCGACGTCAGGACATCGCGCAGGTCGCCGGAGCTTTTGATGGCCGCGTCCAGGGCGGACACATCAGCGTCGAGTTTCTTAAGATCGCCGCCATCGCGGCAGAGGTCGAAGACGGCCTGCGCGTAGCGCGAAGCAATCCCCATGGAGATCGAAGCTGGTTCGGACACGGCCACCCTTTCGACTGTCGATAGACGATGCCGTTCCCCCGACACCGAAGTCTTCCCGCAAACGGAAAAACACCCCCGCTCGCCAAATCGCGCTTCCTCTAGCAGAGGGTTTTCCATGCTGCAACCGCACGGTGCCCCGGCACGAAAACAAGGTTTCCTGCAGTTTCACCGGCCCTTCGCCACGGGTGCGGCGATTTTGTTTCCGCAAGCGTGCCGAATCTCACAGACCGGCTTGGGTATGGAAAGCCATACTCGCCCCATTCACAGGATGCCGCTAGGTCAGGGGCATTGCAAAGTTATCTTACCTTTGTCCTTTAAAATAAGGCCCCGCTTACATTTAAGGGGCCGCCTTCTTTACCGGAGCCGCCCCATGTTGACCGATCTTCCTCCAGTCTCTTTCCTCCAACTGATCGGGCTGACTGGGGCGGCTCTCTATATGATGAATTACGCGCTTTTGACGCTGCGCATGACGACGTCGGATTCGGCCAGCTACTTCCTGATGAACCTCGCGGCTTCGACCTTAGTCCTGGTCAGCCTGTATGAGGTGTTCAGCGCCGCGTCCTTTGCCATCCAGGTTTTCTGGATTGCCGTCAGCCTTATGGGGATTTTTCGGACCCTGCCGCGGACACCCGCTCCGCGTCGGGTCCGCTCGGACCGGTTGCGCCCATTAGTCTGAGGGGCAAGCGGCCAGCCGCGGTGGGTTCCGGCACGCCTTCTAGGACGCGCAACGGGCGACGCACCCGCTCTGCCAGACCGGTGCGCGGACGGGCGGGGACTTGTTTCGACACTTCCAGCAGAATCACCCCACCCCCGCCGGAGCGGGAGAGTTTCTGGCCCATCCCTTCGATCATGTTGCCAGATTTCAGCCAGAAGTTACTGGCCGACGGTGGCGCGAACAAAGCGGCCGCGTGACGTTCTGGAATAAGTCCAGCGCGCTTCACCTGGGCCTCCAGCTGTCCCAACGAATAGGGCCGCCCAAATCCGAAGGGCGTTATGTCGCGGCGCGCCCAAAGCCCCGAGCGATTTGGAACAATGAAAATCGCCCGACCGCCAGGGCCAAGGACGCGCACACATTCTTCCAAAAGGGCCGAGGGATTTTCCGAAGTCTCCAACCCGTGAAGCACGACCAACTTGTCGACCACGCCTGTTTCCAGCGGCCACAGCGTCTCCTCGACCAGCAATGCGACGTTGGCCATGCCCGCGGGCCAGTGCATAGCACCTTGCGGTGCGGGCATCAGGCCCAGGACGCGCCGCGCCTCGCTCAGGTATGGGCGCAGAAGGGGCACGGCGAACCCAAAGCCCGCCACCGTCTGGGCCTTCGCCTCTGGCCACATGGCCAAAAGCCGGTCGCGCACGGCCTTTTGCGCCGCGCGGCCCAGCCGGGTGCGATAATAGAATTTCCGCAGGTCCACGACGTCAAGATGCATGGAACCTCCATTGCCGTCCCCGATCTTCCTGTCATGTTGCCTTATAGCGTTTCAAACGAAAGCTGAACTGCACCGACCCCAGGACGCGAAAGGCCCAGGATGCCCTCGATCTCAGAAACCCTTGTTGTCATCCCCCTGTTGCGGGACCGGTTTCCGAACCTGATGAACAATTACGGGTATCTGTTCCGCGCAGGTGACCGGGTTGTCTGCGTGGATTGCGCCGTGGCGGCGCCCATTCTGGAGGTCTTGAACGACCACGACTGGGCCCTGACAGACATTCTGCTGACCCATCATCACTGGGACCATGTGGACGGCGTTGCCGACTTGGTGGCCGCGACGGGGGCAAAGGTGTGGGGCCACGAAAAGGATGCGCACCGCCTGCCGCCGTTGGATCACGCGCTATCGGCGGGGGACGTCATCGAGATCAGCGGCCATCGCGCCGAAATCTGGGACGTTTCTGGCCATACTTTGAACCATATAGCCTTTATCTTCGAGGGGATCGCCTTCACCGGCGACAGTCTGATGGTCGCTGGATGCGGTCGCCTGTTCGAAGGAAGCCCGGATCTGATGTTCAACAGCCTGATGAAGTTCAAAGACTTGCCCGATGAGACGCTGATCGCGTCCGGCCATGAGTACACCCTTGATAACCTGGCCTTCGCCCTTTCCCTTGAACCGGACAACGGTGCGCTTATTTCTCAGAAAGCGAAGGTGGAAGGGGGTCGCGCTGCGAACCGCCCCTCGGTCCCCTCCCCCCTTAGCGTCGAACGCAACACCAACCCGTTCCTGCGGTGCCACATGGTCGGCCTCAAAGCCGCGACTGGAACCATCGGACAATCCGACACAGACACCTTTGCCGCAGCGCGCCGTGCAAAGGATGCCTTTTGATGCGGCAAAGCGAGTCAAATTGGCATCACCAAATGGTCACGACCCTGCGACAGGGGAAAGAAAAAGGTTGAAGCCGCTTCGGTGACAACCAAAACTTAAAGGAACGCGGTCATACTCCCATGAACCGCCGACGGCTGAAGGAGAACATCATGCCATCGTTCTCGAATACACTGGAACAAGCCATTCATGCTGCTTTGGCCCAGGCCAATGCACGCCGACATGAGTTGGCCACCCTTGAACATCTGCTCCTGGTTCTGATCGACGAACCTGACGCCGCCCGCGTGATGCAGGCCTGCGGGGTCAATTTGGATGAATTGCGTCAAACCGTTGAAGAGTTCATCGAGGATGACCTCTCCACCCTGGTGACCGATGTGGAAGGGTCCGAAGCCGTGCCCACCGCAGCGTTTCAACGGGTGATCCAACGGGCCGCGATCCACGTGCAATCGTCCGGGCGGACGGAAGTCACCGGGGCCAACGTCCTGGTCGCAATTTTCGCGGAGCGGGAATCGAACGCGGCCTATTTCCTGCAAGAACAGGACATGACGCGGTACGACGCGGTCAATTTCATCGCCCACGGTGTCGCCAAAGACCCGGAATTCGGCGAAGCGCGCCCCGTTCAGGGCGCCGAGGACGAGGGGGAGCCGATGTCCTCCGGCCAAGATGGGCCAAACCCGTCGGAAAACCGCGAAAGCGCGTTGGCGAAGTACTGCGTCGACCTGAACAAAAAGTCATCGGACGGCGATGTGGACCCACTGATCGGGCGGGAACATGAGGTGGAGCGTGCCATCCAAGTCCTGTGCCGTCGCCGCAAAAACAACCCCTTGTTGGTGGGCGACCCCGGCGTGGGGAAGACCGCCATCGCCGAAGGTTTGGCGTTCAAGATCGTCCAGGGTCAGGTGCCCGAAGTCCTGTCCGGGGCCACTATTTATTCCCTGGACATGGGGGCCCTGCTTGCCGGGACCCGCTATCGCGGTGATTTCGAGGAGCGTTTGAAGGCGGTCGTGACCGAGCTTGAAGACCACCCCGACGCCGTTTTGTTCATCGACGAAATCCACACGGTGATCGGTGCTGGTGCGACATCCGGCGGTGCCATGGACGCGTCCAACCTGCTGAAGCCAGCGCTTCAGGGGGGCAAATTGCGGACCATGGGGTCTACGACCTACAAGGAATTCCGTCAGCACTTCGAAAAGGACCGCGCCCTCAGCCGTCGGTTCCAAAAAATCGACGTGAACGAACCCACCGTCGAGGATACGATCAAGATCCTGAAAGGGCTTAAAGATCGGTTCGAGGACCACCATTCGATCAAATACACCGCCGACGCGATCAAGTCCGCGGTGGAGTTGTCCGCGCGCTATGTGAACGACCGCAAATTGCCGGACAAAGCCATCGATGTCATCGACGAGGCGGGCGCGGCACAAGCGTTGGTCACCGAATCGAAGCGCCGCAAGACCATCGGTGTCAAAGAGATCGAGGCGGTGGTTGCCAAGATTGCGCGCATTCCGCCCAAAAACGTGTCCAAAGACGACCAGGAAGTTTTGCGCGACCTCGAAAGCTCCCTCAAGCGCGTGGTGTTCGGTCAAGACCCGGCCATCGACGCGCTGGCCTCGGCGATCAAGCTCAGCCGTGCTGGCCTGCGGGAGCCTGAGAAGCCCATCGGCAACTACCTGTTTGCCGGACCCACGGGCGTCGGGAAAACCGAAGTCGCCAAGCAATTGGCGGACACGCTGGGCATCGAGATGCTGCGCTTCGACATGTCGGAATACATGGAGAAACATGCGGTCAGCCGCCTCATCGGGGCCCCCCCGGGCTATGTTGGCTTCGATCAGGGCGGCCTGCTGACCGATGGGGTGGATCAGCATCCCCATTGTGTCCTGCTGCTGGACGAGATCGAAAAGGCTCACCCGGACGTCTACAACATCTTGCTGCAGGTGATGGATAACGGCCAGTTGACCGACCACAACGGACGTACGGTCGATTTCCGCAATGTGATCCTGATCATGACCTCCAACGCCGGTGCATCTGACGCGGCCCGCGCCCCCCTGGGCTTTGGCCGCGACCGTCGCGAGGGCGAGGACACGGCAGCCATCGAGCGGACCTTCACGCCGGAGTTCCGGAACCGGTTGGATGCGGTGATCACCTTTGCCCCCTTGCCCAAGGACACGATCCTGCAAGTGGTCGAGAAGTTCGTTCTGCAGCTTGAGGCCCAACTGCTTGATCGTGGCGTGACGATTGAACTGACCCGCGCGGCAGCCGAATGGATCGCTGACAAGGGTTACGACGACAAGATGGGGGCACGTCCCCTGGGCCGCGTCATCCAAGAGCATGTGAAAAAGCCCCTGGCCGAAGAGCTTCTGTTTGGCAAACTGGCCAAAGGCGGCCTCGTCAAAGTGGGGGTCAAGGCTGGCGAGTTGGACCTTCGCATCGAAGAACCCGGCGCCCCGAAGATCGGCAATAAGAAGCCTCCCTTGCTCACGGCGGAATGAGCTTCCACCAAAGACACACGCCCCTCGCCCTGGCATCAGGGCGGGGGGCGTTTTTCTTGTCCCTTGCCTGGGCGCTCACTGCGGCAACCGCGTCAGGGGCGCAAGGTGGGTTTCAACTCGATCTGCCGCTCGAATGCACCTTGGGCGAAACGTGCTTCATCCAGCAATATGTCGACGCAGACCCCGGCCCGGGTGCCGCCGATTTTACCGGAGGGCCCCTGGCCTATGATGGCCACCGCGGCACGGATTTTCGGGTCGCTGATCTAGAGGCGCTGGCAGCGGGGGTCCCGATCCTGGCGCCCGCCCCTGGGGTCATCCGCGGCATCCGGGACGAAATGCCGGATCGCCTGCTAGAGGACCGGCGGGATGTCGAAGGCCGAGAATGCGGGAACGGCGTCGCAATCGATCATGGCGATGGTTGGGAGACACAACTCTGCCATTTGGCCCTGGGCTCCATCACGGTACAGACGGGCCAAACGGTCGAGGCCGGAGACGTCGTTGGTGAAATGGGCCTTTCGGGCGCGACGCAATTTCCCCATGTCCACATCTCCGTCCGTAAGGACGGCGCTGTTCTGGACCCGTTCGTCGAAGACCTATGGCAAGAGCGTCCGGACTATGAACCCGGCGGCCTCCTCTCCGTCGGGTTTTCAGATGCCGTCCCCAGTTTCGACGCCGTGAAAGCCGGCACCGCGGATGCGGCCGAATTGCCGCGTTTGTCCAACGCCCTGGTGGTCTGGGCCAGTTTGTTCGGCGGCCAAGCGGGTGATGAAGTAACCCTGCAGATTTTTGACCCGACGGGCGCGCAAATTTTCGACCATGTGGCCGTGTTAGAGCGGACACAGGCCCAGTTGTTTCGCGCCGCGGGGCGCAGAACACCACCAACGGGATGGCGCCCGGGCACGTATCGCGGACAGGCGCAGCTCATTCGAGACGGCCAAATCCTCGACACCCTAGAGACGCGCTTGCCGATCCGTTGACGCCGCACCCCGGTGGGGTCAACGTTGGTGGTGACCAAGGGGGATCATCATGGCAGACAGAATCGCGCTTGTGACGGGCGGGGCACAGGGGATCGGCTTTGCCTGCGCCGAGGCCTTGGCCGAAGATGGCTACCGGATCGTTTTGGCCGACATCAAGGAAACCGTGCAAGCGGCCGCCCACAAATTGGACGGGACGGGCATCGTCTGCGACATGTCCGATGCGGCGCAGATCAAGACCCTCTTCGAGACCGTCGAGGCGGAGATCGGGACCGTTTCTGTCCTAGTCAACAATGCCGGGATCGCTGTGGGAGCAGACTTTCTAGAAACGACGGAAGCGCAATTCCGCAAGGTTTTGGACGTGAACCTTGTGGGGGTCTTTCTGGCAACGCAGCGCGCGGCCAAGGGGATGGTGGCCAAGGGCATGCAAGGGGCGGTCGTCAACATGTCCTCGATCAATGCGCAGGTCGCGATCCCCGCAATCTCCGGCTATTGCGCGTCAAAGGGGGGCGTCATGCAGTTGACCAAGGTGGCTGCCTTGGCGCTGGCGCCCCACGGCATTCGCGTCAATGCGGTCGGGCCCGGTTCCATCGACACCGAGATGATGGCAGCGGTGAACGCCAACCCGGAGGCCTATGCCCGCGCCATGTCCCGAACCCCGCTCAAACGCCCGGGAACAGCGAGGGAAATCGGCGACGTCGTGGCGTTTCTTGCGTCAGACAAGGCCAGCTACATCACGGGTGAGACGATCTATGTCGATGGCGGGCGCCTGCCCCTCAACTACACGGTCTGATCCATGGCCATAGACCGGAAACAGACGACCGCGCGGATGAGCCAAATCGTGACCCACGGAGAGACGGTTTATCTGGCGGGCCAAGTGGGCCACGGGGACAGTGTCGCGGAGCAGACCGAAGACATCTTGGCGAAAGTCGATGACCTGTTGGCAGAGGCAGGCTCCGACAGGTGCCACATCTTGCAGGCGATCATCTGGTTGGCCGACATGGCCGATTTTGCGGACATGAACGCGATCTGGGATGCGTGGGTCCCCCAAGGCCTTGCGCCCGCCCGGGCATGTGGCGAAGCGAAGCTGGCCCTGCCAAAATTCCGGGTGGAGATAATCGTGACGGCAGCCAAGGCGTCGTAAGCGCCCCATCTGGCCGGTGCACTCACCGACCGTGGGGATGGGCTTTGGCGTAGGTCTCCATCAGATGTGCGGCATCCACGGCGGTATAGGCCTGGGTCGTGCTCAGCGATGCGTGGCCGAGCAGTTCCTGGATCGACCGCAGATCGCCACCAGCCTCAAGCAGATGTGTCGCAAAGCTGTGGCGCAGGGCATGGGGTGTGGCGGAAGATGGCAAACCAAGCTGCATCCGTGCACGGGCCACGACCTGCGCCACTTGGGCAGGGTTCAACGCCCCCCCGCGCGCGCCGCGAAAGAGGGGGTCACCTGGCGTCAGATCAAAGGGACAAAGGGCGACATACCTGCCAACGGCCTTGCGGGCGGCGGGCAAAACGGGCACGACGCGTTCTTTCCCGCCCTTGCCAATGATCCGCAGGCTGTCCGGCAGGGGCGCATCTTTCCCCAAAAGCCCCAACCCCTCGGATATGCGCAACCCGCACCCGTAGAGGACGGTCACCACGGCAACGTCCCGCGCGGCGATCCAAGGGGTGTCATGCTGAAGGGCGACTGTCTCGATCAAGTCTTTGGCGGCATCCTGTGGCAGGGGCCGGGGCAGCGGTTTGCGGAACTTGGGCGCCCGGGTCGCAAGGATGGCCGTTGGGTCAAACCCTTCGCGGTCCGACAGCCAGCGGATGAAGGCCTTCACAGCGGACAACCTGCGGGCGACAGACCGGGCGGCGGTGCCGCGCATACGTTCCCGCGCCATCCAAGCCCGCATGTCGGACAGGGTCACGGTCGATATCTCGGCCAGCGCCATGGGGCCGCCGCGATAGTCCGCCAAGAAGGCGAGCCACCCCTGAACGTCCTGCCCATAGGCGGTCAGCGTTGCCTCTGCCGCCCCATCCAGCGCCCGCATATGGGCGATCCAAGCGGCCAGCGTGTCCCGAAGGGCGGGGCTGAGGTCGAGAGACATCAGGCCAGGTGACGTTTCACCAAGCGCAGGAACACGCCGGTAAAGAACGCCAAAAGTTCCGTCCCCTGGTTGGGGCGGAACTGATGGGGATCTTCGGACCCGATCGCCACCATCCCCGGCATCCGACTGTCCCCGAATTGCAGCAGCAAAAGCGCTTCGGACCGGATCCACTCTGCGTTTTCGCCGAACACATGCTCGGACGCGGGCGCGCATTGGCGCAGGGTCACTTGGCGCATGGGCACTTCACGCCCGTGGGTAAGGTAGGCTTGGACAAAACCTTCCTCGACCACGGCAATGGCCGGGTGGGGCGAAGGTGTGGGCTCCGCACTCTCCAGAACCAAACGCATCCGATCCACCCGCAGAAT
>JBCBVM010000052.1:0-21887 GCA_039817645.1 Pseudomonadota bacterium | reverse complement strand
CAAGCAGATCAACCCGCGCTGCAAGGTGACGGTCAAGCTGGTCGCATCGTCCGGCGTGGGCACCATTGCCGCCGGTGTGGCGAAGGCGAAGGCCGACGTCATCCTGATCTCGGGCCATAACGGCGGCACGGGCGCGTCGCCCGCGACCTCGATCAAATATGCGGGACTGCCATGGGAAATGGGCCTGACCGAGGCGCATCAGGTTCTGGCCATGAACAACCTGCGGGAGCGGGTGACCCTGCGCACCGATGGTGGCCTGCGGACCGGGCGCGACATCGTCATGGCCGCCATGATGGGTGCCGAGGAATACGGCATCGGCACCGCCGCCCTGATCGCCATGGGGTGTATCATGGTCCGCCAGTGCCAGTCGAACACCTGCCCCGTGGGGGTCTGTACCCAAGATGAACGCCTTCGGGCCAAGTTTACCGGTACGGCGGATAAGGTCGTCAATCTGATTACCTTCTACGCGCAAGAGGTTCGGGAAATTCTGGCGGAAATCGGGGCCAGATCCCTCGATGACGTCATTGGGCGTGCGGACCTGTTGACCCAGGTCAGCCGTGGGTCGGCGCATCTGGATGATTTGGATCTTAACCCGCTGCTCATCACCGTCGATGGCGCGGACAAGATCACCTATAACCGCGACAAGGCACGCAATGCTGTGCCAGACACCCTGGACGCGCAAATCGTCAAAGATGGTGCGCGTTTCCTGAACGATGGTGAGAAAATGCAGCTGCAATACGCTGTGCAGAACACCCATCGCACGGTGGGGACCCGGGTCTCCTCCCACATCGTGAGCCAGTTCGGTATGCGCAATGCGCTACAGCCCGACCACCTGACGGTGAAGCTTCAGGGATCTGCCGGGCAATCCCTTGGTGCGTTCGCCGCGCCCGGCCTGAAGCTAGAGGTTGCGGGGGATGCGAATGATTATGTCGGCAAAGGTCTATCAGGCGGCATTGTGGTTGTGCGCCCGCCCATGGCCTCCCCGCTGAAGGCTGATGAGAATGTCATCATTGGGAATACCGTTCTCTATGGCGCAACCGATGGCTATCTGTTCGCGGCCGGCCGCGCCGGAGAGCGGTTTGCCGTGCGCAACTCCGGCGCGTCGGTGGTGATCGAGGGCTGCGGGTCCAATGGGTGCGAATACATGACCGGCGGCGTCGCTGTTATCCTTGGCGGCATCGGGGGCAATTTCGGCGCGGGCATGACGGGCGGCATGGCATATCTCTATGATCCAGATGGCATGGCACCGGCGTTAATGAATATGGAGACACTGGTTACTTGCCCCGTCACAGTCGCCCATTGGGAAGGTCAGCTGCGCGGCCTCATCGAACGTCACGCTGCTGAAACCCATTCCCGCAAGGCCCAGCTGATCTTGGCCGATTGGGAGCGGGAGAAGGCCAACTTCCTACAAGTTTGCCCCAAGGAGATGCTGTCCCACCTGGCCGCCCCGCTGAGCGAGGATGTGGACGCCATCCCGGCGGAGTGAGTGCGATAAGAAGGTGTCCGTCTTCGACGGGGCGGGCACCTGTTCCTTGCAGGCTACGATCCGGACCGCGCAGGTCCCCATAAGTCTATCCAGTCTTGACCCGCCCTCAAATCGCGGATTCTTGGACACGTGGCAAAGAAGCAGGCAAAACGGGCCCCGAGGAAGCGGGTCAGGCGCGGGTTTTTCGGGTCGATCTGGGCGCTCATCCGGTGGATGCTCAGTTGGGTCGCGCGCCTTTACACCTTGGTGCGAACGACCCTTGGCTGGATCGTTGGCCTGACGGTGACCCTGACGCTGATCTGGGTTTTGGTCTATCGCTGGGTCGATCCGCCCACGACGCCTTACATGCTGACCGAATATGGGCGCTTGGGCAGTATCGATAAATCCTGGCGGGACATGGAAGAGATCGCCCCCGTCATGGCCCGGTCCGCCGTGGCGGCGGAAGATGCAAACTTTTGCCTGCACTGGGGCTTTGACGTGGGTGCCCTTCGCGAAGCGATTGAGGATGGCGGGGGCCGTGGGGCCTCCTCCATCAGTCAGCAAGTGGTGAAGAATGTGTTCCTTTGGCACGGTCGGTCCTGGCTGCGCAAAGGGTTAGAGGCGCTGCTTACCCCGGTGATGGAGGCGTTCTGGACCAAAGAACGGATCATGGAAGTCTACCTGAACGTGGCGGAGTTCGACGAAGGCGTTTTTGGCGTAGAGGCAGCATCCAATCACTATTTCGGGCGTTCAGCCGACGCCCTGACCCCATCCCAGGCGGCGGCCCTTGCCTCCATCCTGCCCGCACCCAAGCAGCGGAACGCCACGCGTCTGTCGCCTGCCATGCAGCGCAAGGCCCGGCGCGTGGCCGACGGCGCTGCGACGATCCGTGCCGATGGGCGCGCCGCGTGTTTCGAGAGTTGAATCCAATGGCCTAGACAGGCATTTGAGGGCAAAAGAGGCCGACCATGATACAGCTCTATCATTTCCCCCTGTCTCCGTTCTGTCGCAAAGTCCGGCTTGTCCTGGCCGAGAAAAAGTTGGACGTGGAGCTGATCGATGAGCGGTATTGGGAGCAGTCGTCGGAGTTTTTGCGCCTGAACGCCGCTGGCAAAGTGCCGGTACTGCGGATTGATGGCCTGACCCTGTCGGATAGCGGGGCCATTTGTGAGTATATCGAGGAAACCCAAACGGACGTGCCGTTGATGCCAAGGGACCCTGCCAAACGGGCGGAAGTCCGGCGGCTAGTGGCGTGGTTTGACGACAAGTTCCACGAAGAGGTGACGTCGAAATTGGTCTATGAGCGGGTAAATAAGAAGCTGACGCGCTCGGGCTACCCGGATGGGAGCAACGTAAAAAACGGCGTCAAGGCGATCAAATTCCACCTGGATTATATGGGGTGGCTTTTGGATCAGCGCCGCTGGCTTTCTGGTCCGGATCTGACGATCGCCGATTTTGCCGCGGCGGCGCATCTATCTTGTTTGGACTATAACTCCGACGTGGACTGGAACCGCAATCAAGGTGTGCGCGATTGGTATGCCAAGATAAAGTCGCGGCCCGCCTTCCGATCCATTCTTGCGGATGTGGTTCCGGGGTTTCGCCCGGCGCCCCATTACGCGGACCTGGATTTTTGAACCTGAAGGCCCGGCTGCGGGCCGAGGCGGAGGCCGCGGGCTTTGTTCAAATGGGTGTCTGCCGCCCGGATGCCATCCCCGACGCACCGCGACGACTGGCACAGTTCCTGGACGCGGGGTTCCATGGGCAGATGGGCTGGATGGCGGACCGTACGCATTGGCGCGCCGATCCGGCGTCCCTTTGGCCCGAGGCCAAGTCGGTCATCATGCTGGCCCATTCCTACGGCCCCGACCATGATCCGCTTGACGACCTGAATCGACCCGAACACGGGGCTATCAGTGTCTATGCCCAGGGGCGTGACTACCATGACGTGGTGAAGAAAGCCCTCAAGCGCATGGGCCGCTGGTTGCTTGCGAACGCTGACGCGGAAGCGATCAAGGTCTTCGTGGACACCGCGCCCGTGATGGAAAAACCGCTGGCGCAGGCGGCGGGCTTGGGGTGGCAAGGGAAGCATACGAACCTTTTGGGCCGCAGTTTTGGGAACTGGGTCTTTCTGGGCGCAATTTTCACGACCGTCGAGATCGACCCTGACCCGGCCGAGGCAGAGCATTGCGGATCCTGCCGGAAATGCCTGGATGTATGCCCGACGGATGCGTTCCCTGCGCCGTTCCGTTTGGACGCGCGGCGCTGCATTTCTTACCTAACGATCGAGCATAAGGGCCCCGTTGACCCGTCCCTTCGCACGGGGCTGGGCAACCGCATCTATGGCTGTGATGACTGTTTGGCGGTGTGCCCGTGGAACAAATTCGCAAAGTCCGCATCGGACTTGCGCTACCACGGACCACATCGCGCGCCCGATCTGGCCGAATTGGCGGGGTTGGATGATGCGGTGTTTCGCACACGGTTCAGCGGGTCCCCGATCAAGCGCATCGGGCGGGACCGCTTGGTCCGCAATGTCTGCTACGCCATTGGGAATTCCGGGTCGCAGCGGCTGAAACCCGTGGTTCAGGGTCTGTCCGACGATGTGGACCCCACCGTGGCAGACGCGGCACGCTGGGCGGTGGAGACGTTGGGATGACCTGTCTTCTGTCGTTTGGGCATGGATTTTCGGCCCGGGCTTTGACCCCGAAACTGTTGGCGGAAGGGTGGGACGTGCTTGGCACCACGCGCACCAAGGACAAGGCGGAGCAGCTTCGCAAGGATGGGGTCACGCCCGTCCTTTTTGGTGACGAATTGCCGTTGGACCGCGTGACCCATGTTCTGGTGTCAGCGGGTCCGAACGATGCGGGTGATCCGGTGCTGAATGCCTATTTGCCCGTGTTAGAGCCTATACTGGGGTCGATGGCATGGGTCGGGTACCTTTCCACTACGGGTGTCTATGGGGACCATCGCGGCGGATGGGTGGATGAACAGACGCCGCTGACGCCATCGACGAAACGGGGTCATCTTCGCGTCGCGGCCGAGGCGGCCTGGCAAGCGGTTTGCCCGAATGTCCATATTTTCCGACTTGCGGGCATTTACGGCCCCGGACGCGGCCCGTTTGCCAAAGTGCGGGCAGGCACCGCGCGTCGCATCGTGAAGCCCAATCAAGTGTTCAGCCGGATCCATGTGGACGACATCGCCCAAATCCTCTGGGCCTCGATCCAGCGCCCCAATCCCGGGGCGATCTATAACCTTTGTGACGATGATCCTGCGCCGCCCGAAGACGTTATTGCCCACGCCGCCACGTTGTTGGGTCTACCCCTTCCGCCACAGGAAGACTTTGCCACCGCAGACATGACCCCCATGGCGCGAAGTTTCTATGCGGAATCAAAGCGTGTCCGAAACGACCGTATTAAAGACGAATTGGGCGTGGACCTGCTTTACCCTGACTACCGCGCCGGACTGCGCGCCCTTTTGGCCGCAGAACAAAAACGTGACCACTGACCGCAGCAATGGTCGTTTCCGGGTAACGTTCTTTTCGGTATAATGCTGAAAAAAGGCGGGGCAGACGGGTTTACCATGAAGACTTTCACAAGGCGCGCAATGCTGGCGGGAACGGCCACATTTCTTGCGGCCTGCGGGAACAAATTCATCTCCTACAACGGGCCCGCCGTCACGCGGGTGGAGGTGCAAAAGACCAATCGCAAGATGTACCTTCTGCATCATACGCAGGTCCTGAAATCTTACGATATTCAGCTTGGGTTTCGCGCAGCCGGGCCAAAACAGTTCGAGGGGGACGGAAAGACCCCTGAAGGCCGCTATCACATTGACCGGCGAAACCCGAATTCCGCCTTCTATCTGTCCATCGGCATCGACTATCCCAATGCCGAAGATCGCGCTTTCGCGGAATCGCAGGGCAAACCACCGGGGGGTGACATCTTCATCCACGGTTGGGGTGACAAGCGGCGTGGCCGCAGCGACGATTGGACGGCGGGGTGTATTGCCGTGACCAATCGGGAAATGCGCAAAGTCTACGCCATGGTGCGGAACGGCACGCCGATCGACATTTTCCCGTAAGGTAGATCCGCCCCGTCAGGTGCCGACATTAAGCGTCCACCAGATTTTGCCGTCTGGATCTTGGTGAAATGCAAATCCCATCCGCCGCGCATCCGCGTCTAGGATGACCCGCCGGGGTCCCGGTTCCTGCATCCAGGCCGCGATGGTTTCCAATTCACTTTCAAACGTCTCCGAAATCGTCTCCCCCAACAATTGGCCATCGAAGCCAACCCGCTGCGCCCGATCAATCGGAGAGGAGCCGTCGGAGCCAAAGTGCCAAGGGCGGTTCTGGAGCGACATGTCGCGCGAATGGGTGGCCGCCGCCGCCGTCAGCTTGTCGTCCAGCGCAAGCGGCGCGACGCCTTGGCCCTGCCGCAGGGCATTTACGGCATCCAGCGCGCGGAACGGAATGCGCCGGGCGTCATTGCTGGAAATCCGATAAAGGCGTGGCAATGGTTGCCCGTCCGGCCCAACCGCAGGCGGGGGCGGGGCCGCGCATGCGGACAAAGCGGTTCCAGCCATAAGAAGCAATGCAGTGCGACGGTTCATCGGGCAGCGTCCAGTTTGGTCGATCTGACCCGCACCTATATCTGAGCACTCGTCAACGCAAATAGCCGCTTCAAGAGATTTTTGGCAATGTGGTGGAAACTTGCCGCAGCGTATGGGGGCGCAATCCAACGTCAGCTGATTCCTTGTCCCCACGGGTGTTGGCCACCGACTTGGCCCTGACAAGATCGTGATCCAATTTCCCGATGAACCAGATATCGCGGCCCCGGCTAGATTGGACCGGACGCCACGACTGATCCGCCGTGACTTCCTTGGTCATACCCTTATCTCGTGCGTACCAAATGGCTCGACTGCCCCTAAGTCATTGTTTCTGCGAAAAATAATAGCATTAGCCCCTAAGCCGCGAATCTGTCAACAACCACCAAACGACCAAATCTCGTGCGCGCGGTTGTCGAAAATGCGGTCCTCGTTCAACGGGTTGGTGCGGATCCTGATAACAGTGGCGAAACTTGGCACATAGGTGTTGCTAATATGACGAGACGCCCACTTGTGCGGTCAGATTCGTCTTGCATCCCGTTGCACCCCCCCGATTTTGCTGTTTAACGACGATCACGAGGTACAGTCTTGGGTGCCATACTGGGTGGCATACCGTAGCCTCACCATATGGCGTATCTTGGAGGATACTATGAAGAAACTCGCTCTCGCTGCCGCTATGTCGGTTGCCGCAACTGCCGCTTTCGCCGGCAACCCCGCACCGGCTCCGGTTGAGCCCGTTGTGATTGTTGAGGACACCTCGTCTTCGGCAGCTGGCATCGTTGTTCCGATCCTGGCTCTGATCCTGCTGGCAGCCGCCGCAGCATCGGACTGATCTCCGGATCACGAATTCGGAAAGGGCGTCCCTCACGGGGCGCCTTTTCTGTTTTAGGGCAGGTTCGTGACAGCCTGCCATAGGCCCCGGTTTAGCGCATGGACCGCATGGTATCGCCGGGCAGGAAGGCCGGGGTCATCTCCACCCTCCGGTCAGTCTCATCCTTAAAAACGTGGTCACCGGTGATTATGCGCGCGGCGATCCGCCCGGCTTCCCGGCGGCAGGAATCCACAGTGGCCAGTTTCTTCGGCAACCCGTCCAACAGGGTGAAGGCGTTAAACCCGGACAAGCCAATCTCCTCCCCCACGTCCCTGCCATCTTCCAGACAATAAAGCAGGCCACCCGCCCCCGTCAGATCATTGGTGTAATAGAGAAAGTCGAGATCTGGACTGCGCTCTAGAATAGCGGCCGTCATCTCGCGCCCTTTGGCAAAGCCGGACCAGCCCGAATATCCAAGTGTGTCGACGATGCTGACACCTCCCTCGGAAAGGGCCCGCTCCATCCCTTCGATCCGTTTGCGGGCGCGATGGTCCCCGTCCATTTTCGTCCCAAGGACCCCCACGCGCCTGTAGCCGCGCTTCACAATCTCCGAGCCGACCTGATACCCTGCGCGCCAGTGGCTGATGCCCACGGCTGCATCAATCGGATCACCGTCCACGTCCATCACTTCGACCACAGGTACACCCGCATTGCCCAACATGGCCCGCGTCGCTTCGGTGTGCTCAAGCCCCGCAATAATGACCCCCGACGGGCGCCAGGACAGCATCTCGAATAGCGTGCGCTCTTCTTTGTCGAGGTCGTAGTTTGTTGCGCCCACGACGGGCTGCAACTCCGTCGAATCCAGCACCTCCTGCACACCGGCAAGCATTTCTGGAAATACCAGGTTGGAAAGGCTGGGTACAATAACGGCGACCAAGTTCACGCGGTTCGACGCCAAAGCGCCCGCAATCTTGTTCGGCACGTAGCCAAGCATCCGCGCCGCTTCCAGAACTTTGGCCTTGGTCTTTGGGCTGACATCCCCTTGGTTTCGCAAAACCCGGCTAACTGTCATTTCGCTGACGCCCGAAGCCTCGGAGACATCACGCAGGGTCAAATGACGGTTCGGGGGTCTGGTCACGTAGCTTTTCCTTCCGGTCCTCAGTCCGATGTGTATAGCGGTTTTCGACAAACCGGAATCGGGTTTGGAAAAAATCACGCAGGACCGTCAGGGGCAGGGCGCGGCGTGACAATGCGTCCGGAAGGCGCTATCCGTCCCCCGGGGTCCCGTGGCTCAACTGGATAGAGCAATCCCCTCCTAAGGGATAGGTTGCAGGTTCAAGTCCTGCCGGGATCGCCAAAAACACGTGTGCCAGAAAACCCGGAAGTGCGCGCAAAAGAAAGCAATAGTGCGCGCAAGACTGTGAGCCTGCACTGCCAATCCTTAAAAATATTTCATTAAAACAGTAATTTATCTATAGTCTCCCAGCGTCTCGAAAAGTCGGAAACCTGCTTACTCTGCCCCGATTTGACAGATTGGCAGCGGTGATCTCTTCCTGATCCAACAGGTTCCGGAACCTTTCATTTTCCATTGCCCACCGCCTTCCGGCGCGGGGCAGCCGCGCAAGCTTTGGTTTGCGCAATGAAAGGACTCCGCCCTTACCCGTTCTCAGACCACGATCCCGTTCCACGATCTGACCTTCATCGACGACGTGGCCAAGCTCCGCGACGTCGAGGCGCGGTGGAAGAGCTTTCTCAAAGAGGTCCGCCGGAGGGCACAGGCCGCCGACCTGGAAGCGGGGCGGATCACCGAGGATGACCTCGTGCAGCCCTACAATCTGGTGACCGACACCGATCTGCGCCGTATCAAGCGCCGCGCCATGCGGCTCTTGGAGCGGGTGCATTCCTCCACCGGCATGTATCATTTGAGCGAAGAGCACCGCGCACGACTGACGCCTTTGCGCGGCGGCATGCCTGTCGCCCATGTTGCCACGGAGCATGAGGCCGATGAGATCGCGGCTGCGCTTCACGCCGAGATGCCGTGGATGGCGCCCGCGACGCAGGAGGTTTGGCGTGGGTTGCGCGCATCGGCGCGTGACGCCTTGCCGGGGGTGCGGTTCAATCCTCTGGTCCTGGTCGGCTCGCCGGGGATCGGCAAGAGCCATTGGGCGCGGCGCTTGGCGCATCACCTTTCGGTTCCGACAACTAAGATCGAAGCCACGGGTGAACCCGCGGCGTTCTCCCTCGTGGGCCTACAAAAGGGCTGGGGCAGCGCATCGCCCGGCAAGCTGGTGCAAACCGTGCTGCGCGAGCGCCACGGTGGGCCATTGGTGATCGTGGACTAGGTCGAGAAGGCCGATGATGTGTACTCCAACAAGGGGTCGCGCCACACGCTGACCGACGCGCTACTGCCTCTGCTGGAACGGATGACCGCGCGGGACTGGCAGTGCCCGTTCTTCCAGGTGCGGCTCGACATGTCGTGGGTGAACTGGGTGATGACCGCCAACTCGCGCCACGGGCTGCCGGAACCGCTGCAAAGCCGTTGTGCTGTGCTGGATCTGCCTGATCTGACACTCGGCCAACTGCGCGCGTTCGCCGTCACCGAAGGCACAAGACGCTGCTTGCCCGATCCGGCCTTGGCTGCACTGATCGAGGTGTTCGACCGTGGAGCCGTCTCAAACGCGCGGCTGAGCCTGCGGACGGTGAGCCGGATGCTCGACCGCGCCGAGGCGTTGACCCACCAGCCGGTCCTGAACTGAGGAGATCGCCATGCAAACGCTTGCCATCCCCTTCAACACGGGCCGCGTCGTCATCCTCGCGGACATGCATCTGAACACCTACCTCAACTGGGGGCTCAATCCGATCGACGTATACTCTATCGAGGACAAGCTGTTCGACGTCGACGCCCTCATCCTCGCAGGCGACCTGATCAACGGCCCTGCCGTGAACTGGGCAAAGGCATTCGCCTTCCTCGCGCGGTATGTTCCGCCACAGAAAACCTACGTTTTCCCGGGCAACCACGATTACTACGGCGGCTGCATCGCGGATGACCCCCTGCTGGCGCAGGAAGCCGCAAAGGTTGGCGCGCATTTCGCGCAGAAGACCGCTTTGCTGCACCGCGATACGCGCTTCCCGTGTTGCACGCTCTGGACCGATTTCGACCTGCTGAGCGATCAGCCCGTGGCCATGAGCGTCGCGCAGCAGGTGATGCGGGACTATTCCCGGATCGCCGAGCGACCGCCGGATGAACTGCCAAAGGACCATAGCTCTGCCGCTTGGACGCCGCATCCATGGATCAAACCGGAAGATGTCCTGGAGGTTCATCACGATCATCGCGACTGGCTGACCGCTGCACTGGCGCAGCCGCATCCCTTGGGGAATGCAGCGCGGACGGTCGTCGTCACACATCATGGGCCGGACCCCCGCGTTGCAGGGGCGCCCGATGCTCTCACGCCCGCATTTCACTCGGATCTCTCCGATCTCATCGCGCGCCATCAGCCGGACGCCTGGTTCTTCGGTCATTCCCACCGAAGGTTGCGGGCAGTGGTCGGCACCACGGACATCCGCAACGTCTCCATCGGATATCCAAACGAGCAGCCCGATGTCTCGGCGGCCTATTTGGGAGACGCCTGCGCATGGGAGAGCCGCCATGGATCCGAATGAGCGTGATCTCGACCTGCTCCAAAGGCTTCGGTCAGCCCGCCCCCTCTGGGTGGAGGGGCATGATGACGGCACGGTGGTGTGGTGGGACGACCTCGACCGCGACCTGCAGGAGACATTCCTGACAGTCGCGTCCGAGTTTGAACCGACCCGGATCGACGGCAGGCTCTACGTCACCGCGTTCGAATGGGTATTCGCCTATGAGGACATCTGGCGGCTGATCACGACCCGCATGCGGCTGTGGTCGCTCGAATTGGCGGTGGCTGGGCCGACAGCGGCGGAACTGGATTGCGCGCCACTCCTGGCGGGCTGGGTCCCCGTCCGATCCGATGGCGGCGCCGGCGCGCATCTCGTCGGTGATGTCGATGCGCAGCCCGCATCCATCGGTCCTATGATCCATACCTCCCCGCTCTGCGGTATCGATCCCGACGCAGGCTGGGCGCACATCGTCTCGCGATGGTATCGGCCGGCGATCGATCGACGCCGACAGAGTTCTACCGCCGATGGGGCAAGAAGGCGGAAGGCATCAGCGCAATCGCCATCGAGACATGGGAAGCACAGGCGATCTGCGTCGCAGAGCAGATTGATGAAGGGGTTCGGGAGCCATGAATGATACTGCCGATGTCCCGACAGCGCGTCGTTGCGCGGAACAGCGCCCTAAGATAATGGAAAGGGGTTACAAGTTGAATGATGATATGGGCGGCCCGAGGAGTAGGCCACTCGCGATCTGCCTCGACCTCACGGCGCCGCACGCTCCTCTCTATCCAGTTCCCGTGAACAGAGGCCCGATCATCGGCAGTCAGCTGCCGGAGACCTTCGAAGCCGCGCTGATCCGCCTCGCGCTCGAAACAGGGCTGCCTGTCATCGCACTATCCAAGGGGCCGCTACATCTACCTGAGGTCGCCGAGGACGCGCAGGAGCCTCATTTGACAATTGTCCGCGAGGATCAATTGACCGTGACCATGGGTGAACCGCTGAGCCGACTGGAAAGACGGCTGCAAAAGTATGGCATACCAACTTGCGACACCGTGTTTGTCTCGGACCAGGACCTGCGTAGCCTGAGCGTCGCGTATCAACACGTTCCGTTCCGGAAGGCGATCCCAACCCTAAACGACCTCTCCCACGCAAATCGCAGCGCGGCGCTCAAGGGATCCCGTGAAATCACCGCCCAGATGGCGCACACGGTCCTCATACCGCTCGACCTGGAGCTTGGGAACACGCCCGATGCCGATCTACTTGCCATCGGTGGCCGGTTGCTGTTCGATACCGTGCTGTTGCTCGAGGAAGCGGTTCCAGTCGCGGGTTTCGGTGTGAAATCACTGGAAAAGCTGGTCGTCGGCCACGCGCCCGTCCTTTACGGCCTTGAAGATGAAACGGATCCCGAAGACCCCTTCGATGATGCCATGCGTCGCTTACGTCGCGCGGGGGCCAAACTGATGATATTCGTAGGCAAGGACGACTTACCTGACGCGCCGTTCACAAGGTACGCAGATCAGGCTCAGGCGGCAGGTTTTACGTGCAGCCTCCAGACATGGGAAAGTTTGATCGCGCAGTGCCACGCGCGCGGGTGATACCCACGATACCCGGTCTACAGTCGTTTTGCGAAGGACACCTTGAGTTGCAGCCAAGGAGCAAAACCTTCTGCGGCTTCAGGCAAGCAATACAGCCTGCCCGAAGCGGTCATCCACTGCGCATGCACTGAATGCCTTGCTCGCGGACGAAGCGGACTTGTGCAGTTGCGGCTACTGCTGAAGCAGCATTCATTCGCTCTTGCAGCAAGAATACAGAGGTGTCGCTGCCCACGCCGCCGAAACGGTCATTCAATACTGGTATGATTGGAATCAGGTGGAGTGATTTGCGCACCGGTGATCACCATCTCCAGCGTGTCGTTGCGGTTAGTTACAGTCACGGCAACCGGTCAGTAAGGCGCGGTTGTCCTTCAGGAACGCAACTAAAGCGTCTAAGACGATCCGCAGCCTTTGAGAGCCACGTGCAGACTCGTGATAAATGACCCAGGATTCAATTTGATCGAATGGGTCGGGAAAGACCCGTTCTATGTTTGAGTTCGTATCGGCGAAGGCGCAAAACAGAGAGCCAATGCCAGCGCTTTGCTCAATCATCAAACGAGCAGAGTCGGTGTTTTCTACCCGTATACTTGGACGTTCAGGATTATCTAGCCGATCTATGAACGCCGACGCCTTTGAAGGAGAATTTCCGGTTCCGATCCGTACAAGTGTGTGGTCGCGCAAGTCGTCTGGTGTGTTTGGGCGGCCGTGCTTCTGCAAGTAGGTCTTTGATCCATAAAAGGCGCGTCCCCAGGTAAATGAATATGCGACCACAAGAGCCGGATCCTTGGGTTCGCGCGTTCGCACAGCAATA
This sequence comes from Pseudomonadota bacterium, assembly GCA_039817645.1. GTDB lineage: Bacteria > Pseudomonadota > Alphaproteobacteria > Rhodobacterales > Rhodobacteraceae > Jannaschia. The sequence goes on along the minus strand of JBCBVM010000052.1, from coordinate 8,979 downwards.
TCAGCTTCGCCTTTCGCGAGGTCGAAGGCCGAGATCGAACTGATAAGGTCAACATACAATCCCTCAAACGCGTCGGCAATTTGGTGCACCAAAGGCCGAAGAACGTGGGCCGCGGTGGGGACGCAAGCGATCTTGACAGTGCCGGTCGGCTGCTGGCGCATCGCGCTCACATTGATCTGGGCGTCATTGACAACCGCATCCATCTGCTTTGCAGCGTCTGCGATCACCAAACCTTCGGGCGTGAAGGTAAATTCACCACCTCCCCGTATGACGAGAGGTGTCCCGAAGGCCTGCTCGGCACTTGCCAATCTGCGGCTCACAGTCGACCCATCCACGCCAAGAAGGCGTGCGGCCCCCGATATCGACCCCTCGTTCCTTAGGGCGAGGATGACGCGGAAATGGCTCCAGTTAGGGTTCGCCATGGTTCACCGATGTACTCTTTTGGAAGCGTCGGCACCCAGAGCATCCAAAGACTCTTTATTGATGTGTTCATATGCGTCGATCACGGTTGAGCGAAGCCATTTGCCGCCAGGGTCCTGAGACAGCCGCGCGCTCCAGAAGAAGCGAAAGGTGATGTCCGGCAGATCGACCGGTGGGCGTTTCGCAATTAATCCGTAGGTCTTCATATCGTCAGCCATGAACAGTGGCACCGTCGTGCCGAGCATGTTCGTACGTGCAAGAAGGGGCGCGACGCCCGAGAATTCTGGCAAGTGTGCACCAATCCTGCGTTCCATGCCATCGCGTGCCACGCGATCTTCTACGGTTTGGCGCGCGGCATTTGACATGCCAACCATGACATGGGGCCAATCAAGCCAGGCTTGTTTGTTCCAGGTCTCAGCCGCCGGATGCCCTGCGCGCATATAGGTCAAGCGCTGCAGGGTTGGCATGACCTGTTCCATCAACCCCTCGGGAAGGGGTTTGTCCGCGCCAAGCAGCGCAAGGTCGATCTCCTCATTGGCCACGGCATCGTAAAGATGCGGGCCAAGGTTCACCCATTCTAAAGCAACGCCGGGAGCGGCCTTATTGATCCGTGCGAAAACCTCAGCAATCAGCGCCGTGATCGCGGGCACAGCAATCCGGAACGTGCGGGTGCTGGTCGCCGGATCGAAGGGGTCGGGAGGCGTCACGACGCGTTGGATTGACTTCAAGATAGGACGCACATCGTCAATCAAGCTTTCGGCAAACGGCGATGGCTGCATCTTGCCCCCGACCTTCACCATCAGCGGGTCGCCCACCTGTTCTCGCAGTCGGGCCAACGCATGGCTGACCGCAGATGGCGTCTTGTTCAGACGGTCAGCGGCCTTGGCAACGGAGCCCGCGTCCATCAGCGCCTCGAAGGTCACAAGCAGATTGAGATCAAGTCGGTGAAGGGGCGTCATAGAACCGTCTCCGGCCTTAGGCGCGCCTCGACCAGCGCCGCCGCCTCAGAGTGGGCATCGCGATAGGCCACCATGACACGGTCGCGAAGCCACACACAGGCCGGATCGTTCGCAGTGCGTGCTGACCAGTGGAACCGCGCGCGCAGTTTCGGCGTGTGTCCGATGGGTGGCAGCGGCTGAAGTCCATACCGCTCCATGTCCCAGGCCATGATCTCCGGCGGTAATGTAGCGATATAGTCGCTGCTCGATATGAGCGGTGCGGCGCCAGCAAATTCAGCAATGAGAGCGCCGACATGGCGCTGCGTACCACCAGCTTTGTCCACCTCTTCGACCGGGCTTCGCACCTCATCTCCGATTGCGGCCTTCACGTGCGGATAGCGTGTCCAGGCATCGAGGCCCCAATTCTTGATACAGGGATGCGTGTCCCGAACGAAACTGACGAATTCCATTGGCGGCAATTCAGCTTCCTCGAATCCATCGGGCAACTGCCGCTCTCCGCCCATGTGGGCGAGGTCAATCAGGCCCTCAGAGACCGCCGCATGAACCTCCCTTGGTGCCGACAGCCATTCGATCCGGGTCCCCGGCGCGGTCTTGTGAACTTCATCCAAGACCCGTGCTTGAAAATTTGCTGTGATGGGACACGCCACCCGGAACACGCGGGTGCTTGAGGCGGGATCAAACGGCTCAGGCAGCTTGAGCACCCGTTTGATGCTCATCAGAATGGGGCGCACGTCTTCGATCAGTTGCAGGGCAAACGGGCTGGCCTGCATGCGCCCACCGACTTTGACCATCAGTGGATCCCCGACCTGTTCGCGCAGACGCGCCAGCGCATGGCTGACCGCCGACGGCGTCCTGTTCAGCTGGGTCGCGGCGGCAGCCACGCTACCCTCAAGCATCAGCGCCTCGAACACGACCAGTAAATTCAGGTCGATCTTGTGTAGCTGAATTTCCTTCATGACCGCTGAAATCGTTTCGTTAGGTTTCCGCTGCGTCTGAGTGAATACTCTTGTCATCGAAACCGCAAATAAAAGAGCGACGAGACCGAATTCCCAATCAACCACAAACTGCAGACCGCGGGGCGCTGTCCTGCGACCGGGAAAGGTATGTCTCGCGGTCTGCTCTCAAAAGGAACACACCATGTCATTAAAAGTCATCGGATCAGGCTTTGGCCGCACCGGAACCATGTCCACCAAAATCGCGCTGGAACGCCTTGGCTTTGGCCCCTGCCATCACATGACCGAAGTCATGGGAAATCCTGACCAGCCTGCCTATTGGACGGCGATTGCCAATGGCGAAGAAGTCGACTGGGCCGAAACCTTTGCCGGTTACGGCGCTCAGGTCGACTTCCCCGGGGCCGCTGTCTGGCACGAACTGTCCATCGCTTTCCTCGATGCCAAGGTGCTGCATAACGAACGCCCAGAGGAAGACTGGTGGGCCAGCTATTCCGGCACGATAAACAAGTTCTGGCAACATCGGACGCGGCTGGATCTGCCGCCACCGCTCGTCCCAATATTCGAGACAATGGACAGGATTGTCGTCCAGGATCTGATTGGCGGGACGGACAAGAACAGCGCGATCAAAGCCTATCGCCGCAACAACGAAAAGGTCCGCGACACCATACCGGCAGACCGGTTGCTAGTCTTCAGCCCAACTGATGGGTGGGAGCCGCTGTGCCGTTTCCTTGAGGTCGAAGTGCCCGCAGAGGACTTCCCACGCAGCCACGCGCGCGACGAGTTCTGGGCGCATTTCGGTGGGGAACCGACGGCAGCCTGAACCAGGCGAGCCGGGTCGCAAAGGCAGCAGGCATTTTTGCAATCGGTCTTTGCAATCTTCTCTGGCGCGCCGGCACGCACGCATTGGTAATCTCTCATCATCGCTGAAATGGAAAGCTAGCAGCAACTGACGGTGAAGGTCCTTGGGTCCGTCACCGACCGATCGCCTGCGGCCTCCTGAGAGCAACGGATAAAGAAAGAGGCAAGGAAATCTCAATGCCCCTGAAGATCATCGGAACCGGAATGAGCCGCACTGGCACGCTCTCCACCAAGACTGCCCTTGAGGCCCTCGGTTTTGGTCCGTGTCATCACATGATGGAATTGTTCGCAAACCCGGCCCAAGTGGAAATGTGGGCCGAGGTCGCTCGCTGCGAGCCAATCGCATGGGACGCTGTCTTCGACGGCTATGGGTCGCAGGTCGATTTCCCCGGTGGCCGCGTTTGGCAACAGACCATCACCGCATTTCCAGATGCCAAGGTCCTGCATACAGAACGCCCTGAAGAGGAATGGTGGGCCAGCTTTAGCAAGACTGTGCTGAAGGTCTGGGCCAATCACGAACGGCTGACCCGCAACATGCCACCGCACATCCAGGACATCTTTGTAAAGCTCACACCCTTTTACATCGACGACACGTTCGGGGGTATGCCTGACAAAGAAATGGCGCTGACGGCATACCGGAGGAACAACCGCCTCGTGCGCGAACTGGTGCCCGCTGACCGCCTGTTGGTGTTCACGCCAACCGATGGCTGGGGCCCTTTGTGCGATTTTCTGAACGTTCCGGTCCCGGCGACCCCGTTCCCACTCAGCAACGGCCGAGATGAGTTCTGGGACAACTTTGAGGAAGAACCCGCCGACTGATGGTTTCCGTCACCTGGCCCGCGGACAACACCGAACCTTCAATAACCCTTTGAAACGGAACTAGGCATGAACCGATTTCACCTTGCGGCGTTCCTAGCGCTTGCCACCCTTCAACCTGCTTTTGCGGAACCGACGTCCGAGCCTGTCTGGATGATGGTCCAACATGACGTCGCTGACATCGCCGCGTGGCGCGATGTGTTCGACAGCGGCTTGTCCACACGACAAAGCGCGGGCGAGTTGCAGTTTCAGATCCTAAGTATGGATGGGCCACCCGCGACAGTTCTCGCAATTTTCGAATGGACCAGCGAGGAGTCGGCGCTGGCCTTTGTCAATGATCCAGCCGTCCGCAACGCGATGGCATCTGCCGGTGTCATCTCGGAACCCGTCATCAGCTTACATGAAAACGATCCGCGCTACTGGATAACGTCCGACGATCGTGAAGCACCTGCAACCGATACGGCATCAGGGAATTGACTCCATGCCTCTGACATCAGGCTCCAGAAAGAAGTGCGGTCCGTTCGCGCAAATAAGGGACCAGCGCATCAAGAACGGCCCGTACCTTCGCTGAGCCACGGGCGGACTCGTGGTAAAGCACCCAACTTTCCATCTGGTCGAATGGATCGGGAAAGACGCGCTCTAGGCCTTGGCAGGCATCTCCGACGAGGCAGAAAAGTTGTCCGATTCCCTCGCCTTGTTCGATAATCGTCCGGGCGGAGTCCGAGTTTTCTACTCGCGTTGCAGGCCGGTCCGGGTCAGCGAACTGCTCAATCCATCCAAACGCTCTGGTTTGTAACAATGAGGTCCCACAGAGGACGAGCCGATGAGTATTAAGCTCATCGTGTGATTTTGGGCGTCCGAATGTCGAAAGGTAATCCGTCGATGCATAGAGACAGCTTCCCCAGGTGAAGGTGTGGGCGATAACGAGGCCAGGATCAGTAGGGGGAATGGTTCTGACCGCGATATCCGCTTCGCCCTTTGCAAGATCAGCGCTTGCCATAGAACTGATCAATTCGATTCCTAACCCCGGAAAAGCTTCGGTGACTTCATTTGCAAACGAACGCAACAGATGTACCGCGGTTTGGACACAAGCAATGCGCACCGTTCCGACAGGCTTTTCACGCATAGAGCGCACGGAATTGGTTGTGGCGCTTATCTTGGCATCCATGTCTTCTGCCGCATCAAGCACGGCGCGGCCTTCGGAGGTGAACTGGAACTTGCCGCCTCCCCGGATAATCAGTGGTGCGCCAAAGACCTCTTCGGCGGTCGCAAGGCGGCGGCTAACGGTTGACGCATCAATCCCGAGCAGTTTCGCGGCACCCGTCACCGACCCGCCTTTGGCAAGCGCAAGAATGATGCGAAAATCGCTCCAGTTCGGCTCGGCCATCTATTACGCGTGCCTACACTTCATGCTGGATCGCTGCGAGCTTGGCCGTCACATGCTTTGCGTGGTCTTCGACATAGGCCTGGTGGCCATCACTCGATACATACCGGCGGAACGCATTGATGTCGTCGAAATCAGCGACAAGGGCTGCGTCGTGGTGGTTCGGACCACTGCCCACATTAGTGCCCAGTGTGAAGGACAGCACCTCTTCGCTTGTCTCGCACAAGTTGGTCACGGCGTCGCGCCATGCGGCAAGCTGCGCCTCAGACGCTTCGGGTTTGAATGAAACGAGTACAATGTGGCGCAGCATGAAAGACCCTTCTTGGTTTCTGTCAGCTTGAGCGTCTGTATGGCTCTTTGCAAGCCGGGAGAGCTGTTTGAGCGATCAGAAAAGACGCTATCAGCCCGTCTCACAAATTTCGTGTTATCGTAATTGACATGAAATTTATTTCATGTAACTGGTGCTCACATGAATTCAACGACTCGCAAATATGATAGCTCAAAGCGCCAGGCTCAGGCCGAGGCGCGCCGCACGCACATCCTAAAATGCGCGGCACGGATGCTTGCGGATGCCACCAATGACGAGTTTAGGTTAGAGGACGTCGCACAGGCCGCCGGTGTCAGTGTCCAGACGATCCTGCGCGCGTTCGGCAGCAAGGACGGCCTCGTGGTCGCAACGCTGGAGACCGAAGCCCCCGACAGCGTCGATTTTACATCCTTTGCGAATATTGAGGTCGATGACCTCGAAACCTTCGTGCGCACCGTATTTTCGGTCTACGACAAGATCGGTGATCTCGTGATACACGCATTGGCGGAAGAGCATCGCTCACCAATATTCCAACGGTCGCTTGACGTCGGCCGGTCGTACCACGTCGAGTGGGTATCCCAAGTCTTTGCGCCTTACCTCGAACGCCAAACTCCCGCGGAACGGACTGCATTGTTCCGAGCGTTGATGATCGCGACAGATATCTATGTCTGGAAAATTTTACGTCGGGACGAGTCACTGAGCCTCGATGAAGTAGTGGCGACCGTTTCTTACAGCCTCAAATCACTCATTCAGGAGAAGACAAAATGACAAAGTATCTTTGGCTTAGCCATTCCAGCGGCGGAAACCTTCCACCCAGCCTTGGTGTCGCGGGTGCCTTGCGCAAACGCGGGCATGAGGTCGTCTTTGCGACCAAACCGGACACGCTTGCCCGTATCGAAGGCGAGGGGTTCCGCGCCATCGGCTTCAAGGATGCCTATTCCCAAGTCGCCAAATACCCCGACGTAGGACCGATCACGCGCATAGCCTGTTCACTGACGTCCCCGGACGTCGCGGAAGATATCAAAGAGATTGTTGCGGCCGAAAAGCCGGATGCAATCATGGTCGACGCCATGTTTCCGGCAGCATTGGATATCGCACCGTCTTTTGGCATGCCAACTTCGGTGTTTTGCCACACCTTCCTCTGGCGCCAGCTGGAAGCGTGGCAAGGGATCATGAGCAAATTGGCTGATCTGCGGAAGGCCGCAGGTTTTGAACCGCTGCCCAACATGGAAACGCTTTGGAAAGCGCAGACCCGGATGCTCGTCACATCCGTCGAAGCCCTCGATGATGCGCCCTTGCCCGGCTGGGATCATGTCACTCATGTCGGCCCGGTCCTCGACAACGAAGCGCCTGCGCAGCCGATTGACCTGCCTTGGGCAGCGGACGATGCAACGCCGCTTGTTCTGGTCAGCTACACGACCACTGAGTTGCAGGACTCTGCCAAGGTGCAGACCGCGCTGGACGGGCTGGCCAACCTGAATGCGCGTTTAGTTGTCACCACAAGCAAGGCCATCGACCCCGCTGATCTGACGATCCCGGCGAACGCCCATGTTGTGCAGTACGCCGACCATAACGCGATCCTTGCGCGTGCCGATCTGTGCGTCAGCCATGGCGGACACGGAACGATGATGCGCGCCCTCAAACACGGTGTCCCGATGGTTGTGATCCCTGGCTTCCCGCATGATCAGGCTCCAAACGCGGCCCTGGTAGAAAAACTGGGTGCTGGTTTGGCGCTCCCTGGGGATGCTGATGCAGCAGCGCTGAAAAAGGCAGCAGCTCAGATTCTGACTGATCGATCCTTTCAGACGCGCGCCCAAGAACTGGCCAAAATTGTCCAGCCGCTTGACGGAGCGTCAAACGCGGCGCACGTTTTGGATGAGGCCGTGCCCCAACCTGTGCATGTTGCTTAAGCTTATTTTCTTTCGTTCTTTACAAGGCAGGAGCCTTTGATGACTCAGTTGTTACAGATCGCTGCGATTGTGGCAGCCACGTTCGGTACAGGTGCGGCCACCCTCACAGTGATGAACGAAGACATCCCCGACCTTGTTATCCCTGAAGGAGACTGGGCGGATACAGGCGCTTTGGACGGTATGACGTTTCGGATCTATGGCGAGGTTCCAGAACGGAGTGCCGTTCTGGAAGACGAAATCATCTTTCGGGATAGCACATTCCAATCCACCGATTGCGAGAACTACTGCAACTTTGGCTGGTCCAACTATCAAACCAAAACCATCGACGGGGTCATTCACTTTACGACCACTGCAATCTGCCCGGACGCCCCGCATACCGTTGTTTGGTACGGTCGGGTGACGGGCGAAGACGTCGTCATCGATACAACATGGACCACCCGTCGCTGGTACTGGACCAATCAGATCGAGGTGCACGCGACTGGCTCTGTCATACCGGGCGCAGAGTTAGCAGGCTAAATTGGCCATCGCATCGTCAAAACCTCTGACGCTGCCAGCCGTCATTGTGAGGGTCTGCCTTTTGATCAGCTTGATCGCCGTAGCAACTTGGGGCGTTCACCTGATCCGCGACGCGATGGACCTTCAAATCCGACCTGACAACGAACAGCAGGTTCACAAAGCCATTATGATCGGTGCAGTGGCCTATGTCGGGCTACTGGCGATGCCGTTCGTGCCGGGCGCAGAGATCGGTATCGCGCTGCTTGCGGCGTTCGGCCCTGCAATCGCCCCCCTGATCTACGTCTGCACTGTCGCCGCGATGATGCTGGCCTTCACCATTGGACGGTTTCTTCCAATCGGTGCATTGGAAAGGCTCTTCCGGGTTTTGCGTTTGACGAGAGCGGCTGACTTGGTGGCGAGAGCCGCGCCATTGTCCAAAGACGACCGTCTGGCAATGCTCTTGGTCGGGCAATCAAAACGCACCGTTTCAGTTGCCGTGCGGTATCGCTACGTCGCAATCGCTTTGGCCGTTAACATGCCAGGCAATTCTATCATCGGCGGCGGCGGAGGGATCATGATCATTGCCGGATTGAGCGGGATTTTCACGCCTCTCGCCACTTTTTTGACGATCATAATCGCCGTCTCGCCCGTGCCGCTTGCGGTTTTGTTCTTGGGCCTACGTTTCTGATCTCGCGGCTATGCGAATGGCGTGCCCCCATCGGGTGGTCCGGTTTGGTTGTTAGTGCATTGTGGGCCTCTGGTCCATCGGGACGATCGTTTCCGGCGCGGGTGGGCGATAGCCCAATGCGCTGTGCGGCCTGACCGTGTTGTAGTGGATACGCCATTGCTCGATCAGGATTTGGGCCTCCGGTAAGCT
>JBCBVM010000051.1:0-22022 GCA_039817645.1 Pseudomonadota bacterium | reverse complement strand
GATCGCGGGCCTCGAAGTGCTCCGCATCATCAACGAACCCACGGCCGCTGCCCTCGCCTATGGCCTGGACAAGAAAGAATCGAAGACCATCGCCACCGAGGTCATAGACGGCGATGGTCTTCGATTCTTTCTTGTCCAGGCCATAGGCGAGGGCAGCGGCCGTGGGTTCGTTGATGATGCGGAGCACTTCGAGGCCCGCGATCTTGCCCGCGTCCTTGGTGGCCTGACGCTGCGCGTCGTTGAAGTAGGCGGGGACGGTGATGACGGCCTGGGTGACGTCTTCGCCCAGATAGCTTTCGGCCGTTTCCTTCATTTTCTGCAGGATCAGCGCGCTGACCTGTGCGGGGGAGTATTTCTCACCCCGAATTTCCACCCAAGCGTCGCCATTGCCGGACACGACGTTGAAGGGGAGGTTTTTCTTGTCACGGGCCAGGTGTTCATCGTCGAAACGGCGACCGATCAGGCGCTTGACGCCGAAGACGGTGTTTTCGGGGTTGGTGACGGCCTGTCGCTTGGCGGGTTGACCCACCAGCTTTTCATCCTCGGTGTAGCCGACGATGGAGGGGGTGGTGCGGGCGCCTTCCGCGTTCTCGATCACGCGGGGTTGCGACCCGTCCATGATAGCGACGCAGGAGTTGGTGGTCCCGAGGTCGATACCGATGACTTTTGCCATGTCGAATGGTCCTCTCTTGGCGATGTGTGTGTCCCGTGGCCCATTGCGGCGCCACAGTCCATATCCCAGTGAAAGCGGATCGGCGACCCGACCCGCGGTTCTGCCGGTATATAGGGAGGGGGCCAGGGCCTCGCAAGGACGTGAAGGGACTCAAATTGAACGAGTTAGTTGGGCGCGACATTCGGGGATTTCGATTGTTTGACGGGCTGTTGGACGTGGATGCGCAGCGGGCCCTGGTTGCCGATGTGCGTGCGGTGGCCCGGGCGGCGCCATTCTTTCGGCCCGTGACGCGGCGCGGGCAGGCCCTTTCGGTGCGCATGACCAGCGCGGGCAGCCATGGATGGGTGACGGACCGGCGCGGCTATAGATACGAGACGGCGCACCCGTCCGGCGTGGCGTGGCCCGCCATCCCCGATCGTGTTCTGGCGGTGTGGCGCACGGTGGTCCCAGATGCGCGGCTGCCGGACTCGTGTTTGGTCAACTGGTATGATGCGAATGCAAGGATGGGCCTGCACCAGGACCGGGACGAGGCGGATTTTTCGCAGCCCGTGGTTTCGATTTCCCTGGGGGATGAGGCGCTGTTTCGGATTGGGAACGTGGCGCGGGGCGGCAAGACGGAGTCGCTGTGGTTGCGGTCCGGGGATGTGATGGTGATGGGGGGGGAGGCCCGGTTGCGCCATCACGGGGTCGATCGGATCGCACCGGGGACGTCGACATTGTTGGACACACCGGGGCGGATCAATCTGACCCTGCGGGTGGTCACTTAGCCAGGGTGCAACAGCCCGACAGCATGACTTCATCGCGGTAGATGAGGTCGATGGAGAGGCCGAATTCCTGATCCGACATGCCATCCGTGCAGCGTTGCCGCAGAAGGATGCCGCGGAGTGTGCCGTTATCGGTTTCCATGACCAGTCCGAAGCGATCAAGGGGGCTGATGGATTGCAGCCGGACGGGCGGCGTGGCCGAAACGTTCCGTTCTGGGGTGCGGAAGCTGGCCGTGTCGGGGCCCAACTGAATGTCCCAAAACGGCTCCGCCCCGAAGCAGGCGGTGATGCGGGGATAGCTGGCGCGCCATTGGTCCGGCTGCCGGTCAAGGAAGCGGAGGGAGACCCAGCCCACGCCTTCGTCGATATTCACCAAGCCCCAGGTTTCGTCCGCGTTGGGGCGTATGATTTCGATACCCCTGTCGGATGGCCCGAAGCTGCCGATGATGTCAGCGCGGGCCGTGGGCGCGGCGCGGACGTTCAGGCGGTCATCGGATGTGACGTCGATCACGTCGTGCAATGCGGGCCAAGCGGGTTGGGTGGCGCCCAAAGGCTGCGCCAGGAAAAGCAGAGCGAGGAGGATGCCCCTCATCGGCCCGCGTACCAGGACGCGGATGTATGACGCTTGGTATAGAACTCGCCCATGAGCCCCACGAGAATGAGGATCAGCGACAGGATGAGGGGATACATCCAATTCGTGTAGTGGGCGTTATAGTTCACGAAGGTCGCATCGCGGGCCTGGTCGATGGCATGGAATAGCGGGTTCCACGTGAAGAAGGGCAGCATGAAGCCGGGCAGGGAGTTTGCGACAAACATCTTGCCTGAGAAGACCATGTTGGCGCGGGCATAAACGGTGCTGAGGATGCCGACGAAGTTTGGGAACCAGGGTTTCAAGGCCAACAGGACAAGGCCGATGGCCACGCCGGAAAACCAGGCGAGAAGGAACATGAGCCCCGCGCCAATGGGATTGGCGATGACAACGGGCTGCCAAATGACATGGACGCCATAGAGGACAATCGCGGCCGACAGCACCTGAAGATAGAGCGCCGAGAGCGCGGAGGCGCAGATGGCGACCGCAGTGTTCATGGGCGCATGTTTCATCATGGGGGATGCCGGCCCCTCGGACCCGGCGACGGCGCCCATGGCCTTGGTGTGGGTCAGAAAAAGGAAGATGCCCGACATCAGGTAGAGCAGAAAGTCCCCACGGATCGCCGCACCGCGCAGCCCAAGCAGCGCAAACAGCAGATAAAACGCCGCCACGAAGATCAGCGTCTGGAGGACGGCCATCAAGAGCGCCATCAAGCCGTTGCCATGCCCCTTGCGCACTTGGCGGACGGTGGCATGGAAAATCAGCTCTAGCAGCGTAAACGCACTGGTCAGTGCGGTTTGGCGTTTCTCCACTCGAAACATAGTCTGTAGCTTTCTCGTCTTGCTCAGCCCACAAGAGGCGCCCATAAGGACGCCATTCGTTATATGATATGGGCTCTCATTAGCACAGGCCCCTTACCGAGAGTTTTACAGATGGATTTTGACCGAATGATGGTGACTCTCCGTAAATTGGCCCTGGACGCCGGGGACGAGATCATGCGGATTTACGACGCCGACGATTTCGATGTGCGGTCAAAATCCGATGACAGCCCGGTGACCGCTGCCGATGAAGCCGCAGATGCGCTGATTTCCGCAGGTTTGCGCGCGGCCTTTCCCGAGGCGGCGCTGGTGACGGAGGAGCAGGCGGCGACCCATGGTCAATCCGTCTCGGACTTCTTTATTGTCGATCCCTTGGATGGCACCAAAGAGTTCGTGAAACGGCGTGGGGATTTCACGGTAAACATCGCGTGGGTTAAGGACAATCAGCCGGTGCGCGGCGTGGTATACGCCCCCGCCAAGGGGCGGCTGTTCTGGACGCTGCCCGATGGGCAAGCCGTTGAAGAAACGGGCCCCTTTGACACGGAAAGGCCTGGCGAGACGAAGCCGATTTCGGTGTCCACGCCAGACAACGCATCCCTGTTGGTGGTGGCGTCGAAGTCCCATCGGGACGCCGCCACGGATGATTATATCGGCAAGTACAGCGTGTCTGACATGCGGTCCGCCGGGTCGTCGTTGAAGTTTTGTCTGGTCGCCACCGGCGAGGCGGATCTGTACCCGCGCCTGGGCCGCACGATGGAATGGGACACGGCTGCGGGCCATGCCGTGTTGGCAGGTGCGGGCGGGTCGGTTGTGCGGTTCGATGACCACACTCCGCTGACTTACGGGAAAGACGGATTTGAAAATCCGTTCTTCATCGCCCATGCTCCGGGGGTGGACCTTCGAGCAGGGACATAACAAAGCTGGATGTCACGGAATCGCCGTATTTTAAGGTGGGGTCGGACAATCGAGCGGGGGGCACAAAAGCGGAGAGGGTCGATGTCGGCCCGTGATCCGCATGTTTTGAAGGATGAGTTCTATGAAGTCGCGTGTAACGAAAGCCATTTTCCCAGTTGCGGGCCTTGGGACGCGGTTCCTGCCTGCCACCAAATCTGTTCCCAAGGAGATTATGACCTTGGTGGACCGTCCCCTGATCCAATACGCCATCGATGAGGCACGTGCAGCGGGGATCAAAGACTTTATCTTTGTGACATCGCGCGGGAAGTCCGCGCTTGAAGACTACTTCGATCACGCGCCCGAGCTTGAGGCGACGCTTCGCAAGAAGGGGAAGACGGACCTTCTGGAAGAGTTGAAGCGGTCCAATATGGATTCGGGTCAGATCGCGTATATCCGCCAGCATCGCGCCATGGGCCTTGGCCACGCCGTTTGGTGCGCGCGCCGTCTGATTGGCAATGAACCCTTTGCCGTCATCCTGCCCGATGACGTGATCGCCGCCGAAAAACCGTGCCTGCAGCAGATGGTCGAAGCCTATGCCGAGACGGGCGGCAACATGGTCGCAGCTATGGAGGTGCCGACCGAGAAGGCGAGCGCCTACGGCATCTTGGATGTGGAGAATGCGCAAGGGCAGGCGGTCAAGGTCACAGGTATGGTCGAGAAGCCAGCGCCGGGGACCGAGCCGTCGAACCTGGCGGTGATCGGTCGCTACATCCTAAGCCCCAAGGTCATGCGGCATCTATCGGACCTGAAGTCCGGCGCCGGCGGAGAGATTCAGTTGACGGATGCCATCGCGCGGGAAATCGAGACGGGTAACGATGTCCACGGGTTCCGGTTCAATGGTCAACGGTATGACTGCGGGTCCAAGGCCGGTTTCTTGCAGGCCACAGTGGCCTTTGGTCTGGCCCGCGAGGATCTGCGCGATGAATTGTCGGAGTTTCTGACCGACATCGCCGCGCTGCGCCAGGCCGCCCAATAGGAAGTTTTGGCAACCGGCGACGACATCTGGACGGCATATAAGCTCCGCTGGAAACGTCGTCGCCTGTTGCTCCGATCCTACCGGAAGCGCCGCCAGATCACGGCGGTCGTGGACCGGACGCGCAGTTTGGCGCCCGGGGCCATTCTGGCCTTTGCCACGGTGCGCAATGAGATGCTGCGCCTGCCCTATTGGCTGGACCATCACCGGCGCCTGGGGGTCGATCATTTTCTGATTGTCGATAATGCCAGCGATGACGGCAGCGCCGCTTGGCTGGCGGATCAGGGGGATGTGTCCCTCTGGACGACGCCGGACAGTTACAAACGCTCTCGCTTTGGGGTGGATTGGCTGACGGTTCTGATGATGCGCCATGGGCATGGTCACTGGTGCTTGACCGTCGATGCGGACGAGTTGTTCGTCTATGCCCATCACGACAAGCGGCCCCTTCCCGCGTTGACGGATTGGTTGGATGCCACGGGACGGGTCAGCATGGGGGCGCTGATGCTGGATCTGTATCCCAAGGGGCCGCTGGGTCAGACGCGCTATGGGCCGGGGGACGACCCGGTTGCCGCCCTGCCGTATTTCGATGCGGGGAATTACGTCATCACCCGACAGCCGAAATTGCAGAACCTCTGGATCCAGGGGGGGGTGCGTGCGCGCGTGTTCTTTGGGTCGAACCCCAGGCGCGCGCCGACCATGTCCAAGGTGCCACTGGTCAAATGGGACCGTCGGTTTGCCTACGTAACGTCAACCCATTCTGCCTTGCCGCGGCGGTTGAACCACATCTATGCCGAAGACGGGCAGGAGGCGCCGACGGGCATCCTGTTGCACACCAAGTTCTTGCCCAACATCTTGGATAAGTCGGCGGAGGAGAAGCAGCGGCGGCAACATTTCGAGAATTCGGCCCTGTATCAGACATACTACGATGAGTTGATGGAGGATCCGATCCTGTGGTGCCCGACGTCGACCCGGCTGCACAACTGGCAACAGCTGGAGGGGCTGGGCCTGATGTCGCGCGGCGGATGGGAGTGACGCGCATCTGTAAACCGTTGCGAAATGGAATCAGGGTACAAAGCGCGCGATTTTGGTTAATTGCTAAACGGATGGAAACGATAACAAAGTCGAACCCAACAGTGGCTGGGAAACCCAAACAGGCGGAGGACGGCGTCACGCGATGGGACTGATCGCCTCATATCGCATGCGGTGGCGTCGCAAATATTGGCGTGCCCGGGCGTTCCTGCGCAGGCGTCAGCTGTCGTCGGTGAAAAACCGGACGAAGCAGATCAAAGCGTCGGATATTCTGGCAATCACGACCGTTCGCAATGAACGTGTCCGGCTTCCGTATTTCCTTGATTACTATCGGAAACAGGGTGTCGATCACTTTCTGTTCGTGGACAACGGCAGTGAGGATGGCACGCGGCAGTACCTGGCCGATCAGTCCGATGTGTCGGTCTGGACGACCACGTCCAGTTACCGCCGGGCGGCGTTTGGGGTGGACTGGATGAACTGGTTGGCGCGCCGATACGGGTCGCGCCATTGGTGCCTGACGGTCGATGTGGACGAGTTTCTGGTCTATCCGTTCTGTGACACGCGGCCCTTGCGGGCCTTGGTGGATTGGCTGGATGCGTCGCAAATTCGGTCGTTCGGCGCGATGCTGTTGGACATGTATCCCAAGGGTCCCCTGGCGCGGCACACCTATTACGAGGGGCAGAACCCGTTTGAGATTGCCACCTGGTTCGACAGCGGCAATTACGTGATCGAGCGGAACCCCGGCTATGGCAACCTGTGGATTCAGGGGGGTGTGCGGGCGCGGAAATTCTTTCCGGATTCGCCGAAAAAGGCGCCTGCGTTGAATAAGGTGCCATTGGTGAAGTGGACCCGCGACTATGTCTATGTCAGCTCGACCCACGCGCTTTTGCCGCGCGGTCTGAACCAAACCTTTGACGTGGATGGCGGGGAAAAGGCGACGGGCGTGTTGCTCCACGCGAAGTTCCTGAATGTATTCGTGGACCGCGCCGCCGAAGAGGCCGCCCGGGGGGAGCATTATCGCGCCGCCGATGAGTATAAGGCCTATGCGGACGACTTGGACGAGCGGGCAAACCTGTGGTGCAAATGGTCGGAACGGTATGTGAATTGGCGGCAGCTTGAGATTTTGGGCCTGATTTCCAAGGGGAATTGGGCATGAGCCGTTTGGGCTTTGTCATGTTGGTCCACACCGCGTTTGACCGCGCGGAACAGGTGGCGCGGTATTGGGCCAACAATGGTTGCCCCGTGATCATCCACGTGGATGGCAAAGTCCCCATGAAATCCTTTCGGGCCTTCAAGGCGCGGTTCGAGGGGGAGCGGTTGGTCCGCTTCTCCAAACGGGCGCGGGTGGAATGGGGCAGTTGGTCCCTGGTCCAGGCCACGCAGCTGGCGGCCACACGCCTGTTGGACAATTTCGTGGATGTGCAGCACGCCTACCTGGTCAGCGGGTCCTGCCTGCCGTTGCGGCCCGTGGCGGAGTTGCAAAGCTACTTGGCCGAGCATCCGAACACAGATTTCATCGAGAGTGTGACCATCGATGAGGTGACGTGGACCATTGATGGGCTGGAGGCGGAGCGGTTCACCCTGCGGTTCCCGTTTTCCTGGCGCAAGAACCGAAAGCTGTTCGATGCGTATACCGAGGTTCAGCGCAAGCTGCGTTTGCGGCGGCGCATCCCCAAGGACGTGTCGCCCCATCTTGGGTCGCAATGGTGGTGTCTGACGCGCAAAACCCTGTCTTCGATCCTACAGGCGCCGGACCGGGCGGCCATGGACGCCTACTTCGCCAAGGTTTGGATTCCGGATGAGAGCTACTTTCAAAGTCTGGCGCGCCGCTATGCCACGCAGATCGAAAGCCGGTCCCTGACCCTGTCGAAGTTCGATGTGCAGGGGAAGCCGCATATTTTCTATGACGACCATTTGCAGTTGCTGGAGCGGTCCGACTGTTTTGTGGCGCGTAAGATCTGGCCCCGCGCCGATATCCTCTACCACACGTTTCTGTCGCCCGACCGGGGCGGTGCCCGCGTGGCAGAGCCCAATCCGGGCAAGATCGACCGTGTCTTTTCGCGCGCGAATGAACGGCGGAGCTTGGGGCGCCCGGGTTTGTACAATCAGGGGCGGTTTCCGAAAAAGGGGTTCGAGAACGGTCTCACCTCGGCCAGGTACAACGTGTTTTGTGGGTTCACCGATCTGTTCGAAGAGTTCGAGCCTTGGCTGAACCGCCGTGTGGGCGGGCGGGTCCATGGGCGGCTTTTCCATCCCGATCGGGTGGAGTTTGCGGGCGGCGACACGGTTCTGAACGGCTGCTTGTCCGATAGTGCTACTTTGCGCGACTACCGGCCGGAGCAGTTTTTGACCAACCTCCTCTGGTCGACGCGGGGGGAGCGGCAGAGCTTTATGTATCGCGCGGGTGACACGCCCAAGATGACAGAGTTCCTGCTGCGCGATCCGAACGCCACCATTTGCCTGATATCTGGCGCATGGGCAGTGCCGCTTTATTCCGTCGAGAAGCCGTTCGCGGACATCCGATCCGAAGTGGCACGGCTTCAGCGGGCAGAGATGGCGTTTTTGAAAGACCTAAAGACCGTGGGCGTGGCGGCGCGGGTGCATCAGTGGACCTTGGCCGATTTCCTCGTACAACCGATGGAAAAGTTGCAGAACATCCTTGATGAGGTGACGGGCCCCGGGCCGCGCCGCCTGACCGAAGTGCCGCGGATGCGGGATATGTCGGGGTTCCGCGATTTTCTGCAGAAGCTGCGGAACGAGGGGTTGAAGCCTGTCGTGATGGGCGATTTCGCCAGTGTGCCGGAACCCAGGACATTGCCGCCGCAAGACACGTCGAGGCCTCGCATTGTCCGCTAAGCCATTCGACGCGTTCGTCTTGTTCGCAGAAATGCGGACGGGGTCCAACCACCTGGAGGAGTCGCTCAACACGTTGTCCGACGTCGTCAGCCATGGGGAGATCTTTAACCCCGTGTTTTTGGGCGCCCATAACCGGGAGGAGCTGTTTGGCATCACCATGGCCATGCGAGAGGCCGATCCGTTTCCTTTGCTGCGGGCCGTGTTGGCGCAATCCCAGGGGTTGCCTGGCTTTCGGTTCTTTTACGACCACGACCCGCGCGTGATTGATACGATCTTGAACAATCCGCGCATCGGGAAGGTGATCCTGACGCGGAACCCTTTGGACAGCTACGTGTCCTTCAAGATCGCCGCGGCGACTGGGCAGTGGCGATTGACCAACCCGAAGATGGCGAAGTCGGCCAAGGCGACGTTCGATGGGGCGGAGTTTTCGGAGATCCTGTCGGATCAGCGGGCGTTTCGGGACCGTATCCAGACGGCATTGCAGGTCACGGGGCAGGCCGCGTTTTGGATTGCGTATGAGCAAATCGGCGACCTGGACGTGTTGAACGGCCTGGCGCAATTCCTTGGCAGTGCGGACCGGCTGGCGGAGGTGCCGGGCAAGCTGAAGAAACAGAACCCCGGCGATACACGCGACAAGGTGGACAACCCCGAGGAAATGCAGGCGTTTCTGCAAACGTTGGACCCGTTTCTTTTGTCCCGTTCGGTGAACCTGGAACCCTCGCGCGGCCCCGCCGTACCGACGATGATTGCGGCCGCGGAAAGCCCGCTTTTGTACTTGCCGGTCCCCGGCGGACCAACGGAGGCCGTGCGAAACTGGCTGCACCGGTTGGATGGGGCGCCCCCGAGGGAGGGCCTGTCGCAGAAGGAGTTGCGTCCGTGGATGCGCGGCGCCAGCGGTTTGACGACGTTTTCCGTTCTGCGTCACCCTTTGGTGCGTGCCTATGGTGCGTGGCAAAGCGTGCTGGCGGAGAAGGGACCCAAAGGGAACGACATCCGGCGCATTCTACGCAATCAGCATGCGGTCCCCTTGCCTGAGGATGATGGCGCCGACGCCCATGCCGAGGGGTTTTTGGCGTTCCTCAAGTTCCTGAAGGCCAATCTGGGCGGTCAATCCGCCCTGAAGGTATTGCCAACCTGGGCCACGCAGACCGAGATTTTGGCGGGAATGGCGCAGGCCGTCCTGCCGCAACGGTTGATCCGCGACGCCGATGCCCATGGTGAATTGGGTCGTCTGGCCGATCAGGTCGGCCGCCAAACGCCCCCATTCACCGATGAAACTGGGGCGACTGGTGTAACGCTGGCGCAGATTCATACGCCAGAGCAAGACACCGCCGTGATGGACGCCTATCGGCGCGATTTCATTCAGTTCGGGTTTGGGCCGTGGTCGGCCAACTAAGCCGCCTCTGACGCCTGCGCTTCGGTCAGGATGGCATAGAGGATCGCAGGATCGGTGTTCGCGCGCAGCTTTTCACACAATTCCTGATCCCGAAGGGTGCGGGACACAACGGCCAAGGCTTTCAAATGGGCCACGCCAACACCCTCGGGTGCAAAAAGCGCAAAGATGAGGTCCACCGGCTTCCGGTCCATGGCGTCGAAGTCCAGCGGCGCTTCCAACCGGATGAAAACGCCGTGGACCGCCTCTAACCCAGGCAGGCGCGCATGGGGGAGGGCCACGCCCCCGCCAACGGCCGTGGGGCCCAGGTTCTCCCGCTCTTGCAGGGCATTGAACGCCAATTCTTGGTTCAAATCAAAATTCGCATGGGCCACGTCAGCCAGATCGCAAAACAACCGTTTCTTGCTGGAAACCTTCGGAAACACCCGAATCGACCCGGAGGCCAGGATATCAATCAAGTGCATAGGTTTGGTCCTTGACCTGCCGCTATGGCGTTTCTGAGTTAACCACCGTTTATCGCGGGATCGATCCAGCCGACGTTGCCGTCGTCCCGCCGATATACCACGTTCACCCCGCCGCCTTTCTCGTTCTTGAAGACCAAGACGGGGGCCCCTGCCAATTCCATTTGCATCACTGCTTCACCGACAGAGAGTGCAGGGATCCGAGTTTCCATCTCTGCCACGATCATAGGTTGCAGCGACTCAGGCTCTGCGTCTTCGGCCTCTGCGGCAAGCATATAGTAAGACGCCCCAGAGAGTTCAACGGGTTGTGATCGCTCCTTATGGTGATCTTTCAGGCGGCGTTTGTAGCGCCGCAACTGCTTGTCCATCTTTTCCGCGCAGCCATCGAAGGCGGCATAAATCTCGACCGCTTTGGCCTTGGCCTGGGCCGTCAGCCCGGTCGACAGGTGGACGGTTGCCTCGCAGACATGTTCATGGGCGGATTTGGAAAACACCACCTGCGCGTCCGTTGGGCGCCCTGCATACTTCTCGATGACGGACCCGAGTTCCGAGCGGACATGCGTCTGCAATGCTTCGCCAATGTCGATCTGTTTGCCGGTGATCTGATAGCGCATATGGATTCCTCAAGTCGTCTTGGGCAGGCCCGAAGGCCTACATGTCGGTGTTCGAAGGGGATGGACCGGTGCCGAGTGGGGCGGCGGTCACATAAGGGGTCCACGCGATGTGGGCCTGGCAAGTCACGGGTGACTCCATCCCCTGATTGGGCGCCATATCGGGGGTGTAAGTCAACGGGAAACCGAGACTTAGGCGAACTGCTTACTAACCAAGACTGTTTCAGCGAGAGAAACTGTCGCCCAGATAGACCCGGCGGACATTGTCGTTGGCCACGACTTCATCCGGGCTGCCGGACATGAGGACACCGCCATCGTGGAGGATGTAGGCACGGTCCACAATTTCCAGCGTTTCCCGAACGTTATGGTCCGTGATCAGGACGCCTATACCGCGGTTTTTGAGGTCCACCACGAGGGAGCGGATGTCGCCCACTGCGATGGGGTCCACGCCTGCGAAGGGTTCGTCCAACAGCAGGTATCGCGGGGAGGCGGCGAGACATCGCGCAATCTCCACCCGCCGCCGTTCGCCACCCGATAGCGCCAGGGCAGAGGCGCGGCGCAGGTGTTCGATGTGAAAATCCGACAGCAATTCCTCCAGGCGTTCGCGTCGCCGGTGCCGCTTAGTTTCCGCCACTTCCAGGATCGACATGATGTTCTGTTCGACCGACAGGCCGCGGAAAATCGACATCTCCTGCGGGAGGTATCCGACGCCCGCCTTGGCGCGGCGATACATCGGCAGCCAGGTGACATCCCGCCCATCCAGGGTGACGGTGCCGCCATCAGGTGTCACAAGCCCGGCGATGCAATAGAAGGTCGTCGTCTTGCCCGATCCGTTGGGCCCCAAAAGGGCCACGACCTCTCCGCGGGCCAGGTCCATGGAGACGTCGCGGATGACCGGGCGCTTTTTGTACGCCTTGCGTAGGCTACGAATGTGAAGACCGCCGCCGCCTTCGGTGACCGAAAGGGCGTTCAAGGCTGCAACGTGGTGCGGACCCGGCCCGTCACTGTGCCCGCGCCCGATTGCAGGTTCACGGCCAGTTGGTCGCCGGCCAATGTGCTGCCGCCTTGGGTGATGAGGACATCGCCCCGCATCAGTATTTCTGCGGTGCCAAGCACATAGACGGCCTCCTGCCCCTCGGCGGCGTCAGGTCCGGCGACGATGATCACGTTACCAGTGGCGTTGACGCGGTCGATCCGGCGTTCCCCCCCGGTTTCGGCATAATCCACCACGACGCGGTTGGCAGACAGGCGCATGTCATCTTGGGCGATGACCACATTCCCGGTCAGAACGGCGCGTCCGCTGGTTTGGTCGATTTCCAGATTGTCGGCGGCGACTTCAACCGGCGCGGATGTGTCGTGGGCCCCGCCGCCAAAGCCGACCTGGGTGTCTTGGGCCAAAAGGGGCGACGCAACAAAAAGCAACGCGGCGCAAAGGCGGACAAACATCTTAAATTCCTAATTGTCTGGGGGCGTGTATAGCAAATTCACGTCCCCCGTGAAGAGCAGACGCTGCGTTCCATTTTCGCCTTCGGTCAGTGTCATGGCGGATGCCGTCAGCGTCCCGAGGGGGCCCGTCCCCTCCACCCCGCCACGCGCGGCGATGTTGAGGCGGCCCAAGTTCCCCTCAAGCCGCGGCGTCATCAGCATGAACCCGGTGGAGGTTTCGACGCGCACATCGCCTTCAAGGACCAAGCGTCGTCTGCCGGTGTCCACGTCGCCCGTGGCGGCGGAGACGCTGGCCAGGCCGCCATCGGCGGCGCGTAGGGCCAAGTCCACGTTTTCGGCCAGCATTCGTCGCGGGTCTTCCAGGTCGGGCCGGGCCCGGGTCGCCCTGAGCGTAAATTCGGTCCCGTCGCTTGAAACGCCCGAGAATTTGGGTTGGGTCAGTTGCTGGTCCCGCGCCCTCTCTGACACGTTCACGTCCGCAAATGGGATCGCGTCGTCCGGGTCCACAGTGCGCGCCAGCAGAAACAGGGTCGAAAGGGTGACCAGCGCGATGACCGGCAAGATGACCTTCGCGCCCGAGACCAACTGGGAATGTGTGTTGTCCGCGACCATGGGGGTCATATGGTCACGAATGGGCGAAGATGTCAGTCTCCGGATAGCCGATCAGGTCAAGTTTTGCCCGCGTGGGCAGGAAGTCGAAGCAGGCTTGCGCAATCTCGGTCCGCCCTTCGCGGGTCAATCGCGCGTCCAGCGCGTCTTTCAAGCGGTGAAGGTAGAGGACGTCTGAGGCGGCATAGGCCAGCTGAGCCTCGGTCAGGGTTTCGGCCCCCCAGTCAGAGGTTTGCTGGAGTTTTGAGACATCCACGTCCAGCAATTCATTCAGAAGCGCTTTCAGGCCGTGCCGGTCCGTATAGGTGCGGACCAATCGGCTTGCGATCTTGGAGCACCAGACGGGTGCGGCCAGCGCGCCAAACCGGTGATAGACTGCGGCAATGTCGAACCGGCCGTAATGGTAAAGCTTCAGAATGGTCGGATCGGCCACCAAGCGTTCCAAGTTTGGCGCGCGCGTTTGATCCTTTTCGATCTGGACCAAATGCGCCGTCCCGTCCCCGAAGGACAGTTGCACCAGGCAGAGGCGATCCCGGTGGGGGTTCAGGCCCATGGTTTCGCAATCAATCGCCACGCTGTCGCCCCAGGGCAGGTCATCGGGCAAGTCGCGTTTGTGCAGCGTGATCGTCATGGCAGGTCCCTTGATACACGAACGCCCGACCAAGGGCCGGGCGTTTTCGTTTAGACCGTGGTGCCCAGGAGAAGACTCGAACTTCCACTCCCTTGCGAGAACTGGCACCTGAAGCCAGCGCGTCTACCAATTCCGCCACCTGGGCATCCACGGTGGAGGCGGGGTATCTTTGCCCGCAGGGCCTGTCAATTGCCGAATCGCGTTTTTCTGCGACCACCCGCGCCCTTGAATTGGGCGCCGAGCTGCCGCAGAAGCGCGGGGACCAGAGCCAAGGAAATCAAGCCATGCAAAAGCTCGTCACGATCTTCGGGGGGTCCGGCTTTGTCGGACGGTATATCGCGCGACGCCTTGCCAAAGAGGGGTGGCGCGTGCGCGTGGCCGTGCGCCGCCCGAATGAGGCGGGGTTCGTGCGCGTTTATGGGGCCGTGGGCCAGGTGGAGCCCGTGCTGGCAAACATACGCGATGATGCCAGTGTGGAGGCAGCGCTGACGGGCGCGGATGCGGTCGTGAACTGCGTGGGTATTCTGGCGGAATCGGGCAAGAACCGGTTTGATGCCGTCCAAGCCGAAGGGCCGGGGCGGGTTGCCCGTATCGCTGCGACGCTGGGCATTCCGACCATGGTGCAGATCAGCGCCATCGGGGCCCATGAGGACAGCGAAAGCGACTATGCCCGGACCAAGGCGGCGGGCGAAGCGGCCGTGCTGGAGCATGTGCCCGATGCCGTCATCCTGCGGCCATCCATCGTGTTTGGGCCCGAAGATCAGTTTTTCAACCGGTTCGCCGGGATGGCGCGCTTGATGCCGATTTTGCCGGTTGTCGGTCCCAACACGCGGTTTCAGCCGGTCTTTGTGGACGACGTGGCCGCCGCCGCGGTACTTGCCGTCAACGGGAAGGCCAAGCCGGGCATCTATGAGTTGGGTGGGTCGGACGTTCTGACGTTCCGGGAATTGATGAAGTTGATGCTGCAGACGATCCGGCGGCGCGCCCTGATCGTGACGGTGCCCTTTTTTGTCGCCCGCCTGATTGCGTTTGGGTTGGACATAGCGCAGAAACTGTCCCTTGGCCTGTTCACCAATGGCACGCTGACCCGGGACCAAGTGCGCAATCTGGCCAAGGACAATGTCGCCACCGGAGAGAAGCCAGGGCTTGAGGCGTTCGGCATTCAACCCGCCACATTGGAGGTTGTCTTGCCGGAGTATCTTTGGCGGTTCCGCCCCTCCGGCCAGTATTCCGAGATCAAGGAAAGCGCCAAGAACCTCCGCCCTCAGAAATAGGCGAAGGCCAGAAGGCCAAGGCCCAGGAAAATTCTGTAGATGACGTAAGGCGTGAAGCTGACGCTTTGCAGAAGGCGCATCATCAGGTGCAGCGCCGCCAACGCCGCGCCGAACGCCATCAGTGCGGCAAAGGCGCCATCGCGCAACACCGCCCCGCTTGCGTCGTCCAACAGGTCGAGGCTGAGCAGCGTGCCAGAGGCCAGGATGGTCGGAATCGACATCAGCATGGCGATCCGCGCGGCGTCTTCCCGGGAATAGCCCATGGCGCGCGCGCCCGTGATTGTGATGCCAGAACGGGACGTGCCGGGGATAAGCGCGATCGCCTGCCAAAGTCCCAGTTTCACGGCGTCCCTCATCGACCAGTCGTCGATCTTCTTTTCCGATGGGCCTTTCTGATCGAACCACCAAAGCAGAAGACCGAACAGTAGTGTCGTCCAACCGATCAACGCGACGGACCGCAGAACCTCCGTGCCGACGGTGACCTTCAACAAGAATCCGGCCACGATCACGGGGAGTGTCGCAACAATTAGGCTGAGCGCCAGGCGTTCCTCAGGACCTGAGACGCCCTTGGGCAGCTTGATCATACCGCGCAGCCCCATGGCCACGTCCCGCCAGAAGTAAAGGACAACCGCGCCCAGCGTGCCCACATGGACGGCCACATCCAAGAAGGTCCCCTGATCGTCGAGCCCCGTTAGCGCGGGCAGCAAGATCAGGTGACCGGAGGAGGAGATGGGCAGAAATTCAGTGACGCCTTGGAGGACGGCGAGGAGGAAAAGGTGCCAGAGTGCCATTGGTGCTCGATTCGTGTATCATGGCCAATGTGAATCGGGTCGTCGCTTAGGGGAAGAGCGGTGATAGGACCGAAGTGGACCTAAAAACACGTCTTTTCACGCAACTTCTTTGTAGAATTCCTTTTCAAACCATTTATTAGGTCAGCATTACTGACTTTAACTTGGGCCTGTCCTTCCGTATAGGGCAGGTCTGCGCTTTGGAGGAGTTTGGCGATGGCCGCGGATAAAATGCTGAAATTCGTAACAGTCGACCGTCAGACGCCCGACAAGCGCGAGGCGGAGATGCGGACCGAGGATTTCGGCGAGATCTATCGCGAATTCGCCGCGGAACGTGCGGCAGAGCAGGCCGGACGGTGTTCGCAATGCGGCGTACCGTATTGCCAATCCCACTGCCCGCTGCACAACAATATCCCGGACTGGTTGCGCCTGACAGCAGAGGGACGCCTTCAGGAAGCCTATGAAGTCAGCCAAGCCACCAACACCTTCCCGGAGATTTGCGGGCGGATCTGCCCACAGGATCGGCTGTGCGAAGGCAATTGTGTGATCGAAAAATCGGGGCATGGCACGGTCACCATCGGCGCGGTCGAGAAATACATCACCGACACCGCCTTCGATAACGGGTGGGTCATGCCCATCGCGCCACGGCGGGATCGACCAGAGAGTGTGGGGATCATTGGCGGGGGGCCCGGCGGTTTGGCGGCGGCTGATCTGCTGCGGCGGTCTGGCGTGCAGGTCACCGTTTATGATCGCTACGACCGTGCGGGCGGTCTTCTGACCTACGGCATTCCCGGCTTCAAGCTGGAGAAAGAGGTCGTGGAGCGGCGCAACCGCCAGATGGAAGAAGGCGGGATCGTTTTCAAACTGAACACAGAAGTCGGGCGCGACATCACCTTCGCGGAGATCCGAGATACCCATGACGCGGTGATCATCGCGACAGGGGTCTACAAATCGCGAGAGTTGGACGGCGCAAACTCAGAGGCGGAGGGCGTGGTCCGGGCCATCGACTATCTGACGGTGTCATCCAAGAAGTATTTTGGCGACGATGTGGAGGCCTTCAATTCCGGCGCGCTGAACGCTGAGGGCAAGAAAGTCGTGGTCATCGGCGGTGGGGACACGGCCATGGATTGCGTCCGGACCGCCGTGCGGCAGGGGGCCACAAGCGTGAAGTGCCTGTATCGACGTGACCGCGCGAACATGCCTGGGTCCCAGCGGGAAGTGCAGAACGCCGAGGAGGAAGGGGTCGAGTTCGTTTGGTTGACCGCGCCCGCCGGGTTCGAAGTGGGTCTTGCCGACGCCGCCCAAGGCGCGCGGGTAAGCGGTGTTACCGTCCAGCGGATGCGTCTGGGCGAGGCGGATGCCACGGGCCGGCAAAGCCCTGAGTTGATCGAAGGCGCCGATTACCTGGAAGAGGCAGACCTGGTGATCAAAGCCCTTGGGTTCGAGCCCGAGGACCTGCCGACGTTGTGGGATCAGCCTGAATTGGCTGTCACGCGCTGGGGCACGGTCAAGGCCGATTTTGGCACCCATGAGACACCGCTGGATGGCGTGTACGCCGTGGGTGACATCGTGCGCGGCGCGTCCCTGGTGGTTTGGGCCATCCGTGACGGTCGTGAGGCTGCGGAAGCGATCTTGGCGCGGTTCGATGCGCAATCTGCGTCTGTGGCGGCCGAGTGAGCGGGCAGCCACATATCGCCCATGCACCGATGGTTGCGTTGCGGTTTGCCCTAAGCCGTTTGGCCGCGCGGTAGGATCGACGCCATGACCCCGCGTATTGAGACCGTCTTTCGCGACGAAGAGATGACGCTGCGCTGGCTGCCCGGCAGCAGCAAACGCATGGTCGTGGTCTTCACCGGCATGTATCATGCGTTCGGCGGGGAAGGGCCCGATGAGTTTGCCGCCTCTGCCTCGATCAAAGGCGCAAACAACGTATTGTTCGTCAGCGACCGTCGCTCCACTTGGTTTGCGGCGCCGGGTTTGTGGCGGCGCATGGTCAAGATGATCCGGTATATCCGCCGGTCCGAGGGCATGCAGGAGGTCATATCGCTAGGCAATTCCATGGGTGGCTATGGCGCGATGTTGCTGCCCAAGGACCTTCGTGTGACGCGCGCGATCGCCTTTGCCCCGCAGGTGACCATGGATCGCAGCCTGTTGCAGGATGACCGCTGGCCCGACGTCCAGAAGCGATGGGGCGTCTTGCCCGTTCGCAACGTGGGTGAGACGTTTGCCCAGACACGGACGCAGTATCACGTCGTCGTCGGCGGGGGCTGCGCCGAAGATGTGGCGCATCTGGACCTGCTGCCAGCCCATAAACGTTTGCACACTTATGTCTTGCCCGGCGGGCGCCACAACCTAGCGCGCGGCTTGAAAGAGGCGGGCGTGCTTGGTGATGTCATCGAAGCGATCCTGAAGGGACGGCGCGCCCGGGTGGAACGCCTGTTCGGCGCCTATCAGCGGGCCGCCGCATGAGCTGGATCAACGCATATCGCAAAACAGGTCGCTTGGACGGACGCTGTCTGTGTGGGCAGGTGCGCATCACGGTGGACGGCAAGCACATCGCGGCCATCGGTGTGTGCCATTGCCGCATGTGCCAGCGTTGGGCCGGCTATACTTACGGGACATTCGAAGCTGAGGCCGACGCAGTGTCCGTCCAGGGAGAGGTGACGGTTTACGCATCTTCCGATTTCTCAAGCCGGGCCTTTTGCCCGTCCTGCGGGTCCAGCCTATGGATGCGCAACGGGGACGACGGGGCCTATGAACTGATGCCAGGGCTGTTTCCGGACGCGGCCGACTTCCCCCTGGTCTCTGAAATCTACACGGATTGCCGCCCGGCCTATGTGCCGTTGGCGGGCCGCCACCGAAGCAAGACACGCGCCGAATACGAGGCGGGCGCCCAGCATATCGAAGGAGATGACCCATGACCCATTGGTTTACGGACTGGGAGCGCCAGGAAGTAAAGCGTCGCGAGGCCATGGGCCTGACCACGCTTTATCGGGAGGAAGAAGAGCACGCGTCCTGTGGCGTGGGGCTTGTGGTGGATATCAACGGCAAGCGGTCGCGCAAGGTGGTCGAGGCGGGGATCAACGCGCTGAAGGCGGTCTGGCACCGTGGGGCCGTTGACGCCGATGGCATGACCGGCGACGGCGCGGGCATCCATGTGCAAATCCCGGTGCCGTTCTTCTATGACCAGGTGCGCCGCACCGGCCATGAACCGCACGAGGATCAGTTGCTTGCCGTGGGTCAGGTGTTTTTGCCCCGCAATGACTTTGGCGCACTAGAGACATGCCGTACCATCGTCGAGACCGAAGTGCTGGCCATGGGCTACACGATTTATGGCTGGCGGCACGTGCCCGTGAACATCGACGTTTTGGGGGAAAAGGCGAATGCCACCCGGCCCGAGATTGAGCAAATCTTGATCTCCAACTCCAAAGGGTCGGATGAGGTCACGTTCGAGCGGGAGCTTTATGTCATCCGCCGCCGGATCGAGAAGGCGGCCATCGCCGCCCAGGTGCCCGGTCTTTACGTGGCGTCCATGTCCTGCCGGTCGATCATTTACAAAGGCATGATGCTGGCCGAGCAGGTGGCAGAGTTCTATCCGGACCTGCAAGATGACCGCTTCGAGAGCGCGTTTGCCATCTATCACCAACGCTATTCCACCAACACGTTCCCGCAATGGTGGTTGGCCCAGCCGTTCCGCATGTTGGCCCATAACGGAGAGATCAACACGCTGAAGGGCAACGTGAATTGGATGAAGTCCCACGAAATCCGCATGGCGAGCGGGGCGTTTGGCGACAACGCATCCGACATCAAGCCCATCGTGCCGCAGGGCGCGTCTGATTCCGCAGCGCTCGATTCCGTGTTCGAAGTTTTGGTGCGTGCGGGCCGCAATGCGCCCATGGCCAAGACGATGTTGGTGCCCGAGTCGTGGTCTCAGCAGGCGGTGGAACTGCCCGATGCGTGGCGCGATATGTATGCCTATTGCAACGCCGTGATGGAGCCTTGGGACGGCCCCGCCGCCCTGGCCATGACGGATGGCCGCTGGGTGTGCGGCGGCCTAGATCGCAACGGCTTGCGGCCCATGCGCTACGTGATTTCGGGTGATGGTCTTCTGATCGCAGGGTCTGAGGTGGGCATGGTTCCCGTGGACGAGGCAACCGTGGTCGAAAAGGGCGCCCTGGGTCCGGGTCAGATGATTGCCGTGGACATGCAAGAAGGCCGCTTGCTGCATGATGCCGAGTTGAAGGACGAATTGGCCGCCGCTGACGAATTCTCCACCTGGGTGGAGAAGATCACCAATCTGGAACAGGTCACAAAAGGGGTCACCGAAGAAGCGGTGCATTCCGGCGATGCGTTGCGCGCGCGCCAAGTGGCGGCTGGCTACTCCATCGAGGAATTGGAACAAATCCTGGCACCCATGGCCGAGGATGGGAAAGAGACGCTTGCCTCCATGGGCGACGACACGCCGTCTGCGGTTCTGTCCGAGAAGTACCGCCCGCTCAGCCACTTCTTCCGGCAGGCGTTCAGCCAGGTCACCAACCCGCCGATTGATTCCCTGCGGGAATATAGGGTGATGAGCCTGAAGACCCGGTTCGGCAACCTCAAGAACGTGCTAGACCAAGACTCCTCTCAGACAGAGATCCTTGTGCTGGACAGTCCCTTTGTGGGCAACGCTCAGTTCCAGGCCATGATGGGGCATTTCGAGGATTCCGTGGTGACTATCGATTGTTCGTTCCCTGCGGGCGGCAAAGCGGGGTCCCTGCGCGACGGGTTAGAGCGGATCCGGGCCGAGGCGGAGGATGCCGTGCGGTCCGGCGCCGGGCATCTCGTCCTGACTGATCGGTTCCAGGATGCGGACAAGGTGGCCATGCCGATGATCCTGGCCACGTCTGCTGTCCATAGCTGGCTGACGCGCAAGGGCCTCCGAACGTTCTGTTCCATCAACGTGCGCTCGGCCGAGTGTATCGACCCCCATTACTTTGCGGTCCTTATCGGGTGCGGCGCCACCACGGTGAACGCCTATCTGGCACAGGACAGCCTGGCGGATCGGATTCAGAAGGGTCTGCTTGATTGCAGTCTGGACGAAGCGGTGGCGCGCTACCGCAAGGCCATCGACGCCGGTCTGCTCAAGATCATGGCGAAGATGGGCATCTCGGTCGTCTCCTCCTATCGCGGCGGTCTCAACTTCGAGGCCGTGGGCCTGAGCCGTGCCATGGTCGCCGAATACTTCCCCGGCATGTTGTCCCGCATCTCGGGCATCGGCGTCACCGGCATTCAACGCAAGGTCGAGCAGGTGCATAGCCAAGCCTACCATGGCGCGTCGAACGTGTTGCCCATTGGCGGCTTCTACAAGGCGCGGCGGTCCGGCGAAAAGCACGCCTGGGAAGCGCAGACCATGCACATGCTGCAATCGGCCTGCGACAAGGGCAGCTATGAGTTGTGGAAGCGGTTCAGCCACACCATGCAGGCGAACCCACCTATCCACCTTCGGGACCTGCTGGCAATCAAGCCCATGGGCAAGTCGATCCCCATCGAAGAGGTGGAAAGCATCACGTCGATCCGCAAGCGGTTCGTGACGCCTGGCATGTCCCTGGGCGCGCTGTCGCCCGAGGCGCACAAGCTGTTGAACGTGGCCATGAACCGGATCGGCGCCAAGTCGGATTCGGGCGAGGGCGGCGAAGACCCGGCGCATTTCGTGCCGGAGCCCAATGGCGATAACCCGTCCGCCAAGATCAAGCAGGTGGCGTCAGGGCGGTTTGGTGTGACAGCCGAATACCTGAACCATTGCGAAGAGCTTGAGATTAAGGTGGCCCAGGGCGCCAAGCCCGGCGAAGGCGGGCAGTTGCCCGGCATGAAGGTCACCGACCTGATTGCCCGGCTGCGGCATTCCACCAAGGGTGTGACCCTGATCTCTCCGCCGCCGCACCACGACATCTACTCGATCGAAGACCTGGCGCAGCTGATCTACGACCTCAAGCAGATCAACCCGCGCTGCAAGGTGACGGTCAAGCTGGTCGCGTCCTCCGGCGTCGGCACGATTGCAGCGGGCGTGGCGAAGGCCAAGGCGGATGTCATCCTGATCTCTGGCCATAATGGCGGCACAGGCGCGTCGCCTGCGACGTCGATCAAGTACGCGGGCCTCCCGTGGGAGATGGG
>JBCBVM010000050.1:0-22619 GCA_039817645.1 Pseudomonadota bacterium | reverse complement strand
GTTTTCTGGCTCCGGCGGTAGGGATCGAACCTACGACCAATTGATTAACAGTCAACTGCTCTACCGCTGAGCTACGCCGGACCACGGGCGTGGGGTAGCTAACGTGGCGGCTTCGCGCAAGGGGGGGCCTGTGTTTTTTCACCGCCGGGTGAAGAGGGCGTCTGGCCGCAAACTGGGGATGCCGGTGGCGCGGCCCGTCTGCGCCAGATGGATAAGGTGGGCGAAAACGTTCCGGGCGGCCGCGGGATGAAGCCGCCGGGGGACGTCCGCATAGAGGGTGTCCACCAGGAAATTGACGGCCCGGGGCCGGTCCAGCAGGTCCAAGATCGCCGCTTCCCGGGCCAAACGGTGCGCACGCAGGGCCCGACACCGCGTTTGCGGGTCAGGGACCGCGTCACCATGCCCAGGCAGAAACCGACCTGCCCCCAAAGCCTCCAGCGCGTCGAGAGAGGCGAAAAATTGGCCCACATCCCCATCGGGCGGAGAGATCAAGGTCGTCGACCATCCCATGACCGTATCCCCGGTGAAGACGGCGTCCCCCTCCAGCCAATGGAAGGACATGTGGTTGCCCATGTGTCCGGGCGTATGGTGGGCGCGCAGGGTCCATCCCTCGCCGGCCACTTGGTCCCCGTCGGCCAACGTCGCATCGGGCCGGAACGCCGCGTCAACGCCTTCGCCGCCCCCAACCAAAGGCGCCAGCTGCGCCATTGTTTCGCTGCGACCAGCGGTGGACGTCCCAAAAGCAAGGACGGGCGCGCCGGTCATGTCCGCCAGCACGGGGGCCCCGGCGCTATGGTCGCGATGGCTGTGCGTGACCAAGATGCTGTGCACGCGCCTGTCCCCAACACATGCCAGCACGGCATTCACATGGTCCGGGTCCGCGGGCCCTGGGTCGATGATGGCCACGTCTTTTGCGCCCAAGATGTATGTGTTGGTGCCGTCTCCCGTCATGGCGGACGGGTTGGGCGCCAAAACTCTGGCGACACCGCTTTCCCCGCCAATCGCCGCGCGGTAGCTATCGTCCATGACTGTTGTGCCTCCCCCTCTCTCTGGATCAGCCGCCACCCGGTCCGCGTCGCGACGCTGGCTGCCGCGCAGCTTCTATGCGCGGGCTGCGATGATCCTGATCCTGCCCATTGTCGTGCTTCAATTGGCGGTCGCGGTGATGTTTTTGCAGCGTCATTATGAGGACGTAACCGTCCAGATGACGTCGAACATGGCAAGGGAAATCCGCTTGGTGCGCCAGGACCCCAGCTTGGCGGGGGCCCTGGGCATCACGGTTGGCACCGGAGAGTTGACCGAATGGGTGCGGGTTTGGGACCTGTCCGCCCGGGCCATGCGCGAGGAATTGGCGCGTGTGCTGCCCGATCTGGAAACCGTCGACACCGTCAGCTTGCGCAAAACCGTGCAGCTTGGTTTCGCGGATGGGACGACATTTACCTTCGCGCGCAGCAATGTCTCCGCCTCCAACCCCCATCAGCTTTTGGTGCTGATGGTTGTGACGGCACTTATCATGACGGGCATTTCGGTCCTGTTTCTGCGCGGACAGATCCGGCCCATCCGTCGGTTGGCCCGTGCGGCCGAAGCGTTTGGGCGTGGACAGGCGGTAGACTACCGTCCCACCGGCGCCACCGAAGTGCGCGCGGCGGGGACGGCCTTTCTCGACATGCGGTCCCGGATCGAGCGCCATATCGAACAGCGCACCCTTCTCCTCTCGGGGGTCAGTCATGATTTGCGGACCCCGCTGACCCGGATGAAGCTTGAGCTGTCGATGATGGACGATGAGGCCGCGACCGCGCTTAGCCAAGATGTGGATGCCATGCAGCGCATCATCGACACGTTCCTCGACTTTTCCCGAGAGAATGCCCAAGACATGCGGACCGAGGTCAATGCCCTTGCCCTTCTGCAAGAGGCGGTGGACATGGTGCCCGCGGCCAAACCGATCCTGGTCCATGGCCAACCCGTGCAGGCCGCGCTTTATCCCGATGGTGTCCGGCGGGCCCTGTGCAATCTGATCGCCAACGCCATTCGCTATGGGTCAGAGGTTCGTGTTGCTCTGATAACCGGACAAAACGCGCTGACCTTCGTGGTGGAGGATGACGGCCCCGGCATCCCCGAGGCCCAGAGGGAGGCCGCCATGCGCCCCTTTGCGCGCTTGGAGGAAGCGCGGACAAACACCGATGGCAATGTGGGTCTTGGCCTGGCCATCGTCCGGGATGTAGCGCGCGCCCATGGCGGGGCGCTGCGGCTTGGGGCTTCGGAACTGGGGGGGCTCAAGGCAGAGATTGTGGTGCCCATTTGACCGCCCGCAACAGAAAACAGGACGACGGGGGCGAGGGGTGGTAGGCCCGGCAGGACTTGAACCCGCAACCAAAGCGTTATGAGCGCTCTGCTCTAACCAATTGAGCTACAGGCCCCCAGAATGTAGGCGATACCAGAGCCGCCCTTGCGGTCAAGTCCAACTGATCAGGAAGGTCCCATGTCTGACGCACCGCGCACGCCGTATCTGGGCCGCTATTTGGTGGTTCTCATCCTCACGACTTTGGCTTTGACGGTCATTGCTGTCGTCATGCGGACCGTGTTTCAGATCGACCCGCCCTCTGGTGCGATGACAATTATCCCGGCCATGGCGGCCGCGCTGCACGCGGGGCAAACCTGGGGCAAGGAACGCGGCACCATCCCCGAAAGCCGCGAGGCTTGGCGGTTCGCTTTCGTGGGCGGGTTGATCTTTCTGGCCTTGCAATTGTTTTTGTTGCCAATGGCCCTTGCGACTTTGGGATCCGAATTGACGTCTGCGATGAGGTTCCTAGTTCCCGTCCTCGTCCTGGTCACGGTTGTGACCATTCTCCTCAATCGGTTCTTTCTGGTGATGGGGGCGAAAGGGACCGCCGGGCGCAGCTGACGTCTGTTGCAAGGGTTGCACGTGGCCTGCTAGGGCCCGCCCAGCGAAGCGGGGACTGAGACATGACCGACGGCAAAAACGGCTTAACCTACGCGGCGGCCGGTGTGGATATTGACGCGGGCAACGCGCTGGTGGATCGGATCAAACCCGCGGCCAAATCAACGGCCCGTCCCGGCACCATGGCGGGCCTGGGCGGGTTCGGCGCGTTGTTCGATCTTCAGGCGGCAGGCTACACGGACCCGATCCTGGTTGCCGCGACGGATGGCGTCGGCACCAAGCTGCGCCTTGCGATCGACACAGGTCAGGTGGGCGGCGTCGGCATCGACTTGGTGGCCATGTGCGTCAACGACCTTGTCTGCCAGGGGGCCGAACCTCTGTTCTTCCTCGACTACTTCGCCACCGGAAAGCTGGACGTGGCCCATGCCGCGGCTATGGTCGAAGGGATCGCTGCGGGGTGCAAGGCGTCTGGTTGCGCGCTCATCGGAGGGGAGACGGCAGAGATGCCCGGCATGTACGCGGCGGGCGACTTCGATCTGGCGGGGTTCGCGGTCGGGGCCATGGAACGCGGGCAGGACCTGCCTGCGGGCGTATCCGAAGGGGATGTGATCCTGGGGCTGGGCAGCGACGGCGTCCATTCCAACGGCTATTCGTTGGTCCGGCGGATCGTGGATTTGGCGGGTTTGGCATGGTCCGACCCCTGTCCCTGGGATCAAAGTCAGACCCTGGGCGCCGCGTTGCTCACCCCCACACGCCTCTATGTGAAACCCGCTTTGGCGGCCATCCGGGCAGGGGGCGTCCATGCCTTGGCCCATATCACGGGTGGCGGACTGACGGAAAACCTGCCCCGTGTCCTGCCCGACGGGTTGGGGGCAGAGATCGATCTGTCATCCTGGACCTTGCCCGACGTCTTTCGCTGGTTGGCCGCAGAAGGCGGGATCGAGGCGTCCGAAATGCTCAAGACCTTCAACAGCGGCATCGGCATGATCCTGGTCGTCGACGGGGCCGCGGCTGCCGACCATGTGGCGCGGCTAGAGGCGGCGGGGGAACGCGTGGCCCGCTTGGGCCAGATTACCGAGGGCGCGGGGGTCAGCTACACCGGGCAGCTTGGGTGAAGCGGGTCGCCCTTCTGATCTCTGGTGGCGGCTCCAACATGGAGGTCTTGGTCCGCTCCATGGCGGGCGATCATCCGGCCCGGCCGGTCCTTGTCCTGTCCAACGTCCCGGATGCGGGCGGCTTGGCCAAAGCGCAGGTCCTGGGCGTGGAAACGGATGTGGTGGACCATCGGCCCTTTGCCCGCGACCGCGCCGCCTTTGAGGCTCAACTGCACCAACGTCTGCTCGACGCGCAGCCGGACATTATTGCTTTGGCCGGCTTCATGCGCATCCTGACCGAAGGGTTTGTGACCCATTGGACCGGGCGGATGCTAAACATCCACCCCTCTCTGCTGCCGAAATACCGCGGCCTCAACACCCACGCACGCGCCATTGACGCCGGCGATCCAGAGGCGGGATGCACCGTGCACCAGGTCACCCCCGCCCTGGATGACGGCCCGATCCTAGGCCAGGCGCGCGTGCCCATTCTGCCTGACGATACGCCCACGGCCCTGGCCGACCGGGTGCTGATACAGGAACATGCGCTCTATCCCCAAGTTCTCAGACGGTTCGCCAGCGGGGATCGCACGCCGGTTTGGTTGCCGTAAGGCCCTGTCTTTTCAGCCCTGCAACAATGGGGTAGAGGGAAGGTCACTCAACTCCATAGGTGCTTCGATTCCAGCCCCGATCACAACGCTTCGCGCCACCGACGCCCTGGCGGAGTTTTGCGCTCGCGCCGCCAAAGCGGACTACGTCACCGTCGATACTGAGTTCCTTCGGGAACGGACGTACTATTCAAAGCTCTGCCTTGTGCAGCTGGCCTTCCCCGGCGACGGGGAGGAAGAGGACGCCGTGTTGGTGGACCCCTTGGCCGATGGTATCGACTTGGCCCCCTTGTACGATCTGTTCCGGGACCATGGCGTGGTCAAAGTGTTCCACGCCGCCCGCCAGGACCTGGAAATCTTTGCCATCGACGGCGCCGTCATCCCAGAGCCGCTGTTTGACACCCAAGTCGCGGCTATGGTTTGCGGGTTCGGCGAACAGGTCGGCTATGAAACCCTGGTGCGCCGTGTGGCCCGGGCGCAGGTCGACAAGTCATCGCGCTTCACCGACTGGTCCCGCAGGCCGCTGTCGGATGCGCAAAAGGCCTATGCCCTGGCCGATGTGACCCATCTGCGGGTCATTTATGAACATTTGTCCCAAGAACTGGCCACGTCCGGTCGCAAAGCCTGGTTGGAGGAGGAAATGGGCGTCCTGCAGGACCCGAGCACCTACCGGGTGGAGCCGAGCGAGGCCTGGCAACGACTGAAGCTGCGCAACCCAAACCCTAAGATGCTGGCCGTCGCCCAGAAATTGGCGGCCTTCCGCGAAGACTACGCGCAGACCCATAACGTGCCCCGTACCCGTGTCTTCAAAGATGACGCGCTGGTGGAGTTGGCATCGAACAAGCCCAAGGATCTGAGTGAACTGAGCAAATCGCGTTTGCTGCTGAGGGAGGCGCGGCGCGGTCAAATCGCGGACGGCATTTTGACTGCGGTAGAGGAGGCGATGGCCATCCCGCGGGAGGATTTGCCCCGCGTGCCCAAGCCGAAGACGCGGGATCAGATCAATGGCGCGCTGGCCGATTTGTTGCGGGTTTTGTTGAAAGCCAAGGCCGAGCAGGCGGGTGTGGCACAGAAGCTGATTGCCACGGCGTCTGACCTTGACGACATCGCCTCCGGCAGTCGCGACGGGCTGTGGGCCAAGGGGTGGCGGGGCAAGGTCTTCGGCACCGACGCCCTGCGCCTATGCAACGGAGAGATCGCCCTGGCCTGTGAAGGCAGCGCCGTGCGGATCATTGACCTGTCGGATTAGCCTTCGCTTAGGTGCGACACCGCCGCGTCAATCGCGAATGTAGCTGCCATGGGCCCAGCCGACGGCGCCGGACACGTGGCGCACGCGGATCCAATCGCCGCTCCGCTCCAACGGCTCTAGCCGGTCGCCCGGATACATGCGCCGCAGGATGTCATGGGATGTGGCCGGGCCAGATCGCAGGTTGAGGTAACCATCGCCCGTCTGTTTGACGAACAGTGTTGTGCGGCCATCCCCCACCCGTTCCAGGAAATCCCCGGCAACCCAGCCTTTGTCGCCACCTGGCGACACCACACGATACCAGCGCCCGACCGTTTCTTGCACGTTCACACGGTCGCCCGGGGCCAGCCGATCCAGAACCTCGTACCGGGTGCCGGGGCCAGATCGCAGGTTCAGATACCCGTCCTCGGTTTGCTTTACGTAAAGGGTTTGCGCTGCCAGGGGGGACGACCCCAATAGCAGGGCCAGAACTGCCCATTTCATCATTGCCTGCCTCGATATCTTGCCTGTTTTCCACAGACTGCCGCGAGATGTTGCGCGGATCAAGGGTTTGTCAGCCTGCGGTGCCCGAAAGACGGCATCCTGTGCCCCGCCTAACGGAACAGTGTCACTGCCCCGGGCGACCAGCTGACGCGGGCGGGTGCGCCAATGTCCAGGACAGGGCGCCCAAAGACGTTTCGCATGGAAATGCGGATCGGCTTCTCCGACCCGTCCAGGCGCACATCATAATAGGTCATATCACCGTAATAGATCACTTCGGCGATGGCGCCCTGCGCCTCTTGGTCCGGGGCAGTCTGCCCGTCGAACAGCAGGGTCGCCGTTTCGGGCCGCAGGCCCGCGGTGACGGCGCCATCCCCGTCCGCCACCCCCTGAAGCGCCTCAAGCGGGACGAGTCCAAGTCCCGCGATCTCCACGTCTGTGCCGGTCAACTTGGCGGGGAGGAAGTTCATCACCCCGATGAACTCTGCCACGCGCCGGCTGACCGGGCGGCGGTACAGGTCCTCCGCCTCGGCCATTTGCGCGATTTCCCCGTCGAACATGACCGCAATCCGGTCGGACATGACCAGCGCCTCTTCCTGGTCATGGGTCACCAGAATGAAGGTGATGCCTACTTGCCGTTGCAGGCGGATCAACTCCACCTGCATCTGCTCTCGCATCTTTTTGTCCAGCGCAGACAATGGTTCGTCCAGCAACAAAACTTTGGGCCGCAACACCAATGCCCGCGCCAGGGCCACACGTTGGCGTTGCCCGCCAGACAGCGCGCCAGACGCCCGCGCGCCGTAGCCACCCAAGCCGACCATGTCCAACGCCTCGGCCACCCTCCGGTCCTTTTCTGCCTGCGGGTCCGGATGCTTTCGCAGCCCGAACGCCACGTTCTGCGCCACAGTCAGATGGGGAAAGATGGCATAGGATTGGAACACCATGTTCGTGGGCCGCTTGTTGGCCGGCACGCGGGTCATCTCCTCTCCGGCCAAAAGGACCGTGCCCTCCGACACGTCCTCGAACCCCGCAATCACGCGCAGCAGCGTGGTCTTGCCGCAGCCCGATGGCCCCAGCAGCGAAAAGAACTCTCCCGCGTCGATATCTAAGTCGATGCCCCGCAGCGCATGGTAATCGCCATAGTATTTCTGCAACCCGCGTAAGCGGATCAGCGGGGCATCGGTCATAGGAACCCTCCGGTGTCTTTGGCGCCTGCCCGTGCCAGGCCGCGCCGTCGGTTCCATTCGGCCAAGGTCAGGATCAGGATCGACAGGATCACCAGGATCGTGCCCAAGGCCATGATGACCGGCAATTCCCGCGGAAACCGCAGAAGGGACCAGATATAGACGGGCAGCGTCGTCTCGGACCCCGTAAGAAAGAACGCGATGATGAACTCATCGAGCGAGATCGTGAATGAAATCAGCGCGGCGGCAATGATCCCCGGCATGATAAGGGGCAGGGTGACCAGGCGAAATGTCTCTGCCCGTGAACAGCCTAGGTCGATGGCGGCTTCCTCCAGCGCGGGGTCCAGGGCTTGGAACGACGCGTTCAGGATCGCCACGGCGAAGGGCGTGCAGATGAGGGTGTGGGCGGCCACCAACGTCCAAAGGGACAGGGACAATCCGAACAGCTGGACAGCCACCACCAACAGGGACACCGCCACGATGATTTCCGGCAAAACCAGCGGCAACATGATCAGGCCAAGCATCCCCGCCTTGCCGGGAAACGCATAGCGGACGCCCGCCCGCGCCGCCGCCAGGCCCAGCAGGACCGACAAAGCAGAGGACGCCCCCGCAACCAGAAGGGAATTGCCAAGGGCGCTATGCAACTCCGAATTGGTGGTCAGCTTGCCGAACCACTGTGTGGTGATGCCCTGCAAGGGGAAGGCGATGATCGTCCCATCATTGAACGCGAAGACCGGCAACAACAGGATCGGCCCATAGAGGAACATCAGAAACAGCCACACATAAAGCCGCAGCATCTAGCGCGCCCCGCCCGACAATCGGCGCGACAGCCACACGATGGCCACCGCGATGACCGTAACCGCTGCCATGGCCAGCACCGCCAAGGCTGCGCCCATGGGCGCATTGTTGAGGGCCAGGAACTGCGTCTGGATCATGTTCGCAATCATCAACCCGCCCGGCCCGCCGACCTGTGCTGGCGTGACGTAATCGCCAACCGTGGGGATGAACACGATCAACAGCGCCGCGACAACGCCGGGTGCCGCAAGGGGCAGGGTCACGCGAAAGAACGTCTCCATGGCGTTTGCGCCCAGGTCGCGCGCCGCCTCCAGAAGACTTCGGTCGATTTTCTCCAGCGCGACAAAGATGGGCAGGATCGCGAAGGGCGCGAACGCGTGGCTCAACGTCAGGACCACCGCATTCGCGTTGTACAAAAGGAAGGTCAGCGGCTCATCAATGACCCCGATCCCCGTCAGGGCCGAGTTGATGACACCGTTGAACCCCAACATCACCTTCCACAGAAAGATCCGCAGCAGGTAACTGGTCCAGAACGGGATGGTGATCAGAAACAGCCAGAGCGATTTGCGCGACGGTTTGACGTGAAAGCTGACGTAGTAGGCCACGGGAAACGCCAGAAGGACTGTGATGGCCGTTACCGCGCCGGAAATTAGCAAGCTGCGCCCAAGGATCACGCGATAGATCGGGTCCGTCACCGCCTCGGCATAGTTCTTCAGCGTGAAAGACCGGTCGATGGTCAGATAGTCCTGGGACCAGAAGCTAAAAATCAGCACAGCCATCAACGGCCCCGCCAAAAGGGCCAGCGCATAGGCGAAGGGCGGCGCGATCAGCGTCAATCCGCGTTTCGTCTGGTCTTCCACGGCATCCCCCGGCGACGTCACCATACGATTGCGGAATGGCCGGGGCAGGGCAAGGGCAATCCTACCGCGGCGGCTTGGCCATGGGGGGGTCGGCGCGAAGGCTGGGGCTGGTCCTGTTGGGGCCCGGGGGGTGGTCCGCGCGGCCCCCAAGCTCCATCAGGGCGCGCATCGTCGCCACGTCCCTTGCTGTTGCAATCTGCGCCCGGCCGCCAACGCTAAGGGCCACCACCAACAAACCGCCGAGGGAGATGCCGCCCCCGGTTCCCATCAGAGCTGGGTCCCACTCATATAAGACGACACCCCGGAATAGGATCCAGCCGCCAAAGACCACGCCCGCCCACGCGCCAACGGACACGACAAACAAAGCGGCGCGGGAAAAGAAGTAGCCCATGGCACGGTTGGACCCCGCGCCCGCTCGACCAACAAGCATGTGCCGTGTTCGGCGCGGCCTTCGGCGGGACTTTGCCATGCCGCAGTCGACGCCTTGCCTGACCGATCAGAAGGCGGAACGCTGCGGTTTCTGCCAGAAGATTGGCGTCATTTCACGATCTGAGGGAGCATTGCATGTCCGACCGATGGGACGAAGACGACGATGATGACGACGGGATCATCGTCGAGGGTGATAGAGCCAGCGACGACGACGATGACGATGGAGGCGGTGGCGGCGGTTTCTGGGGCTTTGGCGGCGGCTGGGGCTTTGGCGGCGGTTTTGGGGGCGTGGGCGGTGGCTCCGGCGGGGGGCGGCCACCCCAAGACCCCGCCGCGCAAGACCCGGAACCCGATGACGGGCAAGATGACCCGGAGATCGTTGTCGATGGCATCCGCCCGTCCAAGGGCCAAGAGAACTTCGCCGATGACAACAACCCCTTCAATGACGGAGAGGCGCCCACTGCGGACACTGTCCTGTCGTGGCTTTGGACGCTCAGCGATCTGGGCGCCATCGACTCGTTCATCTTCAAGGCCGACGATGATGACGATCCGGATGCGGGGTACACGGGCGCGTATGTGACCGATGACGGGGATCGGTTCATTTTCGAATCCGACGGCGCCGATGATTATGGGCAGTACCAGCAGCCGTCCCCGCCGCCACCTCCACCCCAGGGGCCCCAGTTGGGGGCGTTGGACGACTGGGACACCAGACCGTCCGACGATCCGAACGTGCACTTGTTCTGAACGGCGCCCCTTCCTGCCCATAAGGCCCGTCTGACCGGCGGGCCTTTCTTCTATCTCTGCTGCGACGCCCTGGGCCTGGCGGCCATGGGCAAGACCCCGCCACCCTTGCAACGATCCGTTTCCGTGCGCCTTCTCTCCGGTCATCCTTTCCGCACTGTTTGCCACAATCGGACGGAACTTAATGTCCGGAGAAAATGACGACACGGAAGAAAATGAAATCATCGTGGTCGGCAAGCGCATCAATGATGACGGGGGGAGCGGCGGCGGAGGCTGGTGAGGCCTCGGCAGTGGCTGGGACTACGGTGGATCTGGCGGCATTGGCGGTTACGGTGGCTATGGCGGCGGCCCAGGCGGCGGTGCCCCACCACCCGCCGATGACGCCGAAGAACAGGACCCGCCGCGCGCTGAAGAAGAGCCCAAAACCACCGAACCCACCCGCCCGTCTGAGGGGCAGGAGGATTTCGCAGACGATGGCGATCCGTTCAACGATGGCGAAGCCCCGACGGCGGACACTGTCCTAGCCTGGCTGGAGGAGATGTACGAAAACGGGGACATCGACTCCTTCTCGTTCATTGACCGGGGCGAAGGCGGCTATAGCGGAAGCGACACAACTGAATGGTCCGATCAGTCCTTCTTCTCGGACGGTCAGCTTTATGGGCAGTTCCCGACCAACCCACCCCCGCGGTGCCACCCATTGACCCAAACGACATCGCGTTCGGCCCGATAACGGGTGATTGGTACGAGATGGTCTGAGAGGGTTGGGCCAAACAAAAAAGGCCCGCCGAGGTGGCGGGCCTTTGCATGGGGGTAGGGTGGCTTAACGCTTGGAGAACTGGAAGCTCTTCCGGGCCTTGGCCTTACCGTATTTCTTCCGCTCGACCACACGGCTGTCGCGGGTCAGGAAGCCTGCTGCCTTCAACGCGCCGCGCAAGCCGGGCTCATATAGCTGCAACGCCTTGGAGATGCCGTGCTTCACCGCACCGGCTTGCCCAGACAGCCCGCCACCTTTGACGGTTGCCATCACGTCGAACTGGCCCTCGCGGTCCGTGATCTCGAACGGCTGCTTGAGGATCATTTGCAGCACGGGGCGTGCGAAATACTTCTCGATCTCCCGTCCGTTGATGGTCACTTTGCCGGATCCAGGGCGGATCCACACGCGGGCGACCGCGTCCTTCCGCTTGCCCGTGGCATAGGACCGGCCTAGCTCATCGCGAACGGGTTCGCGGGGGGTGGACGTGTCCAGCAGGACCTCTCCGCCGGTATCGACCGCGCCAGAGGTGTCGACGGCGCCCTTGAGGTCTTCGAGGGAGTTCAGTTGTTCAGCCATCTGTCTCAGCTCCGCGTGTTCTTCTTGTTCATGGACCGGACGTCCAGAACTTCGGGGGATTGTGCCTCGTGGGGATGCTCGGCCCCCGCATAGACGCGCAGATTGGTCATCTG
The DNA here is from genome assembly GCA_039817645.1 of Pseudomonadota bacterium. Classification (GTDB taxonomy): domain Bacteria; phylum Pseudomonadota; class Alphaproteobacteria; order Rhodobacterales; family Rhodobacteraceae; genus Jannaschia. The sequence goes on along the minus strand of JBCBVM010000050.1, from coordinate 10,843 downwards.
CTGACGGCTCAGCTTGTTGCCTGGCAACATGCGCTTGACGGCCTGCATCACCACACGCTCAGGGTACTTGCCTTCCAGGATCTGGCCCGTGGTGCGCGACTTGATGCCGCCCGGGTAGCCGGTGTGCCAATAGTTCGGCTTGTCCCGCTTTTTGCCCGTCAGTTGCACCTTGTCGGCGTTGATGACGATCACGTTGTCGCCCATATCCATGGACGGCGTGAAGGTGGCCTTATGCTTGCCGCGCAGGCGGGTGGCGACGATGGACGCAAGGCGGCCCAATACGATGCCTTCGGCGTCGATCAGGATCCACTTTTTGTCGATCGCGTCGGGGGTCATGGTGAAGGTCTTCATGGACTTCCCTTGTTTGACATGACTGTCTTGTGACGTGAATAACGATCGGGCAGATGCCCGGGATGGGCGGCTTATACAGGGGTTTGGGGCCTAGGCAAGGCCTGTGAAAACAAGTTATCTTCGTGTGATCAATGGTTTAATCATGGGGTTTTATTTTACCCCACACTTGTACCCTTCAAATCTACCCGTCTACACGCCCAAGCCCTCTGGCGGCGCATCCAAAAGCCCGCGCAGCCGTCGGATCGCGGCGCAATAACTGTCCAACGTGGCGCCGGCATTGACGGCGAACCGAACCGCGTGGGGCGCGTGGGTGGTGCGCCCGGCGTATTCCTCGGCGGCGCGCAATTTCACGCCCACCCCTTCGGCCGCACGACAGAAAGACGACGCCCGCCAGCCATTGGGCAAGGCCAGCCACATGAACGAGACGTCCGGTCGCCACGTCAAATCGTAGCCCTCCAGGATGTCTGCCGTGGCACCGACATAGGCGCCGACCATATCGCGCGTTTCAGCCATCAAAGCCGGCAAGTCCGGATGAACCAACAATTTGGCCGCCAGGTCCGCAATGGGCGTCGCCATGCCAAAGCAATTGTATTCCGCCGCGCGCCGCAACGCCAAGCGCCGGTCCGGGGGCGCCAGCGCAAAGCCCAACCGCAGGGCGGGCGTGATCGTCTTCGCGATGGAGGAAACGTGCCAAGTCCGTTCCGGCGCCATCAGGCGAAAACTCGGAACCGTCGACGGCGCCATCATATAGCAATCGTCTTCCAGGATCTGAATGTTCGCCGCGCGCGCCACATCGATGATTTGTCGCCGCCGGCCTTCCGGCATCTGGGAACATGTCGGATTCTGCACCTCGGGGGAGAGGCAGAGGACATGGGCCTCTTCGGTCTGGATCGCCTTAGCCAACGCCTCCGGGATGATGCCATGGGCATCGATCGCAACACTGCGCACATCCGCGCGCAGGACCTCGGCCATGCGGCGGAACCCGGGATAGGCCAACTCCTCCACCAACACGACGGGTCGCCGTCCGGTTAGGACGGTTTGCAGGATCAGCGAAATACCGTGTTGCCCGCCATTGGTCAGGACCAGGCCGTCTGGATCGACCGGGCCCAGCATGGGGTTTGCGATGAACTGTGCCGCCGCCGCGCGCGCCGCGCCTTCGCTGTCGTAAACAGGGTAGTGCATCATGCCCGATGGCGGATCCTCGGCCACCTCTGACAGCAGGGACCGGATCAACCGCGCTTGACCGATGGAGGGCAGGTGCGGGGACAACATGCTGACGTCGTAGCGGTCGCCGCCGGTGTTATGGGGCGTCGAATCGACCTGAAGCTCCTGGAACTCTTGATAGATCGGGGCAGGGGGCTCCGCCTTGGCGACAAACGTTCCGCGCCCGACTTGCGCGTTCAGAACCCCGTTTTCCGTCAGCCTGGCATAGGCGCGCGCGATGGTTCCTGGCGTCACGCCGATCTTCCAGGCCAGATCGCGCACCGGCGGAAGTCGCGTGCCCGGCTCTAGGTCGCCCCGCTTGATGGCCGCGCGAATGGCACTCTCGACGACGGCATATTTGGGCCGGCTGTCGCCACCAAACTCCACGTGAATGATGTTGGCGCCGGGGGCATTCCGATCTGTGATTGTATCCATGACAATGTTTCGCTGGCCTCGCTGCTGTGCAGATTGTATCCCTGTCGTATAGCGTAACCCCGAAAATGTACCAATACAAGTGAGTACAAACGAACCTCTGAAAGGACTGCGCCATGGTCGTTGCCGCGTTTGAAAACCCCGCCCTGAACCAGAACATTCCCCTGGCTGGCTCGCCCCTGTCGCAGGCCCTGGTCCACGCTGGCAGAACCCTGGCGACTTGGGAAACGCGCGCCCGCACCCGGCGCGACCTCAAGGCGCTTTGCCCCAGCCGCTATGCCGATTTGGGTCTGACCACGGCTGAAGTCCTGCAAGAGGTCGAAAAGCCGTTCTGGACCGCCTAACCCCCTCCACCCGTTCTCTTCCCCCCTGGGCCGGGTTGCGTTGCGCACCCGGCCTTTTTTTATCGATTCGGCGGGATGGAATAGGTCAGGGTGGCGCGCGCCACGGGCGCCTCCACCCCGTCAGAAAACAGAAGGCAATCCCCCACGGCCAGGACACGCCCCAGTTTCAAAAGGCGCGTGTGACACAGCACATCGACCCCCGCCGCAGGCTTGCGCATAAAGTCGATGGAACAATTCGTCGTCACGGCCAGTTCGACGGGCCCAATGCGGGACAGAATGGCCAGGTAGACGCCCACATCCGCCAGCGCAAAAAGGGACGGGCCCGATATTGTACCCCCTGGGCGCAGATGCTTGTCCGACACATTCAACCGGACGATCAGGTGATCGGCCGTCACCTCCTCCAGCGAGAATTCCTCCGCGACTTGCAAGAACTCCGCGCTCAGAAAGCGCTCCAAAGCTTCTGCATCCATGGCGATACTCTGGTCTTTGGCCATTGCAATTTCCCCCTTGCGTCCGCAGTTTTGCGGCAGCGGGAGGAGACGGCAATGCCAGACATCTTATTACGTGACGTTACGGAAGGTGTCACAACGCTGACCCTGAACGATCCGGCGACCTTAAATTCACTGTCCGATGAGATGCTTGACGCCTTGTCTGACGCGCTCACCGTAGTCGCAGACAGCCCGGCGCGCGCGGTCATCTTGCGGGCCACGGGGCGGGCGTTCTGTGCGGGGCACAATCTGCGCCAGATGCAGGCCATGCGCCAAGCCGAAGACGGGGGCGCGGCGGGGTTTGGCGACTTGTTCGACCGATGCACCGCTGTGATGACGCAAATCCGCGACCTGCCGCAGCCCGTCATCGCCGAGGTGCAGGGCCTGGCGACCGCGGCCGGGTGCCAGCTGGTGGCGACCTGTGACATGGCCCTTGCGGCAAACGACACCAAGTTCGGCGTGAACGGCGTGGATATCGGGCTGTTCTGTTCCACGCCCATGGTCGCGCTTAGTCGAAACATCCCGCGCAAGCGCGCCATGGAGATGTTGACGACCGGTGGGTTCCTGTCGGCGGAGGAGGCGTGCACGGCGGGTCTGATCAATCGCGCCGTGGCCCCGGACGCGCTGCAGGCGGAAACCCGCGCATTGGCCGACACCGTCGCCGCCAAACTGGGGGCAGCGGTGCGCATCGGAAAGGGCGCGTTCTACGCGCAACTCGAACGTCCGCTGGACCAGGCATACGCCCTGACCCGGGACGCCATGGTAACCAACCTGGCAGACCCCGACACAGCCGAAGGCATGCAGGCCTTCCTGGAAAAACGCCCACCACGCTGGACGCAATGACCTTCGCCCCATAAGAGGCGTGGAAAGGGGCGAAAACATGCGCATTTTGATCACCAATGACGACGGGATCGGGGCCCCCGGCCTCGGCGTGCTGACGGAAATTGCGACCGAGATCGCAGGACCCGGTGGTGAGGTCTGGACCGTCGCCCCGGCCTTTGAGCAATCGGGCGTCGGCCACTGCATCAACTACGTCAAGCCCTCCATGGTCTCCAAGATCGCGGACCGCCGCTTCGCCCTGGAAGGCAGCCCAGCGGATTGCGTCTTGGCGGGCATCGGCGCCCTGGTGAAGGGGCAGATCGATCTGGTCCTGTCAGGGGTGAACCGGGGCAACAATTCGGGCGAGAACACGGTCTATTCCGGCACCATCGGCGCCGCCATGGAGGCGGCGTTGCAGGGCAAGCCGTCCATTGCGCTATCGCAATTCTACGGCCCCAAGAATGTTGAGTTGTCCGACCCGTTTGAGGCCGCCCGCCACCACGGTGCTTCCCTGGTGCGGCATTTGTTGGCCCAGGCCCCATGGGGCGGAGAGACCTATAAGCTGTTCTATAATGTGAACTTTCCGCCGGTGCCCGCCGCCGGGGTCAAAGGGTTTGCCGCTGTCGGCCAAGGGTATCGGGGCGACGGTCGCATGGGCGTGCACCCGCAGACGTCGCCTTCGGGCCGCAGCTATCTTTGGATCGGCGGCTCTGCCCAGGGAGAGATGACAGCCCCCGGCACAGACGTGCGCGCCAATATGGAAGGCTGGGTGTCTGTCACACCCATGCGCTGTGACCTGACCGATGCCGACGCCTTGGACCAATTGCGCCAAGCCATGCCAGATTATCCGGGGTAGGGCCGTGACCCCGGAAGATACCATGCGCCTTCTGGTGACCCTTCGCTCGCGCGGGGTGGTGGATGCGCGGGTGCTGGTGGCGATGGAAAAGGTGGACCGCGCGGCCTTCGTTTCCGACACGTTCAAGGACCAGGCTTATGAGGACCTGCCCCTGCCCATCGCCAGCGGTCAAACCATCAGCCAGCCTTCCGTGGTGGGCTTGATGACGCAGGCCCTGGGCGTGGCCCCCCGGGACAAGGTCCTGGAGGTCGGGACCGGCACCGGCTACCAGGCGGCCATCCTCGCGCGGCTGTCCCGCCGGGTCTACACGGTCGAGCGTCACCGGGGTCTGGCCCGCGCCGCGACCGAGATTCACAAGCAGCTTAACCTGACAAATGTCACCGTAATTTCCGGCGATGGCAGCCGCGGTTTGCCCGAACAGGCCCCCTTTGACCGTATCCTAGTCACCGCAGCCGCCGAAGATCCCCCCGGCCCCCTGTTGTCGCAACTGCGCGAGGGGGGTAGCATGGTGGTGCCCGTGGGCGTATCGGATGCCGTGCAAACCCTGATAAAGGTGACGCGCGGGCCAGACGGCTATGAGTATGAAGAGTTGATGCCAGTGCGCTTTGTGCCGCTGGTCGAAGGGGTCGAACCCGGCTGAGACTGGGACGACCTGACATTGGGCAGGACGGAGGGACGTGGGCATGTCCAGGCGGAACAGGCTTCCCCGCGCGGCGGGGCTACTATTGACGGCGGGAATGCTCGCTGCATGCAACGGGGGCTTTCAGGGCCTCGATCTCGATCTTCGCAACAATGCGCCCGGCGGGTTGGACACATCCAACGCCGCGCGCCAAGCTGCGGTGGACCGGCCCCGACCGGACAGCCGCGGGTTGATCACCTACCCGAATTATCAGGTGGCCGTGGCCCGCCGCGGGGACACTGTCGCCGACGTGGCCAGCCGGGTGGGGGTGGATGCGGCGCAGTTGGCCGCGTTCAATGGCCTCAATGCCGGGGATAGCCTGAACAAGGACGCGGTCCTGGCCATGCCGAATCGGGTCACTTCGGCGCCGGCGGGGCAGCGTCCCGACATCCGGTCCATCGCCGGGGCGGCCATTGATCGCGCCGATCAGGGGCGGACTGCGGCGCCCGCGGTCCAGGTGCAGGGCGGGGACGAACCCGTCCGCCACCAAGTCGCCCGGGGCGAGACGGCATTCTCCATCGCCCGCCTCTACGGGGTCAGTCCCAAGAGCTTGGCGGAATGGAACGGCCTTGGCCCCGATTTGGCCGTGCGTGAGGGCCAGTTCCTCCTGATCCCGTTGGTCATCAACACCGCCGGGTCCGAGGCGCTGACGACACCGGGCGCAGGCACGCCCACACCCACGCCCCCCTCGGCCAGTTCCGCCTTGCCGCAGACCGTCGCGGCAGAGCCGCTGCCGGAAAGTCCGAATTTGGACCAGTTCCGCACCGATGCCAGCGCGGATCCGGCCCCCGCGCCGCAACCCGCCTCTGCGCAGACGCAAGCGAGTGGGTCCGACCCGAAGATGCGCAAGCCCGTCCAGGGCGATGTGCTGCGCCCCTTCTCGGGCCGCAATGAAGGCATCGACTTCCAGGCCGCCGAGGGCAGCGCCGTTGCCGCAGCCGCCAGTGGGACCGTGGCGGCCATCACCCGCGATACCGATCAGGTGCCCATATTGGTCCTGCGCCACGACGGCGGGCTGCTGACGGTCTATGCCAACATCAAGGATATCCGCGTCAAAAAGGGCGACACGATCCAGGCGGGCCAACGAGTCGCCTCCGTCGGCGGCGGGAACCCTCCGTTCCTTCATTTTGAAGTCAGACGTGGCTTTGATGCGGTCGATCCAAACGATTTCTTTTAGACAGAAGACGTCAGGACGCCGCATTTCTGCGTCAGGGTGCTTTCACATCCGGGCCGCAGGTCCTAAATAAGAGCGTGTTTTCGGGGACGGACTGCGTCCCCACTTGGGAGATATGATATGCTGAACAATATCGGCCTGCCGGGCCTCCTGCTGATCGCTGTGGTCGTGCTGGTCCTGTTTGGGCGCGGCAAGATCTCCAGCTTGATGGGCGAAGTTGGCAAAGGCATCACGGCCTTCAAGAAGGGCGTCAAAGACAGCAGCGAAGAGGCTGAGGACGAGGAAAAGACCCTCGCCGACGGCTCTGTGGCGCGCGATGTGACGCCCGAGACCGACAAGGAGAAGGTCTGACCCTCGGGCTGACCTGAACCCATGTTCGACATCGGCTGGAGTGAGCTTCTCGTCATCGGAGTGGTGGCGCTGATTGTGGTGGGTCCAAAGGATCTGCCCAAGCTGTTCCGTACGCTTGGGGAATTCACGGGCAAGGCGCGCCGCATGGCGCGGGAGTTTCAATCCGCCATGAACCAAGCCGCCGATGATACCGGAATGGGGGACATCGCCAAAGACATGAACAAGATCGCCAACCCCAAGCAATTCGGGATGGATAAGATCAAAGAGGCGACGGACGATTTGACGAAATGGGAACCAGATGAGACGACGGGGCCCAATACCGCCAAATTGGCCGCCGACCGGGCCGAAGCCAAGCGCAAGATCGACGAGAAATACGCCCAGAAGGCCGAGGAAAAGCGCCTGAAAGAGGCGGCCGAGGCCGCGCCCGAACAGCCGGACGCCCCAACCGAGCCCGTCCCGGAGGGCAAGTCGTGAGCGATGACACCCGCGACGAGATCGAAGACAGTTCCGCCCCGCTGATTGAACATCTGGCAGAGCTGCGCACCCGGCTGATCCGGTCCGTGGCGGCCTTCCTGGTTGGTATGATCGCGTGTTTCGTCTTCGCGGAACAGATCTTGGCCTTTCTGTTGGACCCGATCATCGTGACGCTGAAATCCCTCGGCGACCCCAATCCGCGGATGCAATATACCGCGCCGCAAGAATACTTCTTCACGTTGGTGCGGGTGTCCGTCGTGGCGGGGCTGATCCTGTCTTTTCCGGTGATCGCCCAACAGATGTGGCGGTTCGTGGCGCCGGGTCTGTACCGGCAAGAAAAGAAAGCCTTTCTGCCGTTCCTCCTGGCCTCGCCTCTCCTGTTTACGCTGGGTGCGGCCTTTGCCCATTTTGTGGTCGTGCCCTTGGCTATGCAGTTCTTCCTGGGCTTTGCCGATATCCAAACGGTCGTCACCGAAGCCATCCCGACGGACGTGCCCGATGGCGTTGTGATCACAGGCACCCCGCCCGTTCCCGAAGCCTTGCAGCCCCCGGCTGTCGTATCCTCCGGCCCGGTGCCGGCGGATTTCATCGGCAAGGTGAACGAGTCCCTGGACATCACGCTTAAGATGATTGTCGCCTTCGGCCTGTGTTTCCAGCTGCCCGTCCTGCTGACGCTCATGGGCGTGGCGGGTCTCGTCTCCTCCCAAGGGTTGGCCAGTGTTCGGAAATACGCCGTTGTCGGCATCTTAGTGCTGGCCGCGCTGGTGACGCCGCCCGATGTGATCACACAAGTAATCTTGTTCGTGGTGGTGTTCGGTTTGTACGAGATTTCCATCTGGCTTGTGAAATTCGTGGAGAAGCGCCGGACTGACCGTCTGCGGGCCGAGGGCGTGTTGGACGAGGACGAAGAATTTTGAACGACAAAATTCTTGGGCGCATCGCGGACGCGTTGGACCGGTTGGCCCCGTCGGCGCATCCGGCACCCGATTGGACGGCCAGCGCCTATGTTTGGGACACAGCGCCAGACCGGCTTTTCCCCGCGGGGAAAGTCAACCGTATCCCATTGAACTTACTGGTGGGAATCGACCGCGCGCGGGACACTTTGTTGGCCAACACGCGCCGGTTTGCCGACGGTCTTCCGGCGAACAACGCCCTGTTGTGGGGCGCGCGCGGCATGGGCAAATCGAGCTTGGTCAAAGCGGTCCATGGCGAACTTGAAGACACGGGCCTCAAACTGGTCGAGTTGCAGCGCGAAGACATTCATTCCGTGGGACGTCTGCTGGCCCTGCTGCGCGCGGCGCCGCATCGGTTTGTCCTCTACTGCGATGACCTGAGTTTCAGCCATGATGATGCGGCCTATAAGTCCTTGAAAGCGGTGCTGGACGGCGGCCTTGAGGGGCGGCCGGCCAACGTGATTTTCTATGCCACGTCCAACCGTCGCCATCTGATGCCGCGCGACATGATCGAGAACGAGCGCGGCTCGGCCATCAACCCGTCAGAAGCGGTGGAGGAGAAAGTGTCTCTCAGCGATCGGTTCGGCCTTTGGCTTGGCTTCCATGCCTGCGATCAGGATGCCTATTTCTCTATGATTGACGGGTATTGTGCGGCCTACGGCCTGCAGGTCGACGCGGACACGCTGCGGGCCGAGGCCGTGGAATGGTACACCACCCGGGGGTCCCGGTCAGGGCGCGTGGCGTGGCAGTTCTTTACGGACCTGGCCGGACGGCACGGCGTCAAAGTCTGATTTTTCCCCTTAGTCGTGTGCCTATCGCCCTTTTCAAGGACGGGTACGGGGCCTAGGCTACCGATGAAACAGCCCGGAACAGGGCCACCATCAGGGAGAAACATGATGAAAACGTTTTTGCTGGCGTCTGCGGCCACCCTTGCTGGGTCTGCCGCGTTCGCGGACGGCCATTCCCCAGTCAAACTGGGCGTGATCCTGGGCTATACGGGCCCCATTGAATCGCTCACACCCTCCATGGCCGATGGGGCCGAATTGGCGATGAAGGAAGTCACCGATAGCGGTCTTTTGCTGGATGGCGTGGCCGTGGAATCCGTGCGTGCAGACAGCACCTGCGTGGATGCGGCGGCCGCCACAGCGGCGGCAGAGCGTCTAATCACCGGCGAAGGGATCGTGGGGATCGTGGGCGCCGACTGTTCCGGCGTGACTGGTGCGATATTGACCAATGTCGCCTTGGCCAATGGGATCGTTATGGTCTCGCCCTCGGCCACGTCGCCGGGTCTGAGCCATGGCGACAACGAGGATGACGGTCTGTTCTTCCGCACGGCCCCGTCGGATGCGCGCCAAGGTGTGGTCATGACCGAGGTTCTGATGGAAGAGGGCATCAAAGAGGTGGCCCTGACCTACACCAATAACGACTACGGCAAGGGCCTTGCGGATGCCTTCCAAGCTGCGTTCGAGGAGGCCGGGGGCAGCGTCACGATCTCCGCCGCCCACGAGGATGGCAAAGCCGACTATTCCGCCGAAGTGGGCGCCCTGGCCGCCGCGGGCGGAGAGCGCCTTGTGGTGGCCGGATATGTCGATCAGGGCGGATCTGGGGTTGTGCGCGCGGCCATCGATACCGGCGCGTTTGACACGTTCCATTTCCCGGATGGCATGATCAGTGCAAAACTGGCCGAGAATTTCGGCGATGAGATCGAAGGCTCAACCGGGCAGCATCCCGGCACGGACAGCCCTGGCGTCGCGCTGTTTTCAGAGATTGTGGGCGATGCGTTCGACAGCACCTCGCCCTTCACGCCCGAAAGCTATGACGCGGCGGCCCTGATCCTGCTGGCCATGGAAGCCGCCGGGTCCACCGACCCGGCCGAGTATAAGGGTGCGATCATGGACGTGGCGAATGCGCCGGGCGAACAGATCTTCCCGGGCGAGTTGGCAAAAGCATTGCAGATCATCAAGGACGGTGGCGATGTGGACTATGTGGGCGCGTCGGCGGTGGAACTGATCGGGCCAGGCGAATCGGCCGGGAACTATCGCCAGATCGTCATCGAAGGTGGAGAGATCACGACGGCCAAGTATCGTTAATTTACCTTCTGTTAGGGTTTTGCGTGCACCAGTGGGCACGCAAAACCTACAGGAGAAACAATGCGATATTTGGTGATTTTTGCCGTGTGCGGCCTGTCCGCATGCGTGCCAGCCGAACCAATCGTGTCTGATTTTAACGGTGACAGTGTAAAAATACAGGTGTCGCAATTGTCCGATGAGGCCGAGGCGGGGGCAAAATCCCTGGCGGAGGCAAATCGTATCTGCGGGACCCGAGGGCGAAAGGCGGAGTATGTTTCCACGCTCCGAGACTCGCAAAACTATGTGAGTGAACACCTGTATCTGTGTTTATAGGTACGTAGAAAAGAAGCGGGGCGGCCCGGCTTGGGGATGGGCCGTCCTATGAAGGGGAGACGGGGTATGATCGAGGTCACAGACCTCCATCGCCATTTTGGCGGCTTTCGGGCTGTGGATGGCGCAAGTCTGAAGATCGAACCGGGATCCATCACAGGGTTAATCGGGCCAAACGGTGCCGGAAAAACCACCCTTTTCAACATCCTCGCCCGCCATCTCGACCCGACCAGAGGTTGGTTCAAGAACGCCTGCGATGACATTGAAAAGGGTGGTTTTTCCGGCACCGTTTGGCCCGATTAACCCTGTGATGGATCCCG
>JBCBVM010000049.1:0-22930 GCA_039817645.1 Pseudomonadota bacterium | reverse complement strand
TGCTGGAGACGATGACCTTCCCCGACCCGGTGATCGAGATTGCCGTGGAGCCCAAGACCAAGGCCGACCAAGAGAAAATGTCTCAGGGCCTACAGCGTTTGGCCGCCGAGGATCCCTCCTTCCGGGTGGAAACGGATATCGAATCCGGCCAGACCATCATGAAGGGCATGGGCGAACTTCACCTGGACATCCTGGTGGACCGTCTGAAGCGCGAATTTAAGGTCGAGGCCAATATCGGTGCGCCCCAAGTCGCCTATCGGGAGACGATCGGCCACGAGGTGGAACATACCTACACCCACAAGAAGCAGTCGGGTGGGTCCGGTCAGTTCGCCGAGGTGAAGCTGTTGATTTCGCCGACCGATCCGGGCGAAGGGTACAGCTTTGAGTCCAAGATCGTTGGCGGTGCCGTGCCGAAGGAGTACATCCCCGGTGTGGAAAAAGGCATCAACTCGGTCATGGATAGCGGCCCGCTGGCTGGCTTCCCCGTGATCGACTTCAAGGTGCAACTGCTCGACGGGAAATTCCACGACGTAGACTCCTCCGTGCTGGCCTTTGAAATCGCCTCCCGGATGGGGATGCGCGAAGGCATGCGCAAAGCGGGCGCCAAACTGCTTGAGCCGATCATGAAAGTCGAAGTGATCACGCCGGAGGAATATACCGGCGGCATCATCGGCGATCTGACGTCTCGTCGGGGCCAAGTCTCGGGGCAGGAGCCGCGCGGCAATGCCATCGCCATCGACGCTTTCGTGCCGTTGGCGAATATGTTCGGCTATATCAACACCTTGCGCTCCATGTCTTCGGGCCGTGCGCAGTTTACGATGCAGTTTGATCATTACGATCCGGTGCCGCAGAACATCTCCGAAGAGATCCAGGCGAAGTTCGCCTAATGGACCGGCGCGGGTTTGTCATCAGTGGGGCAGCTCTTCTGGGGCTGTCCGCGTGTGTGTCTGAGCCGGTGTCCAATGCCAGCGATATCCGTTCGTTCAACGTGGTGGACATGCGGGTTGAGGCGGGTCGCGCCGTGGCCGAAGCCGAAAACCCGGTGACGCTGACGCCCGGCCAAGTCGAAGACATCATCCGCGCCAACGCGTTGCCCGTCATTCAGGGCGCGCGGGCGGGCGGGGACCGCGATGTGACCATCGACGTCCAGATCGGGCGCCTTTTCGTGCCGACCGTGGCCTCCGCGGGGCTGACGGCCCGGGGCGCGGCGGCCATCGACGCGACGATTCAGGTGCGGGACGCGAAAACCGGACAGGTGATCGGGGCCCCGCGTGGGTTGCGGTCCCACGCAGACACGCGGTTCGGCGGCCTTTTGGGCGCGGCCCTGACCGCGAACGCCTTGGCGCAGAACGGCCAAGCGGGAGAGATTGCGTTGGCAGGCCAAGGGCTTGGCCGACGTATTGCAGGAATTGTTGTAGGGGTCCGGCCCAACTGAGGGTGGCCCGAAACAGGAGAGAAAAATGGCGAAGGAAAAGTTTGAGCGTACGAAGCCGCATGTGAACATCGGCACGATTGGTCACGTTGACCATGGGAAGACGACGCTGACGGCGGCGATTACGAAGTATTTTGGGGACTTCAAGGCGTATGACCAGATTGATGGCGCGCCCGAGGAGAAGGCCCGCGGGATCACGATTTCGACGGCGCATGTGGAATATGAGACCGACGCGCGCCACTACGCCCATGTCGATTGCCCCGGCCACGCCGACTACGTGAAGAACATGATCACGGGTGCGGCGCAGATGGATGGCGCGATTCTGGTGGTGAACGCCGCGGATGGTCCCATGCCACAGACTCGTGAACATATCCTTCTCGGGCGCCAGGTCGGCATCCCGAAGATGGTCGTCTTTATGAATAAAGTTGACCAGGTTGACGACGAGGAGCTGTTGGAGCTCGTGGAGATGGAAATCCGTGAGTTGCTCAGCTCTTACGAGTATCCGGGCGACGATATTCCGATCGTTGCGGGCTCGGCCCTGGCGGCGATGGAAGGCAACAAACCTGAAATCGGGGAAGAGAAAATTAAGGAATTGATGGCAGCTGTTGATGACTACATCGACACGCCGGAGCGGGCCGTGGACCAGCCCTTCCTGATGCCGATCGAAGACGTGTTCTCGATTTCCGGGCGCGGCACGGTTGTGACCGGCCGGGTGGAACGTGGCGTGATCAATGTGGGCGACGAGATCGAGATCGTGGGCATCCGCGACACCTCGAAGACGACCTGCACGGGCGTTGAGATGTTCCGCAAGCTGCTGGATCGTGGCGAAGCGGGCGACAATATCGGCGCGCTGCTGCGCGGTGTGGACCGTGACGGGGTGGAGCGTGGCCAGGTGCTGTGCAAGCCCGGCTCGGTGAAGCCGCACACGAAGTTCGAGGCGGAGGCCTATATTCTGACGAAGGAAGAGGGGGGGCGCCACACGCCGTTCTTCGCGAATTACCGCCCGCAATTCTACTTCCGCACGACGGATGTGACGGGCACGGTTCAACTGGCCGAGGGCACCGAGATGGTGATGCCGGGCGACAACGTGTCGTTCGGTGTGGAACTGATCGCGCCCATCGCCATGGAGCAAGGCCTGCGCTTCGCCATCCGGGAAGGCGGCCGCACCGTTGGCGCGGGCGTGGTGTCCAAGATCACCGAGTGAGCGTTGCCCCGTAGGCCAGGCGATAGGCCGGCAATGGAAAGGGGCCCAACGGGCCCCTTCGTCACGACTGGCGCCAATCGCTACGACGCAAGCGCCAACTAACGCCAGTTAGGAAGGGGCGTTCCTCAAACGGAAAGCGCCCGAGGGCCTTACGCAGCATCCGGTAGACACAGATGGGGACCCTCTGAAAGGCGCGGCCCGGCCCTCCATAGAGGTCACCTCTGTGAGACGACGCTGCCATTCTTCAAGCATTGAAGCAATTGGAACTGACCATTGGCCATAATTTCCGGAACATCTTCGGGACAATTGGAAACCTAGAATTGTGAACAGAGATTAAATTGCTGAATTGGTAAGCTCATATCAATGGCTTGCTTGGGAATACTCCCGTGAAAAGCCACCTTGGTGACATTTTGGAGACAAAATGCCATGTTCAATGAGTGCTGGCGTAAAAGGAATTCATCATAGTTTAAGGGTGCCAACGATGATCACGGATTTCGAAAAAGATGTGAAGAAAAATTATATCGAAGCTAAGCTTGGCAATCGTATCCACGAGATCGCAGAAGTCGACCTCCACTTTGTATTGCCACTGGCAGTTTTTGAACGATATGAGAGCCAAATAAGCGAGATCACAGGCGGAGAATTCAATGTGGGTGCGGGTTATAACCTGGTCTTACTTTATACGAAGCCTGAAGATTCGCAGCTTGCTGGTACGGCCCTATTTGGCCGCGAATTGGATGGCTTGATTGCGGCTTGGTCAAACATCCTGGACGAAATTGCCGCGATTCCGGAACCGGAATCGCGCTATGATAAATTCAAGGCTGCGTGCGCTTATTTCCGCTCTAATTTGTGCCATAGACCAGATATCATCGATCCTTGTGCTAGCGAGAATCCTCTGGTGCTACGAAAAGCAGAATCTGGAAAACCGGCTTTTTGGAAACGGTGGCTCAGCTAAATTGGATCGCTCTTGATTGAGATAGAAGTCGTCCGAAAGCTCGCAGTAAAGTCAAATGTAGGGCTGGTCTCTTTGGGCTCTGAGCCACCGTTCGTGAAAGGCTCTTTAATCCCCTTTACACCTCACCCGACTCGATCTAAACGCGCGGTATCACGGACGGGGTCGCAGATGCGGCCCCGCTTCCGTTCGGGTTCGACGAGGCGTTCGGGTGGTCCGCTCTCCTCCTCTCAACTTGAACGCGACCGCCCCGCGACCGGGGCGTGTTGCCCTGTCGGAAGAACGACATGAAAAGCCAGAATATTCGCATCCGGCTCAAGGCGTTCGATTACCGCGTGCTGGATGCCAGCACCCAGGAAATCGTAAACACCGCCAAGCGCACCGGTGCCACGGTCCGCGGGCCGATCCCGTTGCCCAACAAGATTGAACGGTTCACCGTCCTGCGCGGTCCCCATATCGACAAGAAATCCCGCGACCAGTGGGAAATTCGGACCCATAAGCGCATGCTCGACATCGTGGACCCGACGCCCCAGACCGTGGACGCGCTCATGAAGCTCGACCTGGCCGCCGGCGTTGACGTCGAAATCAAGGTCTAAGGGAGGGCACCAGATATGATGCGTTCCGGAGTGATCGCCAAGAAGGTGGGCATGACCCGCCTGTTCATGGAAGACGGGAAGCAGATCCCCGTGACCGTGCTGCAACTGGACGGCCTGCAGGTCGTTGGGCAGCGCACCGAAGACAAGCATGGCTACACAGCCGTGCAATTGGGCGCAGGTGCCGCGAAAGCCAAGCGCACCAGCCAAGCCATGCGCGGCGTCTATAAGGCGGCGGGTGTGGAGCCCAAACGCAAGATCGTGGAATTCCGCGTCGATGCCGAGAACTTGATCGAAGTGGGCGAAGAAATCATCGCCGACCATTACTTCGAAGGTCAGTTCGTGGATGTGTCCGGCACGTCCATCGGTAAGGGCTTTGCCGGTGCCATGAAGCGGCACAATTTTGGCGGCCTGCGCGCCTCCCACGGTGTGTCGATCAGCCACCGCTCCCACGGCTCCACGGGTCAGTGTCAGGACCCGGGTAAAGTGTTCAAGGGCAAGAAGATGGCTGGTCACATGGGCGCCGCCCGCGTGACGACGCAGAACTTGCAGGTTGTGCGCACCGATACCGATCGCGGCCTGATCATGGTCAAAGGCGCCGTTCCCGGCTCCAAGGGCGGTTGGGTGACGGTGAAGGACGCCGTCAAGAAGCCGTTCCCCGAAAACGCCATTTTGCCCGCCGCCCTCATGTCTGCCAAGCGCGAAGCCATGAAAGCCGCCGAAGAAGCCGCCGCCGCCGCAGAAGCCGAAGCGAAAGCTGCCGAAGAGGCCAAGCTGGCCGAAGAGGCCGCCGCACAGGAAGCTGCTCTGGCAGAAGCCGAAGCTCAGATTGCCGAAGAGACCGCCGAAGTGGCCCCCGAGGCAGAGAAGAAGGAAGGTGACGAATGAAACTCGACGTCATCAAACTGGACGGCGGCAAGGCCGGTTCGGTGGAACTGTCCGACGATCTGTTCGGCCAGGAACCACGCCGCGATATCCTGTTCCGCGTTGTCCGCTGGCAGCGCAACAAGGCGCAGGCTGGGACGCACAAGGTCAAAACCCGGTCCGAGGTCAGCTATTCGACCAAGAAGATCGTCCGTCAGAAGGGCTCCGGCGGTGCACGCCACGGCTCCCGCCGGGCGCCGATCTTCCGCAAGGGTGGTGTCTACAAGGGTCCAACGCCCCGCAGCCACGCCCATGATCTGCCCAAAAAGGTCCGTAAGATGGGCCTGATCCATGCGCTGTCTGCCAAGGCTCAAGCCGGCAAGCTGGTCGTGCTGGACAGTTTGGCCGCCGACGGAAAAACATCCGCATTGGCCAAGCAAATGGCCGATCTGGGATGGAAGCGCGCGCTGATCATCGACGGGGCCGAGGTCAATCAGGACTTCGCCCAAGCGGCGCGCAATCTGGGCAATGTGGACGTTCTGCCGTCCATGGGGGCCAACGTTATGGACATCCTCAAGCGGGACACCCTGGTGCTCACGAAGGCGGGTGTCGAAGCTCTGGAGGCACGGCTGAAATGAACACCTATGATGTGATCCGCAAGCCGATCATCACCGAGAAGGCGACCATGGCCTCCGAAGCCAATGCGGTTGTCTTCGAAGTGGCGATTGACGCCAACAAGCCTCAGATCAAGTCCGCAGTCGAAGAATTGTTCGGCGTGAAGGTGAAGGCCGTGAACACGACCATCACCAAGGGCAAGGTCAAGCGCTTCCGCGGCCAGATGGGCAAGCGGAAGGACGTGAAGAAGGCCTATGTCACCCTGGAAGAGGGCAACACGATCGACGTGACCACCGGTCTCTGATCGCAGGCTCAAGATTTTGCGAAAGGCCCGGTGGATCCCGCCGGGCCTTTTTGCGTGGCGGCGGGCGCAAAAACCTCAGCGGCCCCGGTCAGGCGAAACCCTTTGCGTCAAGACCAGGCCCGGCCCATAGGAAGGCATGTTCAAAAGCCGCGCCATCCTTTTCATTCTGATCACCCTGATGATCGACGCCATCGGCATCGGCATCGTTTTCCCGATCATGCCAGACTTGATGGCGCGCGTGGGCGCCGACGACACGGGGCAGGGCGCGCTTTGGGGCGGTTTGCTGATGGCCGCCTATGCTGGGGCGCTGTTTTTGTGTGGTCCCATCGTGGGCAGCGTGTCCGACGCAATCGGACGCAGGCCCGTCCTGATCGCGGCGCTGGTGATGCTGGCGGTGGATTATGTGATCATGGCGCTGGCAGACAGCTTTTGGCTGTTGCTGTTGGGGCGGACGCTGGCGGGTTTGGCAGGGGCGACCTATGTCACGGCGACGGCTTACATTGCCGACATTTCCAAGGCCCAGGACAAGGCCGCAAATTTCGGCCTGATTGGTGCGGCTTTTGGCATCGGCTTCGTTCTGGGCCCGGCCCTGGGCGGGCTCGCCGCCGAAATCAGCCTTGCCGCCCCGTTCTGGATCGCCGCCGCCCTTTCTGGGGCGAACGCGCTCTTTGGGTATTTTGCACTCCCCGAAAGCCTTGCCCCGGACAAAAGGCGACGGTTTGGCAAGCGCGACCTGAACCCGTTCCAGTCGATCTTTGATGCGTTCCGCCTTCCCGGTCTTGCTGTCCCGTTGCTGTGCATTTTCATCTTTGAGTTTGCAAATCTGGTCTACCCCACCCTTTGGGCATTCTGGACGCGCGAGGTGTTCGACTGGCCATCTCTTTATATCGGCCTCTCGCTGGCGGGGTACGGCGTGCTTTTGGCTTTGGTCCAGGGGGGCCTCCTCCCGATTTTGATCCGATGGTTTGGCGATTTCCGGACGCTGATGCTGGGCATGGGGGCGGCTTTGCTCGGGATGATTGGGTTCGGGTTCACGGGGTCGGTGGCGGTGCTGGTGGTGTTCCTCCTGCTGGCGGCGCTGTCCGACTTGGTGCCCGCGTTGTTGACGGCCATGGCTTCCAACCAGGTGGACGAAGATCGCCAGGGCGTTGTCCAAGGTGTCATCGCATCCCTGTCATCGGTGGCGGCGGTCCTCTCTCCGCTGGCCATGACGGCGCTGTTCCGGGCCGCCGTGGATGGGGAGGGGGTGTATTTGCCGGGCGCCCCGTTCCTTTTTGCCGCGGTGCTTGTGGTGGCGATGGTGCCCTTGGTCCTGCGGCTGCGGGGGCACGCGTCGACGTAATCGTCACGTGCAAACTGGGACATTGCGGTCCGGTTCGGTTTGTCCTACCACTTCGGTCGCGACATGCGTTTGGGCATAGGCCGGGCGCGCAGACATATTTTCCGTCGGGGGGCCCTAGGGCTGAGAGGTGCGTGCACCGACCCGTCGAACCTGATCCGGGTCATACCGGCGGAGGGAACGGGACACAGTGCAGCACATGCACCGGCTCATTCTCACGTTGGCACACCCGCACCACCGGAGGTGAGCCCGTGACGACCAAGACGCCCATCGCTCTGACCATCGCAGGTTCCGACAGCGGGGGCGGTGCGGGCATCCAGGCAGATTTGAAGGCTATGTCGGCCAACGGGGTGTTCGGCGCCAGCGTCCTTACGGCCATCACAGCCCAGAACACGACGGCGGTCACCGCCGTCCATGGGGTGCCGGCCCACATCGTCGGGGCTCAGATCGACGCGGTCCTGTCTGATTTGGATGTGGATGCGATCAAACTGGGCATGTTGTTTTCCGCGCCGATCATCGCGGCAACGGCGGAGCGGTTGACCGGTTTCGACGGCCCCGTGGTTGCCGACCCGGTGATGATTGCGAAGTCCGGGGATGCCCTGCTGCAAGGCGCCGCCGTGAGCGCGCTGATCCAGCACATCCTCCCCCACGCCACCGTGCTGACCCCGAACTTGCCCGAGGCCGCGCGCCTGTTGGACGAGGCCCCGGCGACCACCTCCGACGACATGGCCAAGCAGGGGCAACGCCTTTGTGCCATGGGGCCGAAGGCAGTTTTGATGAAAGGGGGGCATAGTGACGGGGATGTCTGCGTGGACGTCCTGGTGGATGCCAATGGCGTGGTGGCCGTGTTCGAGGCCCCCCGCATTCCCACCCGCAATACCCATGGCACCGGCTGCACCTACGCTGCGGCGGTTGCCGCGCATTTGGCGCACGGACGGGCGCTGCCCGACGCGGTCGCGGCGGCCCACGGGTACCTGCAAGGGGCCATTGCCGCGGCGGATACGCTTCAGATCGGGCAGGGGCATGGCCCGGTTCACCACTTCCATGGGATGTGGACGTGACACCTGACGTGACCATCATCGGGGCGGGCGTGGCGGGCCTGTGTGTGGCCCGCGCGCTTTTGGACCGGGGCGCCGCCGTGACCTTGGTGGATCGGCACGCCGATGCCGGGGCCCATGCTTGCTCCTGGTGGGCGGGGGGGATGCTGGCCCCGTTCTGCGAAGGCGAAAGCGCCGAGGAACCTGTCGTCCGCTTGGGCGCCGAGGCGGCGGATTGGTGGGCCGCGCAGACCGATCAGGTGCACCGGGCCGGGTCCCTCGTAATCTCTCCGGCACGAGACAAATCCGACCTTGCGCGTTTTGCCCGCCGCACGACGGGCCATCGCGCGGTGACCGCCGCCGAAATCGCGGTGCTAGAGCCGGATCTGGGGGACCGGTTTGCGAAGGGCCTCTTCTTTGAGAGCGAGGCCCACTTGGCCCCCCGTGCCGCCCTGGCTGACTTGCGGAAGGGCCTGCTGCGAGATGGGGCCACGTTTGTCCAGCGGGACGCCGTGCCCAGCCAAGACGCGACGCATGGGCTTACCATCGACTGCCGGGGCTTCGGGGCCCGCGACCACCTGTCGGATCTGCGCGGCGTGAAGGGAGAGATGCTGGTGCTGTCCTGCCCTGACGTCTCGCTCAGCCGCCCAATCCGAATGCTGCATCCACGGGTGCCCCTCTACATCGTGCCACGGGGCGCCGGCATCTTCATGTTGGGCGCCACCATGATCGAAGGCCAAGCGGGCAAACATGTCACCGCCCGCGCCATGCTGGAACTGCTCAGCGCGGCCTATGCCCTCAACCCCGCCTTCGGAGAGGCGGAGGTGCTGGAAATCGGCGTCGACAGTCGCCCGGCCTTCCCCGACAACCTGCCGCGCATCCGGCGGGATGGAAATCTGATCTCGGCCAACGGTCTGTTCCGCCATGGGTTTCTCCTGGCTCCCGCGTTGGCCCGCATGGTGGCGGAACTGATCTTTGACGGCAAAATCCCGGAGGTGATGGATGAAGTTGCAGCTTAACGGTGCCCCGGTCGATGTGGAGGTCACGACACTGACCGATCTGTTGCAGGCCGAAGGGTTGGCGGCGGCCAAGGTGGCGACGGCCGTGAATGGCACCTTCGTGCCAGCCGCCATGCGCGCCGACCATCACCTCAAAGACGGGGACAGCGTCGAAGTGCTGGCCCCCATGCAGGGCGGCTGACCGATGCGCGATTTCTACGGCACCCACCTGACCAACGGGCTGATGCTGGGCACGGCGCAATACCCGTCCCCCGCCATTTTGGCCGCCGCCTTCCAGCGCAGTGGCGCCAGCGTCGCGACGGTGTCCCTGCGCCGCGAAAGCGGGCAAGACCGCGCGGGTCAGGATTTTTGGACCTTGATCCGAGAGTTGGATGTCCATGTTTTGCCGAACACGGCGGGCTGTCACTCCGTCAAGGAGGCAGTGACGACGGCCCATATGGCCCGCGAAGTCTTCGACACGAAATGGATCAAACTCGAAGTGATCGGAGAAGAGGACACGCTCCAACCCGATGTGTTCGGACTGGTGGAAGCTGCGCGCATCCTATCTGAAGATGGCTTTCAGGTTTTCCCCTACACGACGGAGGATCTGGTCGTGGCCGACAAATTGCTGGCGGTCGGATGTCAGGTGCTGATGCCCTGGGGCGCGCCCATCGGGTCGGGGCTGGGGCTGAACAACGTGTTCGGCCTGCGCGCCATGCGGGCCCATTTTCCGGACGTGCCCTTGGTGATCGACGCGGGGCTTGGCCTGCCGTCCCAAGCCGCCGCGGCCATGGAAATGGGGTTCGACGCTGTCCTTCTTAATACCGCCGTCGCGAAGGCGGGCGATCCGGTCGCCATGGCCGAGGCGTTCGCCTTCGCCACCAAAGCGGGACAGCTGGCCCAAACTGCCGACCCGATGGAGCCGCGGGACATGGCCGCGCCATCCACCCCCGTGATCGGCAAGGCGTTCCTCGCATGACCCTCGACCGCTTCTACCCGATCTTCGACGGCGCCGATTGGATCGAACGACTGGTGCCCCTGGGCATCAAACTGGTGCAACTTCGTATCAAGGACGCCGCGCCCCAGGCGATCACCGACCATATTCTGCGTGCGAAAGCCGTCTGTGCCGAACACGGGTGCACGCTGATCGTCAACGACCATTGGCAAGCGGCCATCGACACGGGCTGCAGCTATATCCACCTCGGGCAGGAGGACTTGGAGTCAGCGGATATCGCCGCGATCCGCGCGGCGGGTCTGCGCCTGGGCATCAGCACCCATGACAAGGCCGAGCTTGCCCGCGCGCTGGCCCTGGACCCAGACTATGTGGCCCTTGGCCCGATCTATCCGACCATTCTGAAGAAGATGAAGTGGCACGAACAAGGCCTTGACCGACTGACCACATGGCGCGGGATCATCGGCGACACGCCCCTGGTTGCCATTGGCGGCATGTCCATCGACCGGGCACCCGGGGCCTTTGCGGCGGGCGCCGACGTCGTGGCCGCCGTGACCGACATTACGCTGAACGACTGCCCCGAAGACCGCGTTCGCGCTTGGCTGGCGGCCACGCGATGACCCGCTATGCGCGCCAGGTTTGCCTGCCCGAAATTGGGACAGGGGGCCAAGCCGCCATCGCCGCCGCGCGCGTGCTGATCGTGGGCGCAGGCGGGCTCTGTGCTCCGGTGGCGCAATACCTGGCGGGCGCGGGTGTGGGGCATCTGACGCTGGTGGATGGGGACCGGGTCGCGCTGTCGAACCTCCATCGTCAAACTCTGTTCCGCGAAGCCGACCTGGGGCGCCCCAAAGCGTTGGCCGCGGCTGACAGGCTCCGCGATCTCAACAGCAATTGCACCCTGCACCCCCACGCCGCGCCCCTGGACCCGTCCAATGCCGCCGCCCTGGTGGCGGACAAAACATTGGTCCTGGACTGCGCAGACAGCTTCGCGGCAAGCTATATCCTGTCGGACACCTGTCGCGCCGCGGGCATCCCACTGATCAGTGCATCGGTCTTGGGCTTTGCGGGCTATGTTGGCGGGTTCTGCGGCACGGCCCCCTCGCTTCGGGCCGTGTTCCCAGACTTGCCGGACCGTGCCGCCACCTGCGCCACGGCGGGCGTCATGGGGCCGGTGGTGGGTCTGCTCGGCGCGGCGCAGGCGCAGATGGCCCTGGGCTGCCTTATCGGTCAGACCCCGTCGCCCTTGGGCCAACTCCTCCGCTTTGACATGCTGTCTTTCCGCAGCAGCAGCTTCCGTTTCGACGGCGCGCCGGACCCGGCGCCCGACCTGGCCTTCATCGCTGCCCGCGACATCGCCGCGTCCGATCTGGTCATCGACCTGCGCGACACGGCCGAGGCGGCGGAGACGGTCACCCCCGCCGCACAGCGCCTTACGGTGGCACAGGTCAAGGCGACCCATCCCACGCCTGGACCGGGCCAACGGGCAGTCTTCGCCTGCCGATCCGGCCTGCGCGCCTGGCAGGCGGGCGCCCATCTGCGCCGCCACTGGGACGGCGATATTTCCCTCATTGCAATGGGCGACACGCCCTCCAACGAAAGCGATCGCCCATGAAATTCACATCCCTGACCGTGGCCCTCAGCTTGGCTGCGTCCCCCGTCTTGGCCGCCGATGAAATGACCGTTCTGCTGGATTGGTTCATCAACCCCGACCACGGCCCTATCATCGTGGCCCATGAAAAGGGGTACTTTGCGGAACAGGACCTGGAGGTGGAAGTCATCGCTCCGGCGGATCCGTCCGACCCGCCAAAGCTGGTTGCGGCAGGGCAGGCGGAGCTTGCCATCTCCTACCAGCCGCAACTGCATTTGCAGATCCATGAGGGGCTGCCCTTGCAACGGGTTGGCACCTTGGTGGCCACACCGCTGAATTGCCTACTGGCGTTGGCCGATGGTCCGGTCCAATCCCCGGCGGATCTTGCGGGCAAGAAAGTCGGCTTCTCGGTCGGTGGGGTGGAGGAGGCGGTGCTCGGCTCCATCCTGCGCGATCACGGTCTGGCGCTGGATGATGTGGAACTGGTCAACGTGAACTGGTCCCTGTCCCCGTCGCTGATGTCGGGGCAGGTGGACGCGGTGATCGGCGCCTTCCGCAACTTTGAGCTGAACCAGATGGAGATCGAGGGCATCGAGGGGCGCTGTTTCTTCGTCGAAGAGGAGGGGCTGCCCCCGTATGACGAACTCATCTACGTCGCCAATACGGAGACGATGGACAAAGACATGATCGCCCGCTTCTTGATGGCGACCGAGAAAGCGACCCAATACATCGTGAACCACCCCGACGACAGTTGGGAGATCTTTGCCGGCACGTCGGCCGAGTTGCAGGATGAATTGAACGCCAAGGCCTGGGTCGACACGTTGCCGCGCTTCGCCCTGCGCCCGACGGCCATGGATGCGGGCCGCTACGCCGCGTTCGAGGCATTCTTGAACGAAGCCGGTCTCATCCCCAGCCAGAACCCCGTTTCCAAGATCGCCATCGACGTGACGGCCAAGTGATGGCCCCGGATTACGGTCATACTGTCGCCACGTGGCGCCACGGTGCGGCGGACCCGTGGCGCGCCTATACCCAGCATGCCTTTGTGGAAGGGCTGCGCGACGGGTCGCTGCCCCGCGCGGCCTTCCTGCACTATCTGGTGCAGGACTACGTGTTCTTGGTTCACTTCTCGCGCGCGTGGTCCCTGGCCCTGGTCAAGGCGGACACCATGGAGGAGATGAAGATCTGCGCGGGGACCGTGGACGCGCTGGTCAACCATGAGATGGGGCTGCATGTGAAAACCTGTGCCGCCGAAGGCATCGACGAGGCGACGCTGTTCACGGCCACCGAAGCCGTCGAAAACCTGGCCTATACGCGCTATGTGATGGATGCGGGCCTCCAGGGGGATTTTCTCGACATGATGGCCGCGCTGGCACCCTGCGTCATCGGGTACGGAGAGATTGGGCTGCGTCTGGCCGCCACGAAGGCCGCTGACACGCCCTATGCCGATTGGATCGCGACCTATGCCGACCCCGACTACCAGGCGGTCTGCACCAAGGTGGGCGCCATGATCGACGGGGCCATCGCGCGCCGGGTCGGTGACCTGTCCACGTCGCCGCGGGCTGGGGCCCTGCAGGAACGTTTCACCACGGCCACGCGGCTTGAAGTCGGGTTCTGGCAAATGGGTCTTTCGGGTCCATGACCGCCGCCCCGGGGATCACAGTGACGGGGCACCATCGCCTTGGCGGAGAGGTCTTGTTCGACGTCGACCTGCGCATCCCCGCCGGGCGATGGACCTGCTTGCTGGGCCGCTCCGGTGTGGGTAAATCCACGGTCCTGCGTCTGATCCTGGGGCTGGAGACCGGCGGCCACTTCACGGGGGCCATCGCGGCCAGCGATACGGCACCGCTGACGGGCCGCATCAGCTATATGGCACAATCCGATCTTCTGCTGCCCTGGCTTTCGGTGGCGGACAATGTGTGTATCGGCGCCCGCCTGCGCGGCGACACACCCGACATGGACCGCGTGCGAACCCTGCTGCGGCGCGTGGGTCTGGCCAAACACGCGGACCAGAAACCGGCGTCCTTGTCGGGGGGCATGCGACAGCGCGCGGCCTTGGCGCGGACCCTGTTCGAAAACCGCCCTGTCGTGTTCCTGGACGAGCCTTTCTCTGCCCTGGATGCGGGCACACGGGCCGACATGCAGGAACTTGCCGCCGAGCTTTTGGCCGGACGGACGGTCTTGTTGGTGACCCATGACCCGGCAGAGGCCGCGCGCCTTGCCGATCAGATCACGGTGCTGACCCGGAAAGGGACCGAAGACTGGCCCGTGCCCGACACCCCTGCGTTGCGGGCCATAAACCACCCTCAGACGCTGAACTGTCAGGCCAAACTGCTGGATCACTTGCGCGGGGCGACCGCATGAGGGCCCGCGACATCGGCTTCGCCCTTCTGCTGGGGATCGCGCTTTGGCAGGCCGTCGTCACGCTCACGGGCGCGCCGCGCTTCATCTTGCCGTCGCCGTGGCACGTGGCGCAGGCCGCCTATGGAAGCCGAGCCCTCATCCTGGAGAACGCCGGCGTCACGGCGCTTGAGGTGGTCTTGGGCCTGCTGATTGGCACCTGCCTTGGCGCCGCGACGGCCATTCAGTTGGCCCTATCGAAGACCACGGAACGCCTGATGCTGCCAATTCTGGTGTTCACGCAGGCCGTCCCCGTCTTTGCTTTGGCCCCGGTGCTGACCCTTTGGTTTGGCTACGGCATGGGGTCGAAGATCGTCATGGCGGTGCTGATCATCTATTTTCCCGTCACGTCCGCCTTCCACGATGGTCTGACGCGCGTCGACCAAGGGTATCGCGATCTGGCGCTGTCGATGGGGGCAGGTAAGCTGCATGTTATGCGCCATATTCAGATACCCCATGCGTTGCCCAGTCTTGGCACCGGCCTTCGCTTGGCTGCGGTCTATGCCCCCATCGGCGCGGTCATTGGCGAATGGGTCGGTGCGTCCAAAGGGCTGGGTTACCTGATGCTGCTGGCCAACGGTCGGGCCAAGATCGACTTGATGTTCGCCAGCCTGATCGTGCTTGCCTGCCTGACAGTGGCCTTGCATCTTGCCGTGGGCCGGCTGGCCAATGGGTTGACGCGTTTCGCGCAGGGTCGGCCCGTGCGGGGCGCCTAGGGCCAAAGCTGCGGAAAGAACGGGCCCGCGATCCGGTCGCCTTCGCCATAGCCTTCCGCTTCGAACATCGCCCGTTCTTCCTTGGCCCAATCGCCACGGTACCGGATCACCCCATCCGGGGCGGTCATGCGCAAGGTGAAGCGGCGCACCGTTTCCGTGGGGACAGTGTCGGACAGACCGCCATGGAGCGTGCGCATATCGAAGAAGATGCAATCGCCCAGGTCCAGATCCCACTGTAAAAGATCATAGTCCTGGGGACTTGCGTTGACGTCTGGCGGGACATGGTAGGTCTGTCCATTGACTTTGGACGGACCGGAACTGGCGTGACCATCGCCGAACCGGACGCGCATGAACAGCTTGTCCCACAGGTGGGACCCCTGCACAAACGCGATGCCATTCTCTTTGGACACCGGCTCCAGCGGCAGCCAAAGCACACACATCGTCCCGTCGAAATCGAAATAGGCCAGGTCCTGGTGGAAGGGCGGCCGAGAGGTGGAGCCCGCTTCCCGCAGGAACCAGTTGTCCATCACCAGGTTGATTGAGGGCGCGCCCAGCAGTTCCGCCGCCAGTTGCGCGCAGGGGGACTGGCGGACGAAATCTTCGAATTGCGGAACTTTGGACCATGCCCAGAAATCTTCCAGGTAGGCGGGGGCGTTCGGGTCCTTTGTGTGGCGCGCGAAATTCTCGGTGGGGGTGGCGATGTCTGTGTCTATCCCGGCGCGCAGGGTTTCGATCCAGTGGGGTGCGAACTGTCGCTTTAGGTGCACAGCCCCATCTCGTTGAAAGGCGGCGCGTTCCTCCTCTGTGATCAACTCTAGCATCGGGTCCCTCCCTAATCCGATAAGCCTAGGGCAATTTGGGCAGTGCAGGAACCCGATTTGGCGCGTAGAACTAGGGCCCAGACCGCAATCCGGGCCCTGGCACGTGTTGGCGGGGTTTCGGTTAGATCAGGCGCCGGTCCCCGACGTCCCCATTGCCGCGGAGCAGGAAGAACAGACCACCCGCGAGGAGCATGCCCTGGAACTGCCAGCCGCTGAACGGGCCGAAGTAGATCATGACGATCACGCCTGCGACCACCGTGGCGATGGCCAAGCCGCCCAAGCGGGTCAGCAAGTCGGTCATCCAGTTGTTGCGGATCACGCCACCCAGAAGGATTGCGATACCCCCTGCGATTTCAGCGAATGTCGCCAAGGCGAACAGCACAAGCGGAAGGCCATACCCCTCTGCCTGCAGCGCGAAATCGGGGAGTTTGAAAAGCCCCTGTTCGATGATGATAATCGCCAACGGCACACGCAAGACCCAATCCGAACTGCGGATGGTCGGGATGCGGCGGGAGTAGTCAGCGAAGGTGTCAATGACGGCCATTGTCTTCTCCGTGCTTTTGGAAGCGCCTGATGTGGCGCGGGATGTCTGGTCATTCAGTGATTTCAGTTATGACTGAAATAGCCGAAGACAATGATATGCGACGTCTTGCCCACTGGTGTTTTTTGGATCAGTTAGAATGCAGTGGTATACCGAGCGACAGATCGCCTTCGTGTCGCCGATAGCGCATCAGAAAAAGTTAATTATGACAGTATTTTGGGGTATTCCCAGGTGGTCCGGCCACATGCCACCAGCGGTCCAGGCGCGCCAGCAATTCGGCGGCCTAGACTGATTTCTGGAAACTTAGCGCCTAGCCTTTCAGCTTGGCGACGATGTCCTCGACCGAGATGCCGAGGCCCTCTAACATACTCAAATCGATGCCCTTCTCTTCGATCATTGCCGTGATCCCGTCCAGGTCCAAGCCTTCAATGACCGATGCATCAATCCCGAATTCCTCTAACTTGGCCATGATCTCATCAAGACCGCCGAGGTTCCCGGCCAATCCGCCGAGCATTCCACCTAAAGACATGTGAGCCCCCATTTTGCGTTCACAGAAGAAAGATTGCACAGTTTACGCCGGTCTCCAAAGTTGCATTTCACATTTTGTACCAAAGTCTGACGCCCCCCAGCATCTTGGCCTGGCGGATGAACGAAATGCTAAGAAGTCCCCGGTCAGAAGCGTTCGCCAAAGCTTCCTATCTCGGGCGCGTCGCTATGCCGTCGCACGGGCGCGGCGGCGGGTCTGCGTTGCCCAAATGCGGTAGATTTCCAAAAGCGCCAGCGGCGTGAAATGCACCAAGGCTGGCCCAACACCGCCCCAATCATGGAGCGCGGCCCAGTGGACGAGCGTTAACACTGCGGCGCCATAGACACCCCGCTGAAGCGGTTTCCATTTCTGCCCAAGGCGGAGGACCCAGCCGTCGGTCGATGTGATGGCCAGCGGCACGAAGATGAGAAACGCCAGCCAGCCCGTCCAAATGTAAAGCTTTGAGACCTCGCCAAAGGTGAGGGCCGCCACGCCTTCGTCGACAAGGTAGAGCATCGTATGGGCCAAGGCGTAGAGGAATGCCGCGACCCCCAGGTGCCGCCGCCGTTTCATCAGCCATCGCGGCCAGCTTGCCTTTCGAAAGAGCATCGCAAGTGGCGTGATCATCATGGCGAGGATCATGAAACGTGCTGCGAATTCCCCGGTTGGATGGAGGAGGTTCTTGATGGCCTCCGGGTCGCCCGAGGTCAGGCCCAAGGCCATACGAATGGCAGGAAGGCTCAACAGCGCCCAGAAGGTGAAGGGATGATCCCAGATGGTTTTCAAGGTGGACATGGGTGCGTCTCCGAAAGGTCCCCTCTGTCACGGATGGCACCACGGTTTCCGTCGCGCATTTTTCGGCGGAGGCGGAAAAATCGCACCGCATGGCAGCCCGACCACCCGCGGAGGCGATAAGAAAGCGGTGTATCGACCCGAAGGTTTGGTCAGACGCGTTTACAAAGCCGGGCAGTTTCGCGAACGATACTGCGCTAACCGAAGGAGACCCCCATGCGACTGACCGTGTTTTTGACCGCTATGCTGACGTGTTCTGCCGCTCTGGCAAACCCAGGGTTTGTCTGCAATCCCAACGGGGCCGTGGTCACGCTCGCCGATGGGACCGTCTACTACCTTGGGCGCAGATGCGATGCGTCCCGCAAAGGTGGCGGCGAAGGTCGCTGGTGGCTTACCGCGTCGGCCTTTGCCGTTGAAATTGACGGTCAGGCCCGGTTGTTGCCCTTCGAGGTGGACTGCCCGGATTTGCCGGCCTGTTGGCTCGATTAGCAGGCGCGCTCGCGCTCCGGGGCATGAACACGAAAAGGCCTAGCCACCGCGCCCGGACACCCGTTTGGCGCCATGCCCACTGAGGTTTGCGTCTGCGGAGAGGCGTCGGCCCCTTGACCCTATCCCGCAGCCGCCCTAAACGGCCCCATCGCAGCCGCCCCGGATTCGTCCGGGGCATCTGTTTTGTTGGGCAACCGACATTTGAACTGGGCACCTCCGGGGGCCTTTACATACCGGCGGGACCCCTCGTCGGACACACAACGGAAGACAGGTAAACAATGGCACTCAAGTCGTACAAGCCGACGACGCCGGGCCAGCGTGGGCTGGTGCTGATCGACCGTTCGGAATTGTGGAAAGGTCGCCCCGTCAAGGCGCTGACCGAAGGCCTCACCAAATCGGGTGGCCGTAACAACACCGGACGGATCACCTCGCGTCGCCGCGGGGGCGGAGCCAAACGGCTCTACCGGATCGTCGATTTCAAGCGCAACAAGATGGACGTTCAAGCGAACGTGGAGCGGATCGAGTACGATCCCAACCGGACGGCCTTCATCGCGCTCATCCGCTATACCGATGGCGAAGCCGCCTATATCCTGGCGCCACAGCGCCTGGCCGTGGGCGACCGGGTCGTGGCCTCGGACCGCGCGGATATCAAGCCCGGCAACGCCATGCCCTTCAGCGGCATGCCCATCGGGACAATCGTCCACAACATCGAGCTGAAGCCCGGTAAGGGCGGCCAGATCGCCCGGGCGGCGGGCACCTATGCCCAGTTCGTCGGCCGCGATGGCGGCTATGCGCAAATCCGTCTGTCCTCGGGCGAACTACGCCTGGTGCGCCAGGAATGCATGGCCACCGTGGGCGCCGTGTCGAACCCCGACAACTCGAACCAGAACATCGGTAAAGCCGGTCGCAACCGCCACAAGGGCATTCGCCCGTCCGTGCGCGGTGTCGTCATGAACCCGATCGACCACCCCCATGGCGGTGGTGAAGGTCGGACATCTGGCGGCCGCCACCCGGTCACCCCGTGGGGTAAGCCCACCAAAGGGGCGCGTACCCGCAACAAGAACAAGGCGTCGCAGAAGCTGATCATCCGCTCGCGTCACGCCAAGAAGAAAGGCCGCTGATATGAGCCGCTCCGTCTGGAAAGGGCCTTTCGTGGACGCCTATGTCCTGAAAAAGGCCGAAGCCACGCGTGAGAGTGGGCGCAACGAGGTCATTAAGATCTGGTCCCGCCGCTCCACCATCCTGCCCCAATTCGTGGGCCTCACCTTCGGGGTGTATAACGGGCATAAGCATATCCCCGTGAACGTGTCCGAAGACATGATCGGCCAGAAGTTCGGGGAATATTCCCCGACGCGCACCTATTACGGGCACGCGGCCGACAAAAAAGCCAAGAGGAAATAAGCCATGGGCAAGGACAAAAATCCCCGCCGCGTGGCCGATGATGAGGCCATGGCCAAGCTGCGGATGCTGAAAACCAGCCCGCAAAAGCTGAACTTGCTGGCCGCGATGATCCGGGGCAAGAAGGTGGACAAGGCATTGGCCGATCTGACCTTTTCCAAGAAGCGGATCGCGCTGGACGTGAAGAAGTGTCTTCAATCCGCCATCGCCAACGCCGAAAACAACCATAACCTGGATGTCGACGAGCTGATCGTGGCGGAAGCCTGGGTTGGCAAGAACCTGACCATGAAGCGCGGGCGTCCCCGGGCGCGCGGTCGGTTCGGTCGGATCACGAAACCATTCGCTGAGCTGACCATCAAGGTTCGCCAGGTAGAGGAGCAAGCCTAATGGGTCAGAAGGTTATTCCGATTGGCATGCGCCTGCAGGTGAACCGCACGTGGGCCAGCCGCTGGTACGCCGACACCAAAGACTACGGTGATCTGCTGCTGGAGGATCTGAAGATCCGCAAGTTCATCGAGGAAGAGTGCAAGCAGGCGGGCGTCAGCCGCGTCATCATCGAGCGTCCGCACCGCAAGTGTCGCGTGACGATCCACACGGCCCGGCCGGGTGTGATCATCGGCAAGAAGGGCGCGGATATCGAGGTTTTGCGCCGCAAGCTGGCATCGATGACCGATAGCGAGCTGCACCTAAACATCGTTGAAGTGCGCAAGCCCGAGTTGGACGCCCAACTGGTCGGTGAAAGCATCGCCCAGCAGTTGGAGCGCCGGGTATCGTTCCGCCGCGCCATGAAGCGGGCCGTGCAGAATGCCATGCGCATGGGCGCCCTGGGCATCCGTGTGAACTTGGCGGGCCGTCTTGGCGGCGCCGAAATCGCCCGGACGGAGTGGTATCGCGAAGGCCGCGTGCCGTTGCACACCCTGCGCTCGGACATCGATTACGCACATTCCGAAGCCGCGACGCCCTATGGCATCATCGGCATCAAGGTGTGGATCTTCAAGGGCGAGATCATGGAGCATGATCCCCAAGCCCGCGATCGCCGCGCCCAGGAAATCCAGGACGGTCCTGCCCCTCGGGGCGCCGGCGGCGGTGGCCGTCGGGATCGCCGCAGCTAAGGGAGCATTGGACCAATGCTGCAACCAAAACGGACCAAGTTCCGCAAACAGCACAAGGGCCGCATCCATGGTGAAGCCAAGGGTGGCAGCACCCTGAACTTCGGCACGTACGGTCTGAAGGCGACCGAGCCGGAGCGTGTGACCGCGCGCCAGATCGAAGCCGCCCGCCGGGCCATGACGCGTCACATGAAACGTCAGGGCCGCGTCTGGATCCGGATTTTCCCGGACCTGCCGATCACCGCCAAGCCCATCGAAGTGCGTATGGGTAAGGGTAAGGGCTCGGTCGATCGCTGGGCCTGCAAGGTCAAGCCGGGCCGCGTGATGTTCGAAATCGACGGCGTGTCCGAGGCCATCGCCCGCGAGGCCCTGCGCCTGGCGGCCATGAAGCTGCCGGTTAAGACCCGCACCGTGGTGCGCGAAGACTGGTGAGCGAGGCGGGCCGTAGGCCTGGCGTCGGTACAGAGTTCAGAGAAGGGGCGGCGCAATCCGCCCCTTTTTCTGTTCTGGTGGGTTTGGGTGCCGACAGTGGGGATGACGCGCCCAAAACCCTTGATCCATGATATTCCGGTGCCTAGCGTTGAATTTTCTTGGGTCTCTAGAAAATAAGAACAACGGCGCCGATGAAGAGTAAGTTCAGCCGTATCGGGATGGTAACAGGCGATACCGGTAAGCGAATGAAATTTTCCCTAAGTCTCTTAATTGGAGAATTAGAACCCTGAAGCTTAGATAGCAAAAAAGAAAATTCCCCCGCGAGGAGCATCGGAAAAAATGAGAACGAATGTTCGCAATACTGGAATTCGAATTGGGCAAAGCAAAATCAGCACAGCGCAAAGCCAATTTGACTAGGGACTCAAGCGTTTGTTTTTTGAGCGGCCATCTAGGACCTCTCTTGGTCCAACCTGCTCAACATGCGCCCCTTAACTCGGACAACACACCCCGCCTCCTGCCATATACCGCAGCGCGCGGTCGGTCCCTGGGCCGCAGTCTCGTGACGCCCCCTCGTGCTGGCTCACGAAACAGCCCACACGGACCTTGGTGAAGCCCCATCAGTCTGCTTCGGTTGGAGACCCGCGCGAGGCTGGCGGGGTGGGTTTCGCCCGAGTTCCAGAGATGTCCAACGCAAATACGACCTGCCCGAAGGACACGACGCACAGTTCGGATCACGGCTCGGCTATTCGGATTTGAAGCGCTCAGCCGAGTTCAAGGCTTGCGACCGCATAGTTCGGATGGGTCGTTGTCACCGCCGTTCCGCGGTACATGCGTGCCGTTTTGAACCCTGCTTCCAAGCCTAGCTGTCTGCAAAGGCGGGTCAATTCCGTGGAAGTCCCGGGCACGTCGAGGGTGATAGAGTTCTCAAAATACGTCGCGGCGTGTGCTAGAAGTCTGCGCGCAACGTTCGTATCTTCGGCGATCAGGGGGCCAATTTTGGGTCCAAAGCGGCAATCGCGGACAGTGCAAAGGCCGCGTACGTGACCGTGGGTCTCAAAGACGATTGTGATCCGTGTCGCTGTCCCCGAAAACCATCCCTGAAGATAGGCGGGTTTGCGCACCCCTGACGCTTCGGCCTCTAACGTAATCGCCGCCGGAACCTCATCCTGGCGCATGGGGCGAATTTCAGGGGCGCGTTGCCCTGCGACCTTCCCCGTAAAACGGGTCGTGCCACCGAAATGCACAAAGCCTGAGGCTTGGTAATTCGCTTGCTGGGCCTCAACGCCGTCCAATCCAATGGTTCGGGTTTTTGCATGCTCAGTTGCATATTTCCAAAGACTGAACCCGATACCCCTTGCGCGATGGGTTGGCCGAACAAGATACAATCCCAGAAACGCAAATTCCGCCGAGTGATTGACGACCGAGATCGCAGCCACGGGCGTTCCGGTTTCGTCGACAGCAACAAAGAAACCGTCTGGATCCGCAGCATAGAAGACTTCGGCGTCATCCAGACCGGGGTTCCACCCTTCATCCGCCGCCCAATCGAGGATCATTTCCACCTCGCGTCGTGCTGCATTTCGGTTTTTGATCATAGCCGGAGCGCGTCCCTCAATGAGACTGCGCCTTCCGCGCGATCGCGGAGGTCAAGCTGTGAAAAGATATCGAGGAGGTGTCCTTTCATGCAGTCCTCGGCGTTGTCGCCGTCTGCGCGGCGGAGGGCATCCACCAAAGCATGGTGCGCGTTGCTTTCGCATAGCGCATTGCGGCGACGCCAATAGAGCGCAATGACCAGAGAAGATCGGGATATCAGTTGTCTGAGAAACTGCTCAATCGT
>JBCBVM010000048.1:0-23252 GCA_039817645.1 Pseudomonadota bacterium | reverse complement strand
GCGTGCGAGAGGCGGCAGCAAGGGCGATGCAGCTTAAGGGCCACGCCCTCGACAAGAGCGGCGACCTTGAGGCTGCGCTGGCGACCTTTAACGCTCTGATCGAGCGCTATGCTGGCGATGAAGATGGCGACGTTCGTGGGACCGCAGCGGAGGCGATGCGCCTAAAAGGCCGCGCCCTCGAGAAGAGCGGCGACCTTGAGGCTGCGCTGGCGACCTACGACGCTCTGGTCGAACGTTATGGTGGCGATGAAGGAAGCCACGTTTGTGAGACTGCGGCGGAGGCTCGAATTCATGCGGCAAACGGCTTGATCCAAGTTGGTCTAGAGTTTGAACGCGCCGAAAGACTACTTCGAGAGGCAATGCCACAAAAGCCACTGCTAGCACGTGCCAATCTTGTCTGGCTCCAGCTGCTAACCGGAAATGATCAACTGGCAGAGGACACACTGCAAGAGCTGGATGAACTTCCGCCGCTTGGTAAGGCGTTGATGTCGGCGACGTTCGAGCTTCGTAAGGACAACTTCGGGTCAGCTATGAAGCTCTTTAAGGACGTAGTTGGCGGAGAGTTGGATCAGGGCGATTGGAATTTTGAAGACGATATTGAGCGATTTCTCATTGTCGCTAAACAAAAAGGGTTTGGGGAGCGGCTTGTCTCATGGTTTGAAGACACAAGACTATCCGAAAAGGCCGCGCCATTGTTCGTTGCCATCAAAGGATTT
Organism: Pseudomonadota bacterium; assembly: GCA_039817645.1. Taxonomy (GTDB): domain Bacteria; phylum Pseudomonadota; class Alphaproteobacteria; order Rhodobacterales; family Rhodobacteraceae; genus Jannaschia. The sequence continues at coordinate 22,536 of JBCBVM010000048.1, read as the reverse complement.
GTCGGAGGTGAAGAGCTTTTGAAAGACGCGAACCCGGAGGTTCGTGGATTAGCTAGGCAGATATATGAGCGTTTGGTGACTTTTGAGCGGAATTTCAAAAAAAAATGAAGTTCCAAAGAATCGGACGAGACGACTAATTAGTAGTCGAATTGATCTTGATAGCTGCCTGATGGCACACATCGTTCGTCCGGCGGGGCAAAGGGACGCTGCTTTTCGTTGATGTCGGGTAGCGCTATTGGCGTAGCGCGAGATTGAAGCGGCTGAGACAGCCAGTGTTTAACCGTCAAAAATGGACAGTTGCTGCCGCCGGTGTTTCATAAGTATCCGCAAGAATTTCTGTGCTATCATGATGGCCGCGGGGCCGAGTACGACCAACGCAAGGTAGAGGGACCGCGCGATATCCCAATCTGGCTGGCCTGATGTTGCAATCATTCCCGTGCCGCCGACCAACAGCGAAATTGCGCCTGTTACGCCGATCTGGCGGGCGAAGGTAAATACCTCATGGTCGCACGGGTCCAAGTTAGACTTGGTGGATTTCAGCGGCTGATATGTGTCGGTCATAGCGGTTCTCCAGGTTAGAGCGTGTCAAAGTAGTGGCTAGCCACCTGCGCCGGTGTTTCGCCGGTCTGCGCAGATTGCGCAGCAACAAAGCCGATGATCTTGCCGATCTTGGCGATAGGCAGATTGGTTCCTCGCCCGTCAGCCTCTGACAAAACAGCTATCGCGCAAGCCTCAGCCAGTTCGGGATCGTCGCTTTTGTGGACCTTGCCGCGCCCGGTCAGCAGCCATTCAAGGGTTACGCCGAACCCCTCGCTTATCTTGACGGCCGCTAGGGCCGGAAGTTCGCGCTTTTCTTGCTCGTAGTATTTGTAAGTCCGATCCGACACATCGATGGCCGCAGCGATGACCGGCTGGGTCAGACCGTTTTTCTTGCGAATTTCTCGTAGGCGAAGGCCTATTCCAGACAAGTTTGTTGACAAGGTGCACCTTGGGTAACTAAAAGTGTACAAAGCTGCACTTATAGTGGGTTGTGAGCATTTCTGTTCACTCTTGCAGTGTTTTCAACCGAAATCCAACGGAAAGGTTAGCCGTGACCAAACCTCTCGAAACACCAAAGGAGCTGGCCGAGCGAGTTGGTCTGCCCGTGACCAACATCCGATATCTGATCCGCGAAGATATGCTGGACCATATCTTTACCGCGCCCGGGCAGCGAAACCCCAAGATTCCGAGTGGCGCTTGGGAAAAGTATGTCTCTCAATTCACGGTCAAAGCGCAAAAGCCTGCGCCGCGCAGAGGTGGCCAAGAAATGGGGTCTGACAAATGAGTCGGCATACACCCATCATGGCCAGCGAGACGACCGCAGCCCGCTTGCTCGATTTGCGCACGAACGAGTTTAAGGCTTTGGTCGATGAAGGTCACCTACCGCCGGGCCATGAAATTGCGCCCGGCGTTGTTCGTTGGGATACCGAGGTTCTCAAACGGATATCGGCAGGGGAGGTGACAGAGCTATGGGACCAAATTCAGTGGTAAGCCGACGCAAGAAATACCTTTGGCGGCATCCGTCTGGCCGTTGGTATGTGCGCAAGAGCGTCAACGGCAAGATGTTCTATCTGGGGCGGATCACGGCGGAGGAAGGCACGGCTGAATTCGATCAGCAGTATTGGGAGATTGTGAGTGGGAAGAAGGCAGTCGTCAAGACGTCATGGGGAGCTTTGATTGATGTGCTTCGCGAGACGGACAAATGGGCGGGGTATTCGCCCCGTTATCGAAACGACCTTGAGCAAGTATTTGAATATCTGACCGAAAAGATTGGGCGGGCGGACGTGGCACGCCTCACCCAAGCCGACATCTACGATGCGATGGAGAAGAACCGGCATCGTGTCCGGTTCGCCAATTACATTCCGACTGCGATTAGCATGCTATCCAAGCTGGCGATCCGCAGGCGCTGGCGCAAAGACAATCCCGCGATTGATATTGAGCCGTTGAGGGTTCCGAAGGATCGGCAAAAGCCGCACCTGCCTTGGACAGATCGGGCGGTCGAGAAGATGCGCGAAGAGGGCGAGCCATTGCCCCTTTGATCTTCGAGATTGGCGTGGGCAGCGTGCAACGCCCCGGTGACTGGGTGGACTTCCAATGGGGCGACTATGACGGGGACACCCTCAAGTTGCGCCAGAACAAGACCGACACGGCCCTTTCTTTGCCCTGCACGATTGCACTCAAGGCGGCACTGGATGGCGCGAAAGCCGATCTGGGGTTCGCGCCCTATCCATCGCGCCACATCCTGACGCGCGTTGATGGGTCGAAGATGGACTACCATGCGATGGCGCGTGTCATGGTGCGTGAGCGTAAGCGCTTGGGCCTGATGGCCTATGATCAGCACGCGCTGCGCTATCGTGGCGTGATGGAATTGGCATGGGCGGGCTGCACCGATGATGAAATCGCTAGCTACAGCGGCCACACATCCAAAGCGATGATCATCAAATATGCAGGCGAAGCACGGCAAATCATGCGGGCGCGGCAGGCAGCGGCAAAGCGCAAATGATCCCGAACAGAACAGGCACAGACCGTGAAACTGATACTAGAGGTGATACCCAATGAGCAGAGAATTTCATAACCCATTGATTTTATTGGAGGCGAGTACCGGAATCGAACCGGTGTACACGGATTTGCAATCCGCTGCGTAACCACTCCGCCAACTCGCCGTTAGCTATGGCCTGCGTGTAGCGGTGTCGGGCGCGGGCTGCAAGCGGCGACTGTTTGGGCGTTGGCGCGCAAAGTTGCTGTATTCGCACAGATACGCGTCCAACCCTGCGGCGAAGATGAAGGACCAGGGGCCGTCTGCGCACAAAGGTGCGACACGGAAACAATAATCGAAAAATATCCACACCGTGTTCGGGGCAATCACGGCGCGCGCCGTTGCTTTGACTTCGCTTCCATGCGATTTCATCGCCAACGCAAAAACGTGTCACGGGATAGTCAGGTATGACGACTGCTTCGCAAGGGCTTCGGACGATGATGGTGGACACGCAAATCCGCCCATCGGATGTGACCAAGTTTCCCATTATCGCTGCGATGCTCGATGTGCCGCGCGAGGAGTTTGTGCCCTCTGGCCAAGTCTCTGTCGCTTACATGGACGCGCCCATGGCCCTTTCCGATGGACGGGAGCTGATGGAGGCGCGGACGTTCGCTAAGATGTTGGACGCGTTGGACATTGACCAAACGGATGAAGTGCTGATCCTGGGCGGCAACATGGGGTATTCGTCGGCCGTCTTGTCTCGTATGGCGGCTTCGGTCGTGATGGTCGAAGAAGACGCGGACATGGCGCGGGATGCCGAAGCCGCATTGGCCAGCCTGGAAGCCGACAACACCGCCGTCCTGGAGGGGGCCCTCCGGGAGGGGGCGGCCAAGGCCGGACCGTTTGATGTGATCTTGATCGAAGGCGGGGTCGAAAAGGTCCCAGCCGCCCTGACGGAGCAGTTGAAGGACGGCGGACGGATCATCGCAGTCTTTCAAACCGGCGCCCTCGGAGAGGTGCGGCTTGGCCAACTCCATGACGGGCACCTGGCATGGCGATTTGCGTTCAACGCCGCCTGTCCGATCCTGCCCGGTTTCGCCCGCAAAACCTCTTTCGCGCTATGAGCGCCGCGCCCAAGACACGCGCCCAGCATCGGCGCCCAGTTTCAAGGATCGAACCATGACAAATCGCGTCCGCCCCTTTCGGCGTTTGGCTTTGGGCGCCACGCTTGCCGTGGCAACCGTCTTTGGGTCGGCATCCGCCCGGGCCGAGACTTTGGCGGATGCCTTCATCAATGCCTACCGGTCGTCCCCGTTGCTGGACCAGCAGCGCGCTTTGCTGCGGGCTTTGGACGAAGACGTGGCCGTGGCCGTGGCGGCTTTGCGCCCGGTTGTGTCCGCGCAGGCCAACTACAGCAAAACCCTAAATGAGAACGGCAACAGCGGAACATCGGCGTCTTTGTCTTTGATCCTGGATTACACGTTGGTCGACGGCGGCCAACGCGTCCTCAGACTTGGCGCCACCAAGGAAGCCGTGCTTGCGGGTCGCTATGACCTGCTTCAGGAAGAACAATCGCTTCTACTGAACACGGCCGCTGCCTATATCGACCTGCTGGAAGCGGTGCGAAATGTCGACCTGCGGGAAAACAACCTGCGCCTTTTGGAACAACAGTTGCAAGCGGCGCGCGACCGGTTCGAAGTTGGCGAGGTCACACGGACGGATGTGACCATTGCGGAGGCGCGGCAGGCCGCCGCGCGATCCCTTCTTGCCAACGCACGGGGTCAGGTGGACATCCAGCGTGAGGTTTACCGCCTCACGGTCGGTGCCCTGCCAACGGGTCGCCTTCAAGCGCCGCCCCAGGCCCCGGCCCTGCCCCCAAGCCTGGAACGCGCGCAGGCCCTGGCCCTTCAGGTGAACCCCACCATCCTGTCCGCGCAACACGACATTGTCGCAGCGGAGCTTTTGGCCAGCGCAGCCGAGGCTGATCGCCTGCCGACCATTGGGTTGCGCGGCACCGTCGAAGAAAACAGGATCCGCGACGGGGCCCAGGCCACGTTGGGCGTGACGGGCAACATCCCGATCTATTCCGGCGGGCGTCTGTCGGCGCTGAACCGTCGGGCCATCGCCAATGCCCAAGCGACGCGTGCCCGTCTGAGCCAACAGGCCCGCATCGTGACAGAAAACGTCGGGCGCGCTTGGGCGCTGTTGCAAATCGCTAACGCGCAGATCGTGGCTTCCCGCCAACAAGTGCGTTCGTCACAGCTCGCCTTCGAAGGGTTCCGGGAGGAAGCGTCGCTGGGCGCACGGACGACTTTGGATGTTCTCGATGCGGAGCAGGAACTGCTGGATGCCCGCACAGCGGCACTGCAAGCGGAAACTGATGCGCAACTGGCGATCTACCAAGTGTTAGCGGCCATCGGCTTGCTGACGACCGAGCATCTTGGCCTGAGTGTCCAGCGATATGATCCGACGACATACTACAACCAAGTCTCCAACGCGCCGGCGGTGTCCCCGTCGACACAAGGCGGCCGCCTGGACAGTGTGCTGCGGCGTTACGGTCGCAATTGATTAAAGGTTAACGCGAAGCCGAGCTATCTCATTTGCGCGGTCTTGTTCTTTTCGTGCTAAGATCAAACGGAAGCAGAGGAGCGGCCTCGAATGTCGCGCCCGAAGAATGGAGAGCAGGCCATGGCACAACCAAACGATATCGAGGACGTCCTGTCGTCCATTCGCCGCCTTGTTGCGAATGAAGGGAATGGGGCTGCCGCTGTTGAAAGGTCCCGCGCGCCTCAGCCGGAGGTGGAGGTGGCCCCCGAAGAGGGAGTCGCAGACGTTTCCGCCCCAGATGAGGCCCCGAAGGACGCTGATGCGGAAGAAGAGGTGGCACTCGTGCTGGCCCCTGCTCAACGTGTCACGGATCCCGAAGATCCGTTTCAAATGATCCGCTCCCTCGCGCAGGAGGAGCGGGACGCCCGCGACGCCGCCCATGTCCTGGAAGATGTGGACGGCACCAGCGCAGGGATTACCACGGATATTGAGACCGAAAGCCCCGTCACCGAAGCGTTTGAGGACCTGCTGCCCGAAGCACGCCCCGATGAACCCGAGGCGGTGCCAGAAGATTATCAGGAAGACGCGGACTATGATGCCGCGGCGCCGAGCCCAATCGAGGTCGGCGATGATGCGGTTATGGAAAACCTGGTGGAGGAACTGACCGCGGGCGCGGCGGCTCGTTTCGCAACGCGTCGGTCGGCGGCCCTTGATACACAGCCAGAGTCGGATCCTGCGACGGAGGAGACGCCGGCCTCGCCAGATGAGGCTGTCGTGGCAGAGGCTGCCACCGCGAGTGACGATGCAGCCGCGGCGTTCTTTCAGTCGGACAGTGCGCCGACGCCCGAGGATATCGTTGAGACAGCCCCCCCGCGTCAAACGGCAGAGCCCCGGAGTGATAGCAGCGAGACTGCTGAACAGGTCGACCTGTCCGATCTCAGCAGTCAGGTGGGCGGTGACGACGCCCTTCGAGAGCTTATTGCAGATGTGGTCCGGCAGGAATTGTCGGGCGCCTTGGGGGAACGGATCACCCGCAATGTTCGAAAGCTGGTGCGGCGCGAAATTCGGTCATTGATGTCTTCGGGTGAGTTTGACTGACCCAGCCGCCTGCAACCTGGCAAATTGGATATGCAAGCCGAAGTTGGTGTGGCGACGTTGGCAAGTATGCCCGCACCAATGAAAAAAGGCGCCGCCCATCAGAGCAGCGCCTTTCGGAATTTTTCAAGCGATTAGGCGGCTTGCGCAGCTTCGGCCAGCAATTCGGCCGCTTGGCGACGCTCACTCTCTTCGCGCGACAGGGCGACAGAAGTGCGCACGCCACGGCTGACAAATTCCATCAGGCCCGACACCACACGTTCGTTCGGGTCGATCCCGGCACAGGACAAAACCTCACGACCGTCGCGCGACCGGGCCCAACGCGCAATCTGCTCTGGCCCGTTGCCGTACTTCTTGTCATCCGAGATGGCATCGTCGAGCGCGGCCAAGACGACAGCCGCGAAAAGCTTCCGCGCACGTTGGCCTTGTTCAAAGTTGAACGCTGTTGCATCGACCAAGTCGGTCATCTCGCACCTCATAATTATTGATCTTGCATATCCCCGGTGGACTTCCCTACCAGCCCTTTTGCGATTCGTGCTATGCGTAATCGGAATACCACAGTTGTCGTGGAAACATGACTACGCAGGCAAACGCCTAGGTTTGGTAAGCTTTCGCCCTCCATCGACACGATATATGGTCTCTGCCCCCCTTGGATCAACCTTTTGTCAACTTTTTGACGCAATTGGCAAGAACGGCAGCAGAGTCCCGGGATGTATTGCTCGCCCTCGCCCACCCCGTTAGGAACGCGCAGACCTTCGAGACAGATCGAGAGATGCACGAGAATGCCCAAGATCAATGGCAATGAAATCCGCCCCGGCAATGTTCTGGAACATGACGGCCATTTGTGGTCGGCGGTGAAAGTCGACCATGTGAAGCCTGGCAAGGGCGGCGCCTTCGCACAAGTTGAATTGCGCAACCTGCGGAATGGGTCGAAGTTGAACGAACGGTTCCGGTCCGCCGACAAGGTGGAACGCGTCCGTCTGGAACAAAAGGACCAGCAGTTTCTGTACGAATCCGACGGCATGCTCGTCTTCATGGATCAAGAAACGTATGACCAGATGGAACTTCCCGCCGAACTGCTCGGGGATCGGCGCCCGTTCCTCCAAGATGGCATGGTCGTGCAGATCGAGTATTACGAGGACGAGGCGTTGAACGCCACGGTTCCACAGAAAGTCGTCTGCAAGATCGTCGAGACCGAGCCCGTGGTCAAAGGGCAGACCGCCGCCAACAGTTTCAAGCCAGCCGTTCTCGACAATGGCGTCCGCGTCATGGTCCCGCCCTTCGTTGGCCAGGACGAGGACATTGTGGTGAACACGGAAACGATGGAATATTCGGAAAGGGCCTAGGGGCGCGATACCCCGACGAGGGACCGGGCCAAATCCGCGTAGCGCTGCTCGATCGTGGGGCGATCAAGGCGGCCATCCTCTCGAAACCATGTGTTCACTCCGGTAAGCATGGCGATCAAGGCCATGCTCGCCAGTTTCACATCCGCCACAGACATCAACCCTTGGTCGACGCCTGCTCGGATGATGTCCTCTGGCACGGCCTCGTATTGTCGGCGCAACGCTTCGACCTGAGCGAAATTTTCCGACGAGAGAGACCGAAGCTCCATATAGGCAATGAAGACCGCATCCGGGCGATCCAGATGAAAACGGATGTGGAACCGGGCAAACGCATCAAGCGCGCAGATCGGGCCGTCATGTTTTGCAACGGCCTGCCAAGCCTCAAGTAAGCTCCGCAGGTGCGTCTCCATCATGTCGGCCAGCAAGGTCTGCTTGTCAGGCGTGTAATGATACAGGGCCCCTGCCCCGATCCCGACATCCGCAGCGATCATCCGCATGGACACGGCCGCATAGCCATGGCGGGCGAACAATCGCTCGGCCGCCTGGCGCACACGGGGGCCAGTGATGCCACCATCGGATCCGCTTGGTCGGGCCATGTCGATTGATAAACCGAACAGATGTTCAATTCCAAGGGCGCGCCTGCCCCGCGATCGCCAGTTGTCGGAGCCAAGACCTGCGCCTAGGATGCGGAAATGATGCGCGTAACACTTCTTTGCGGCTTGCTTGTCGGCTGTGCCACCCTGCCAGACACCGGCAGCACCGCACAGACGCCCGCCCGGGCCAATGCCGATCCTGTCTTGATCCCGCTGGACACCGTCTTGGCAGAGGCCGCGCGCCCATCGCGGGCGCAAGCTGCGGAAGGTGCAATGCAAAGTCGCGCAGCCGGCCTTGCGCGGCGCGGCATCCCGGCGCCCGGCACCGGGGATTTGGCAGAACGAGGACGCAAGTTGAGGGAACGGGCAGAGGCCTTGCGCGCAATCCCCCTGTAGCGTCCGTTGCGCCCCCCGTCCCAAGGCGCTAGGCGAGGCGGGACGGATTTCCAAGTGACGGAGCATTGCCATGACCAGCCCCCTACGCCTCGGCATCGCAGGACTGGGCACCGTCGGCATCGGCGTTGTCCGCATCGTGCAAGCGCATGGCGCACTGTTGGCGGCGCGCACCGGCAAAGACATTCAAATTACCGCAGTGTCCGCCCGGTCGCGTGGCAAAGACCGGGGTGTCGATCTGGCCCCGTATTCGTGGGAAGACGACCCCGTCGCCCTGGCCAAACGGCCTGACGTGGACGTTTATGTGGAACTGATGGGCGGCTCGGACGGGCCAGCAAAGGCGTCGGTCGAGGCCGCATTGGAAGCAGGCAAAGCCGTCGTGACCGCGAACAAAGCGATGCTTGCCGTTCACGGTCAGGCCCTGGCAGAACGGGCCGAGGCCGCCAAAGCCCCCCTTCGGTTCGAGGCAGCCGTGGCAGGGGGAATCCCCTGTATCAAGGCTTTGACCGAAGGCTTAGCGGGCAATCAAGTTGACCGGGTGATGGGTGTGATGAATGGCACCTGCAACTACATCCTGACGCGGATGGAGGCATCGGGCCTGCCCTATGACGATGTCTTCAAGGAGGCAGACGCCCTGGGCTACCTGGAGGCCGACCCAACGCTGGATGTCGGCGGGATCGATGCGGGCCATAAGCTGGCCCTTCTCAGCGCAATCGCGTTTGGCTCCCAAGTCGATTTCAGCGGGGTCCAACTGCAGGGGATCGAGCGGGTGTCCATCGATGACATCCACCGCGCCAGAGATATGGGGTATCGGATCAAACTTCTGGGGCAAGCGCGCCGGACCGAGGCGGGCATCGAGCAGAGCATGCGCCCAACCCTTGTCCCCGCAGACAGCCCGCTGGGTCGGCTTGAGGGTGGCATGAACATGGTTGTCCTTGAAGGGGATGCTGTGGGGCAGATCGTTCTACAGGGCGCCGGGGCGGGCGAAGGACCAACGGCCAGCGCAGTAATGGGCGACGTTTGCGACATTGCCCGCGGCTTCACCCTGCCGCCCTTTGGCCAACCTGCCGACCGGCTGGCCCCGATCCGCCGCGCGAATGCGGCCACCGCCTGCGCCCATTATGTGCGCCTTATGCTGAAGGATGAGCCCGGTGCCCTGGCGCGGGTCGCGACGGTTTTGGGGGATGCGGGCATCTCCATCGACCGCATGCGCCAGTACGATCACCCGGGCAAGGATGCACCCGTTTTGATCGTCACTCACCCTTGCGTACCCACCGACCTCGCCGCGGCGCTGGCGGGCGTGACGTCCACCGGCGTCGTCTCCGATGATCCGGTTGCGCTGCAGATCCAGAACCCGTGACAGCACCTTTGGCATCGAGCGCACTGCATAGCCCGACACCAAACACCACCAAATTGCGTCAACAGGTTTGTGTCCTTTGGTCGCGCCCGGTATGGGAGGCTCAGATTTTACCGTTTAGGGACGCTTTTCACGATGACTAAGACCGATTTCAACGACCGTATGCTTTCCCTGGGCCTCGCCCGCGTGTCCGAGGCGGCGGCCCTGGCCTCGGCCCGCCTGATCGGGCGCGGCGATGAGAAGGCCGCCGACCAAGCCGCCGTCAACGCCATGCGGGACCAACTCAACCGGCTGGACATCCAAGGCACTGTGGTCATCGGTGAAGGCGAGCGGGACGAAGCCCCCATGCTCTACATCGGAGAGGAAGTTGGCTCGGGCACGGGGCCCGAAGTGGATATCGCCCTTGATCCGCTGGAAGGGACGACCCTGACGGCCAAAGACATGCCCAATGCCCTGACCGTGATCGCCATGGGACCGCGCGGATCCATGCTGCACGCCCCCGATGTCTATATGGACAAGCTGGCCATCGGTCCGGGCTATCGCGACGGGGTGGTGACCATGGACATGTCGCCCAGCCAGCGGGTGAATGCGCTTGCTTCGGCCAAGGGATGCTCGACCGAGGACATCACCGTCTGCGCCCTGGAGCGTCCGCGCCATGTGGACATGATCGCCGAGTTGCGGACGACCGGCTGCGCCATTCGCCTCATCACCGACGGCGATGTGGCCGGGGTGATCCATTGTGCCGAAGCCGCCATCACCGGCATCGACATGTATATGGGGTCCGGCGGCGCGCCAGAGGGGGTGTTGGCAGCTGCGGCGCTCAAGTGCATGGGGGGCCAAATGTTCGGACGCCTGACGTTCCGCAACGATGATGAGCGGGGCCGCGCCGAGAAGGCGGGCATCACCAATCTGGATCGTGTGTACACGCGTGACGACATGGTGACCGGCGATGTGATCTTTGCCGCAACGGGGGTGACCGACGGCTCCATCCTGTCAGGGATCAAGCGGGAAGTGGGCTACTTGACCGCTGAGACGATCCTAATGCGGTCCAAAACGGGGTCCGTCCGGCGCATGTCCTATCGCAATCCGGTCTAGGGACCACCGCACCCTCAGCGGGGCGCCGAACGCGCTCAGCTTCTGCCGCGGGGGCTAGCCGCGCAGGGCACGGGCCATTTCAATGGCCTGGTCAGTCGGGGTGCTGGCCTTCCCGAACTCGACCTTATCGGCGGCAAGCGCGGTGGCCACCTTGTCTAAGGCCGCCGCATCCACGTCACCCAAGGACAGCACCTCTAAAGCGTCGGCCCGGCTATGGTGAAAACCGGCAAGCCGCAGATTATACCGGTAGAGCCCGCCGAGGGTCGCCAACAGGAACAGCAGCAGGATGCCCGGCGGGGCCTGCACGGCCAAGATCTGCCACCAGCTTTCCCGCTCCGCCGCTTTCTGCGCCTCCCACCCTTCCAAACAGGCGAGGGTCAGGGGCGCGGGCGACATCCCCTCCCGCGCCTCCCCGGCGCCGCCCCGACAGGTTGCCATGAACCCGGCGAACCGCTCCTGATCCCGTTCCCAAATTAGGGAAAATGGGAAGGTGCGAAACTGATCCTGGCGCGCGCGATCCTCCGCCAATTGCGCGGCCAACGCGACTGCCTGTCCGCTGATATTGCTCGCGATGCCAACTTCCTCGACGCCGCGCCGCCGCAGATGATCCTGAAGGTCGTCGCGAAAGTCATCGAACTGTGCCTGAACCCCGGCGATGTAAGCGATGTCTGACGAAGGGTCGCCACTGGCCGAAGGATGCGCGTCCGCAAGGGAAGTCAGAACATCCCGGATCTCCGAGGCCAAGTGGTCGCCGAAAACGACGGAAGGCTGACCGTAGATGAGCATCCTATTTGAGCCCGGCGCGGCCCCTCGAAGGGTCGCCTCAAATGGCAACGGGATCCGCTCTGGCTCATTCGTGCCCGACCGCAAAAGGAGCATTTCGTTCCCCCGGCCAAAGAGAAGAACACCGTTCTCTATCTTTGCATGGCCCCAGATGTGCAACTGACTTCGCGTGTCGATCTCGTAGAGGGTCTCGTCGCCCTTGGCGAGCATGAGAAGGGTGCCGCGCGGACCATAGAGAAGCAGCATCTCCTCTCCAAGGTTTACATGGCCAATCAGCGTCTCGCCGAAGGGGTCTAAACCTGGTTTGAGTTCGCTCGTCGCAAGGTCGAGACGCGCCTCAATACCTCCAGTTCCATAGATCAAAATCTCCTCTTCCCAGACGGTGGCACCCCAAATTCTCTGTTCGCCTTGCGGCTCTAGAAGGACGGTCCCATCTTCCCTCAGGTTCTTGATGTCTTGCTTGAGCCTTGGCTCCAGCGTGTGGACCCGCTGCAGGCTTGCCCCGCTAGGCGAGACAGAAATGATCGATCCATAGGCCCCGAAAAGGTAGACCTGTCCTTCATGGGCCAAGTGGGCGACGTAGAAATCGCCCTCTATGGCCCGAAACCCCGTCGCTGCATCACGGACAGGCACCGCCCGGGCGCCCGACGCGTCCACACGCATGGCAAGCGCTTCATTTCTCCTCGAACTCCCGGAACTCCCGTAGAGAATGGCGCCTTCCGCCAACGGAACATGGCCCGAAATGCGAAAGTCCCAGGGCAATTCCAAGGGAACGTCTTCCGTGGACCCATTGACTTTCAGAAGGGCAGCGTCGGGCGCGTAGTAAAGGACCGCGTCGTCAAGCGAAATATGGCCAATGAAGTCATAGGGTGAAGCCTCAAGGCCATCTTCGCTGATTTGCCACGCCACAGTGTCGGTAATGTCCTCGCCATCCCAATCGAACGCCAAGCGCGTCCCACCGTCGCCATAGTAAATCTGGACATCATCGGCATGGATGTGGCCCCTCAGACCATATCGGGAAAACAAGCGATGATGCTCCACCGCATCTTCCATGGCCGTGGCATAGGCGTTGGCCTGGACCTCCATTTCTGCCCGTAGGGCTTGCACCTGTTCCTCGGCGGCAGTGATGCCGCGGTCCAGGGCCACGCGTTCCCCCTCGACCCATTGGCGAAAAAACGGTTGGCCCAAATAAAAGGCCAGTCCGGCCAGAACGGTCACCACAAGAAGGACAAGCAGGACCCGTGCATTCCGCGTCGCGTTACGCGCGCGTCTGCGTTGCTGACGGACAAGTCCACCCAGACGCCCGGCGGGGACATCCCATTCCGCGTCATAGGCCGCCTGCAACAGATCGCGCTCTCGGTCGATCCGGGCCTGCCCCCCGTGGGAATACGTCTCTCTCTGATCGGGTCGGGGCATGCGTCGGGCCCTTTGCTTTGCTCTCAACAGCGTTCGCCGCCGAAGATCATCTGTCAATCGTTTCAGAACAAGGCAGGGTTTCCGCATGTTCGGGGGACATGGGGCACGCTCAGCGTTTGTCTTCGCCCTTGCACCCAGACCAGAGTCAGGGGACACGGGGGGCCATATGGGGTATCTCAACGTCACAAAATCAGCCACAGGTCGGCGTTGGATCGGGCTGGACCCGGCGCAGGAACGTGTGGCCGAAGCCATTGCCCAACAGGGGCATCCCCTGCCCCTGGCGCGCCACATGGCCCGCCGCGGCGTCGCGCCAGAAGACACCAGCAGCTTCCTTGCCCCGAAGCTGAGGGACCTGCTGCCTGACCCCCTTTCGTTAAGGGACATGGATATCGCAGCGGGGCGTCTGTGCACCGCCGTCCAAAAGCGGGAGCGTATTGCGATCTTCGCGGACTATGACGTCGACGGCGGCAGCTCCGCGGCCTTGCTGGTGTGGTGGTTGCGCGCCTTTGGCCTGAAGGCCACGCTCTATGTCCCTGATCGCATTGATGAAGGGTATGGTCCGAACGCACCGGCCATGGCCAAGCTGTCGGCAGGGCATGACCTTATTCTTTGTGTGGACTGCGGGATGCTGAGCCATGATGCATTGGCGGCGTCCACCTGCGATACGGTCGTGTTGGATCACCATCTGGGGGCAGAAACGCTCCCCCCGGCCCTGGCAGTCGTCAATCCAAACCGCATGGACGAAACGGGAGACTTGGCCCATCTGTGTGCAGCCGCCGTCGTTTTCCTGACGCTGGTAGAGGCCAATCGCCAGATGAGGCACGGCAAGGGCCAAGTCCCGAACTTAATGGAACTTCTGGACCTCGTCTCCCTCGCCACTGTGGCTGATGTGGCGCCCCTGGTGGGCGTGAACCGTGCTTTGGTCCAGCAAGGGCTGAAAGTCCTGGCAGGTCGCAATCGTCCGGGCTTGCGGGCTTTGGCGGATGTGGCGCGCATGGATGGTCCGCCGTCGTCTTACCATCTGGGCTATCTTCTGGGCCCGCGGATCAATGCGGGCGGGCGGATCGGAGCGGCGGATCTTGGGGCGCGATTGTTATCCACGGATGACCCGGCCGAGGCCGCCGCCCTGGCGGAACGCTTGGACCAACTCAATACCGGCCGCCGGGACCTGGAGGCGCGGGTCACCGAAGCGGCACTGTCCCAAGCCGAGGCCCGCCTGGAAGAGGGGGGCGTCCTGGCCTGGGCATCCGGCGAAGGGTGGCACCCCGGGGTGGTGGGCATCGTCGCCTCTCGCCTCAAAGACCGGCTCAATCGCCCAGCCGTCGTCATCGGCCTGCGCGAGGACGGGGTGGGCCAAGGTTCGGGGCGGTCCGTGGCCGGGATCGACCTTGGCGCGTCGATCCAGCGGCTCGCCTCGGAGGGGCATCTGGTGAAGGGCGGCGGGCACCGCATGGCGGCGGGTCTCACGGTGGAGGCGGCAAAACTCGACGCGGCCATGGCGCGGTTGGATGCCTTGCTTTCCCGCCAGGGGACCGATGCGATTGGGCCGAAGGATTTACGTGTCGATGGCACCCTCATGCCCGGCGCGGCAACCTTGGCCCTCATCGACGATTTGGAGCGTGCGGGCCCCTTCGGCCAAGGAGCGTCGGCACCCCGCTTTGCCTTTCCCGACCTTCGGGTCGCCTATGCCAAACCCGTCGGCGACGGGCACCTGAAACTGACCTTGACCGATGGCGGCCCCGCACGCCTGGATGCGATTGCATTTCGCGCCAGCACGTCGGGCATCGCATCCGCCATCGACCGCGCAGCCGGGGCCCCCTTGCACGTGGCCGGTCGCCTGGAAAAGAACCGCTGGCAAGGGCGCGAAACGGTCCAGCTCAATGTCGAGGATGTGGCCCTGGAAAGCGAAGCAGATACCGCGTCGACGGCGTGAAAAATCTGCTTGCGATAGGGTAGGCCCTGCCCTAAACACCCGACACCGCACCCGCGGCCCGTTCGTCTATCGGTTAGGACGCCAGGTTTTCAACCTGGAAAGAGGGGTTCGATTCCCCTACGGGCTGCCACTTTACCCCCCAGTTGTGCCGAAACCGAACGCGCGTCATTTTGCGGATGGCCTTATATTTTCGGTCCTGTTTGGCCGGTGGAAACTGTCTGACTGAACACGATCGTCCGGGCATTTGCGCTCCGGCGACGGCGTCTAGGGGGACAGTCACCCGGCCCTCCAATGGAACGCACGGAAAGGGCCAGCCGCGCGTCGCATGGGACCGGGCGCGGCCAGCGTGAGCGTGTGATCTACGGCTGCCAGATCCGGACGCCAAACGCATACTTCGAAAACGCAGCCACGAAGGGCGCTTTGACGCATTCAGAAGGGCCCAGCACCAGAACATCCATCTGCGGGCACCCGCATGACCGCCATCCCCCAAGTATCACCGAACCGCCTGCCATCGTGACAGGGTGTTCCGCAGACCGCATCCCGTCCCCATTGGCGCGGTCATGCCGATTGACCTTGATCGCGGCGAAGTCCGATTGAACCTGCGCGCCAGAACGCCTAATTTCCAAGCAGGGTGGAATGTTATCTGCCTGTCATGTTTGACTGCCAAAGGGTGCGCCATGCGCGACCGACTAGATCCCCTTATCGCCGAACGTGCGCCGTGGCTGTTTTCAGGAACGGCGCAGGCACGGGCGGCCTGGATCGTTCTGGGCAGGCTTTTGGCATATGAGCGCTCAGTCGAAATCGGCACGCACTATGTTCATCAATCGGTTCCCAACGTGATGGAGGACTTGGCCCGCAGGATTGCGCGCCGGGTGACATATGAGGGGCTGGAGTTTTTGCCCCGCTCCGGTCCCGCCCTGGTCGTGGCCAACCACCCCACGGGGATTGCCGATGGCATCATCCTGCATCACCTTCTGCAAAAGCGTCGCGACGATGCGTTCTACTACGCCAACAGCGACATCCTGCGCGTGTTGCCGCAATTCGCGGATATCATCGTTCCGGTGGAATGGCGGGAAGACAAGCGCACCGTCGCAAAGACCCGAGAGACGATGAGTCAGACGCGCAAGGCGCTTGAGGCGGGGCGGTTGGGCGTGATTTTCCCCTCCGGTCGGCTGGCCAAACGCCGCGGCCTGCGCTTGCACGAGCGTCGCTGGATGGCCAGCGCGGCCATGATCGCCCGAAAGTTCAAACTGCCGGTCGTGCCCGTCCATATCGAGGCGCGGAATTCCGCAATGTTCTATGGCTTCGACGCGATCCACCCGACATTGCGGGACATCACCTTGTTCCACGAGACGCTCAACAAAGACGTCCAGCCATATCACCTTACATTTGGCCGACCCATGGATGGGGCCCTGTTGCCTAAGGACGCAAATGATGGGATCGGTCTGCTGCGAGACGCCACATTGCGCCTGGGCTCACAGCGACATGGTGAGATAAAGTTGACCGAAACACGGCCAGCTTGGCGACCATGGCGGACGCGGCCTGCGTGAACCGTTTCTACCTTCGCAACGGCACCTCTCGGACCCTTTTGGCCTAACCGCATGCCGGGCGGGTCCCGGCCCGTGATCTTGCCGCCCGCACGTCAAAAAACTGTTTCCGAAACCGCATCTTGTTGCCCCAGAGCGGCCCCAATGGCCCAGTAAGCCTTCGCTACCCAAGTGCGGAGACTGACTGGATGTTCCTGGACCGCTTGTTCCTCTCTGAATTCGACGACGATCAGATCTGGTCGGCCTTTCATCGGCTGCGGGGCTATGCCGCCCCGCCTTTCGATGCCAGCGAGGGTCACGCCCATGTGGCGGATGGCCTACGGCTTCTGGCCTATGAGGATTGGGCGGCGCTGGAGGAGCTTTATGGCAGCCAGACTGCGGACCAAAGACATCATTGGCTTGACGGGATGGGGGCCTTGCACCCCATGGACAAGGCCCTGCCGAAGGTACCCGACACGGCGTTCGGCTATGCCATTGCGGGCGGTGTGCTTGTGGGCAAAGCATGGCGCGCCCGCGGCTTTGGCAGCACCCACCTGATCACGGACGAACGGGCGGCGGCCTACACCCGTATTTTGGAAGACGCGCGATGGGCCCTGGGCCGCGCTGAAAGGAAAGATGGCTTGGACGTCGTCATCACCAGCTACCAGATCCGGTGCGGCCTAGGACTCGGCATGGATCGCGACACGATATACGCATTCGAAGATCGTCTTCTAGCAGCGCGGGAGCCGTCCCTTCTGGCCGACAACACCATGCTGCAATGCTATGCCCGCAAATGGTATGGCAGCCATGACGCCATGTGGGACTGGGCCCAAGGCCGATGCAATGAAGAAAGTGCGCGAAACCCGTCATGGCTGGCGCTTTTGGCCCGGGCAGAGATTGAGCACTGGATGTATGAGTGCCACCTGTCACCCGATGAGGCCGCGCGTGACACCTATCTGGCCACGACCCGCACGAGCGCGTTTCGCGATCAATCCTTGGACCTCCAATCGCGTTTCCTGGACAGTCTTGCACGCCACCGCGACCCATCAGACACCGCGCAGCTGCACTATGCCCACAACGCTTTTGGAACGTATTTTCATCTGTTCGGGCCAAAAGAAGGGTTGGCGCCTCACCTGGAGGCGATTGGGTCAACCCCTGCCCTGATCCCGTGGATCCATACCGGGATCGAGGATGACAGCCTCGCCTTCCTCAACAGCATCCGCCGCAAAGCTGGGCTGAAGCCCTTCCTAGAGAAGATTTCTGACGGATAATCCGAACCGAAACCCCAAACGACCAACGCCGCCCCAAGGGGCGGCGTCGTCGTATCCGTCGGCGTGGTGCGGTCGAGAAGACTCGAACTTCCACGGGAGTTACCCCACAGCGACCTCAACGCTGCGCGTCTACCAATTCCGCCACGACCGCGTGACGCCTCCGGCGTGGGCGTCTCTACCCACTGGCCCAGACCTTGTGAAGCGCAAAAATGCGCGGCCTTGGATTTGCCCCGGCAGGCGGCACCCGCTGGGGCAACTGGTCACTGAGACGGCGCGGGGGACGTCGCCAAAGGGGCGGTGAAGGTCGGCAAAGCCACCTGCACTTCCTCCGCCGGGGCAAGGCCGCTGGCCGACGCCGCATCCGTGGCGCCCGTGGCCGCCCAAATCAGCAGATCCGTCCGGTCGGATTGGTTCGGCGCAAAAATCGGCTGAACACCGTTCTTCAATGCGTCAATGGCCATATCGAACCAGGGCCGCGCCAGATCCGGCCGCTCTGCGGTGCCGAAACCGTCTTGCAAGTGATGGCCCAACAGTTCCGCATGGGGGGCAGAGCCAAGCGACACCAGCAGCATCGCCGAGCCAAGGGCCACATCCATGTTGTCCGCGCTGTAGCCTGCCGACAGGCAAAGCGTCGCCGTGGTCCGCAATTGGTCCGGCGTCATGCCCGTCCCCAAAACAAAGCTGGAGGTGCTTTGCAGAACGTCATCCCGGGCGGACCCGGATAGGGCTGCCAACTGCGCCGTCATGGCTGGCCCAAACGCGGCACATTGGTCCCGGACCATGTCCATCGTCGTCCCAGGCATGTTGGCAACCATCTGTTCGCCGGTGTCGATGGCGAAGTTTCGGGCAAGGCAGAACTGCTCTGCCAACGCGACGGCATTGTCACCGCCTGTCGCCAGGGTAACAAACCCGCCGCGCGTGGCGGTCAGCAAATTGACCTTGCCGCAATGGCTCGACAGCGATGCGACCTGTGCCGTGGCCGCGCCAAAGTTCGGAAGGGCAGTGGCGTGTGTGGCGGGCGCTGCCGCTGCGGGGGCGGCCACTTCGACCGTTGCCGGGGGCTGCGCGTCCGGCGCAACTGGTGCGGTAAAGGCCAAACGCGTCTGGTTCCCATCCGCTAAGCGACACGTGTCTGCCAGACAATCGAACGTCGCTGCTGTCGGCGCCTGGGCCATCAACTCGTTACGGGCATAGCCCTGGGCCGTGGAGACAAAGACCAACGATTTGCACCGCTCGGCTGAGCACCAGAAAGACGATCCGGAATAGGACGTGTCCAGGATGTAGTCATTATTGCCGTCGCCATTGAGGTCGGCCAACTGGACGAACCCCGCGCGCTGCAACAACTGCTCGGCTGACGGATCACTGCTGGCGGCAATCTCGTCCACCGCACGACTCACCTCGAGAGGTAAGCCCGGGTATCCAACCGTGCGCAGGCCGGTTTGCCCCGTGCCCATCATGACATCCTTCTGCGCCTGCAGCGCCGCCCGGGCGCCCAAGGGCGAGGTCGAGATCAGCCGGAGCGTATCAGGGTTCCCAGACACCGCCCTGCGATGGGCACCTAACAGGATATCGCGCTCAAAAGGTGTCAGGCGCCCATCTGGCGGAAAGGCCAGAAAGGCTTCCATCGACGAAATGGCGCCACGGCTGCGACGGCCGAGAATGCCATCCGCCCCGCCCGCATCGAACCCGAAATAGTTCAACGCAGTCTGGACTTCGCGATTTTCCTGGCGCTGCGCGGTACTGATGGAGGGGCGCGTGGACCGGGGCGTCGACCGCGTGCTGCGCGTACTCCGCGGCGCGGCACGGCGCTGTGTTGCCCGCGGTTGTTGCCGCTGCTGGTTAACGATGGCGCCACCAATGATGCCACCGATGATACCTGCGGCCACTTCGCCGCTTCCTGCAAATGTCTGTCCCGGCATGGCCAACGCAATCGCCGTGGCACAGCCCATGATTCGTCTCTTCAACATGAAGCCCCTCCTAAGATAATGAGGGGACGGTACGGCAGGCCCCCTGCCCGCCCTAGAAGAATCTGCCGTTACGTAAGGATTCGTGAACCATGGCCCCGGAATGGATCAAGTCGGAAGAACCGGTGCCCTATCCTTTGGCACTTCGCGAGATGGAACATCGGGCCGTACAGATCGCCGATGGCCTCGCCGGAGAGGCGCTTTGGTTGCTGGAGCATCCGCCCCTCTACACGGCCGGCACGTCCGCGGACCCCAACGATCTGCGCGATGCTGACCGCTTTCCCGTGATACAGACCCATCGCGGCGGGCAATACACCTATCACGGGCCTGGTCAGCGGGTGGTCTATGCCATGCTGAATGTCGGCGCGCGCGGGCGCGATGTTCGCGCCTATGTACAGACGCTCGAGCATTGGGTGATCGATGCCTTGGCCGAATTTGGCATCAACGGGCAGGTTCGACCGGGACGCGTCGGCGTTTGGGTGCCCCGGCCCGACAAGGCGCCCTTGCCGGACGGAACGATGCGCGACGACAAAATCGCGGCCATCGGGATCAAAATGCGCCGCTGGGTCAGTTTCCATGGGTTGTCCATCAACGTGGAGCCGGACCTGAGACATTTCGATGGCATTGTCCCCTGCGGTATCGAAGGGCATGGTGTAACATCGTTGGTCGATCTTGGCCTGCCAGTCAGCCTTGACGATCTGGACGCCGCGCTGCGACGGACGACACCGTTTAGATAGATTATAATTCAGCTAGTTACGGCGCGATGATCATGTCGACCGATGGCCTGTGCATCCTGAACCGCGCTGCCACCAGAGATATCGTTATGCTTCGGCCAGCCCCTCGCCAGCCACGAAACCCAGCGATCCGGACAAAATAACCGCACACCAGGACAAAGGTCGCGACCGAATGGCCGTCGCAGCATTGCTTCTCAGCTGGAAAACCCCTCAATTCCCGATCATTACGCCTCAGGCCGCTGCGGCAAATTTTCCGCAGGCGCGACAGGTTGTGTCGTTGCCCCCCTTTGGCCCCATGGCTAGAAGCGCAGGGGTACAGACCAATCACCGGCTGTGGGATTCGCCCCGCGCTGGTTTAATAGTCACGGGAGCGACCGCATGGCAGACGCCGCCATTTCCGGACATGACGACCACGCAAAACCCGGGTTCTTTACCCGGTGGTTCATGTCCACCAACCACAAAGATATCGGCATCCTTTACCTGTTTGTGTCAGGGTTTGCGGGTTTCATCTCGGTGGCCTTCACCGTCTACATGCGCTTGGAGTTGATGGACCCGGGCGTGCAGTACATGTGCATGGAAGGCGCGCGTATCACGGCTGCCGCCGCCGGGGAATGTACGCCAAACGGTCATCTGTGGAACGTGCTGATCACCGGCCACGGCATTCTGATGATGTTCTTCGTGGTTATCCCGGCGCTGTTTGGCGGGTTTGGCAATTACTTCATGCCCCTCCACATCGGCGCGCCGGACATGGCCTTTCCCCGGCTGAACAACCTGAGTTTTTGGTTGTTCGTGGCTGGAACGTCGCTCGCCGTGTTGTCCGTATTTTTGCCCGGTGGGAACGGCCAGACAGGCTCTGGTGTGGGCTGGGTGCTTTATCCGCCGCTCTCCACGAACGAGGCAGGGTGGTCCATGGACGTGGCGATCTTTGCTGTCCACGTGTCAGGCGCATCGTCGATATTGGGCGCAATCAACATCATCACGACCTTCCTCAATATGCGTGCACCCGGCATGACGCTGCACAAGGTGCCCCTGTTCGCGTGGTCGATCTTTGTGACCGCATGGCTGATCCTTTTGGCCCTTCCCGTCTTGGCTGGCGCAATCACCATGTTGCTGACCGACCGGAATTTCGGGACGACATTCTTTGATCCGTCTGGTGGCGGGGATCCCGTGCTTTACCAGCACATCCTGTGGTTCTTCGGGCACCCCGAGGTCTACATCGTGATCCTTCCGGCCTTCGGCATCATCAGCCACATCGTGTCGACCTTCTCGAAGAAGCCCGTCTTCGGCTACTTGCCAATGGTTTACGCCATGGTGGCCATTGGCGGCCTCGGCTTCGTGGTTTGGGCGCACCATATGTACACGGTGGGTATGTCGCTGACGCAGCAGGCGTATTTCATGGTAGCGACAATGATCATCGCCGTACCCACTGGGGTTAAAATCTTCTCGTGGATTGCGACCATGTGGGGCGGCTCGATCAAGTTCGAAACGCCGATGCTGTTCGCGATGGGGTTCATCTTTCTCTTCACCCTCGGGGGTGTGACTGGCATCGTCTTGTCCCAGGCGGGGATCGATCGGGCCTATCACGACACATACTACGTGGTGGCGCACTTCCATTATGTGATGTCGCTCGGGGCTGTGTTCGGTATCTTCGCGGGGATCTATTACTGGATCGGGAAGATGTCGGGGCGTCAGTATCCGGAATGGGCAGGCAAGCTGCACTTCTGGACCTTCTTTATCGGCGCCAACATCACCTTCTTCCCGCAACACTTCCTGGGCCGCCAGGGCATGCCACGCCGCTATATCGACTACCCGGATGCCTTCGCGCTCTGGAACGAAGTGTCGAGCTGGGGCGCGTTCCTGTCCTTTGCATCCTTCCTCTTCTTCATCTGGATCGTTTTCTAGAAAACGATCCAGATGAAGAAGAGGAAGGATGCAAAGGACAGGAACGCGCCCCAGCTCGACACTTCGTTC
>JBCBVM010000047.1:0-24194 GCA_039817645.1 Pseudomonadota bacterium | reverse complement strand
CTGCCGAAGCTTCGATACGATCTCTTCGGGCTTCTCTCTTTTTCCAGCCATCGCTGATCCTCCAATTTGCGGGACCAATCTATCCCAGTTGGTGGACCACTTTCAGGGGGCTACTCCAAGCCGTCGGTGGCTACCCAGTTGCTATACTGCATCCTCACATCAAAGCGGACCGTCGCTTTCGGACTATTGTCAGACACTATGAGCGTACTGGCGACTTGGGCCGGGTGCGCAATCTATCACGGGTGCAGTAGGTACGGGCTGCAACGACGCGATCTCTCGCCGGCAGCGAAAACATCGAAGAGCAATGTGCGCTCGTCATGGCTCTTTACCCTTGCGGCGTCCCAGGCGCGCCCACGCCCAAAACCCAAACCAACCCGTTCATTTTTGTTTTCATCTGCTGCTGGTTGGCTCAGGCTTTGGCTAGGATTCGATCATTGGGGGCCACGATGATGAAGCGACTGCTCGCGCAACTTGTCACCGTCCTATTGCTGAATGGTCTGAGCGCCGCTGCGCAGGAGGCTGAACCGCGCGTCGCCATCACGTTCACGGTCGGCGGCGACGCGGCGGGCGTGACCCGACAGTTCTTTGGGACGGTTGTCGCGCGTCAAACTGTCGATCTCGCGTTTCAGGTCGGTGGAAAAATCGTGGACCTCCCCGCGCAGGAAGGACAGGTCATCCCGGCCGGCGGGCTGGTGGCTGCCCTTGATCTTGAGCCGTTTGAGCTGCAACTGCGTCAGGCCCAGCTTCAGTACGAGCAGGCCGAGCGGACATTCAATCGCCTCGACCAGTTGGGCGGCAATGTGTCGAGAGCGCAGCTGGATGATGCAGAAACTCAATTGGGCTTGGCTGGTGTGACGCTGCGCAATGCGGAGGTGGCGTTGGATGATGCGACGCTTCTGGCGCCATTCGACGCACTGGTCGCAACCCGAAACGTGGCGAATTTCTCGACGATCGGCCAGGGAACACCGGTTGTGCGGCTCCATGACATGTCCGAGTTGCGGGTCGAGATTGATGTGCCTGAGGTGCTGTTTCAACAGGCCGGGGGCGACGCCAACATCGAGCTTGAGGCGCGTTTCCCGATTGCGCCAGACACCTACCCGCTGGAGGTTCGCGAATTCAATGCGGAAGCCTCCAGCGTGGGGCAGAGCTTTCGTGCCACGTTGGCCCTGCCATCTGATACGGGGCTTACCGCCCTTCCGGGGAGTTCTGTGACCGTTCTGGCGACGCAATTTGCGGAGGATATTGCGTTGTTCGTCCCACCCTCGGCAATCAAGTTGGGCAATCGTGGTGAGACCAGCGTGATGCGGTACGTTCCTCGCGACGATACGACGGGAACGCTAGAAGAAATCGCAGTCACGATTGCCCCGGACCGCGATGGCCTCGTGCAAGTGATCGAGGGCCTGAACCCAGGTGATGAAATTCTGCGTACGGGGGCCCATGCTGTCTCGGACGGCCAGATTGTGCGGCGGTTCACCGGGTTTTCACAATGAGCGCGGGGGCTCTCTCGATCGCACGAGGGTCGATTGAAAAGCCGATCCTGACTTGGTTGCTGATCTTGATTTGCCTGTTTGGCGGCATCTGGGGGTTCAACTCTCTCGGCCGCCTCGAAGACCCAGCCTTCACGATCAAGCAGGCTGTCGTGGTCACGCAATATCCCGGCGCATCGGCCGAGCAGGTGGCCACCGAGGTTTCTGAGCCGCTTGAGGCGGCGATCCAGCGCATGGCGGAGGTTGACCGGGTCACATCGGAAAACCGGCCCGGTGTGTCCCGCCTCGACGTCATCGTGGAAGACACGGTGCCCGGTGACGACCTCCCCCGGATTTGGACGGAGTTGCGCGAACGGATCACCAATGTGCAGGGCGATTTGCCTGACGGCGCCATGATGCCTTTCGTGGATGATGGCTTTGGCGACGTATATGGGATCTTCTTTGCTGTGACGGCACCCGGCTTGTCTGACGGCGAGATCCACAGCTTAGGGTCTTTCTTACGACGCGAACTGCTTGCCATCGACGGTGTCGCGGATGTCGCTGTCGCCGGCCTGCCGGAAGAGGCCATCTTCGTCGAACCTGATCTCGCCCGATCCGTCAATATCGGGGCGAACCCGCAGACGATCGTGTCGGCCATTGCTGACGCAAATTCCGTGGCGTCGGCGGGGTCCGTCGACATGGGGCAAGGCACACGGACTCGAATTGAAACACCGGAAGGTTCTTCTTCGGTCGATGAGATCGCGTCACTGACCATCGGTGTGGGCAGCGAGACGATCAATCTGATCGACATCGCTGAGGTCAGTCGTGGCCGCCTGGACAATCCAGGACAGATCATCCGGTTCGATGGTCAAGAAGCGTTCACGCTGGGCGTTGCCGCAATCAGCGATCAAAACGTGGTTGAGGTTGGCAAACGCGTCGACGCTCGTTTGGCAGAGCTGATGCCAGAAATCCCCCATGGCATCGCGCTGCATCCGATCTATCAACAGCATGACGTGGTCGATGAGTCGTCGACCGGGTTCCTCATCAACCTAGCCATGTCCGTCGGGATCGTCGTGCTTGTTCTTGGCCTTTTCATGGGACCGCGCGCAGCAATTGTGGTCGGCGCGACGCTCTTGCTGACAGTGGTTGGTACGCTCCTCTTCATGGCGGTCTTCAGCATCGAGATGGAACGGATCTCACTGGGCGCCCTGATCATCGCGATGGGGATGCTGGTCGACAATGCGATTGTCGTCGCGGAAGGCATGCAATTGGCGATGCGACGCGGCAAGACCTCGCGCGAGGCGGCGAATGAGGCTGCTGGCAAAACGCAGATTCCCCTTCTGGGGGCGACAGTCATCGGGATCATGGCGTTTGCGGGCATCGGCCTTAGCCCGGATTCCACGGGTGAGTTCATGTTCTCGCTTTTTGCCGTCATCGGCATCTCGTTGATGTTGTCCTGGATGTTGGCGATCACCGTGACGCCGCTGTTGGGGCACTATGTTTTCCAGCAAGGAACGCCGGGCGATGATGACGCCTATGACGGCTTCATCTTCCGGGCCTATGCCCGCTTGCTGCGCGGAGCACTCCGCATCAGATGGGTGATGCTTGCCCTTCTCATCGCCGCAACGGCCGCGTGTTACGTTGGGTTCGGCCAGGTCCGCCAGCAGTTCTTTCCAAACTCCAACACGCCGATCTTCCTGGCCCATCTCACGATGCGGCAAGGCACCCCCATCTCCGAAACCGCGGACCGGATGGTTGCGCTTGAAAGCTTCCTCGCGGATCGCGAAGATGTCGTTTCAGTCGCCAGTTTCATTGGCGAAGGTGCGACGCGTTTTCTGCTGACATATGGCAGTGAGCCGCCGAACCCAGCGTATGGGCATCTGATCATTCGAACGCCATCGCTTGAGGTTATTCCCGATCTGCAAGCCGCGTTGGAAAGCGTCGCTGCCGATATGATCCCTGATGGCGAATTCCGGACCGAGCGGATGGTCTTTGGCCCCGGCGGCGGCAGCCCAATTGAGGTGCGGTTCTCTGGCGGCGACCCAACCGTGCTGCGCGATCTCGCCGACAAAGCCATAGAGGTGATGTCCGCCAGTTCGCCCGATATCCTCAGCCCGCGGGTCAATTGGCGCGAGCAGGAATTGGTTTTGCGCCCAGTCTACAACACGGACCGCGCCCAAGCCGCGGGCATCTCACGCGACGACGTCGCGCAGTTGATGCGCTTTGCGACGGATGGTGAACGGACAGGGTCATACCGCGATGGCGACCGCACGCTGCCAATCATCCTGAGGGTCGACCCGGAGTCTGACGTGGGCATCCTCGATCAAGTGTTAGAGGCGCAAGACGGCCAAACCCTCTTGCAGCTTGAACAAGTCGTGGATGGATTTGAATACGAGGTCCAAAACACGCTCTTCATGCGCCGCGATAGGTTGCCAACGATCACCGTTGGCGCCTCCATTCCACCCGAAAAGACGGCGGCGGAGGTGCATGATCAAGTTCGCCTGGCGGTCGAGGGCATTCAACTGCCCCCTGGCTATCGGATGGAATGGGGCGGTGAATTTGAGAACTCTGCCAATGCCAACGCCAGCCTTGGCGCGCAGCTGCCAGTGACAATTCTGATCATGGTCTTGATCTCAGTGCTTTTATTCAACGCCTTGCGTCAGCCTATCATCATCTGGCTTCTCGTCCCCATGGCAGTCAACGGGGTCGTTCTGGGGCTGCTCGGCACGGGCCTGCCATTCACGTTCACGGCCTTGCTCGGGCTTCTCAGCCTGTCGGGAATGCTAATCAAGAATGGGATTGTCCTGGTTGAAGAAATCGATCTGGTCAAAGCCGAAGGCGGGCCATTGCGAGAGGCGATCGTGACCGCTTCCACCTCGCGTCTGCGACCAGTCCTATTGGCAGCCGCAACGACAATACTTGGGATGATCCCACTGCTCGGAGATGCGTTCTTCATCTCAATGGCGGTCACAATAATGGGCGGGTTGGCATTCGCTTCGATCCTGACACTCTTCGCGGCACCGGTCCTCTATGACGTATTTTTTGGGCTGCGACGGAAAGTCTAGCTGACTTCGGATTGCCCAGGGCGGCCCAAAGCGGACCGTCAACATGATATCCGGATGCTGCACCCGCCGCCCGAACAACCGCCGTTCGCTGCAAACGCGCACCTGTGTGCCGACCATCAAGCTCAGCTCGGCGTCGTTGACGCGTCACGCCACGTGGAATTTCAGAGCCCCATGGGAACAGCGGCGATGGGCTATCCCGACTTCAGAAAGCTTCTTTGGAACAGGGCGCGATCCTCGAAAGCCTATAATTCTGCCTTGGAGAACCACCTAAAGCGTTCATGCAACGCGATTGATAGTTGGGCACAATTGCAGTGGTGGAATGCTTCCCGCCAATGGATTTACTGGAGTGACCCGCAAGGGTCTTGTGACGCGTGGTCACTCAGAGCGCCGAATGAGGGCGCTTGGTGTCTTAATGATTGCACCATTGTCGTATTTCCTAGCGCGCATGGCAAAGTGATCGGAACCAGTTATGGCTCGGGCACTCGTCCCGGAACTTGCCGTTGAAATTCTCTAAGAAGACGTCCTGCACGGGCTTAAGGCAGCCTTAGCGCATTAACCTGCAACCCTGACAGGGCCTGTGGCATGGGACTTTGCCGTAATCAAATCCGCGGATAAGGTGCCAAATTGCGGCAAGACCTCATTTGCCGCGACCCGGCGCGAGCTGATCCATTACGGCATTTGCCGCGCAGATATTTTTGTCATGCAACTGCCTTTAGAAACGCTGACAGCGCAGCAGGTTCATCGGTTTGGATCAACCGGACCTGTGCGCGACCTAACACCCCCCAGACGGCATCGGGGTCTGCCAAGGCCTGACTGTCTGTCTTGGGACAGGACGGCACTGCATCGAGCGTATTTACAAAAACCTCGGTTCCGGCTGATTTGCAGACCTCTGCGACACGCGAGATGATGTCCAGATCGCTACACAGCACCTCGACCATCGGGAAATGCGCTTGGGCGATCAGGTCGGATATCTGGGTAACGGAAGGCGGATCAACGAAGACAATCGGCTTCACGATGATGCCCGTCGTCTTTTCCAACATGCGCAGGCTTTCATAATCTGCAAGGCAGTTGACCTCGCGCTTCAGGTTGACCTGTGTTTCCATTCCAGCCGCCTGAACGGCGGTCGCGACCAGCGGAATCTGATCCGGGAACTTCGTATCGAGATCAAGGTAGGTTCGGCCCTTCGCAACAGCCAGCGCGTCAGCAAGGGTGACGATGGGCTCATCCGTCAGCGGCGTATCACCGCCCTTCCCCTGGCGCAGTCGCAAGCCTTGAAGATCTTCCCACAGACGGGGGGCCGCGGCGCCCGACGCGTCAGTCATGCGGTCCAGGGTACGGTCATGCAGGCAAAACAGGGTTCCGTCCCAGCTTTGCTGGATATCAAGCTCGACAAAGTCATAGCCCCGGTCGGCGGCTTCTTTGATCGCAAGCGCGGAATTCTCGGGCGCGTGGTGCCACGCCCCGCGATGCGCCACGACGGCACCTTTCCATGAGGGGTCATTCAGGAACGTTCGGAGGGGGCGCATTGCGATCTTTCTTTGGACGGGGAGTGTGCGGGCAGGCCAGCCAACGCAAGGCTGGCCTGCAAAGGGTCTTGGCCGTTTAGCGTTCGAGGATAACCTGCTCGATGAACGCCTTTTCAAGCTCGCCGCGGAACGGCTGCGCGCCCCATGCCGTCTGATTGGCGCGCTGCGCATTCGGGACAAGGGCAGCGCTGTCATCCGCCTCTGCATGCATGGGGGCTGTGCCAAAGGTCTGGTTGAACATCGTCTGGGTTTCAGCCGAGGTCAGCCAAGTGATGAACACAGCCGCCGCCGCAGGGTTTGGCGCATTCACGGGGATCGCCACGCCGTTGCCACCGCCATTCATACCAAATTCGGGGATATAGAACTTGATGTCGCCGCGGACTTCACCGTTGTTCTGCAACCCAGCGAGGTGATCTTCCCACGCCGGCACCATCCACAACTCACCATCCGAAAGACGCGTGATGCTATCGACATTGGACGCGGTGACAACAAAATCCTCAGCCTGATCCTGGAACAGGGCAAAACCCTTTTCGGCGGCGCTGAGGCGGTCATCGCTGACCTCTCCATTGGACATATCAAGGTCTGCCGTCACACGGATCATGTTTTGAAAGAACGAGGGACCGGAGCCGCCCTTTTCATAGTTGAACCCGAACTTCTCGGGGTTCTGGGCCCAGAAGGCCGCAATCTCTTCTGCCGTCTGCGGCAGGTCGACCTCCGCGACATGGGCAGGGTCATAGGCGATGCCCGTTTGGTTCCCCCAATAGGCGACGACATGGCCCTTGCCATCGACGCCAAGCAATTCGCCGACGCGACCACCATCTTCGGGCAGCATGTCCAATGGCAGGAAAATCTCGGTCACATCCACCGTGTCAAAGTCGTTGAAGCCCCAGGCGAAGACATCGATATCGCCGACGTCGCGACCGCGTTCAGCCAACAATTTGTCGGCGTTGCCTTGATTGGTGCCTTCGGGGATTGTGACGTTGATCCCGTATTCGGCCTCGAAAGCTTCGACCACGGGGCGGAACCGGTCCTGGAAATACCAGACATACCAGCTGACTTCGCCCTCTTCCTGAGCTTGGGCAACGATTTCGTCCCAGCTCATCTTGGACAGATCCGTGGCATGTCCATCGGCCAGGGCAGCAGTTGCCCCGAACACGATGGCCGATAGTGAGGTTAGCAGCATCTTCATTGTCTTGATCCTTTGGTTGGCAGAAAACGAGGTATTCTGATCACCCCTTGCCCGATGACAGGGATGGGTTTGCGGACTTCAGGAACGCCTCAAGAAACAGCATCAGGATGATGTTGGGGACGACCAGAATTAGGGACAGGACGGCGGCGTCAGGGCGAATGAAATCCTGACCGAGGCGCGAAAACAGGAGCGTCGGGACTGTGGTGAAGTCGGGCGATCCAACGACGAACGCGATGGCAAATTCTTCGATGGACTGGATGAACACGATCAGCAGGCTGGCGAATATGCCGGGGCGCAGCGCTGGCAAATATGCGGCGCGGAACCGTGCGATCGGAGAGGCGCCAAGATCGCGCGCGGCGTCGATATGATCCTGTCGCACCTGCTCAAAACTGACGGTCAGGATGCGGATGGCATAGGGCAGGAACAGGATGCAGTGCGCAAACAGGATCGCAAAGAAGCGCGATTGTGTGAGCCCCAGTTGAAACAGGATCGCCGTGAAGAAGATCGCGGTCACAAATGGCGGAACGACCAGTGGAAGCAGGACAAGAAGTTTTGCGACCTCCCGACCCGGGAAAGGCACCCGCGCCAGACAATACGCGGTTGGCATCGCCAGAAGAAGCGTCACAATCGCCGTCGCAGGTGCCAAGGTGTAGGAATTGAGCAGCGCCGGTTTCAGAGCCGAGTTCTCCCACATATTCGACCAGCGGTAGGTCGACATCTCGGGCGGAAGCAGGTTGTCCGGTGTCCAGGGCTGTGCGGGGTCTACAAGCGACCACAAGACCGCCATGGTGAACGGAATGATCAGCCAAATCGCACAGATCGCCAGCAATGATCCCATCAGGAACGCGTTGATCCGGGCCCGCGTCATCGGCTTGCTGGCCCCCGCAAGATGAGGCGCGCCACCAAAGCCAGCAGCAGCGAGCCCACCAAGGCGATGACCATCAAGGTGACCCCAACCACCGCCGCCTCGTGCCAGCTTGTCTGCCGGGCAAAGACCATCAGCTGCGCCAGGGATTGCCGGTTTGTCGGCCCGGCGATGACCTGAAAGCTGAAATCGGCCACCGCACCGATGAAAATGATCACAAGCGACGCTTGCATCGCGGACAGGCTCAGCGGCGCGATGATCTTGCGAAACCGCGCGAAGCTGCCCGCCCCCATATCGCGGGCGGCGTCCAATACATCATCGGGGATGGCCTGCACGGCCCCGGTCAGCAACAGCAACGCGAAGGGCATATTCTTCCAAGTCTGCAGGAACAGGACACCAAAGGCGTTGCGATCATTTTGCAGACGGCGCGGTCCATCCCAAACCCCGATGCCCTGCATGAATTGGTTCAGGATGCCGTGATAGGAAATGACGTTGATAAACAGGAACGCCGCCACCAGCCCCTGCACCAGCAAGGGCGCCTTCAGGATCGCGCCGATCGTGATCGACCCCCGGAACGGTTTTCGCAGCCAGATCGCCAGCGGATAAGCCAGAGCGACCGATAGCACGGCCGACCATATGCCAATGTAGATCGAATATTGGACCGCGCGGCTGTAGAGCTTTCGGTCCAGCATTTCGGCCCAGTGGGCGGTGGTCAGCACACTTTCGCCGTTCAGGTTGTAAAGGCCAAAGGACTGCGCAATCGCCACATAGACCACCATGCCGATCATGGTGACGATCAGGCCAAGGCCAGGGGCAAGCAACAGCAGAACCGTGATCCAGCGGCGCGCTGTCATCTGACAGGCTCCAGCATCAGCACATCAGCGGGATCAAGTCCGAAGGTAATATCGCCGCCGACAACCACATCACTCTGTGCGACCTGAATGCGGTAGTGCTGCGCGCCCGTCGCAACATGCAAATCGGTGAAGTGCCCCTGAAAGGCCCGCGACACGATCGTTCCGCTCAGCGATCCTTGCGGCGACACCCGCGCGCGCTCGGGTCGCCAAGCAACTTGGATACGCTTTGCCTGTGGCTCTTTGGTGTCTCCGCTCACCAGACGACCGATGCGACTATCCAGCAGCCACCCGCCACCATCCGCCGCGCCCACCACCTCCGCGGGCATCACATTGGCATTGCCGATGAAGTCGGCGACAAAGCTGGTCGCCGGTGCGTGATACAGGTCCTCCGGGGTCGCGATCTGTTCGATCTTGCCATCCCGCATCACGATGACCCGGTCCGAAAGTGCGAGCGCCTCAGATTGGTCATGGGTCACATAGACGGCCGTCAGGTCGTTGTCGTGCTGGATGCGCTTGATCTCAAGCCGGACCTGATCGCGCAGTTTGGCGTCGAGGTTCGACAGAGGTTCGTCAAACAGAATGACGCCCGGCTGCATCGTAAGGGCCCGCCCAAGCGCGACCCGTTGCTGCTGGCCACCTGAAAGGGCGTTCGGCAGTTTCTCCAACTGTGGTTGCAGCGACAATTGCTCAGAAATCTGGGTGACGCGGGCGTCTCTATCGCGGGATCCGACGCGCTTCTGGCGCAACCCGAACTCCAGATTGCCGCGCACGGTCATATGCGGAAATAGGGCGTAGGACTGAAAGCACAGCGCCGTATCTCGGTGTTCGGGCGGTGTATGGGTGACGTCGACCCCACCGATCTGAATGCGGCCTTCCGTCGGCTGCAAAAACCCCGAGATCATCTTCAACAACGTCGTTTTTCCGCAACCTGACGGGCCAAGAAGCGTGACGAATTCGCCCTGACCGACCGTGAACGAAACGTCTCCGACGGCGATGAATTGGTCGAACTGCATAGTCAGATTTTGTGCGGTAATTTCAGACATGCAGATCGGTCCCGATGGCGACACAGGGTTTATTACCTATGGTGGGTAATATATTTGTGACAGTCCACCTTTCCCAATGCGGGTCATGGGACGGGCTTCAAATCTTTGGTATCTCTGCCATAAATGCCGGACCTGGCTAGAGGTGCGGATCCATGTCGTTTCCACTGTCGCGCAGTGCGGCCGAAATTGTCGAAATCGCGCGCCGATTCCCGCAACTGCCCCGCGCGGAGTTCGCGCAGCACACAGTCCTGTCACAGCAAAGCATTCATCGCATAACAGCCGACCTTGTCGCCCGCGACCTCCTGACGGCCCATCCGCCCGTCGCCGGAGGGCGTGGCAAGCCAAGCCCCGGCGTTTCACTGAACGGGTCCGGGGCCCACGCGACCTCGGTCTCGATCAACACCGGTCATGTCATTGTGGCCACGGTCGACTTTTGCGGCGGGGCCTTGGCCACGACGAAGCTGGACGTCGATCCGAACGATCCCCCCGCCGTGCTGACGGCCAGCCACGCCGCAGCAACCCAACAACGCGCTATGCAAGATCTCGATGACGACCGTTTCGCCGGTGTGGGCGTGTCGATGCATGGTTTCCGGCTAAGCAGGGACGGCGCCTTCATGACGCCACCTCCACTGTCGCACTGGGTTGATCTACCGGTCAGTCCAATGTTCCGAACGGTGTTTGGGCCACATGTTTTCGCTGAGAATAACGCGACCCTGGGCGCCATCGCGGAATCTTGGGTTGGGCATGGGGTTACGACGCAAACATTCGGCTACCTGTCCTTCAACCACGGCTTCGGCGGCGGGATCGTCCATGACGGAAATCCGGTTTTCGGGGCCAACGGCAACGCCGGTGAGATCAGCACGATCTACTCCGCAGACGTCGTCGAACGACGCCCGCGTCTGGCCGGCCTGATCCAATCGCTTCAGGCCCATGGCAACGACATCCAAGATATCGCCCAGCTTGATGAGGCCGTCCGCCGCAACCTGCCCGGCTTGGAGGACTGGTTGGAAGATGTCACCCCCCAGCTCGATCTCATCGTGCGCGGTCTCACAGGGATATTGGACCCAGAAAAGATCGTTTTCGGAGGGGAGGCCCCACCCGTTCTCCAAAAGAAACTTCTCGAACGTTGCGCGCCACGCAGGCCCGACCGGTTTGGGCGTACCGCCCCGGCACCCCTGCTGGTCCCCAGCCTGGTCAAAGGTGACCCTGCCCTTTTGGGGGCAGGAATTCAGGTCTTTCGCAGACGCCTGTTGGCGAAAGCCTCATAACTTTCTGCAAGCACCAGGACAAACGCACTCCAAAGAAAAAGCGAGGGCCGTCGACGGGTTCGCATTTGACCGGCCCATGCTCGCCAGCGATGGTCTTAGCATTCCTCCCCTGTCTCGTCCGAGGGGAGCGCGGGTCGCCATAAGGGATAGCGTCGCGGCTTTGTCAGCCCCTACCAGGTGCGCCGCTCGGTCCCATGCCAGTTGTTCCCTCTTTCCCTCGGATTTGATTATAAGTCCGAGGTGAAAGCGCACGACCATCCCCTCACCTGAGAGATCGACCCTGGACGAAGACGACACCTATTGGACGGACCTTTCGCCCGCGACGTCGATGGAAACCGGCGGCCGCATAGCGACGACGTGGATCGATGGCCTCGAACCCGGTCCCCATGGGCCGGGCCAGTCGGGGTCCTGGGTCCCGCCATCCCTGACCGACGCGCTCTTTGGCCGCCCCGAGACTGAGGGCGAGACCTATTTCCTGCTCGATGCAGCGGCGGTTCCATATCTCTCGGACCTGCTGCAGAGCACCACCGGCTGCTTTCAGTCGCTCTTCCAAGACGAGGCCGCAGAAGAATTGGGGGACGCAGCCCCATGGCTCGCCCGAGTGGAGCCGGACAGCGCTCTCCTGCGATACGCCTTCACCGAGGGCGAGGCGGCGTCGTGGCATCTCTGGTCCAAGCCCACGGGCGTCTTCTTGCGCGGTCACGGAGGGTTGGGGGCCGTACGGGGCGTCCTGCGGCGGCTGACCCGCGTGAGGACCGAGGACGGCGCGTGGCTTTTCCTGCGGCTGGCAGATCCGGCGACGCTGGCGCGATACCTTGATGGGCCCGCCGCGCACGGCACGTGTCGCGCACAGGTCTTCGCGGACGGGATCGTGCGACGCGTCATC
Organism: Pseudomonadota bacterium; assembly: GCA_039817645.1. GTDB lineage: Bacteria > Pseudomonadota > Alphaproteobacteria > Rhodobacterales > Rhodobacteraceae > Jannaschia. The sequence continues at coordinate 12,032 of JBCBVM010000047.1, read as the reverse complement.
TGCCGGTCTGGCGCAACCGCCCGGGTTTTCGATTTGGACGGCCCGCCTCCGACCCGGACGCCGGTCATCCTCTTGGACGAGGAACGGCTGGATTTCCGTCTGATGGTCTATGAACGACGGGCCATGGAAATCGAAGCTCGGCTGCGGCGCAGCTTCCCGAATGTGCTGGACGCGCGCGCGCCTGCAGAGGTCCGTGAAACGCTGGCGGCCGCGCTGGTACGTCTGGCGGGATACGGCTTTGACCGGCCCGGCGACATGGAAGTCCTGGCCGGGTGGGACGTGCTTTTCGGCGCGCCATTCGAGTCTTTGGACCCGAACGGCGAGATTGCGCGCATTTGCACATCGGACGCTTCCGCACGCCAGCGGTTCTCTGCCATCATCGCCCGGATGGACACACTCGAAGCCGCTGGCAAAGGCCCGACAACATGACCAAACCTGCGGCGCCGGCCCATGCCTCCCTTCCGGCCTTGGCACAGCAGATCGTGAGCGCCACGACCCTTCCGCCCTATGCGCAGCAAGCGGCATCCTTGGCGCTCTCCGTTGCGGCGACAGGCAAGGCGCCCGATCCTGGCCAACTCCTGGCGGGGGCCGGACAACAGATCGCGGGGAGCGCACTTGGCGCAGCGGCCCCGATCGCTTCCCCGCTTGCCGCGATGACGGCGCGTGCCATCACCGCCGAGATCAGCAAGGCCCGCGTGCAGGAACGCGGCCGTGAATACGAAATCGTGGGCGAGGCCGACCCAGCCGTCTGTCCCTGCGCACAGCTCGGGACTTGCGTGCCCTTCGTTCCCGGCGACGCCGACTTGGATAAGTTGGTCGGCGCCGACCCCGACGCAATGCCGTTGAGCGAGGACGTCTTGCCCCGTTACAGCGCCAGTGCGCCGGTCTCTGAACAGGGCATGCTGGACGTCTTTGCGCGGACCTATCCCGAAGAAGCGTGGCAGCTTCTGTATATTCTGGGGCCAGCAGGCGAGGGAGGCGGGCTTGGCTACCGCCTCGTGTTCCATGACTCGCAATCGGAATACGATGCCATTGGCGGCCAGATCAACGCGGTCCGCGAACGGTACGCTGGCATGTCCAACAACCGGCGCAACAATCGGGACCGGAGCGCCGAGATCGGTGCGCTGCGCCGAAGGCGCGAAGACGGCCTCAACGACTGGCGCTTCGACGACGCCACGAAAGAACTGCACGTCTACAGCTGGGCCGAAGGCGACGTCTTCGGTGATCTCTGGCAGGAACGCGAACTGACAAATCAAGACGCGGCCGACCGGCTGCGCGATCTGATCGGCCAGCATTTCAATGGCGAGGAAACGTTCTGGCAGACCACTGGCCGTGTCGCCATGGGCACGGGTCTGGTGGTCTTTGGGGCGGTCGACATCTTCGCGGGTGTGACGCTCGCCACGGGCGGCACGGTGGCCACGGGCGGGCTTGGGACCGTGGCAACCGTGGGCGGAGGGCTGGCGTTGACGGCGTTTGGCGCCGATCAGATCGCGCAAGGCACGGCCATGCTGATCTCTCCGGATCCAGCCGATCACTACGGCCCCATCGGCGCCATCATCAACAATATCGGCCGCAGCGCCGGGGGTGAAAGCGGCGCTGCGACCGCCGACCGGGCCTATATGGTGGTACAGCTTCTGGTCAGCCTTGGCGGGTCGATCCAGATGGCTCGGGTTGCGCGCGCGCCGATGACGGGGGTACAGGCCAACGGCATCGTCGGGGATGTGTTGCAGAACGCGCCCCGACAGATGGAGTTGCAGAGCATCGCCGTCCGCAACTACCCGCTCAATCGCTTTGGTCAGTTGGCCCGCATCCTGCCGACACCGTCGGGGCGCGGGTTGGAGATGACGGTCGGCGGCGCGAAGATGCTGATCCGTGAGGGGAGCGACCTGGGCGAGTTGCGCCGGGTGCTGCTGCGGTCGCGCACGCTCGACAACATGGCCGAATTGACGGCCCGTGCGACCCGCCGGATGCGCATGCTGGGCGCCAGTCGCATGACCGCCGCCCAAAGCCGCCGGATCGCGCAGGAGGCGGCGGAATACGGCACCTCGGTGCGGCGCCTGTCCAATTCTCAGTTCGACCGGCTTTACGGCTCGGGAACAAACGCCGCCTTCAACAACCAGACGAACACGCTGCTGCTGCGAGAGAATGCCACCTATTACGAGGCATCACACGAATTGCTGCACGCCCGGCACATGCACGAGATCGGGCCGGACGTCTATCGAGCGCTCGGCAACGGAGACCGGAACATGCAACGCTACCTGCGCGAACGCTATGTCTATGACAACCTCATGCGGAATGCCGACGAGATTGGCATGAACGCAGCACAGCGGGGGCACGCGACGGACTATATTCGTCGCATGGGTCGGAATGCTGGTATCGGGACACGCGATATGGGGCTTTCCTCTGCTGCGCGCTTGTCGGATGTGGATGCGTACCGCGCCGCAACGAACCAACCGGCACTCACGGGCCAGGAACGGGCGCTTTGGCAGGGACTCTTTGGAAATTGACCATGAAGATTGATGATCTTGTTCAGCTCGCCGATCGTATCCGCCAGCACGCCTACATTTGGGGTCCGAGCAGACTGATGCGCGATTTGGATGCTGTCGACCTAGAGGGTGTCCATGACCGATACGTGACCCCGTTTAAAGGCGGCCCGGTCGACCCATTCCCCGGAGAGACATCCTACGAATGTGAAATCGAGACGAATATGGACGACGTTCTAGGGATCGAGACTGACGGGCGGGTCGTCCTCGTCTTCACGCCCGATGGGCGGTACGCGAAGTTGAGTTGGGATCGGTTGCCGACGATCCCGACCGACGACGGGTCCGAGGTCAAGATTTCAAACGTCAACGACCCCAACGACGCGCAGAAGCCCTATGAAACGCACGGCTTCAACTGATCGCAGCGCGCCAGCAGAGATGTCCGGACTCCTGCCCTAAGCGCCCACAGTCTTTGCGGCCCAAAGCGGCCCTCCGCCCCTTGCTCCGGTCGCTGCATTGCAGCGCGCCGACCCTGCCATTCGCTCCAAGCGCGAACTCCGGGCTTCGTCGAATTCACATATGGCGGACCAACCCGCCGTTAGGTTCGCAAGATCGAGTGTCAGCTTAAGCTTCCATCTGGTACGAGACCCGTATGATAAGCGTGCGCAACATGCACAACCAAGACTACGCCGAAGTGCGAGCGCATTTGTCCAAGTGCTGGCATGAGACGTATGCGCACCTATTGCAGCCGTCAGATTTCGCGACACTTTTGGCGTCTTTGAATGATCCGGATCTTGGATTGATCACCTCGGACTGCTTGGCACTGGTAGCTCTCGACACTCAGAAAAATCGAGTGGTGGGAACAGCGTTGGCAGCTGAACGCCACGGGGTTGGTTACGTTTGGGGCGTTTATGTCGCGACCGACAAAAAGAGATGCGGCGTTGGTCGCACACTGATCTCTGAAGTGTCTGCCCGCTTGTCCTCGGCAAAAGAATTGTCGGTGACGGTGTTAAGGGCCGGTTCTGCGGCCAACGCGTTTTATAGAGCGCAAGGCTTTGTTCCGGTTCAAGATTGCGATTACGACCTCGTACCCGGCACGACTGAACAAGCGACAGTTTTGGTGCGCGACAGGTTCAGTTCTTAGCTGAAGATGCACGTGGAGCAGACATTCGACCGCAGCGCAGCATCGGTCAAGTTGGGCTCGCAGCAGACTTGCGGCGCGGCGGCACGCGGGTTTTCGGTCGAGATGGCGGCAGGGTGGGACAATACGCTCTTTCGCGGCGGCCGCGCCAATGGCCGCTTCGTTGGTTTTTCACCGCGAATGACATTCCAGGGTGACCCGTCATGCGGTGTGGGTCGGTCCCCACCCCCGTGAAACTCAAAATTGTTCAGATCGCACTGAAACTTTTCAGTGCTGCCTTTCGTGGCTGAGGACAGAGCGCATCCGAATACGGTGCGTTTTCAGGTCAACTTGAAAGGAAAAACGATGAAAACCCAAGCTCTTGTGACATCACTGATTGCTCTTTGTGCCAGCCCGGCATTTGCGGCAGGACATGCGGCGGTATCCGGGTATGCCCTGGCCGAGGATGGCGCAAAACTGGTCGTGATGGGCGATGTGAACGCCCCTGACCAGGTGATGACCTACAGCCTGGCGTCTCCGCTGAAGGCGCTTGCCTGGCGTCCGGTGACCGGCGAGTTGCTTGGCTTCTCAGACGGCATGATCGCGACGATTGATCCGCTATCTGGCGAAATGACCGATCTGGGTGCGTCCTTCATGGAGGACGCGATGATCGGCGACGGCAAGATGGTCGCCTTTGATTTCAACAACAAGATCGACGCCGTACGTGCCGTGACATCGGCTGGCGACAACCTCGTCTACTTCCCCGCAGGTTTCGGCGACAATGATGAGCGGGCCGGTTCCGTGCGCCGCTTTACCGACCTAGCCTACGCCGAGGGCGATGTCATGGCGGATGCCACGCCGATGATCTTCGCCAATGCCTATACGAACGCGATCAATGGCGAGACCGCAGGCGGTACGTTCCAATACGCGCTCGATGCCGAAACTGACACGCTGGTCAGCTTGGCGAACAACGCGGGCACGCTGGAGACCATAGGCAAGATCACCGTCGACGGCGCGCCAGTCGATCTGGCCCCGTTGGGTGGATTTGACATCGTCTCTGCCAAGGAAGGCGAGAACATGGCCCTTGCGATCCTGCAGATGGAAGGCGCCGCGTCCGCCGGCCTCTACGAGATCGATCTGGAAACAGGGGCTGCGACCATGAAGGCCGACCTGGGCATGGGCGGCATTACAGGCTTTGCCGCATCGCTCGGTATGTAGCCAATGACGGTTGAGTAGTGAGTTGATGGGTACCTGTGCGGGATGGCCCCGGCGGCAAGTGATTGTCGTTCGGGGCCATTTCTGTCAGGCAGAAACGGAAAAGACGCTTTTTGAACGACTTAAGGCACGCATGACCGACCGCGAGGACATTGAGGCGTTGATCGGCAAGGTCGCGCTTGGCGACAGGGCTGCCTTGGCCATGCTCTACGATGCCACGAGCGGGAAACTCTTCAGCGTTTGCCTCCGTGTGTTAAAGAGCAGGTCGGAAGCCGAGGATGCCCTCCAGGACGTGTATCTTCGGATTTGGGCCAAGGCTGACAGATACGCGGTCACGGGTCACTCTCCGATGACATGGCTGATTACCGTTGCACGGAACCTGGCGATTGATCGGCTGCGGGCGCGCAAAAGGAACCATGTGGATCTCGACGCGGTGGGCGAGCTTGTCGAGAAGCGTCCCGGTCCTGAGGCCGCAACGATTGCCGCGTCAGAGCAGCGCCGGATCAACGCCTGCTTCGAGGAGCTGCCGCCCGACAGAGGCGATGCCGTCCGCGCGGCCTATCTAGAGGGCGCGACCTACCAGGCGCTTGCGGACCGCTTCGATGTGCCGCTGAACACGATGCGAACGTGGCTGCGCCGCAGCCTGATATCTTTGAAGGAGTGCCTTTCGCGATGAGTGACCAACAGGACATACCGGAAGACGAGGCGCTTGCCGCCGAATACGTCTTGCGCCTGCTGGACGCGGACGCAGCGCGGGCATTCGAAGCGCGGCTTCAGGTCGAGCCAGAGCTTTCTGCGCTCGTGCAATTCTGGGAGATAGAGTTCGCGGCACTTGCCGACGAGGTGCCTGAAGAAGTTCCATTGCCCTTCGTCCGGTCGAAGCTTCTTGCCGAATTGAGCGGCGTGGAAGCAAACCCCAGGCGCCGTTGGGCTTGGCGTTGGCTGGCCCTGCCTGGCTTGGGAGCTGTTGCGGTGGCTGCGTTCTTAGTGCTCAGCACCCTGTTGCAGGCTCCGGCGTTCGATCCCACGCTCCATGCGACGCTCATGTCAGAAGACGGGGCCGTGCATATCGAAGCGGGTTACGCCCCGAACGGCAACCTGTTCAAAGTGATCCCTGAGCAGGGCGCACCTGCGGCGGGGCGGGACTTTGAGCTTTGGGTGATTAGCCCCAATGCAGGCGCGCCCGTATCGCTCGGTGTGATTTCGTCGGACCGGGAAAGCCTGTTCGAGGTCACCCCCGAGATCGCCGCATTGATCGATGGTGGGACATTGGCGGTCTCCGATGAACCCGAAGGTGGCTCACCGACCGGCGCGCCCACGGGCGCCATTCTGGCGACGGACGACTTCTTCGACGCAGATTTATTTGACGCCGGCTGAAACTCCTCCGCGCATCGCACCGTGACTCTCATAGCCGCAAAAGATCGCGGGTAATTTTGAGAGGAGACTCAAATGAAGATCGCATCCAAATTGGCGACCGCCGTCACAGCACTGACCATTGCAACCGCGGCCTCCGCTGCGAACCCAGTGGTGGGTGGCGCGGCAATGTTCGAAACCAAGAACATTGTGGAAAACGCAGTGAATTCGGCCGATCACACGACTCTGGTGGCCGCTGTCCAGGCCGCTGGCTTGGTCGAAACACTGCAAAGCCCTGGGCCTTTCACAGTCTTCGCACCCGTGAACGACGCCTTTGCCGCACTGCCTGCGGGCACGGTCGATACACTCCTGAAACCTGAAAACAAAGAGATGCTGCAGAAGGTGCTGACCGCGCATGTCGTGGCCGGTGACTGGTCCGCCGCTGAGATCGCGCGGCAGGCGCGCGCCTCGTCCGACGGTTTTTATCACTTCAATGCCGTGTCAGGCGACGCATTGTCCGCGCAAGTCAAGGGCAACACTGTCTACATCTACGATGAAAACGGCAATGCCAGTCGCGTGACCATCGCCGATGTCGATCAGTCAAATGGCGTGATCCACGTGGTCGATGCGGTCCTCGTTCCGAAGTGAATCGAGCAGGCACGCCCGGATGGGTCAGCATGCCCGTTGCTTACCCGTTCGGGCGTTTTTCCCAGAAAAAGGTGAACGCATGAAACGCAGAGTCTTTCTGATGACGACCGGCGCTGCCCTGATTGCGACGCCGCTTCACGCTGCCACATGCAGTTTCGAGATTTGCCGCAGCGACTCCGAATGGCGGGCGCGCCTGAGCAAGAACGAATTCCTGGTTTTGCGAGAGGAAGAAACCGAGCGTCCTTACACCAGCCCATTGAATGACGAGACACGCGCTGGCCTCTACCATTGCCGAGGGTGTGATTTGCCCGTGTATAGCGCTGACGCGAAATACGACAGTGAGACCGGTTGGCCAAGTTTCTTTGAAAGCCTGCCGAATGCGATAGGGACAAAGGAGGATCGCAAGTTCCTCTTTCAGGTCCGGACCGAGGTCCATTGCCGTCGCTGCGGCAGTCATCTTGGTCATGTCTTCGATGACGGGCCGGAGCCGACCGGCAAACGGCACTGTCTCAATGGCCTGAGCCTGGCCTTTAACCCTGCGGCATGACCACTCGGTTTGAATGGGTCGCCGGGCGATATCTCTTGGCGATCCTGTTTTTTGTTGGGGCTGCTCAGAAAGCGATGAACCCAGATCCTGCGCAAGGGTTGCTCGCGGGGTTTGGGTTGCCTGAATGGCTTATCTGGCCTGCGCTCGCGTTTAATACTTTGGCTGCAAGTCTTCTGATTGCGGGCAGATACCTGAGACCCGTTGGTCGGGCGCTGGCTCTCTACTGTATTCTCACCAGCGTTTTTCATTTCGTGCCGTCCGACCCGTGGCAAATGTCGATCATGATCAAGAACTGGGCCATTGCGGGTGGATGCCTGATCCTCGCCGCTTCATCGGATCTGGACAAATAGGCCTCCGACGGATCCCTTCTGCTCCACCAGGGATGGGCCGAGTGGCTGGCCAGTCTTGTGTGCGGAACCAAGTGGGGGCTGACGCATCGAAGCCCCGTTAAGGGGCCGTTCTTATGGATTTGAATGGTGCGGGTGAAGGGACTCGAACCCCCACGCCTCGCGGCGCCAGAACCTAAATCTGGTGCGTCTACCAGTTCCGCCACACCCGCTCCGCGTTCCCCTTAGCACCGACACATTTGGACGGAAAGGGCCGCGAAGGTTTCGCAGTGGTGCCCCAATCGTGCCCCAATCCAACATCATTAACACATCACTGCCAAAGACGAAAAAACCGGGGATCGCTGTTATGACTGTCCAATTGCGCCACAACGCAGAAGAGCTTGTTCAACTGGCGGCAAAGCCTGCCACGCGATCCGACACGCAGGTCAAAGGCGGCATCGCCGAAGGCACCCTGATCCTCACCGCCAAGGGCGAAACACCAGTGGAAGCCCTCCAAGCAGGGGACCGCATCATCACGAGAGAGCGCGGCATGGCCACCCTCCAAGCGGTCCACGCCACCTCCGGTCCGGCCTGTGCGATCCGCACCGACAGCTTGGGCCTGGCCAGGCCAGAGCGGGATACGACCGTGGCCGCGGACCAGCATGTGACGCTGCGCGATTGGCGTGCGCAGGCGCTTTTTGACGCCGCCGTCGCCCTGGTGCCCGCAAACCGCCTGGTGGATGGCAAGCAGATCGCGCCTGTGGCGCAGACCAAAGTTTTCCGCCTGGAGTTCGACGTGCCGCTCACTGTCTATGCCAATGGGTTGGAGACGCCGACTGGCCGGACCGAAGGCGATGTGATCGACCTCACCGACGATATCTGATCCACACCGGACGAACGACTTGACCAAGGCCTGGACGCGTCCTCCGGGCCTTTTTCACGTGGGCCCCGGGGACTGCGTGCCAAGAACCGCGCCTTAACCGGACAGCAACACCTTCTATGCCAAGGTCCCAGATGACCTGGACCAAGGATGTGCTGCCCCATGACCCCCGGACCCCATTCCCCTTTGAAAGTCGGCCTTCTATCTGGCAACACGGGCGGCCCCGGCGTGCCGATCCTGGCCGGTGAAACGCTTCGGCACGGCTTGTTTGAGGGCAGTCGCCTGTTGACGGCCAAGGGCGAATTGGGCGTCGAAAAGCTCCGACCGGGGGACCGGGTGGTCACCCGCAATTTCGGCATGGCCGCTGTGCGCCAGGTGATCTGCACCCGGATGCCCGTGGGCGCGCCCCAGGTTCGCATTCCCGCCAACGCGCTCGGGCGGAACCGGCCGGAAGGGGATGCCTTCCTTCTGTGCGATCAGCCTGTGGTTGTGCGTGACTGGCGGGCCCAAGCCCTTTTTGGCGCGCGGGAGGCGCGGGTGGCCGCCGAACGTCTCGCCGATGGCAAAGTCATCCACCTTGTGCCAAGCAGCGGCTGCCCCGTTTGGTCGCTTGTGTTTGAGGAACCGGCAGTGCTTTATATGGACGGCCTCGAAGTGGTCAGCGCCGCCAAGGGGACGTTCGGGCAATAGGCTCCTTGGCTCGGGACGCTGGGCCCGCGCGACCTCGGCTTGGGCGACACGTGGTGGGGGCGTCGCCACGGCGGTCGGCGGCCAGCGGCAAGGCGCGTCACATGCGCCGACATCGGCCCTATGCGAAACTTCAACCCACGGACCTGACGCCACTCTCGCACCCGGGCCAAACCGGACGCATGTGCCTCAATAGGCCCGGCTCAACATCGGATCGCGCAAATGGTGCATGCGCAAGGCGGCGCAACGGGCAAAGCGAAGGGTCAGGGCTTTGCGACGCGCGGGCGCCAGGGGGTGCGCCTCCGGCATGCGGATCACCTCCGCATCGAAGCCATCCGCGATGATCAGGCCCGTGTCCTGAGGCAAAAGGTCCACCGGAAACGACGTGTCCACCGCCCAAAAGAACCGGTCCGCCCATTCCAGGTACCCATCCCACTTCCCGTCAGACGTGAAGTCGCTGCGGCTGGATTTGCATTCAACGACCCAGAACTCCCCTTTGGGGCCCAGCGCCATCACATCCAAACGCTTCCCACGCTCGGGCGAAAACTCCCCCAGACAGGTGAAGTCGTGGTCCCGCAAATGCCGTGCCACGCCCCGCGCCAAAAGCTGACCGGGTTGCAAGGGCGGCGCGGAAAGGTCGGCGTCCATCGTCATCCCAACACCATGAACAAGAAGGGAACATCTGTCCACCGCTTTTGCGCGATGTCCCGGCGTACGTCACATGCCAGAACCCAGAACTGGCCGTGAAAGCCCCCCAACGCGCTGCGGCGGAACGGCACGTGCACCGCCCTGCCCTTGCCGGGGACAGGACCGCGCCTTATCTGCTTTTTTGGCGATGTTTCTGTGCTTCCCGTCACATGCGGCAAAATTCCGGTGGCCTTAAGCAATTCCGAGGGAGCTGGCTCTGTCACGGTCCTGGCCGCGTTACCTGGCGCCCACCTGTATATACAGGTCCTCGGGAATACTTGTCCGACGGTTGCCACGGTTCATCGCCACCGCCCGCCCCTAGGGCGCGGCCCAGACCGCGCGAAGATGCGCAGCCAACGCGGGCGCAGCCGTCACCGGAACCATATGATCGTCGCCAATTTCGACGCGGGTCATGGCGGGCCGTCGGTCCACCAGCCCCGCAGCGATGGCGGCCATGATTGGCGGCGGGTCGTGCCGTGTGATCACCGAAAGCGGCGGTCCTGCGTGGGGCAAACGGTCCAGAATACGATGGCTGTCCGCGATGATCCCCGGCTCCGACTGCCGGATCAGGTGGATACGGTCCGCCATGGCCCTTTGCCGCGCGGGTGGCACCGCGGCCCAGGGCCCCACGCCCCAAAGACCGTGGAAAATCTGCGCCGCTGTCATGGCGTCACCCGCATCCAGCGCGTCGTTAAAGGGGGCCATCTGCCGGAGGTGGTCCGCAGACGCGCCCCCACCGGCGGCCGCGAACATCACAGGCTCCACCAAGGTCACACTGCGAAGCCGCGCGGGATGGGCCGCCCAGACCGCCAGCGCGACGCACCCGCCATAGGAATGGCCGATCAGGTGGACCGGCTCTGCGGGCAACGCCGCCTCGGCCACGGCCAGCGCATGGGCCATCAGATCCGCCGTGGGGCCTGGGTCGGGGGCAGCGCCGAAACCGGGCAAGTCCGGCGTGATCCAGGACCAGTCGGGCAGGCACCGCGCCAACGGGCGCCACGCCGCCCCCGACGCAAGGGCGCAATGCAGCGCGAGGACCGCGCTCACGCCAATGCGGCCAAATGCGCCTCCAGATCGTCCAGCCGATCCTGGCCCCAGAACCGCTCCTCCCCGACGACATAGAAGGGCGCGCCAAAGACCCCCGCGGATACGGCCTCTTCGAGGTTGCGGGCATAGGTCTCCGCCCCGGCCATCATGCCCTTGGTCACCAAGCTGCGGTCAAACCCCGCCGCGTCCAGCGCGTCCGCGATCACGTCGTCCTCGGCGATGTTTTTCTCCTCCGACCAGCAGGCCCGGGTCAGCCCAAAGACCAACTGCCCCACATCCCCCGACCCATCGGCCGCCGCAGCAATGATCGCATAGGACGAGGGCGCAGGGTTCGTGGGCCAAAACGCAGGTTTCAGGGTCAGGGGCATGTCCAGCTTGGCCGACCAGCGGCGCAATTCCTGTAGGCGATACTCTTGCCGGCTGGGGTGCCGATCCTTGGGCGGGATGCCCCCGGTCCGCGCGAACAACCCCATGATATCCAGAGGCTTATAGGTGATCTGCACCCCATGCTTGGCGGCGATATCCTCCAGCCGCGTGCCCGCCAGATACGTGTTCGGAGAGATGGTGGCGAAGTAGTAATCAATGTTCATGGACCCAGCCGTTCCTGTTGCATGCTCTGCCACAGCTAGGCCAGCCTGCGCCCATGGGCAAACCGAACCAATCTGCGCCCGAACTGCCGCAGGGTGTGACAGGAACATGACAGGCGCGTAGCTTTGACCCGGAGGGGGTGCTAGGGCGGCGCCACCTGCTCCCCGGTGCGATTCGAGAGGCCTCGCCCATGCCCAGCCCAGATCCCAAAATCATCTCCGGCAATGCCAACCGCCCCTTTGCCGAGGCCGTGTGCCGCCGCATGTCCATGCATCGTGGCATGCGAATCGGTTTGGTGGACGCCCGAGTGGAGCGGTTCAACGACCAGGAGATCATTGTGGAGGTCTATGAGAACGTGCGCGGCGAGGATATGATCATCCTGCAAAGCACGTCCAACCCTGCCAATGACAACCTCATGGACTTGTTGAATAATTCCTATGCGTTGCGCCGGTCT
>JBCBVM010000046.1:0-25420 GCA_039817645.1 Pseudomonadota bacterium | reverse complement strand
TGATCTTGCGCTTGGTCTCCGGGTCGGACTGGCCCTCCAACTCCCCTAGGAACAGGTCCTGTTCTTGGGCATGGATCACGTGCAGGTTCATGTGGTCGCGGAACATGCCCACGACTTCCTCGGCCTCATGCAGGCGCAAAAGCCCGTGATCGACGAAGACGCAGGTCAACTGGTCCCCCACGGCCTCATGGATCAGCGCCGCAGCCACAGAGGAATCGACGCCGCCGGAAAGGGCACAAATCACCTTGGCGTCCCCGACCTGATCGCGGATGGCTTGGACCGCCTGCTCTCGGTAACCTGCGATGGTCCAGTCGCCGGAGAACCCGGCAAGTTGGACGAAGTTCCGATAGAGTTGAGCGCCCTTTGGCGTGTGGTGGACCTCTGGGTGGAACTGGACGCCGTAGAAATGTCGCATGGGGTCGCCCACGACCGCAAAGGGCGCGTGGGGCGAGGTGGCGTAGACGTTAAATCCAGGGGCGATCCGGGCCACATGATCGCCATGAGACATCCAGACCTGTTCCTTTTCGTCGCCCTGAAACCATCCCTCCAAAAGCTCCAACCGCGCTTCGGACGAAATATGCGCCCGTCCGAATTCGGCTGTGCCGCCCCCGCCCGAGATTTTGCCGCCCTCCACTTGGCCGCCCAGCATTTGGGTCATCACCTGTTGGCCGTAGCAGATGCCCAGGACCGGCACGCCCAGTCCGAACACGTCGGCTGGGGGACGGGGGGCGTCTGGGTTGACGACACTGGCGGGGCCACCGGACAGGATCACGGCCTTTGGCGCAAAATCGGCCAGGAAATCCGCAGTGACGTTCTGGAACGGATGGATCTCACAATAGACGTTCAGTTCCCGCAACCGGCGCGCGATGAGCTGCGTCACCTGGGAGCCGAAATCGATGATCAGGAGCTTCTCATGCTCGGCGGGAAGGGTGGATTGTGTCATGGCAGTCGATTACGGCGCGCGGCAGGGCGGTGCAAGGGTCAGCGCATCGGGCAGCGCCTGCACCGCGTTTCCAGTGAATTCCACGGGACGTGGCTTGCGAAGAGGGGGCGCCTTTGCCTAGAGCCGTGGGGGGCTTGCACGCCCTGACCCCAAGGAGGACCCGCCATGAAGAAAGAGACATGGGTGATCGTTTTCGAATGGCTCGGCTCTGGCATGGCGATTGTCTACGCGCTTTTGATTGCGTCCAACACGGGCAGCGAACTTCTGGCGTTCGCGCTTTTGCTGGCCTCTGCCAGCTTGTTCGCAGGATGGGCGATCTTGGACAGGAAATGGGCATTCTTGGCGCTGCAAGGCTTCTATGCGGCGGCGGCCATCCTCGGATTGGTCCGCTGGTCCTGACGGTTGGCGGTTGCTTGGCCGCAAATGTCGCCTTTCGCCCATCCGCGCCGCATCCTGTCCGGGCCCCATGGGGCCGGCGCAGTATCCGATGGGTGTCTAGGATGGAGGGCGTCATGGCAGAGCAGGCACGCAAACGGCGCGGGGGTGGGGGCGCGGCCCGCCGGGCCGAGCGGACAGCGGTGAAGATCGAGACCGCCCAGACCATCCTGCGCAACATTCCGAACATGGAGTTGCTCAACACGGAGGCCTTGGAGATTATCGAGGCCAATGCCGAAACCATCCTGGCCGAAGTCGGTGTGGCATTCGTCGAGAACCCCAAAGCGCTGGAGCGGTGGCGCACCGCCGGGGCCGATGTGGATGGCGAGACAGTGCGCATCCCCCGCGGATTGGCGCGGCAGCTTTGCGCCACCGCCCCCAGCCAATTCACCCAGATCGCCCGCAACCCTGACCGAAACGTCGAAATCGGGGGGAGGCATCTGGTCCTGGCCCCGGTCTATGGTCCGCCCTTCGTCCGCGATGCCGGCGGGAGACGGTACGCGACGATGGCGGATTTTGAGACGTTCGTGAAGCTGGGCCACATGTCTCCCTGGTTGCATCATTCGGGCGGGACCGTTTGCGAGCCGACGGACATTCCGGTGAACAAGCGCCATTTCGACATGCTGTTGGCCCATATGACCCTGACGGATAAGCCGTTCATGGGGGCCGTCACGGAACCCAGCCGCGCCCGCGATTCGGTGGAGATGTGTGACATCCTGTTCGGGGGATTGAATGATCGGACGGCCATGGTGTCGCTGATCAACATCAACTCCCCCCTCACATTCGATTCGATTATGATGGGTGCGCTTGAGGAATATGCGACCGCGAACCAGGCTTGCATCATCTCTCCGTTCATTGTGGGCGGGGCCATGGCACCGGTGTCGATCATGGGGACGCTGACCCAGGTCCTCGCCGAAGTCATGGCCGGCGTGGCGTATAGCCAACTTGTCCGGCCCGGCGCGCCCGTGGTGTTCGGCGCGTTTGTGACGTCCATCGACATGAATTCCGGCGCGCCCACATTCGGCACCCCCGAGGCGTCGCAGATCACCTATGGCGCGGGGCAACTGGCCCGGCGGCTTGGCCTTCCGTACCGGTCGGGCGGGTCGTTCTGTGGCTCAAAACTTCCCGATGCGCAGGCGGCTTACGAGACGGCGAACTCGCTGAATGCGGGTCTGATGTCGGGGGTGAACTTCATGCTCCATGCCTGTGGGTGGCTGGAAGGGGGGCTGGTCGCGGATTTCGAGAAATTCGTCATGGATGCCGACCAGTTGGGGACCCTGCATAAGATGGCGCAAGGCGTGGCCACCGACGAAAATGCGCAAGCCATGGACGCCATCCGAGAGGTGGGACCGGCGGGCCATTACCTGGGCTGTGCGCACACGCAGGCCAATTTCAAATCGGCCTTCTGGCGCTCTCAACTGTTTGATTACAAACCCTATGAGACCTGGTCGGAGGAAGGCGGGCGCGACACCCGGGCGCTGGCCTCTGAGCGGATGTCGACCCTTTTGGCCGCCTATCAAGAGCCGCCCATGGACCCAGCCATCCGAGAGGCGTTGGCGGCCCATGTGGCGCGCCGGAAATCAGAGATGCCCGACGCGCTGATCTGAGGGTCAGGCGCTGCGGAAACTGCGCGCTTCGGCCATCAAGGCGACCAAAATGTCCACGTGCCGCGCCAGGCTATAGGTCGCGGCCCCCGCTTTGCGCCGCTTCTCCAGATCGGCTTCCAGGGGAATCAGTTTCTCCAGCGCGGCCCGTGCCGTGGCGGGAATCGCGACCCGCAACATGCGCCGAAGGTCCCGGCGGCGTTCATACCCGGTTAGGCCATGATTGGCCGCAGTGACCAGCAATTCGGGGCGGCGAAGGTCATTGAGATCTTTGGTGATGCGGCACATGGCGAACCCTTTCCAGTAGCGTTTTCATTGCCACCAATGTGTCGCCGGACGGGGCTGTGTTGCGTGAAAGAGGAGGGCAGCGCACGCTGCCTCGCGACAGTTTACAATTCGGAAACTTTTGTCGCCCCTGTGGATAAGATTAACCACTTGGTAACCATATCAAGGTGATCTGCCGGAGTTTTCCACAGTCCGGATCCCTCACGTCGATGTCCTCGTCCTCTTCCAACGTTCAGCCGATCACACAGTTGCCCGAATGGGTCCCGCTTGCTGCGCGGACCTATGTGCAACATGCGTATGCAGGTGCGCCTTTGCGGCAGGTTGCGGAAGAGCGGGGGTGCGCCGCATCGACGATCCTGCGCCAGGTTCGCCGCATTGAAGCGCGGCGGGACGATCCGCTTGTGGATGATATGATCGAACGATTGGCGCAGGCCGTTCAACCCAGCCATTCTCGTCCTCAGACCAAGGATACAGACCCCATGTCAGCAATGCCACCGAGCGCAACCCTGATCGACGACGCAACGCTCACGAAGGAGGCCAAGCGCGTTCTCCGGCGTTTGTGTGAAACAGATGCGTTCCTGGCCGTCGGCCAAGGCATGTCCCAGGCCGTGGTTCTGCGGGAAACGGGGGATGCGCCGACCCGCACCGCCACGCTGCCGCGCAATGTGGCCCAGGCATTCGTGCTCAAGGATTGGGTGTCGTGCTTCAAGGTGGGGCGCATCACGCGCTACAAGATCACCGAAGCCGGGCGCGCCGCGCTCAAGCGGATGCTGGGTGAAGATCTGCGCCAGAAGGTCGAAGCGCGCGGCATGGCCGAATCCCCAAGCCCCTTCCTGACCCAGCATATGGATGTGGGAGAGAAGGTCTTTCGCGACCCCGACGGCGATATGGCCCTTCGGGTGAACCTGGCCGAATCCCCGCTGGGGTCGTTGGCGCGCAAAAAGGACAAGTCCGGGAAAGCCTTCTTGAATATGGACCTGGTCTTGGCCGGGGAACGCCTGCGGGAAGATTTTGAGAAGGCCCAGATGGGGCCGCGGGTCGGACAGAACTGGGACCGGTTTCTGACGGCGGGCGGCCGCGGTGACATGGGCGCCTCCGACCCCATTGGCGGCCCGGAGGCGGCGCGCAAGCGCGTGTCCGATGCCTTGCGCGCCCTTGGACCCGGCCTGGGCGACGTGGTCTTGCGCGTTTGTTGTTTTCTTGAAGGGTTGGAAGCCGCCGAGAAGCGCATGGGCTGGTCGGCGCGGTCGGGCAAGATCGTCCTGCGCATCGCGCTGCAGCGCTTGTCGGCCCATTACAATGGCGTTTGAACCGATGAACTGAGCACGGTGCGCGTCTGCCTGGCCGCGCGTTCGGACCGGGGGGTGTGGTCCCATGGCACGGAAGGGCGGAAGGGGTACGGCACGGCGGGCTGATGGCCGGGCCGCACCCTGTCTTTCGATGCGCCCGCAAACCCCCGCAACACAGCAATCGTAAGCCCCGGTTGCGGGGCTTACCGTCGCGCGTGCCCCTGTCACGGTGTATCCGGCGGGTACCTCCCTGACGATATGATCCCTTGCGACTATGCGCGGCCCCGCGCCCGAAGCCTCCGGGACTGCATTTCCAGATCCAGTGTGCCGAGCCGGATCGGCCCAATCCGGCCCCGCCTTTCCATAAGTGAGACCTGACACCCGCGGCCTTTGGCACGTCACCGCACGGAAACGCGTATCTGGGGCGTTCGTAGAACGGCGACGCTGGGACTGTCTTCGGGGTGCCCGAAGGACAGGGTCACCCCAGGGTAGCGCAACTGCTGCAACGCGATGTCCAGGCCGTAGCGGTCCAGCCAACAGCGCAAACCGCCATCCGGGTCCACCCGCGGCGGGCGCGTGTGATCGGCGGGTACGAAATGCAGCACGGCGCGGCGAAGGGTGCCCAACATCGGCTCCCCCTCGACAACGACGCTGACCTCCGTCCCGTCCGGGTTGATCTGCGTTTGCGATTGGTTCGACAGCGCCACGGACCACGTCGTCACCCGCATCACGTGGTCCGGCTGCACCTCCACGTTGCCCCAATCCCCGCGCAGGGGTCGTTGATCATGCATGGCCCAGATCCTTTGCCGCGACGTCTTATCCCGATGGGGTAGCGCAAAGACCTGACCAAAAAATTAAGGCCCGCATCTGGTGCGGGCCTTTCTTGTCAAGGTGGTTAACCTCAGCGGTCTTCCACTTCGACGTAGTCGCGCGCAGATTCTCCGCGATACAGCTGACGGGGCCGCCCGATCTTGAGGGCCGGGTCGCTCAACTGCTCTTTCCATTGGGAAATCCAACCGACCGTCCGGCTTAGCGCAAAGATCGGGGTGAACATAGAAGTGGGGAAGCCCATGGCCTCCAGGATGATGCCCGAATAGAAATCCACATTCGGAAACAGCTTCTTATCCGCAAAATACGGGTCGGCCAGCGCTTGCGTCTCAAGCTCTTTGGCGACTTGCAGGATCGGATTGTCCTCCACCCCCAACAGGTCCAGCACTTCGTCCGCCGATTGCTTCATGACTGTCGCGCGGGGGTCGAAATTCTTATAGACGCGGTGACCGAAGCCCATAAGGCGGAACGGATCTTCCTTGTCTTTTGCGCGGGCGATGTAGTCCGGGATGCGGTCGACGGTCCCGATTTCGCGTAGCATTTCCAAGCAGGCTTGGTTCGCCCCGCCATGGGCAGGCCCCCACAGACACGCGATGCCAGCGGCGATGCAGGCGAACGGGTTGGCCCCCGAAGACGAGGCCAGCCGTACGGTGGACGTGGACGCATTCTGCTCATGGTCGGCATGGAGCGTGAAGATCCGGTCCATCGCGCGGCTCAGGATCGGGTCCACGACGTAGTCTTCGGCTGGAACCGCAAAGCACATGCGCAGGAAGTTCGACGCGTAGTCCAGATCATTGCGCGGATACACGAAGGGCTGGCCGATGGTGTACTTATACGCCCACGCCGCGATAGTGGGCATCTTGGCGATCAGCCGGTGGGATGCGACCTCCCGCTGGTGTTCGTCATTGATGTCGGTGCTGTCGTGATAGAAGGCCGACATGGCGCCGACCACGCCCACCATCACCGCCATGGGATGCGCGTCCCGCCGGAAACCCCGGAAGAAATTCGCCATCTGCTCATGGATCATGGTGTGGTTTGTGATCGTATTCTCGAACTTTTCCAGCTGCGCGACCGAGGGCAACTCGCCATAGAGCAGCAGGTAGCAAACTTCGAGGTAGTGGGACTTTTCCGCCAACTGACCGATGGGATAGCCGCGGTGCAGCAAAACGCCCGCAGTGCCGTCAATATAGGTGATGTCGGATTCACATGCGGCGGTCGATGTGAAGCCGGGGTCATAGGTGAAAACACCCGCCTGGCCGTAGAGCTTGCCGATGTCGACCACGTCCGGGCCTTCGGTGGGGCTATGGACCGGCAGGTCATAGCTTTGGCCGCCAATCGTCAGGGTCGCGGTCTTGTCAGTGTCTGCCATGTCTGTCCTTTCGTCTGTGGTCGCAAGCAAAGGTCGTTCCGCAACCAACTGTTCCCCAAGAAATTTTCTTGGTGTCCCGTTCAATTCTGTCAGGAAGCCGCGTTCTCGGCTTCGGATGCCGCATCCCTGATGCGCGCAAGGCTTTCCTCCCGTCCCAGGACGATCATCATGTCGAAGACGCTTGGCGTCGCCGTACGTCCAGCCAGGGCCGCGCGCAGCGGGGCCGCCAGTTTACCCAGACCGAGGCCCTTGGCCCCTGCCATGTGCCCCACGACTTCCTCCAAGCCGTTGCGCGACCAGCTAGCATTTTGCAGGTGCGGCGTCAATTCTCTCAGTATGCCACGGGATACCGTATCGAGGGCTTTGGCCGCTTTCTCCTCTGGAACGATGGGACGGGTGGCCAGGGCGAAATGCGCTTTGTCCAGGATCTGGCCCAAGGTCCGCGCCGATGTCTTGACCAGTGGAATGACCGGTCGCAGGCGATCAAGGTCCGCCTCTGGCGCCCCCGCGCGCCCCATCCAATCAACCAAAGCCGCCAGAACAGCCCCGTCCTCCATGGAAGACAGATGCTGCCCCGACAGGCTTTCAAGTTTCTTGAGATCCAGCCGGGCAGGGGCCTTGCCAATCCCGTCAAGATCAAACCACGCCCGTGCCTGCGCGTCGGTAAAGAACTCATCGTCCCCATGGCTCCACCCAAGGCGCGCCAGGTAGTTGCGGAGCGCCGCCGCAGGGATCCCCATCTGCGCATATTCCTCGACGCCCGTCGCCCCGTGGCGCTTGCTCAGCTTTTTGCCATCTGGGCCGTGGATCAGGGGGATATGGGCCCAAACGGGCTGCGCCCAGCCCATGGCGTCATAGATTTGCGCCTGGCGGGCCGCATTGCTCAGGTGGTCATCGCCACGGATCACGTGGGTGATCCCCATGTCATGGTCGTCCACCACCACGGCCAGCATATAGGTGGGCGTCCCGTCGGAGCGCAAAAGGACCATATCGTCCAGCTGATCATTGCGCGTCGTGACATCGCCCTGCACGGCGTCCGCAATGGTGG
Source organism: Pseudomonadota bacterium (assembly GCA_039817645.1). GTDB lineage: Bacteria > Pseudomonadota > Alphaproteobacteria > Rhodobacterales > Rhodobacteraceae > Jannaschia. Next base: position 17,619 of record JBCBVM010000046.1, on the reverse strand, counting down.
TCGCCCCGTCCTGGGGCGCGCGCAAACGCACAACAAAGGGCGCATCTGGATGCCTCGCGGGGTCCGCGTCGCGCCAAGGCGACTGAAACAGGGTGGACCGGCCCTCGGCTTTCGCGGCCTCTCGAAAGGCCGCGATCTCCTCCTGGGGGGAGAAACACTTATACGCGTTCCCCTGTGCCAGCATGGCCTGGGCCACCTCCGCATGGCGGTCAAGGCGGGCAAACTGGCTGACCGCGTCGCCGTCATGGTCCAGGCCAAGCCAAGCCAAGCCCTTCAGGATCGTCTCCGTCGCCTCGGGGGTCGAGCGGGCGCGGTCCGTATCCTCGATCCGCAGCAGGAATTGACCGCCATGGCGCCGGGCGAACAGCCAATTAAACAGCGCCGTCCGCGCCGTCCCGATATGCATCGTTCCAGTGGGCGAGGGCGCGATACGGGTCACAACGGGCGCGGTCATCTTGGCAAATCCTTCACACTGTCTGCTCGGTCGCATGCCAGGGTTAACGTTTTGTAAACCACACCTCTGGCACGGTGTCGGCAGCTTCTAGGGGCGTGGGCGGCGGAGGACAAGGATGCACCCAGTTGACGCACAGGGCAGGGGCCTGCGCGCCATTGGGGGCTTTGCAACCGATTGGTGCCAGTCACTGCGCGGCCATCGCTTACCTTGGGTGGCGTCCGCCTATGGTGTGGGCGTCGGCCTTTACTTCGCCCTCCCGAGAGAGCCTGCATCCGCAGATATTTTCGGGCTTGGTCTAGTCTTGCTGGCCTTGATCCTGCTGGCGTTCCTGTGGCGCGCAACCCTTGGCATCGCGCCGCTTTTGCTGGCCGCGGTGGTTGCGGGCCTTCTGGGGGCGACGGCGCGCACCGCTTGGGTGGCGGGCCCCGTGCTCGACTTCCGCTATTATGGCGCGGTCCATGGGCGTGTCGTGCATGTGGACCGCTCCGCCAGTGGGGCGCCGCGCATCACGTTGGACCATGTGCGGCTGGACCGGGTCGCGCCTGCCAAGACGCCGCGTCGGGTGCGCCTGTCTCTCCACGAAGACAGCCCGCGCCCGCCGGAGCCGGGGCAATGGGTCATGACCACCGCCCATCTGTCGGCCCCAAATGGCCCGGCTGAACCCCACGGCTTCGACTTCGGGCGCCATGCTTGGTTCAAGAAACTCGGCGCCATTGGTTATGCCCGCGTGCCGCTGCTTCAGTTTGAGGCACCGGAACAGGGCGCGTCTTTGGTCATCGCGCGCCTGCGGGACCAAATCTCCGACGGGTTGCGCGACTGCCTTCCGGGCGCGCGGGGTGAGGTGGCGGCGGCGATCACGACGGGCGACCGCTCCGGCCTCCCGGAAGACGTGGTCGAGGCGCTGCGGGTTTCGAACCTGGCCCATTTGCTCGCGATCTCGGGCCTCCATATGGGCCTGTTGGTCGGCTTCGTCTTCTGGATGAGCCGGGGCGGCTTGGCCCTTTGGCCCCGCATCGCGCTGACCCGACCGACCCGCGCCTGGGCCGCGGCCATCGCGTTGCCCTTCGCGGTGTTCTACCTGTTCCTGTCAGGCGGGTCGGTGGCCACGCAACGGGCGTTTGTCATGGCCGCCGTAATGCTGGGCGCGATCCTGTTGGGGCGGCGCGCGTTGTCTTTGCGATCCGTGGCCCTGGCGGCCCTGATCGTGCTGGCCATCCGCCCCGAAAGCCTGACGGGACCGGGGTTCCAGATGTCCTTCGCGGCCACTGGCGCCCTGGTCCTCGCATTTCGCAGATTGACGACCTGGCAGACGGAAAACGGCCAGATCGCTTGGCTGAAAGGCTGGCGCGGTGCGGTTTTGTCCCTCCTGCTCTCCTCGGTGGTGGCGGGGGCGGCGACGGCCCCCTTCGCGGCACTCCATTTCAACCGGGTCGGACAATTGGGGGTGCTAGCGAACATGCTGGCCGTCCCCGCCATGGGGGCCTGGGTGATGCCGCTGCTGTTCATCGGGTTGATCCTTTGGCCCATCGGGCTGGAGGCGGTGCCATTCTGGTTGGCCGGCCAGGGCATCGCGTGGATCATCCTGGTGGCAGAATGGGTGGCCGGTTTGCCCCTCTCCGTCCGCAGCGTGCCCGCCCCCGGCCCTTGGGTCTTGCCTCTCCTGGGCCTTGCCATGGCAAGCACGGCCTGCGCCCGCGGTCGCTGGCGGTGGAGCGGGGCGGCCATCGGCGCCGCCGCGGCCCTGTTGTGGGTGCAAAGCCCGCGCCCGGACCTTTTGATCGCCGGGGATGGGCGCCTGGTCGGCGTCATGACAGCAGAAGGACGCTGGATCAGCCGCCCCTCCGGCGTCAGCTTCGTCGCCGACATCTGGTTGGAAAATGATGGCGACCCGGCCGCGCAGTCGGATGCTTTTGACCGCCCCCTATCCACCGCACCCCCACATCTGCCAGACGTCTTGGCGTTACGTGGAAAGACCGGGCTAGAAGATGCTTTGGACACATGCCGACGCACTGGGGCCTGGCTGGTGACGCCCGTCCCGGTGGAGCGCGCAGTGGCCGACGGGTGCACCGTCTACGATGCCACGCGCCTAAGATACACCGGGGCCATCGCGCTCTACGCTGATCGCGGCGGGGAGGTCCGCCTTTTGACGGCCCGCGATATGCGCGGCACCCGCCCTTGGACCCCTGCCTTCCGCGCCCAGCAGCGGGAGTGACGTCTAAGCCGTCGCCGGTCATCTGGCCGCAGAGCGCATGTCTTTCGTCACGCAACTGAGTGTGCGAATGTCTTACTTCCGTCCGCGCGCCACGGGTTCACCAAAGTCAGCCCCGTGGGTCGCGAAAAGGCATCACCCCTGACGCCCCCTAGACCGACGAAAAAGGGGGCGTCGGCCCCCCATTCCGTTCAGTAGCTGCGGATCAAACCCACAAGACGTCCTTGGACGCGGACGCGATCTTCGGGCAACATGCGCGTCTCATAGGCGGGGTTCGCCGCCTCCAGCGCGATCATGCCGCCCGCGCGGCGAAACCGTTTCAGCGTCGCTTCCTGGCCATCGACCAGCGCCACAACGATATCGCCATTGTCGGCGGAGCCTTGTTCGCGGATGACGACCACATCGCCGTCATTGATCCCGGCGTCGATCATCGAATCGCCCTTGACCTCAAGCGCGTAATGGTCGCCGCCCCGTTCCAGCATCTGGCCTGGGACCGCCACGTGGCTGGACACTTCGGAAATCGCCTCGATCGGGACACCGGCCGCGATCCGCCCCATGATCGGAAGCTCGGTTGCATGAACCTCCACGGGCAGCGCACCCTTTGGGGGCGTCGACGAAGCCCCGCTCCCTTCGATGACGCGGGGCACGAACCCGCCCGGCGTCGCCGGGGCGGTCGTGCCCGCCTGCATCATATCTTCGGGCAGACGAATGATCTCGATGGCCCGCGCGCGGTGGGCCAAGCGGCGGATGAACCCGCGTTCTTCCAAAGCTGTGATCAACCGATGAATTCCTGATTTTGAGCGCAAGTCCAATTCATCTTTCATTTCATCAAACGAAGGAGGCACGCCGTCACGCTGTAACCGCTTGTGAATGAATGACAAAAGGTCACGTTGTTTCCGCGTAAGCATGATCTCAATTCCCCGTCTGCCAGAAGCGTGTTGCCGATGTTGTCCCGTTATGTTCTAAAAGTGTTCCGGTTTTGTGTCAACAGAACGGTCCTATTCCTGAGCTTGGGCCAAAAGTGTTGCCTTTTGGTTAACAGGCAGCGGGCTGCGCTAGGGCAAGGGCAGAACGCGCACCGTGTCCCCGGCGGCCTTCGCGGCGTCTTTGGGTGGCCGGATGACCAGCGCATCGCTTCGGGCCAGAACCGACAGAAGGCTGCTGTCTTGGTTATCGGCCACAAGCACCCCGCCATCACCGTCCATCTTGGCCCGCATATAGTGTTGCCGCGGGCCGTTGGGGCCCAGGTCATTCGTCAGGCGCAATCGCAGTTCTGGCATCTCCGTCGAAAGGCCAAGGGCCCGGCGGATCATGGGCAGCACGAAGAGGATGGAACAGACGAAAGATGACACCGGGTTGCCGGGCAACCCGATGACCGACATATCCTTCAAACGGCCCGCCATCAGGGGCTTGCCCGGCCGCATGCGGATGCCGTGGAACGCCATCTTCGCCCCGGCTTTTCGCAGCGTCGTTGCCACCAGATCGTGGTCCCCGACCGAGGCACCGCCGATGGTCACAAGAACGTCCGCGCCTTGGGCCAGGTCCAGCGCCAAATCCAAACTCTCGGGCGTGTCGCGGGCAATGGGCAACAGGCGCGCGATGGCGCCCTGGGCCTCGAACAACGCCGCCAGTCCGTAGCCGTTGGAACCGATGATCTCTCCGGGGCCGGGTATGGCGTCGGGCGCGCGCAACTCATCGCCCGTCATCAGAAGGGCAATCTCTGGGCGGCGCGCAACGGGCAGGGTGCTGTGGCCCATGGCGGCCAGCAACGCGATATGGGCAGGGTCCAGGGAACGGGGCGCGGACACGTGGGTGCCTTGCGCAAAATCGCCGCCCGCGGGCCGAATATGGGGCCCCGTGTCCAGGGGCCCGTGAAGCGTGATTTGGTCGCCGTCCCTTTGGACATCTTCTTGGATGATCACGCGTTTGCCGCCTGGGGGCACCTCGCCCCCGGTAAAGATGCGGACGGCCTGTCCCGGACCGAGCGTGCCATGATACGGGTGACCCGCCGCCGCTTCGCCGATCACGTGGAAGGCGTCGCCCGGGGCGACCTCGGCGGTGGCCACGGCATAGCCATCCATGGCCGACGCGGCGAAGGGTGGCTGCGTCAGCCGGGCCGAAACCGCCTGCGCCAGCACACGGCCCCGTGCTTGGCGCAGGGGCACAGTCTCCACCTCGGGGCGCGGCGCCAAGGGCAGAACTTGGGCCAAGGCCTCGGCCACGGTGATCACTGGGCGGTCCAGTCCCCGGACTTGCCGCCGGTCTTGCGGATCAGACGGATGCCGCCAAGCGCCATGCCCTTCTCCGCCGCCTTCAGCATGTCGTAGATCGTCAGACAAGCCGTCGACACGGCGGTCAACGCCTCCATCTCCACGCCGGTCTTGCCCGTGGTCGCGACGGTGGCCACCACGCGAATGCCAGGCAAATCCGCATCCGCGGTCAATTCAACGGCCACGCGACTGATCGGCAGCGGATGGCAAAGCGGGATCAGATCGGCAGTCCGCTTCGCGCCCATGATACCGGCCAAGCGCGCCACACCCAAAACGTCGCCTTTCTTGGCCTCCCCCTGCTGGACCAGGGCCAGGGTGGCGGGTGACATGCGCACCCACCCTTCGGCAATGGCCTCCCGCCGCGTGTCGGCCTTGCCAGACACGTCGACCATATGGGCGTCGCCCTTGCCGTCGAAATGGGTCAACTCGCTCATCGTGCGGCCATCAACGGGTTTGCCAGCAGGGCTTGGGTCGCTTGGGTCACATCGTCCTGCCGCATCAGGCTTTCACCGATCAGGAAACAGCGTGCCCCATACATGGCGATGTCGCGCAGGTCTTCGGGCGTGAAAAGCCCGGATTCCGAGATCAGCAGCCGATCCTCGGGCGCGTGGCGCGACAGGGTTCGGGTGGTATTCAAATCGGTCTCGAAGGTATTCAGGTCGCGATTGTTGATCCCCAGCAACGGGGAGGACAGCTTCGTCGCGCGCTCCAACTCCTCCGCGTTGTGGATCTCGATCAGGGCGTCCATCTCCCAGTCGCTGGCCGCCGCCTCCAGCTCTGCCGCCTGCGCGTCCGAGACGGAGGCCATGATGATCAGGATGCAATCGGCCCCAAGCGCCCGGCTTTCGGCCACTTGCCACGGATCATACAGGAAGTCTTTGCGCAGCACCGGAAGGTCCACCGCCTCTCGGGCGGCCACAAGGTAGTCGTCACTGCCCTGGAACGAGGGCGCATCGGTCAAGATCGACAGGCACGTGGCCCCGCCATCGGCATAGGCTTGCGCCAGGGCGGGCGGGTCGAAATCTTCGCGGATGACCCCCTTGGACGGGCTGGCCTTTTTGATTTCGGCAATCAGACCATAGCCTTGCAGGGTCGCTTGACGCAGCGCATCGCCAAAGGGGCGCACCGGCGGTGCCGCGCGGGCGGCCTCTTCGACGGCGGTCTGATCTCGCTCGGCTTTGCGTGCGGCGACCTCCTCCAGCTTGTAGGCCTTGATCTTCTCAAGGATGGTTGGGGTGGTCATGCGACCTCCGAGGTGAGTTGCGCCAGACCCGTGACCTTGTTCCGCGCGGCGCCACTGTCAATGCTCTGCGCCGCCATTTCCACGCCGTCCGCCAGGCGGGTCACCTTGCCTGCGACCACCAAAGCCGCCGCCGCGTTCAGAAGGACCGCATCCCGATACGCCCCGCCTGCACCCTCCAGAAGGGCTTGGAACGCCGCCCCATTTTCCTGCGGGGTGCCGCCCAGAATGGCGTTGAACGGATGGGTGGGCAGGCCCGCATCGGCGGGCGTGATCTCCGCCTCGGACACAGCGCCGTCCTTGAGCATGGCGACCTGCGTGGGACCAGCGATGCTGATCTCATCGGTGCCGTCGCTGCCATGGACCAGCCACGCGTCGGTGGAGCCGAGGGCGCCCAACACCTCCGCCATGGGGCGGATCAGGGCGGGGTCATAGGCCCCGGTCAGTTGCCGGGTCACCCCTGCCGGGTTTGTCAACGGGCCCAAAACATTGAACAGGGTGCGCGTGCCCAGTTCGGTTCGCACCGGCATCACATGGCGCGTGGCGGGGTGATGCATGGGCGCCATCATAAAACAGATCCCAACGGCATTGATTGCCTTTTCAGCGACATCTGCGCCGACATTCACGTTGATCCCCATCTGGGTCAGCACATCGGCCGCCCCGGATTTGGAACTGAGATTGCGGTTGCCATGTTTGGCCACAGGCACGCCCGCACCCGCCACGACAAAGGCCGTCGCGGTGGAAATGTTCAGCGTCCCCTTTCCGTCGCCGCCCGTCCCAACGATGTCCATGGCGCCGTCCGGTGCGGTCACGCGGTTCATCTTGGCGCGCATGGCGGCAGCGGCGGCGGCGATTTCGTCCGGTGTTTCCCCGCGGACGCGCAGGGCGATCAGCATGGCCGCGATTTGCGCAGGCGTGGCGTTGCCCTCGAAGAAGGTGGTGAACGCGGCCTCTGCCTCCGCCCGCGAGAGGGGCCGATCACAGGCCGCGCCGATAAGGGCCTTCAGGTCGCTCATGCCGGCACCGGCATCAGGTCAAGGAAGTTCTTGATCAGCGCATGGCCATGCTCTGACGCGATGCTCTCTGGATGGAACTGTACCCCATGGAGCGGCAGATCACGGTGCCGCAGCCCCATGATCAGCCCGTTCTCAAGGGCCGCATTGATGACCAGATCGTCGGGCAGCGTGTCCCGATCGACGATCAGCGAATGGTACCGCGTGGCGTCGAAGGCGGGCGGCAGGCCAGCAAACACCCCCGTCCCGTCGTTCTGCATCCGCCCCAGCTTGCCATGCACGATCTCGCCCGCGCGCCGGACCGTGCCGCCGAAGGCTTGGCCCAGGGCCTGGTGCCCCAAACACACGCCAAGCAGGGGCGTTCGCGTTTCGGCGCAGGCATGGACCATGGGCAGGCAGATGCCCGCTTGATCCGGGTCCCCGGGGCCGGGGGACAACAGCACGCCATGGGGGCGCAGGGCCATGGCGGCCTGCACGTCCATGTCGTCATTGCGGATGACGGTCACCTCGGCCCCTTGCTCGGCGGCATAATGGACCAAGTTCCAGGTGAAGCTGTCGTAATTGTCGATGAGCAAGAGCAAGCCACAGTCCCTTTCTTATGCGCCTCTTAGGGGTGCCAAGTTCGGGCACTTCGCGTTATACATGCCCAAGGCCCGGGGGCAGGGTCAAGATCGCGCGAAGGCGCGCCGCAGAACAGCAGGAGAGCAGGGCATGTTCAGGGGGTTTATCATTGGCAGCGGTGTCGCTTTGGCATTGTCTGTCTTGCTGGTGGCAGCCGTGTCCCTTTTGGCGCCCTTGCCCCAGGCGGGCCGCCCCATGGGCGAAGATGCGCCCCGGACGTCGCCCGTGCCCGGTGCCCCGGTGATCCAAAGCAGTAAGGATGACATTCCCACCCGGCCGGAGCCCTTGCCGGCCCGTGCGGCGGTCGTGCCCCAAACCGGCCCGCTTGAACGGGATCCCGCGCCCCAAAGTGGCGAACGCACGGCCCTTGCCGCCGTGGCCGTCCCCGCCAGCAGCGAATTCAACCGCCCCCCCGTGGACCGTGACCCGGTGGCCCCGCGCCAAGACGATCAGCCCCAGGTGGCCGCGCGCGCCACGTCCAGCTTGGGCCGCGCCGCGCTAAGTGCGGCGCCCACGGCGGATACCGACACCGCCGCCTTGCCCCGTGTTGTCGCATCCGTCGAAGGCGTGTCTGCGCCGCAATCTGGCCGTGCCCCCAATGTGCCTGCACCCGTGCAGGAAGGGGCCCCGCAAACGTTCCGGGACGTGGATGCCCCCATGGCCGCAGACGCGGACATCGCGGCAGCACCCGAACAGGACAGCACCGCTGTTGACCCCGGGCAAAGCGCCGATGCCGCAGGTGCATCCCCCAGCGAACAGAACGGGACCGGCACGTCCCTGGTCGTCGAGGCGACACCCCCCTCCAATAAACCGCCATTCGTCTTGGCAGATGCCATCGCGCCTTTCCGCAATGGCGACTTTCTGCACCCCACGGATACGGCGGGTCCGATCACCTTGGTCGAAGACCCGATCCAGGCCCCCCGCCGCATTCAAGAGGCCCCGGTGGCCGAGCCCAAGCCGGAGCGTGCGCCCATTGTGCCGCGCCGCCTTGTCCTGGACAGTGACCGCGCCGCCCAAGAAGAAGCCGCCGCCGCCGAACAGGCCGCAAAGACGGCGAAGATCGTCGTCAACGCCGTCCCGTTTGAGAACCCCGACGCGCTGCCCCTGTTTGGGATTGTCCTGATCGATGATGGAAACGGGGACGTCACGCGGGGCAATCTGCTCTCTTTCGACCTGCCGGTGACCTTTGCCCTTGATCCCACGCGGCCCGGCGCCGTGGAGGCGGCCAAAGCCTACCGCGACGCGGGGCACGAGGTGCTGATGCTGGCCGACGCGATCCCCGCCAATGCCCAATCCGTCGATGTGGAGGTTGCGTTGGCCGGGGCCCTGGCCGAGATGCCCATCGCCGTGGGCGTCCTGGACCGCCAGGAGGCGAGCCTGACGAATGATCGTGACGCCCTTGGCGGGCTGTTGGCGCCCATGTCCGAGGCGGGGCTGGGCCTTGTGGCCTATAAAGGGGGGCTGAATTCCGGGATCACCCGCGCCGCCCGGTCCGGGGTGCCCACGACCACCGTCTATCGCATCTTGGACAAGGAGCAGGAGCGCCCGACGGTCATCACCCGCTACCTAGACCGTGCAACATTCGAAGCCGCGCAGAACGGCCATGCTGTCGTTGTGGGCCGGGCGACGACGGACACGGTAACCGCGCTGTATTCCTGGTCGGCGGGGCGCCGCGCGGGAACGGTGGCGGTCGCACCCATCAGCCACATCTTGAAATCGGCCTCGGCGGAAAACGGCGGATAGGGTGTTTCGCGTGCGAAACATTTGCTTTCAATACAAGGGGTTGACTGGCGGCGCGCTCTGATCTTGCCGCCTGACGATCCCCGGCCCATCGCCCCCTAAATTCGCAAGTCGGTCAAGGGGTTCGACACCTTTTGGACGGGGGGCGTGCCGCTACCCCGTGGTCAGTGGCAGATCGATCTGCGCCACCTGTTCGGAGATCGGCTCCACCGACAATGGGTGCGTCTCATGGGCGTGATCCTCGGGCTGGCCGATGTCTTGCCAGGTGCGGTTCTTATAAATCTCAAGCGCCGAGAAATGCGCCTTGTACCCCATCTTCGGCGAGCCGGGGACCCAATACCCCAGATACACATAGGGCATGCCGGCGTCGCGCGCGATGTCCACATGGTCGAGGATGATTTGCGTGCCCAAGCTGTCCTGGGGGCTGTGCGGGTCGTAGAATGAATAGACCATGCTCAGCCCATCATCGAGCACATCTGTCAGACATACCGCCCGCAAACTAGGCGCGTGGCCGCGGTCATCCCAATATTCGATGACGCGGGTGCGGATCGGCGTCTCTTCGATCATGGCGGCGAATTCGAACACGTCCATATCGGCCATGCCGCCATTGGCGTGCCGCGTCTCCAGGTAGTCGCGGAACAGGGCATATTGCTCATCCGTCGCCCAGGGAGACGTCACTTCGCGGCGCAGATGTCCGTTGCGTTTCAGCGTTTTGCGCTGCGACCGGTTGGGCACGAAATCCGCCACGCGAATGCGCGCGCTCAGGCAAGCGGTGCAATCGGCGCAGCTGGGCCGGTACAGGACGTTTTGCGACCGCCGAAACCCCTGTTTGCTCAACTTGTCGTTCAGGTCGGCGGCGCCGGAGCCTTGCAATGCGGTGAACAGCTTACGCTCCCGCCGCCCATCCAAGTAGGGACAGGATTGCGGCGCCGTCACATAAAATTGCGGCGTCAGCGGTAGGCTGTGGCGCATAAAAGGAAAGTCCCGTTTGTTCCCGGAGAGCCTAACCGCCGTTCGGCCTGCGTCAACGCATATTCCGACATTGACGTGACGATCCGCCCGAACCAAAGCGGCTCGGACGGATCAATAGAACAATTCATTAGGAATTGTCGTGCAATTTCTGACGATTGGTTAACCGGGGCGATTGATAGCCGCAGTGCCGAGCAACAGGTCGGTCAGGCTTTGCCGTTTGTCCGTGATGACCATTGCCGCGAAGGAGGCGAGGGCGGGCAAAACAAAAGCCAAAGTGCCGTAATAGCCCAACACGTGAAGCGTTGCCTGCAAGCCATCGAACCGTTCGCCGCGCACGTCGCGCAGTTCGATCCCCATGGCGCGCATCCCCCACGTGGCGGACCGATTGGTCAGCGTGCTGACGCGATACAGCACCCCGATGACCAAGAAGAACAGGGGCCAAAGGAACCAGGCCAGGCTCAGTGTCAGGATGCCCGCCACAAAGGTCAGAGCCGTGATAAGGAAAACGTCGATGACCCAGGCCATGGCGCGTTTGGGCAAAACGCCAACATAGAATTCCGGCTGGTCGATCGGATCGGGCAGGGCGGAGGTTGCGGTCATATAGGTCATCTGTCTCTCGTGTTCGGAAGGTCGGGCGCAGCCCCGGTGGTCGGGGGCTGCGTTAGGGCGCGTGATCTGGCCTTAGGCCGCGTCGCCTTTGGGCGCATCGTCGTCATTGGCGCGTTTGGCGCGGTCGTCCATGAACTGGTCGAACTCTGCCTTGTCTTTGGCTTCGCGCAGACGCTCCAGGAACTGCTCAAAGGCTTCCTGTTCTTCTTCCAAGCGGCGCAGCATGTCGGCTTTGTAGCTGTCAAAGGCAACATTGCCGGACGAGCGGAAGCGCGTGGACATGCCGCGGGCGCGGCGGGTGGCGCAGGACATCGAGGTTCCTTTGGAAAACATGCGTTTGCTCCAGATCATATAGGCGAGGAAGGCCAGGCCGACGGGCCAGAAGAAGATGAAGCCCAAGACCATGGCGGCGATCCATGCACCTTTGCCTCGGGCATCCAGCCAGGCTTCGGCGCGGGTCAGCCAACCACCCGAGGTCGGGGCGGTATAGGCAGGGGCGGGGGTCATGGGCGTATCTCCTATGGTTCGTTTCAGTGTATGTGAATGTCTTTCACATTACAGGAGATGGGAACGCCATGGCTCCCCTGCAAGGGCCAATGTGAAAGAAATTTACATTTATCGGCATGGGCAAGATTTTGCTGATCCTGAGAACGGGGAATGGTTGGTTTTCGGGGGTGGTCGCGATTTATGTTACTTTGATGGTGTCGGTGGAGACATAAAATTACAAAATGTCTCTCCGACGGTGCGCCGTCCGGCCAATCGCCGCCCCGGATCCGCATACGACCAACGCCTTTTTTCTTATCCAAGCGCGCTGCGTTTTTGGAACCCATGTCATTTGACCAAAGGATAGTCCCATGTCGCTGAGCACCCCTGCCCATTCCGTCCCGTCTCGCTTTGCGGTCGTCGCAAGTCTTAGCCTTGTGACCGCGTCCGCCGCATTGGGGCAGGGGTTCGAATTTCCCGGTCGGGTGGAAAACCTGCCCCACGGGCATTACTGGTCCTGGCGCGGCGAAGGGCACGGGGCGGGCCCCAATGACAGCCAATTGTTGGGCTACGATTTCGGGATGCAGCGGTTCGACCCGGATGCAGGCCGGTTCATTGATCTTATCCCGGGGGCGACGGACGCGGATGTGAATGCCAACCGGTTGATCTGGAACCGCCCAGTCTACGCCCACCGGGCGGGTGTCGTGCGCCGATGCTGGGCAGAGGCACCGGACAACCCGTCGCCGTCAACCAAACACGCCCGCGTGGCGGAGATCTTTCCGGGTGGGAACATGGTCTGGCTGGACCACGGCGATGGGACCGTCACGCTTTACGCGCATTTCCGAGAGGGCAGCGTGCCCGAGGAGGTGTGCACCAATCGCGATGCGTTCCATCCCGAACCCAGGGACGCCAATGCCGATGTGGCCCCCGGTGGGGAACGGACCGTGGCCGTGGGGCAGTTCTTGGGCTGTATCGGCCATTCCGGCAGTTCGACGACGGGGCCGCATTTGCACATCCACAGCTATGAGATGGCAGGGGGCGACATGGGACCACCCTTTGGCCCGGCGGTTCCCCTGCCGTTCCGGTCTGTGCGCACAAAGGCGGTTTCGTTAACCCGCGATCAGCCAAGCGACTGGCGCAGCACCTTGAACGCGGTTTTGCCCCGGGGCCAGGCGGAACTTGTGCTACCGGCGCCCATGGAGCCGCCGTTTGACCCAAGGGCCGTCATTGGCGTCGCATTTCCGACCTTTCAGACCCGCTGGCAGGAGGCGGAAGCCGCAGGCTACCGCATCACCGATCTGGAGGTGCACCGCGTCGGCGGCGACCTGCGGTTCAACGGAATCTTCGAGCCGGGCAACCACCCGCCCTTGGCCCATATCGGCCTGGACTTCGACACGTTCCTGGACCGTTGGAGGGAGGCCGAGGGCGATGGGTTCCGGCTTGCCGACCTGGAAACCTGGACGTCTGGCGGGTCTAGGGTCTTCGCCGGGATCTTTGAACCTGGGACCTTTCCGCCTGCCGCCCTGATCGGGCGGCCCCTGCCAGACTTTCTGGACGGTTGGCGCGACCTCGAAGCTCAGGGGCAGCGGCTTTGGGATTTTGAAACCCATATGGACGGGAACACGCGGGTGTTTTCGGGCATCTTTCGACCAGGGTCGTTTCCGCCCGCGGCGTTGGTGGGGCTTGGCTTCCAGGACTTTGTGGACGGCGCGCGCGATCTGGAACGGCAGGGGATGCGTTTGCACGACTTTGAAACCTGGCGGGCTGGCGGTCAGCGTCTGTATGCGGGCGTCTTTCGCCCCGGCACCTACAGGCCGGGCGCCTGGTTCAATCAGACGGGCCAAACCTTTCTTCCAAACTGGACGGAGTTCGAGTTGCTGGGTTACCGCATGAAGGATTTGGAGGTCCACACCGTGAACGGCTCGCCGCGCTTCTTTGGAACCTTCGATGGCGGCCCGCCCTTGCCCAATGGCTGTTGACGGGGAAGGGCGCGCAATGGGCGCCCCTTAGCCCTGGCGGTCCTGTTGCCAGGGTTTGACCAAATTGCCGAACCGGGTGAACCGGCCCTCGAAGCTAAGCTCGACCGAGCCGATGGGGCCGTGCCGTTGCTTGCCAATGATCACTTCGGCCTTGCCGTGCACGGCTTCCATGGCTTGCTGCCAGTCGGCCATCTTGTCCAACTGATGGTCGCCGGGCTTTTCCCGCTCTTTATAGTATTCTTCGCGGTAGACGAACATCACCACATCGGCGTCCTGTTCGATGGAGCCGGATTCCCGCAGGTCAGAGAGTTGCGGGCGCTTGTCTTCGCGGTTTTCCACCTGCCGGGACAACTGGGACAGAGCGATGACCGGAATGTCCAATTCCTTGGCGATGGCTTTGAGACCCTGGGTGATCTCGGACACTTCATTCACGCGGCTGTCTTTGGCCGTGGCGGGACGCACCAGCTGCAAATAGTCGATAATCAGAAGGTCCAACCCATGGGTCCGCTTTTGGCGCCGCGCGCGGGCGGCCAACTGGCTGATGGGCAGGGCAGGGGTGTCATCGATATAAAGGGGACAGGCCTCCAGGGCCTTCGCGGCCTCAACAAAGCGGCGGAACTCCGCCTCGGTCATGTCGCCTTTGCGGATCTGTTCGCTGGGCACTTCGGCCGCTTCCGACAGGACCCGGGCGGCCAATTGCTCCGCGCTCATCTCTAGCGAGTAGAAGCCGACGACACCGCCATCCACCGCGCCGTCGCGCCCGTCATGGGTGGTGCCGCGTTTATAGGCCTTTGCCACGTTGAACGCGATGTTGGTGGCCAGGGACGTTTTCCCCATGGACGGACGGCCCGCCAGGATCAAAAGGTCAGAGCGGTGGAGGCCGCCCAACTTCTTGTCCATATCCATCAGCCCGGTGGAAATCCCGGCCAGCCCACCATCCCGCTGATACGCGGCATTGGCCACATCCACCGCTTGCTTGATGGCGGACAGGAAGGACTGGAACCCGCTTTCGGATTTGCCCTGCTCGGCCAAGGCATACAGACGGCTTTCGGCATCGACGATTTGATCAGACGGCTCCTTGTCGACGGTGACATCCGTGGCCATGGCGCTGATGTCGCGGCCCAAGGCAATCAACTCCCGCCGGATGGCGAGGTCATAGATCATCTGGGCATAGTCCCGCACCGCATAGGCCGCCACGGCGGAGGCCGCGAGCGTGACAAGGTATGCCGGACCACCAAGGGCCTTCAGCGCCTCATCATCTTCGAGGAAGGGTTTGAGTGTGACGGGCGAGGCAAGCGCGTTCTTGTGGATCCGCGCCGCACATAGGTCATAGATGCGGGCGTGGACCGGGTCGTAGAAATGCTCTGACCGGATGATGGACGCTGCGCGATCGTAGAGGTCATTGTCGGTCAGAAGGGCGCCCAGAAGCTGCTGCTCCGCTTCGACATTATGTGGCAAGGTCCCCTCGGCGGTGGATGGAACCCCAGCGTCCAGACGTGCGACTTCGTTCACGGCCCTGCCCCTCTTCTGATTTTTCTGCTCGTTGGGAACAGCATAGCGTAGCGGCCGGGTCCGCCACAACGGGCAGGCCCTGTGGATAACGGGGGTAACTGACCGGGGCGGCCGCAAAGGCTTGGCGCGGCACCATAAATAGTTGGCCGCCAGAGCCCAAACGGAAACGGGGCCCCCGCATGGAGGCCCCGGAGAAACGTTGGTTCGGTCAGACGAAGATCAGGGTCGGGTCGATATCGGCCTTGTCGGTGTTGAGGAAGATCACCGTCACGCCCTGGTCGGAGAACTGCACATCGTCGCCCACCTGCTGCATCTGCGCCAGCGCATCCTGGCCGTTGGCATAGCCGAAGTCGCGCAGACTAATGACATCCCATGCCTCCAGATCGTGGACGGTGCTGGTCCCCGCCTCACCGGCGCGGAAATAGAACTCATCGGATCGCGAACCGCCATAAAGCTGGTTGTCGCCCGCCCCGCCCTCCAGGAAGTCATCCGAGCCCAGGCCACGGATGAAGTCAGACGTGGCATCTGCGCTGTTGCGAATGAATTCCGGGCTTTGGGCAAAGCCCACGACCACCTTCTCTCGGCTGAGCCCGTCATCCATCCGGTCCGTCCAAACGGCACGCTCCGCCGCGGAGGGCAGGCGGCCCAACACGTTCTGATAGAGAAGGTCCACGAATTGCGCATCCGTGGTCACCCCATAGGTGTTCTGGAACTCGGTTGAATTCACGAACCCGGTGACCGCCTCTTCGAAGCTGCGGCCAGTGCCAAAGGCGGCCGACCAGCTTTCAAAGCCCGCTTCATTGGGGTCGCGGCCCAGGGTCGCGTTGAACAGGCGGAAAATGTCATCGGCCCAGACGACCTCCGACCGCGCTTCGATCCATTGGCGCGACGCGATGGCGGTCTGCTGCTGGAACTCGGGCCCGTCGGCGAACTGCAACGCGATTTCCGCCCGGGTCCGCCCGGCGCCCAACGCATTGACCCAGATATCAAGTCCGGCCTGCGCCGGCTCTCGGCCAAGGATGTTGTTGAACAGCAGGGTGACATATTCTTCGTCGGTGGCATTCCCGTAGAGGTTCTGGAATTCCAGGGACGCGATGAACCCGTTGGCCACGTCTTCCAGGGTGACTTCGCCTTTCACGATTCTGGTCACCCAGCCCGTCAAGCCAACGGTGTCGGGCGTCCGTTGCAACAGCCCCTCATACAGCCGATACACTTGGGCAGAGACGTCGGTCATTCCCAGATCAATGCCATCGCCCACAAGGACATCGTCCCCATTGCGTCCTTGAAGGTCATTGCCAACATCGTCGCCAAGGATCACATCATCCGCGTAATTCGACCCCCAGGCATTTTCAATGCCGGAGATTTGGGCCGAGAAGGCGGGGGCGTTGGTCAGAAAGTTGCCCGTGCTCTGGGCAATACCCGCGGCCAGGTCCACAAACACACCGGCGCGGTGGCTGAAGTAATCCAGCGCGTCGCGGCCCGCACCCCCTTCGATGGTGTCATTCCCGCCGCGCCGGAATTGGAAGATGTCGCGCCCGTCACTGCCGGTGATGCTGTCATTGTTGCGCGTGTCGCGGATGAAGATATCCGCATTTCCAAGCCCGGTGATGCTATCCTGGAAACCAAAACCATCGTTGGAAATGAGACCCGTCGTTAGGTCGGCGATCAGACCTTGCGTGGCGTCATTGAAGTAATTGTCCCGGCCAAGGTCAATCTTAACGTTCCCGCGTGTGCCGCCAGTTATGTTGTAGGTGTCACTTCCGCGACCGCCCTGAACGGAAATGTCGGCGTCTTCAACAACGTCGATATTGAAGATGTCGTCAGATGCAGTTCCGGCAAAGAAAATGCCGTCGCCCGTGATCCCATTGAGCGCGTTCAGGATGGTGGTCGTTCCGAACAGACCCTTGGATATGTTGCTATCGGTGCTGGAGTTGATGTCGAACGTGAAGCCTTGACCAGCATTGACCAGGTCCCAATGCTGAATATCGATGAAGGCATCGGTGACTTGCGACAGGTTGATCGTGTCAAACCCTGCGCCCGCGTCCACACGTTCGTAATCGTTGCCCGTGCCGGGGTCGAGGGAGTCGTTGCCATCGCCACCCTCCAACGTATCGCGACCGGCCCCACCCAGAAGGGTATCGTTGTCTTCTTCGCCTTCCAGGCGGTCATTGCCACCAAGGCCGCTCAGGAAGTCATTGCCGCGCTCGCCCTCAAGCTCTTCGTCGCGGCCACTGCCCAGGATGGTATCGTCCCCATTGTCGGAGCCTTGCACCCGCTCAATGTTGGAAATGCTGTGTAAGAAGGTGGCCCCGTCAAATTGACCAGCGGCCGTTCCCGCCCCCAGATCCACGGACACCGCGCTGAAATCGCGCCGGTCATAGCGCAGCTCGTCATAGCCACCGCTAAACGGCATCCGCGTCAACCTTGCGACCGGGATCGTGGCCGATGACGGCTTTGGCAATCAGGATCGGATCAACGTCCTGGGCGGCTTTGATCAGCTTGAAATCCGCGGCACCG
>JBCBVM010000045.1:0-26479 GCA_039817645.1 Pseudomonadota bacterium | reverse complement strand
TTTGCCACCGGCACCCTAACCGGCACCGGCACCACCGAGATCCAATCCGGCGGCACCCTCACCGGCAACATCGCCACCGACGGCACCGTCACAATCGCCCAAGGCGGACGCGTGACGGGGGCTTTGGACACAGGCGCGATGGGCACAGTGACGCTGGGCGGGCGGGCGAACACGCTCAGCGTGTCGAACACGGCCACGGTTCTGAACACAGGCCGGGTGGACGGGTTGGCCGATGTCACCGGGGGCACGCTGACCTTGGCCGGGGGCACCCTGGGCGCGCTGGATATTGACGGGACGGGCCAAGTGAATGTCACGGGTGACGCAACGGTTGCGGGCAATGTGGTCAATGACGGCACCATCGATGGCAGCGGCGCGGGCCAGGATGTCACGCTGAGCGTGGGCGGCACCTTCACCAATATGGGCCTGGTCACCAACGGCATGTCCGCGGACACTTTGGTCATTGACGCCAATACGTTGCAGCTGGCCGCAGGGTCGTCGGTGTCGGGCAATGTCATCCTGAACGGGGCGATCATCAATGACGGGGCCCTGACCTTCAACATCGACACGGCGCTGACCGGTGATCTGACCAACGATGCGGGCGGCAGCGTGTTCGTGGCGGCGGATGTGGACGGGGCCGGCAATGCCGTGACCAATCGCGGCACGTTTCAGATCACGGCGGGCAACAGCCTGACCAATGCCGATCCGGTCACCAATACCGGTCGCCTGACGGTGGGCACGGGCGCCACGCTGGGCGCGACGTCGATCACAAACGGGTCGGGCGGCGTCCTGGTCAACCGGGGCACGGTGGATGGCCCGGTTACTAGCGATGGCACAAGCACGCTGACCTCCACCGGGACAGTCACCGGGGATGTGACGGCGCAAGGCAACGTGAACCTGGCGGGCACCGTCCAGGGGGATGTCACCAGCAGTGGCACCCTGACCGTCACGGGGGATTTGACGACCGGCCAAGTGACCAGCACGGGCACCACCCGCGTGCGCGCGGGCACGACGGTTACCGCGGCGGGTGTGGCCGTGGACGGCGGCACCTTCACGAACCAGGGCATCGTCGACGGCCCGGTGACATCTGCCGTCGGAAGCACGGTCGTCAGCACTGGAACGCTGGGCCAGGGCGCGCAGCTTGCGGGGACCTCGACCTTGTCGGGGCAAGTGACGGGCAATCTTGGCAACGCGGCCACAGGGACCACCACCATTGCGGGGCCTTTGGCCGTCACCGGTTCGATCACCAATGCCGGGCAGATGGAGGCGGGGGCGGGCACGGCAGTCCGCGCCACGGACGGCGTTCGAAATACTGGAACCGCCATCTTCCGCGGGGGCTTGGACGCAGACCTGCGGACCTCGGGCGTGACGACAATTGCGGGCGGTGTCACGGGCGATGTGCGCACCAATGGCGGCACGTTGACCTTTGAGGGCGACAATACGCTGGGCGATGGCCTGGCCATCACGGGGGGCACCGGGGTCACGTCGTCCGGCGGGCTAAGTGTGGCCAATGGCGTGGTCGTCGGCGTCGGTTCTGGTCTGAACACGGCGGGCCTGACGGCCAGCACGGCAGCGGTTCGCGGGACCATGGTCGTCAGCGGAGATACCGCGCTGACCGGTGATCTGACCGTCTTTGCTGGCGGAAGCGCCGGAACGGCTGCGCTGCGCGCCCAGAACGTGACCGCCGATGGCGCGTTGACCACCACGTCCGACGCGACTGTGGGCGGCGATCTTGTGGTCGGGTCCAGCGGCATGGCGTCCATCGGTGGCACAGCCGCAGTGACGGGCGGGACCACGGTGCGGGCCGGCGGCGCCCTGGTGGCGAACCAGTTGACCGGCGTGGGCCTGTTGGCTGCTGGTGCCGTCAGCCTTGGCGGCGATGCGACGCTGACGGGCCTGGCCCGTGTGACAAGCGGCGGCAGCCTGGACGCGGTGGGTTTGACCGCCAACAGCATCGATGCCCAAGGGGGCGTGACCCTGACCGGCGACGCAGACAGCGCGACAAACGTAACCGTCGGCTCTGGCGTCACGTTGCAGGCCCAAAACCTGCGGGCGGGGGGCGATCTGTCGACGGATGGCACCGTGACACTGACCCAAGACGCCACCATTGGCGGCAGCGCAGGGGTCGGCGCCACGGGCGCGTTGACGGGGCGCAATCTGACGGCGGCGGCCCTGAACACAGGCGGGACCGTCGTCCTGAGCGGGAACGCCGATCTTGGGACCGGCGCCGTGACGGTCCAACCGGGCGGCAGTCTGTCGGTGACCGGGAACCTGACCGGCGGGGATCTGGATGCCGACGGGGCGGTGACGGTGGATGGTGACAGCACGTTGTCCGGGGCCATTGACGTGGCCACGGGGGTCACCCTGCTGACGACCAACCTTTCGGGGGCCAGCTTGACCACCGATGGGGCCGTGACCGCCAGGGGCACGACGGCGATCACGGGCGATGTGGTCGTGACCCAAAACGGCGTGCTGAGCGGTGCCGATCTGACCGGCGCGTCCCTGACGACCGCAGGGCAGGTGGACCTGACCGGCGACGCGGGCTTCGGCACAGGGGCCGTGCAAGTCCAGAGCGGTGGGACCCTGGATGTGGATGGCGGGCTGACGGGTGGGCCGTTGGTCGCCAATGGCAACGTCACCGTGGGCGGGGATGCGGCCATGTCGGGCCATGTCACTGTGGCCGCGGGGGCGGCGGTGTCGGCGGCAAACGTGTCCGGCACCTCGTTGGAGACGGCAGGGCAGGTGGATGTGACCGGCGATGCGGACTTCGGCACGGGTGCAGTGCAGGTGCAGACCGGCGGCACCTTGGATGTGGATGGCGGGCTGACGGGCGGCGCGCTGGACGCCAATGGCAATGTCACCGTGGGCGGGGACGCGGCGCTGTCTGGCGCGATCACCGCTGCGGCGGGCACGGCCGTGTCGGCGGCGACCCTGTCGGGGACATCCATGGACACGGCGGGGCAAGTGACCGTCGCGGGTGACGCAGGGTTCGGCACCGGCGATGTGGGTGTGCAGGCCGGGGGCGGGCTTGCCGTGGGCGGTGCCCTGTCGGGCGCGGCGCTGACCGTGGGCGACACCACCACCGTGGGCGGCGCGGCGACCATGTCCGGCGCGATATCCGTGGCTGACGGGGCGACCTTTACCACGGGGTCCGCCACGGGCAGCGCGGTTGATGTGACCGGAACGCTGACGACGACCACGGGCGGGCTGACGGGGCCCACGACCGTAGGCTCCACCGGGGCGCTGACGGTGGCGGGGGACCTCACGGGGACGCTCAACAACAGTGGCACGGCGACGGTCAACGGCGCCGCCATCGGCGCGGTCACCAATGCGGGCACAGCCGCGTTTGCGGGCGACATCACGGGCGATGTGACCAACAGTGCGGCCATGGATATTGGCGGGACGATCACGGGCGATGTGGCCAATTCCGGCACGCTGACCTTTGGCGATGGTGTGGTGGGCAACCTGACCAATGCCACGGGCGGGGTCATCGACTTCGGCACCGCCTTCTCCGTCTCGGGGACGTTCGACAACAGCGCCGATTTCGATATCGGCGCGGGAGAGACCGTGACAGCAGGCCTGTACCGTCAGCAGCAGGGCAACCTGGATATTGGCGGCGTGCTTGACGGCAACTTGCTGACCGAGGCGGGGACGACGACATCCTTGCAGAACACGGGCCGCGTCACCGGCAACGCAGAGATCAACAGCCGGATCGAGAATGCGGGCGGCGGGCGCATCGACGGCACGATCACGGGCCTGGGTGGGATCAGCATGTTGAACGGCAGAGCGGGTGACGTGTTCACCGCCGGGTCGCTCAATGGCGGCGACATCGGCACCGGGGATCGGATGACCCTCGCCTTTGACCTGGACCTGACCCAAGCGAATACGGGTGCGGCCACCGACCTGATCACGCTGGGCGGCGGGTTGCAGGGGGCCTATACCCTGTCTTTCGCCCCCGTGGTGACGGGCGCCCTGGCCGAATTGCCAGAGGACGGGCTGGTCCTGATCGATGCGGCGGGCCCGGGCGCCACCGCGCCCAGCTTTGAGGTCGACCCGAACACACCCCTGCCGCGCACGGCGCGGACGGTGTTCACCCTGCAACAGGACGCCTTGTCCGGTGATTTGCTGCTGGTGGATCAGCCGAACCCGGCCCTGGGCGCGCTGGCGGGCAACATCGCGCTGACGCAGTCCCTGATCGGGGCCTTGGTCAACAGACCCACAAGCCCCTTCGTCGTGGGCCTTGCCGGAGAGTCGGAGCCGACTTGCGGCTATGGCGCCTGGTCGCGGGCCATCGCCGGGACCGCGGATGCGGAGGGCGAAAGCTCTGACGGGACCAACACCTTCGACAGCGCCGTGGAAGCCGATTACCAAGGCCTTCAGATTGGCGGGGATTTCGCGTGCTTCAACGGGGCATTCAACGGCTTTGACCTGGCCTTCGGCGGCATTCTTGGCATCAATAGTGGGCAAACGACCCAGCCGGTGTTCTTGCTGAACCCCGTGGGCGGCGGCTTCAGCGATCAGGTCGATTCGGTCACGGATGCGTCCTTCGACCAGACCTATCTGGGCCTTTACATGACGGCGGCCCGCGGCCCCTGGTTCGGGGACATCCAACTGCGCCGGGAGACGACGGATTTCACCTTCAACAACCGCGCCGTCGAAGGTTTGGCCCTGGGTTTGACCGACCAATCGCTGGAGATCGACGCGACGACGTTGTCGGCGTCGGTCAGCCTGTCCTTCCAGATCGGCGACAATGGCTGGTCCGTGGTGCCGACGGCGGGTTTCTCCTTCACGGATGTGGAAGGCGGCGTCCTGCGCTTTGACGAAGGCGACACGCTGACCCTGGACGGCTACACACAGCAGCTTGGCTTTGTGGGGGCCACCCTGTCGCGCACCCAAGTGGCAGCATCCGGTCGCTGGGCGGCGAACTACTTCGCGACCGGGACCTATTATGCGGACTTCTCCGACGATCTGACCTCGACCTTCCGGGATGCACGGGCGGATGTGGATCCGCGCAACATCTCCTCCAGCCCGTTGGGCGACTATGCGGAGGCCAGCTTGGGCGTGAACTACATCCGCCTGTTGGACGGGTCACGCGGGCGTCAGTTCAACGCATCGGCGCGGGTGGATGCGCGGCGCGCCAGCGGTTTGACCAGCTATGGCATCACCGCGCAGGTGCGGTGGCAATGGTAGGCGCGGCGCTCGGTGGTTGCACCCTGCCGCGCCGGGCTCCATCATAACCCCCGAGGAAGGGTGGATCGCAGATGTCCCTGGTGAGCAAAGTCGCATGGAGAGAAGGGCTGTTCCTACAGCCCCAGCACCTGCAACAATCCGACCGCCATGTGCAGCATTTGCTGGACGCGCGGTTGCGGCATTTGTCGCCCTATCCCTGGGGTTTGGCCGAAATGGCGCTGGACCGCGATCTGGCGCAGCAAGGCAAGATCGGGCTGCGGCGTTGTGCGGGGATCATGCCGGACGGCACGCCCTTTGATGCCCCCGAGACGGGGGCCCTGCCGATCCCGATCCCGTGCCCCGAGGATGGCGCGGGCCTGTCGGTCTGGCTGACCTTGCCGGAAAAATCCCAAAACGGGCGCGATGTGGGCCCGGACGAAGATGGCGCGACCACCCGCTACCGCCTGCATACCGAGGCCGTGGCCGACGACGCGTCCGGCACCCGGTCCGAACAGGTCCTTGAAATTGCGGTGCCCCGGCTGGAGCTGTCGCTGCGCAAGACACCCAAGCCTGGCTACCAATGCCTGCGCCTGGCCCGCGTGACCGAGATTCGCGACGGGGTGATCAGTTTTGACGACACGTTGCCACCGCCCGCGCTGGTGCTGGCGGCCCATCCGGTGCTGGTCGGGTATCTCAGCCGCGTCATCGGCTGGATCGAGGCCAAGTTGGAGACGCTGAGCCGGTATGCCAGTGACCCCAGTGCGGGGGGCGGGATGCAGGCGGCGGATTACCTGATGCTGATGACGTTGAACCGCGAAGTGGGTGTGCTGCGCCATATGGCCGGTCTGCACGCCGTCCACCCCGAGGCGTTGTTCGCGCGGCTGGTGGGCTTGGCGGGCGAATTGGCCACGTTCGACAACAGCAGCCGCCTGGCGCCCACCTATGACGCCTATGACCACCACGACCCCAAGGTCGCGTTCAGCCGCGTGGTCCAAGACATCCAGCGCCTGCTCAGCCGCGATGTGGGCCGGGCGATCCGCCTGGATCTGCGCCAGGTGCGCCAGAATTCCTACATCGCCGAAGTGCAGGACCGGAACCTGTTCCGCGAAGCGTCCTTCGTGGTGGAGGTCGAAAGCGCCAAGCCCATGACCCAGGTGCAGGGACAATTCCCGCAACTGGCCAAGGTCGGTCCGAACACCCGCATGGGAGAGATTGTGCGCAACAACCTGCCGGGCGTGGGTTTGGTGCATCTGCCCAACCCGCCGCGCCAGATCCGGGTGGTGCCGTCCAACGTGTATTTCCTGCTGGATAAGAAGACGCCGCTTTGGACGGAATTCTCGACGGCGCCCGCCATCGGGATGCATTTTGCCGGGGATTGGCCGGAATTGAAGCTGGAGCTTTGGGCCATCCCGGAGGCGATCTGACATGGCCGGGCGCGACGACCGCGACAAAACGGTGATCGGCGGCCCCGGGATCGGGCGACCGTCCGGGCAAGGGGCCCCGCGTCCCGCGCCGGGACAGCCCGCGCCCGGCCGGTCCGACCCGTTCGGCCGCGGGCCGGCGCGATCGGCTGGCGACAAGACAGTGATCGGGGGCGCATTGCCCACCCGCGGGCCGGCCTCGGGCGCGGGCATCGGCGGACAGCCCCCGCGCCGCGATGGCGACACCTGGGTGGGCGGCGCCTTGCCGCCGCAGCCACCCGCACAGCCTGGCGGCTTCGCCCCGCCCCCCAGTGGCGGATACGCCCCGCCCGCGGCCTCGGGCGGGTTCGGCACGGGGGTGGGTGCGGGCATGCGCCCAGGCGCGGGCGCGGGCGCGGGTCTGGGTCAACGGTCCGGCGGCCCGGGCGACGGCTTCTTTCCCGACATGCCCAGTCGCGACACACCGGTACAACGGGCCGAGGCGCCGCGCATCTCCCTGCAACAGGCTTTGCAAGCCACCGGCCTTGGGGCGGGCGGGTCCTCGAACCCTTTGGTGGCGGCGGCGGCGAACCTGATGATCCTGTTCGGTCGCCTGCGCACCGGCCTGGTGGAGATGCAGGCCCAGCCGTTGATGGAGCATGTCTACCACGAGATTGTGGGGTTCGAGCACAACGCCCTGGCCGCAGGCGTGCCCGCCAGTGAGGTGGAGGTTGCGAAATATGCCCTTTGCGGGACGGCCGATGACATCGTCCAAAACCTGCCCGGCGCAGATCGGGGCATGTGGTCGGAATATTCCATGGCCGCGCGGTTTTTCAACACGCGCGACACGGGCGTGGGGTTCTTCCACGAGGCCGAGAAGGCCATGCAGGCCCCTGGTGAATACTACAACCTGCTTGAATTGATGCTGACCTGCCTGCATCTGGGGTTCGAAGGGGAGTATCGCACGCGGCCCAACGGCGCCAGCGAACTGAGCCGGATCCGCTCCGCCATCCACTCTGCCCTGCGGCTGCAGAAACCGCGACCGGACGAGGATATGTCCGTGGCCTGGGCCCCGGTGATTTTGCGGGGCAAGCGCCGGTTCGGGGGGCTGCCGGTCTGGGCCTATGGGGGCTTGGCCGCGGTGATCGTTGTGGGGTTCTTTGCCACGCTGTCCTACCTTTTGAACCGGGACGGGTCGGTGGCGGCCAACACGCTCTACACGATGCACCCCACATCGGTGAATGTCGCGTTGGAGCGGACGCGCCCCGCGGTGCCCTTCATCGCGCAGTCCACGCAGTTGGAGCGTATCCGCTCTGCCCTGGCGCCCGAGATCGCGCAGGACCAGGTGAGCGTCGGCACGAGGGGGGATTTCATCTATGTGCGGGTGGGCAACCTTCTGTTGTTCGACAGCGGCAGCGCGTCCGTGAAGCCGGAATTCGCACCTGTGGCCGAACGCATCGCCGAGGTGCTGAACGTCGAAGACGGCCCCATTCGGATCGAGGGCTATACCGACAGTGTGGGCACACCCCAGAACAACCTGAACCTGTCGGTGGCCCGCGCCGAAGGGGTGCGGGGCGTCATTGGTCCGCTATTGTCCGACCCCACCCGGGTGGAGGTGGAAGGCCGCGGCGAAGCCAATCCAATCGGGGACAATGGCACCGCGTCCGGTCGTGCGTTGAACCGCCGGGTCGAAGTGCTGGTCGCCAAAGAGGGGACGTTCAACGATGATGCGTAGGTTCTTCCGCAAGCTGTTCAAATACGGCTGGTTCAAGGCGATCCTGATCGTTCTGGGCTTGGTGGGCCTGTGTGTTGCGATCTGGATCGGTGGGCCGCTGACGGGCGTGGCGATCCTGGGCACGGTTTGGCTGCGCGCGACGGCCATCGGGGTCATCCTGGGGATTGTCTTCCTGGTCTGGCTGATCCGGTTCCTGCGGCGCCGGAAGGCGGCCAAAGCCCTAGAGGAGGCCTTGGTCCCCGAAGAGCCCGTGGGCGATGGCAAGGTCCTGGCGGAACGGATGACCGAAGCGCTGTCGACCCTGAAGAAGGCCGGGGGGCGGACGTTTCTCTATGATCTGCCGTGGTATGTGATCATCGGGCCACCGGGCGCCGGGAAGACCACCGCGTTGCAAAACAGCGGGATCGAGTTTCCGCTGGATCGCACCGGCGGCTCGGTCGAGGGGTTTGGCGGCACGCGCAATTGCGATTGGTGGTTCGCCGAGGATGCCGTGTTGATCGACACCGCCGGGCGGTACACCACCCAAGACAGCCATGCGGAGGCGGATAGCGCGTCTTGGCGCGCATTCCTGGACCTGCTGAAACGGACCCGGCCCAGCCAGCCCATCAACGGCGTGATCCTGGCCCTGTCCATCGAGGATGTCATGGGCGGCGAAGTGGCCTATCACGCCGAGACCGTGCGCCAACGCCTGGCCGAGGTGCACGAGACGCTGAAGATCGACTTCCCTGTCTATGTCCTGTTCACCAAGGCGGATTTGGTGTCCGGCTTCCGGGAGTATTTCGGGTCGTTTAGCATGCAGCGGCGCAACGGCGTCTGGGGGCATACGTTCCAGACCAAGGATCGCAAAGCCCTGACCCACGAGGCCGTTCCCGCGGAGTTCGACAAACTGGTCAGCCGCCTGTCCGATGAGGTGATCGACCGCCTGAACGAAGAACCCGATGGCATCAGCCGCATCGCGATCTTTGGCCTGCCCGGTCAGATGGCCATGCTCAGGGACGGCGTCAGCGACTTTCTGCGCCGGGTGTTTGAGCCGACGCGCTATACGTCCAACGCTATTCTACGCGGGTTCTATTTCACCTCCGGCACCCAGGAAGGGACGCCCATCGACCAGGTGCTGGGCGCCATGAACACCGGCGGCATGGGGGGCTTTGGCGGGGCGTTCATGTCCGGCAAGGGCAAATCCTTCTTCCTGCGCGACCTGATGGAGCGGGTGATTTTCGCCGAACAGGATTGGGTCAGCCACGACCGCAAGGCCGTGCGCCGTCAGGCCATCCTGCGGGGGGTGGGCTTTACCACCGTGTCGGTTCTGGCCTTGGGGGCGCTTGGGGGGCTGGGGTATTCCTACCTCCATAATGCGCAATTGGTGCGCGAGGCGCAGGCCGAGGCTGCGTCCTATGCGCGCCTCGCCGTGGCCGAGATCGACCGTCAGATCATCGACGACACGCAGCTAGAGCCCGTGCTGCCGTACCTGCAGGACATCGGAAACATCCAAGTGGGCTATGGCCTGACCGAAGATCCGCCCCTGTGGGAAGACCTTGGCCTGGGTCAGCAGGAACGGATCACCGACGCCGCCACCGCCGCCTATTCCGACGCCCTGGAAAAGATGCTGCGCCCCCGTCTGATCCTATCGCTGGAGCAGGAGATGCCGTTGATCGTCGCGCGGGGCGATACGACCGAAATCTACCGCGCGCTGAAGGTGTATATGCTGCTGGGCGGGCAGGGGGAGCGGAAGGACGATGCCGCCATCCTGTCTTGGTTCGAGGAGACATGGCGCGCCATCTATACCGGGCGCGCGGGTCTGGACACGCGAGAGCAGTTGATGCGCCATCTGACGGCCATGCTGACCCTGGATGATGAGCGCGATCTGCTGGTCGAGATTGACGAGGCCACGATCCAACTGGCCCGGGGCGCCATCGTGCAACTGCCGCCCGCGGAACAGGCCTGGGCGTTGATCCAGGATGGGGTGGCCTCCACCGGGTTGCCGGATTGGCAATTGACCGACGCCGCGGGCACGGCGGCGGATCGTATCTTTTCGGCCCGTGATGGGGCGGATTTGGCCCGGCTGACGGTGCCTGCGCTGTACACCTATGAGGGGTTCTGGAGCTATTTCTACCCCGCGCTGGAACAAGCCGCCGACCGCCTACGCGAAGACCAATGGGTGCTGGGCGACGATGCCGCCTCCGAAGAGTTCGAGGCGCGGATGGGCACCTTGGACCGCACCCTGCTGGACCGTTATCGCCGCGACCATGAGGCGGCGTGGAACCGGGTGCTGGAAAACCTGTCGCTGAACTCCCTCGTGGCCGATGAGCCGCGGTACGAAAACCTGGGTCTGCTCGCCTCCGAGACGGCGTCGCCCCTGCTTTTGTTGGTGCGGTCCGTCGATCAGGAGACGCAGGTCATCCGGGAATTGCAGGGGCTGGAAGGGCTGACGCCCGAGGCGTTGGCCGGTGGTGACACGTCAGACATCGCCAATTCCGTCGGGGATCAGGTGCTGCAACGGGCGCGGTCCCGGTCCACCGGGGTGCAGCGCATCCTGATGGAGGCCGCCTTGGGCAGCGGTGGCGGGCGTGTGGGTGCGCTGACGGGTGGGGGCGGTGGCGCCCAAGACGATGGCCTGATCCGCCCCATCGAGCGCATTTCAGAGGCGTTCGAGGATTGGTCCGTCCTTCTGGAGGGGGAGCGGGGGCAACGGCCCATCGACGCCGTTTTGGGCAATCTCGGCTCCGTCTGGACGACGCTGGCCGCGGGGCGGTCGAACCCCGAACAGGCCGCCGTCCTGTTGCCGCAAATCCTGACGGAACTGACACGGTACAACAGCCAGTTGCCGCCCGAAGTGGCCGCCCTGGTCAACGAGGCCGAGGCCGATTTCCGCAAAGGCGCGACCGATGCCAACCTAGAGACGATGAACCGTGCCCTGGCCAATCAGATCACGTTCTTCTGTCGCGACACGATCAAGGCCAGCTACCCGTTCGGCGAACGCTCCCGCTCCCTCTCGATCAACAACTTTGCCAAGTTTTTCGGGCCGGGCGGCGACATGGACCAGTATTTCAACGAATACTTGGCCCCCCATGTTCAGCGCGTGGGCGGCGGGTATGAGCCGCGTCCCGACAGTGCCTTGGCCGGGCGTTTGTCGCCGGGTGCGCTGCGGCAATTCTATCGGGCCAGCCGGATCCGCGATGCGTTCTTCGCGGGCGGGCAGGCGCAGCCATCGGTGGAGATTTCGATCCAGCAGGTGGACAACCATGTGGGCGTCGAAAGCGCGGTGCTGGTGATCAACGACACCCGCGTGCCCACCGTCCGCTACGAGATCCCAAAGACCGTCGTTTGGCCCGGCAATGGCGCGGCCTCCGCCATTCAGCTTTTGCCCCAGTCCGAGGGGCGGTCCACCCTGGGGTTCACCGGGTCCCCCTGGACGTTCATCCAACTGCTGGAGGCCGCATCGGCGCGGCGCCAACAGGGGGACACGTTGCGCGCGACCTTTGTCATCGGCGGGCGCAACATCACCTATGATTTCACCATCAACGCGCTGGATTTCCCGTTCACCATGTCAGAATTGCGGGATTTTGAATGCCCGCAATCGCTGGACTGATGGCCATGGCGCCGGTGGAGTATGCCTGGTTCGGCAAGCACCCCGCCCATGGGGATTTCGTGTCGCGCGGCATGCCCGACACACTGCGCGACCGCATGCAGGATTGGCTGGACGGGGCACTGGGCGCCTGGCGCATGGCTTTGGGCGAAGGTTGGGCGGATGCGTTCGACAGCGCGCCCATGGTGCGGTTCTGGATCGGGGCACAGGTCATGGGCGGTGGGCTGTCCGGCATCATGGTGCCGTCCCATGACAAGGTCGGACGCCGCTACCCGTTGATCGTCGCCATCGGCGGCATCAACATCCCGCCTCCGCTGGAGCCGGAGCAGGTCCTCCATGACGCTTTGGCCGATCAAATCCCTGCCGTTCTGGCGAACCCGGATCTGGGGTCGGAGATCACGCCCGCCGCGCCCATGGACGACGTCCTTTGGGCCATGAACGCCACCGGCCAGACGGAAACGGTCCTGTCCGACATCGCGGCCGAGGATATGTGCCGCGCGTCCCAGACGCGCAGTTACTGGTGGATCGCCGGGTCCGACGCGGACCCCGCCCGCGTTTTGACCGTGACGGGGATGCCCGATGGGGCGGCCCTGGGCTGGATCCTGTCACCGCCCCCTGCGGTCGATGCCGTGGCCGATACCCCGGCGCCAGTGGACCCGTAGCGGCCCGCGCGAGAGAGAGACAATATGAACCGAGCGGATGTATTCGATGCGGCGGCCCTGACCGACAAGGGCTTGATCCGGGGCCATAACGAGGACGCGGCCCTGTCCCGTCCCGACCTGGGCTTGTTCGTGGTGGCCGACGGCATGGGCGGCCATCAGGCCGGCGATTTCGCCAGCCAAACCATCGTGGAGGCGGCGGCCTCGGTCGGCCTCGCCTCGTCCCGCGATGATTTGGAGGCGCGCTTTCTGGAACGGCTGAGCCGCGCACATCTGGACGTCCAGCACCGTGCCGATGAATTGGGCGCCACCGTGGGCGCCACCGTGGTGGCCCTGCTGGTCCATGACGATGGGTGGACCTGTGCCTGGGCCGGGGACAGCCGCCTCTACCGGATGCGCCACGGCCAGTTGCAACAGCTCAGCATGGATCACACGGAAGTCGCCGCCCTGGTGGCCGATGGCGTGATCCGCCCGGAAGAAGCTGCCACGTGGCCCCGCCGCAACGTGATCACGCGGGCCATCGGGGTCACGGACGATCCGCTTTGTGACATGGTGCGCGGGGACGCGGATGTGGGGGATGTGTTCCTGCTATGCTCGGATGGGCTGACCGAGCATGTGGACGATACCGCCATCGCCCGCCATCTGGGCGCATCGGACCCGTCCGCCGTGATCTGTCAGAACCTGATCCAGGCGACCTTGGCAGGCGGGGCCAGCGACAACGTCACCTGCGTCGTGGTGCGCATTTCCACGCCCATGGTGGCGGAATGAGCGATCCCACCGTCCCCCCAAAGGCGCCCCCCACACCCGACGCGCCCGTGGCCACCGACCCACCGTCCCCGACCGAGGCGACGGACCCCGCCCAAACCTCGCCCGTTGGATCGACCTTGAACGAGAATTACCGCGTGGACCGCCTTATTGGCGCGGGCGGCATGGGGGAGGTGTATGAGGGCGAACATCTGTTCACCGGCAACCGCGTCGCCATCAAGATGATCCTGCAGGAATTGTCCAAGGACGAGGGCATCGTCGGATTGTTCCGCCGCGAGGCGCGGATCCTGTTCGAATTGGCGGACGACGCCATCGTCCGCTATTTGGACAGCTTCTATCACTCCGGCACCGACCGCTATTGCCTGGTCATGCAGTTCATCGACGGCATCCCCTTGGCGGACAGGTTAGAGGAGGATGGCCCGTTGCCGTTGGGACAGGTGAAAGCCCTGTTGCGGCGCCTGTCGCTGGGGCTGGACAAGGCGCACTCCCTCGGGGTGACGCACCGGGATCTGTCCCCCGACAATGTGATGCTGCGCGATGGACAGGTCGAAAAGGCGGCGATCATCGATTTTGGCATCGCCACGGCCGAGGACAAGACAGAGGCCACGTTGTTCGGGCGCTTTGCGGGCAAGTACAAGTTCGTGGCGCCTGAGCAGTTGGGCCTGTTCAAGGGCGTGGTGGGGCCGTGGACCGATATCTACGGTTTGGGCCTGCTGATCGCGGCGGCGGCCCGTGGGACACCGCTGAGCATGGGCGGATCCTTCCCCGAAGCGGTCCAGGCCCGCGAAGTGGCGCCCGACCTGTCGGACCTGCCGCCGCGCCTGCAGCCGTTGTTGCAGCGGATGTTGCAGCCCGATCCAAAGGATCGCCCCGCGTCGATGGCCGAAGTGGCAGCGATGCTGGACGACCCGTCGCTTCTGTCGCGCGCGCCGTCGGCGGACCGCACGGTGATCGCCAGCCCGCCTGGCACCCGGCCCAAATCCTCGACCACGGCGGAGCCCACACGCTTGGCACGTCCCCCCGGCGCGCCCGCCCCGGCCCCGGGTCTGCAGACCACCGCGGGGTTGGGGCAGCCCTTGGCGGGCACCAACCCCGGCACCGATGGGCCCTTTCGCCTGACGGCGCCGCCAGACCCCGGCCCCCCAGCTGCGACGCCCAAGCGCAACCGCTGGCCGATCTATGCCGTGCTGCTTTTGGCCATGGCCGGGGTTGGCGCCCTGGGCGTCAGTCAGCGCCCGGACCTTCTGGCGACATGGCTTGGCCCCACGGCGCCTGACACGCCGGAGGAGGGCGGTCTGCGCCCCCAAAGCGCCGGGAATGATCCCGCCACGCCCGGGGCGGTGGCCCTGGAAATCCCCCCACCGGACCCATCGACGCGGGAGGGGTTCCTGGCCGCTTTCGGCGCAGAGCGGCCGTGCACCTATGCCACCCGCGTGACCGCTGGCGCCGATGTGGGCCGGATCGCAACCTTTGCCGCCGGGGACAGCCCCTTGCCCGGTCTCGCCACCGCCTATGGCGACGCGTTCGGCGTGGCCCCCGGCCTAGTCGAGCGTCCCGTCAACGCGGCGCAATGCCCTGTGTTGGACCTGGTCCGCGCGCTGCAGGGGCGCGACGCCGTGGCGCCGACCCTAGTGCTGGACGCGGCAGAGACACGGGTGGGCGGCACCGTGTTGGGCCGCGTCAGTGACCTGAGGGGACGGGGCATTTGGCTGGCCCTGGTGACGACGGAGGGGCAAGTCTTCGATCTGTCCGCGCAGTTGGAGGCGCAGGCGGATGGCTCCCTCCTGTTCGCGTTCGCGGTCGCCGCCGGTCAGGTGGCCGAACCGCAGCCGCAGCTTGTGTTGGCGGTGGCATCCCCCACGCCCTTGGTCTCCGCCGCGACCACCGTCGACGGTGCCACAATCGGCACCGTCCTGCCCCGTATGCTGGCCGAAGCCATCGAGACGGGCGCCGCTGCCCAGTTGGCGCAGTTCCAACTGGTGCCGTAAGGCATTTTGGCATTAACCAGCGACGGATCCGGCAGTTTGGAAGCCGTTCCAGCACTCTGTTGGATCGTAGAATTCGCAGATCGCCCCGACCCGTCGCAGGTGGGCTTCCTGTTTATTAAGGCCTTCTCGATTGATGGTGTGGATGGCTCCTGCTCCCGGCGTCGCATTGCGCCCTAGTTGGGATGTCACTGTCCCGAGCAAAGGAGCCATCCATGTCAGAGTTTAGCACAGTCGGCATCGAAGCCTGCTCTGGGGCACATCACTGGGGCCGTCAACTGCAAGAGATGGGTCGCGAGGTTCGGGTGATGCCGCCGTCCGACGTGAAGCCATAGGTCAAGCGGAACAAGACGGATCGGGCGGATGCCGAGGCGATCTGCGACGCCGTGACCCGGCTGTCGATGCGGTTTGTCCCGGTGAAGAATGAAGAGGACTCCGCCGCGCTTGTGCTGCATCGGGTGCGGGACTTTCCCGTCGGGCAGGTTACCCAAGTCGTCAACGCGGTCCGCGCCCACATGGCGGAGTTTGGGATCGTCACGGCGAAGGGGTCGAAGCGGGTCGCGAGTCCACCGGAGGAGTTGATAACTTGCCGGAGGCCGCTCGTCTGCCGCGTCGTACCCTGTTCGATCAGTCCGAGGAAACGCAATGTAGGATCGACCGGCTGACCGACGAGATCGAGGAGGTCCACCGCCAGAACGAAACCAGCCGCTGGCTCGCGTCGATCCCTGGCGTTGGCGTGCTGACCGCAACCGCGATTGCCGCCCCGACGCCAGGTGTCGGCAACTTTTCGTCTGCACGGGACCACGCCGCTTGGCTCCGCCTCACGCCGAAGCAGCCCTCAACCGGCGGTATCTCGAAGATGGGCAACCGGTACGTCGGACGCCTGCTGTATTTGGGAGCGTTCAGCCGACGCGGACATTCATCGTGGCGCGCAGTCCAAAAGCTGCAATGAGACGCCAAAGACATGGTCGCAGTCGACCAGCCGCCAGATGCTCACAAAAACCCTTGCCACGCAGGAGCCAACCATACAGGGGTCCGGGTCAGACGTGTTTGGTGCCACGTACCGGAACCAACAGTCGTGGCCGCGCAGAGCCTGTTTTGCCCTGCCGCTGAGATGGGTCAAGGGGGCCCTCACTGCCGTTTCATCAAGCGAGACCATGCGTTCAGGCCAAGCGGCGATGGCGGGCAGGCGGTGCTTGGCCCAATCGGCGGGCGGTTGCTTTACCTTGGTACGGCGGCGCTCGGTCGCGACCGGGGACTTTCTTTCTCCGTGACGCCAAGCCGGGCCAGTGGGTTCGCGATCTTGGAGAGGCGGACTTGCACGCCCCCTGCCAATTTTCCCCGCCCACGCGGCGGGCCTTGTCGTGCGGGTTCCGCATGACTTTTTGTCCGTACTTGGCACGCCCGTCGCAGGCGGGAGCTTCAAGCGCAACGCCGCCGCACGCCTGCTCAACTCGTCTTCAATGTCGTGCTGAAACCGCGTCCGGAGCGGGGATGGCAAAGGCGCTGACGTGATCCATCCCCCCAGCCAGGGCCTTATCACATCAGGCACCTCAAGGGAGGCTCTAGGGATCCAAGTTGAAACGCTCCAGCGCCCCCTGGGGGCAACCTGTTCGGGCCATACCTCCGGACGGTCGGCCCGCCCTTACCGAATGTCCACGGCCTGCACCGCAAGCCGCGTGCCGGGGCCCAGTTCGGCGCTCAGGGGTGGGAAGACATCGGCGGCGCGGCGTCCGGCCAAGTCGGTGATGGTCTGCGGGCGACCGGCCGTGGCCAGTGCGATCAACAGATGCGCCGTCTCCCGCGGGGCGCCATCGCGGGTCACGGGGATGGCGAATTCCGCCCGGCCCCCGGTGAATCGCAGAAACCGCCGCAGGTCTTGGACCACCCCGTTGTCATCGACCAGCAGAAGCGATGTGTAGGCCCCGGCGCTGCCCTCGATCCGACCCACCAGCGTGCCGCCGGACGGCACTTGGGTCTGGGCCAATCCCATGCGCAATTGGAACGCCGGATAGGCAGCCTGCGCCCGCAGAAAGACCAGGGCCGGGCATTGCCGCGCATCCACCAGGACAGTTGCCGTGTCCACCGGCAGGTCTGGGTCCGTCAACACGGCATCGGCGAAGCGGCGCGCGGTGACGTCCTGGTCGGTCAGGGTGGTGACCAAGGGCCCCAAAGGGGCCGCTTGGGGCCGGGGCAGGGCCACCAGGCAGGGGTCATCCAGGCGCGACCGGATCCGGTCGATCAAGGCGGTCAGGGCTGGGTCCTGATCCTGGGCGGGCGCCTGGGCAGGGGGCGGCGGTGCCGCCGGTGGGGTTTGCGTCAGCACGCTGCTCAGGGTCGTGATCGAAGGGGCCTGGGCCACGTTGCTGCTGGGCGGGACCGCTTCGGCCACAGCCTCCTCCGGCGCGACGGCCCCCAAGGTCGGCACTGGGGCCGCGGAGGCGCCCCCCACTTGCGGAGAGATCGGGGCCAAGGCGACAGGGGCCACGGTTTGTGCCGTTTCGGGGGCCGCGACCGGCGCCGTCTCGACGGCGGAGGGTTCCGCCGCCTCGGGCATTGGCACCGGATCGGCGCTGGCGATATCGGCGGGGGGCGCGGGCTCGGCCACGGCCAGTTCGGCTGGGGGTGCGGCCTCCACCGGGGGCAGGCTCTCCGCCGGATCGGCAACCTGCGCCGTGTCGGGCGCCACGCCGGGGGCCGCCTGTCCGTCCGTGTCGATCTGGGCGACCGAGGGTGTGATGGTGATCACCGTCTCGGGGAAGATCGGGGGTGTGGGCGCAGGCTGGAAGGACGGCAGCAGGTCCAGCAGCCACACCAACGCCGCCCCGTGCAGGCTGATCGACAGCGCCGTCGCAAAGGTCCATTGGCCGCCCGATTCCGGTTTCGGGCTGGCATAGGGGGTCATGGCCGCCCCCGCCGGTGCAATGTGACCAGGCGGAGTTCCACCTGGTCCAACTCGGGGCGCGCCACCAGGTCCAGCAAGGACCCCGCCGGGGCGCCCCGGTCCATCAGCAGATGCAAGGTGACCGGCGCATCCAACGTGTCGATGGCCGCCGCCAGCAGTTCCGGGGCCAGGGGCGCGCCGTCCAACCGCCAATTGCCGTCCGTATCGACCACCAGGATCGGAGAGGGCAGGGTGTCCAGCGGCAATTGCGTCGTCTCCGACAGGTCCAAGTCGGGCCCGACGGGGTTAAGCAACCGGCCCGTGGCCAGGAAGAAGAAAATCAACAGCAGGACGATGTTCACAATCGCCAGAGACACATCCAGGCCGGTTGGTTTGCGCGCGGCAGGCAACAGGCGGCTCATGGGGTGCCCCCGATCCGGGCCATCTGCACGGCTGGCACGCCCGCGCTGGTCAAGGCTTCGGTCACCGCGACCAGGTCCTGCACTCGCGCCCCGTCCCGCGCCAAAAGGACGACGACGGGGACCTCGGAGGCGATAAGGGCGGCGGCCAAGTCCGGCAGGGCGTCGAAGTTAAACCGTTGCCCGCCCGCGACCACGGCGCCCGCATCCACCGACCACAGCGCCGCATCCTGCCCTGGCGCAGGGGTCGCCGCGCCGGGACCCCGCCCCGGGCCCGCGCCTGCCTTGAGGGTCAACAGCGAATAGGGCACCTGGCTTGAGGCCAGCATGAAGAAGATCAGCAATTGGAACATGGCATCGGCCAAGGGCGTCAGCGCAAAGCGGTAGCCGCGCGTTTTGCCCGGCGGCAGAAGGGGTTTGCCTGCGGCCATGGGACGGGCCCGGCCTATCCGGTCTCGATCCGGCCATGGATCGCGGTCGACACGGCGACTTCGATCATCTGCCGCTCGCCCTCGATCCGGGCTTCGAGCCAGGTCGCGATGAAATAGGTGATCAGGGCAATGGCCAAGCCTGCGGCTGTGGTGGTCAGCGCGGTCCAGATGCCCCCCGCCAAAAGGGCCGGGTCCACCGCGCCCTGGGCCAGGGACAGGGTGGAGAACGCGTCGATCATGCCAATCACCGTGCCCAGCAGGCCCAGCATGGGGGCGCCCTGGACCACCGCCTCTAGGACGCGCATCCGGCGGGACAGCAGCCCCATCTCATGGAGGGCGGCGTTGCGCCCCAACTCCTCGGCATAGGCGGTGTCATTGGGCCGGGCGCGGAGGGCGGACAGCACGGCCTCCAGCACGCGAGCGCCCACACTGTCGCGGGTGCGCGCGGCCCGCGCGGCTTCGTCTGGGCGCCCCCCCAGCCACGCGTCCAAGATGGCATCCGCCTTGCGCGCCTGGCCGACGCCCAAGCGGCGGAACTGGAGCACCTTAAACAAGCAGACCGTCAGCGCCGCGACCGACAAGGCCGCCAGGGACGCGAACACGCTAAGCGTGATGGGGTCTAATCCGAAGGGCATGGATCAGAGGCCGAAAGCGATATCGGTGCGGGATGTGGTCTCAAGCCCGACGGAGCAGAGGTCCGACACCTCCCCATCGGCCAAGGCGCATTGGGCCACGTCATTGACCACGATGCGGGACAGGTCCTCG
Source organism: Pseudomonadota bacterium (assembly GCA_039817645.1). GTDB lineage: Bacteria > Pseudomonadota > Alphaproteobacteria > Rhodobacterales > Rhodobacteraceae > Jannaschia. Next base: position 6,684 of record JBCBVM010000045.1, on the reverse strand, counting down.
CAGGGTTGATCGGGCAGGTTGAACAAGACAATCCGCGTCTTCCCCGGTGTGAGCGCGCCAAAGTCCAACACCAGGATACGGCGCACGATGCCCGCACTGTCGAAAAACCCCACCTGATAGGCGGCCTGGGACAAATCCTCGCCGCTGTTGTTGGTGGCGACATAGGTCAACTGGCAAATGCCCCCCTCAACGGTGGCCGCGTTGTTCAACTCAAGGGAGAACGTGCGCGTCGCTTCCGTCTCGGGGGCGGCGGCGGTGCCGTCTTGGGCCAAAAGGGATGTGGGCAGGGTCGCCGTCAGAGCGGCGAAAACCAGGCAGCGGATCATGTGCAGAACTCCGACAGAAGGCGGCGTGGGATGGGCGGAAATCCGCCCGTTGCGCCCATAACGGACCCGATGCACGGGGTGAGGTCAAGCCAGTTCTGCGCGTGGCCCGGCGGTTTGGCCGTTTATCGGTAGACGCCCACGGCCCAGACATCGGCCGGGCCACTGGCTGGCGCTCCGCCAGGCGCGGTGGGCGCGGGCGCGGCCTGGACAAGGGGCGCCTCTGCCTGGGGCAAGGCGGTCGGGACCTTTGGCAGGGCAAGCTGTGCCGGGCGCCGCGTGGGCCGGTCCGACAGGGCCGGTGCGCCGGGGCGGGCCGGGTCGCGGGCACGCGTGTCGCTCAGGTCGGGGACAGGGAAGGCCCTGCTGGACAAGGACGTCTGCAATGTCTCCGGGTCCGCGGTGGCGGGCGCGCCGGATGTGTCCGGCGGTGCGGCCTTGCGTGCGGTCTTCTGGCTCGACAGGGGGCGCAGGGCGGGAACCATCGGGTCCAGGGTCCGGTCAAGCTGCGCCGCAGCGCCATAGCCGCGGGCCAGGGCAAACGCCCCGCCACAGGCCAAGGCCAGGGCACAAGCTGCCATAAGAAGGGGACGGATCATGGACGTGACCTCTTGCATTATTTACACGCAGTCTAAGCGATTTTTGCCCCACGCGGGAGAGGACGTTTGCGAAACAGCTTGGTGATGGCCGTTTGCGTGGCATGGACGACCCTGGCCGCAGGCGCGGCGCAGGCCGCGTTCACCATCTGCAACCGCACCTTTGACGTGGCCAATGTGGCCATCGGGACCGAGGCGGGCGGTGACGTGACCACCGAAGGCTGGTGGAAGATCGGGCCGAACCAATGCGCCCAAGTCATCCGGCAGCCGCTGGACCTGCGCAATGTCTATGTTTTCGCGTTGGACGTGTTCGGACGGGAATTGCTGTCAGGGGCGGTCCCCCTATGCGTCGGCCCCGAGAAATTTCGCATCGGCGGCGCGCGTCAGGATTGTGTGCTCCGCGGTCATTTGGACGCCCGCTTCCTGGAGGTGGACACGGGCGAGGCGCGGGCCTGGCGATTGTTTCTGGCCCCTTTGCCCGAATGACGGGGCATGGGGTCGCGCGGCCTTGGATTTGCCGTTTGATCGGGTAGACTGCCCCCACGGGAGAGGTCTTTGGATGGCACAGCGGATGACCTGGAAGACGATGGGGACGCGGCTGTCACTGGCGGCGTCGCTGTTCTGTGCGTCCGTCCTGCCTGGGATGGCGGAGGGGCGTCTGGCGTACCTCCTTGCCCCCGCCGGAGAGGGCGCCCCGACCCTCAGCCGCGCGTTTCTGGAAGCCGGGTATGACGTGTCGCGCCAAGTTTGGGACGGGACAGGGGCCCTGCCTGTGCTGACCGCCCCGCGCGGGGTGCAGATCGTGCTTCATATCGGTCAGATGGACCCGGATCAGGGGGCCGCCGTGATGCGTGCGGCCACCGAGATGCGCCGCCGGGGCGCTGCTTCTGTGCTGGTGGTGTCGGAAAGCTGTGCCACCTGGCCAACGGGTGACGACGGGGCACCGGATGTCTCGGTCGTGGCGCCCCTGGCGACCGACGATGGCTGTGCCGCACCGGACATGCCCATGGCCCGCGCCCTTCAGGATGGGCTGCAAAAGACCGGCGCGCCTATGTCTGCGGGGATGGCAGGCGTCTTTCAAATCGGGACGATGGCCCCGCTGACGGATGCTGCGGCGCCGCGCCGGTCCGCCCAACCCGTTGTCATCGGTGCCGCCAGCATGGCCGTGCAACCCGCCACCCTTGGCGTGCGGCCCGTCGCCTTCCCTGGCCCCGTGGGCGCCGCGCAACCTGTGACCGGCGGGACGCTGAGCGTTGTGTCCCTGGTCCAGCCTGCTGCCCTTCTGAGCGCGCGGGCCACGCCCGACGGGTTGCCGCGCCCCTCCATCATCGTGGGCGTTATCCGAGAAGATGGGGAAGAGGCGCCGTCCGACGATGCGGGCATCCTGTCGGGCAACGGCCTTGACACCGACACGTTCGACGCCCGCGAACGCATGCGCGCCGACGATCCAGAGGCCTATGCCGGGCTTGTGGCATCGGGCGCGTTTGATCCGGCGCCCGACGCGCTGCCCACAAGCCTGCAACAGATCCTGCAACGCATGGCCTGCTACCGCCTGCGCATTGACGGGGATTGGGGCAATGGGTCCCGTGCGGCGGTGGACCGGTACTATGCCGAACGGGGCAGCGCAGCCCCCACGCGAGAAGCCAGCATCGACCTGTTCCGCGATGTGATCCTGCGCGAAGATATCACCTGCCCGGCCCCGGTGGTCCGGGCGCCGCGGCCAACGGCCAATGCAGGGGGCACGCGGACCACCCGCCGTGCCGCCGCCCCGGCCCGGTCCAACGCCGCCGCCGCGCCCCGGCGCGCGCAGCCTGCGCCCCAACGCGCCCAGCAACCCGCAGCAAGCAGTGGCGGCAATGGTGGGCGCATCAGCGGATCGACGTTCAACGGGGTGTTCCGCTAGGGGATGAAAGTTGACCCGCAATTCCGGGCGGCCCGGTCCCGCGCCCGTTGGCGTCGGGCCCGGCGGATTGCCCGGCGCGTGGGGGTGTTTGGCGGGCTGCCGCTTGTGGCCCTGATCACCGCGCTATGGACCCTGACCGATACGCCCGATCGTTTGGCCGCCCAATGGGATGCGTGGCGCGTGGCCAGTGACGCGGACGAGGTTCTGGTCCAGGTCGAGCAGGAGATCGTGGTGGCGCCCGTCGTCCGGGGCAACGCGTTCCTGAACATCCCCGGCGACCCGACCCTGCTGCGCCTGCCCCCCGAAGATGGGGGCGAGACGGTGCGCAAAACCGCGGGCCCCGGCGTGCTGGATGTGGCGCGGTTCGGCCTGCCCGCCCCGGAGCGTCTGTCGATCCTGGAGGATGCCCTGGTGGTGACGGAAAGCCGGTTGATGACGACTTTGCCCAGCAGCCGGGAAGAGTTCGCCTTCCTCCAGGCGCAGCAGGACGCGGCGGCGCAGGCCCTGCGGGAGGCCATGGCCGACCCCGCTGCCATGGCCGCCTTGGCCGGGCTGGAGTTGGACCCACCGCCCGACGGGTCCGAGGCCGAGGGGGACGACAGCTATGGCACACGTATTGCGGGCCTGGAAGACGTGCGCGCCACCCCCGCCGCCCGCGCTACGCCCGCCATCGTCGAAGAAACCAGTCTGACCTTCACCCGGAGGGAGCCGTCCCGCGCGCCCCTTTACGAGGATGTGGTCCTCCGGGCCGAGCAGCCGCGCAAACTCTCCGAGTTGTTGGCGGAAAGCCCCTTGGGCGCGGCGGGGGACCGCGTGGCGTCCGAAGTCACGGCCCTTTTGCCCGATGTGGGCGCGCTGGACCGGGGCGCGGTTTTGGCCCTCCGCCTGCGTCCGCAGGGCAGCGCGGTGACCTTGTCCCATCTGTCGGTCTATGGCCCGGACGGGTATTTGGGCACGGTGGGGCAGGGGCCGGGCGGATTGATCGCCTCGACCAACCCATGGGCCGATGCGGGCCTTGCTGCGCTAACGGGGGGCGACGGGGACGCGTCGGCCGATACGTTCCGTTTGATGGATGCGATTTATTCCGCCGCGCTGCGCGGTGGCGTCCCGTCCGACCTTGCGGGCACATTCACCGGTCTTCTGTCCCAGGATCTGGATTTGGAGAAGACAGCGCAGGAAGGCGACCGCATCACGATGGCCTTTGCCGGGGCCCACGGCCCCAATGGCACCGCCGAGGGGCAGTTGATGTACGCCGCCCTTCGCGGGCCGTCGGGATCCTGGCGGTGCTATGTCGTGCCCAACCCCGAGGAGGGAGGCTTCCGCTGTCATATCCCCGGCAGGGCCAAGCAAGCGGGCGCGGCGATCCTGACGCCGGTGGAGGGGGTGCTGACGTCGCGCTTTGGCCCGCGCAACCACCCGATCCTGAAGACGGTGCGCCTCCATGCCGGGGTGGACTGGGCGGCACCCACAGGCACGCCGGTGCGGGCCGCCGCCGCAGGTCGTATCGTTCGGCGCGGCAAAGCGGGCGGCTATGGCAACCTGGTCGCCATCGCCCATGAAGGCGGGTTGGAGACGCGCTATGCCCATCTGCACAAATTCGCACCCGGGCAGGCGGTCGGTGATGTGGTTCAAGCGGGCCAGGTGATCGGGCAAGTGGGCACCACGGGGCGGTCCACCGGCCCCCATTTGCATTTTGAGACCCGCATTGGCGGGGAAGCAACGGACCCCATGCCCCTTTTGACCGGGGCGCAGCGGTTGGTGACCGAGGCCGCCCCCGTCGTCGAATCGTCGGGCGCGGTCGAGGCGCTGGTGTCGCAAATCATCAAGGTCGAATCCGCAGGCAATGCGCGCGCCAAGAACCCGCTCTCGACGGCCACGGGCCTTGGGCAATTCATCGAGAGCACGTGGCTGCGCATGATGCGGACCTATCGGCCCGACTTGGCGGCGACCCTGTCGAGGGGGGACCTTTTGGCCCTTCGGTTCGATCCCACGCTCAGCCGTGAAATGGTGACGCGCCTGGCGCAAGAAAATGAAAGCTACCTGCGCACCCGTGGCCATGCCATCACGCCAGGCCGCCTGTACCTGGCGCATTTCCTGGGACCGGGGGGCGCGGACAAAGTGCTGTCGGCCCCCACCAGCCAGACCATCCGCGACCTGATGGGCAACGCCGTCGTCCGGGCAAACCCGTTCTTGCGCAACTATGATGTCGCCGATTTGCGGGCCTGGGCCGACCGCAAAATGGGCCGCGTCCGCCGCGGCGCGGGTCAAAGCGTGGCCCGCGTCGAAGCGACCCCGCCCGCGCCCGTGGACCCCGCCGTGCAGTTGTTCGTGGACCTGGTGGACCAGGTGGTGGGGGATGCGACGTGATGGCGGACCCGGGCGATGTGTCCACGTCGCGCCTGGAACTGGGCGTCTTGGCGGCGCGCTGGACGACGCTGTGGTTTTGGACAGCAGGGAAATGACGCCGAAGGCTCTCCGTACCGCTCACCTGGATCTGGAGCCGCTCAGCCGAAGGGATCGCGCTTTCGTGCTTGGCCTTCTGCAAGACAGGGACGTGCGCCGCTATCTGGGCGGGCCGGTCATGGGGGCTGCGGCCGCGGTCGTGATGGATCGGTATTTGGCCCCTGCGGGGGAAACAGCCGTCTGGCGTGTGGCCCGCGACGGTGATCCGGTTGGCCTGGTTTTCCTGGGCCCGCACGCGGAAACCGCCGGGGCGGAGGTTTCGTATCAGTTCGCGCCCAAGGTCTGGGGAGCGGGGGTCGCCTTTGAGGCCGTGTCCGAAGTGTTGCGATGGGCGCAGGACCCCTGCGGCGCGCCCTGTGCCGTGGCCGAAACCCAAGCGGCCAATCTGCGATCCCTGGGCCTTCTGCGGCGCCTCGGCTTCACGGAGGCGCGCCGGTTTCACCGTTTCGGGGCGGAGCAGGTGCTGGTGATCCGCCCCCTTGGGCCGAGGGGCACGTGACCGTCGGATCTACGCGAAAATCGCCATCCGGCGCAGCACACCCGGCTTTCGCAAAACCCCGTCGTTTGCGCGCGGCCCAATGCCTGGGATAGTCTGCGCGGGCAGGCGCGGTGCGCCATCGAGCGGGAGCACGCGACCATGGCCAGAAGTTTCGACCCCCCCACCGTGTGGAGCCCCTTCGGCGCGTTTTCCCAAGCGGTGATCGGCGGGGATGGACGGGTTGTTTATTTGAAAGGCCAAGTCGCGCTTGGGCCTGACGGAGAGATTGTTGGCGACGGTGATATGGCGGCACAGGTCCAACAGGTCTTGCAGAATATCTCCGACATCCTGGGTGCCATGGGCGGGACACCAAGTGATGTCCTGTCTCTGCAGCAGTTCACGACAAACATACGCGCGTTCATGGCGTGCGGTGAAATACGGGCCCGGTTCTTCCAACCGCCGTATCCCGTGACGACCTCCGTGGAAGTCGCATCGCTCTATGACGCGCGGTTGCTTGTGGAGATCACGGCCATCGCGGAAATCCCGACACATCGGTTTGCGATGCCGGGCGGCGCGCAAGAGAAACATCAATAGATCACGGGGCGGGGCCGGACATCCTTCCGCGACACGCCGCATGTGTTGACCGGTCCCGTCGACGGTAGGGGTCTTGGCACGGGGCGCAGGGCTGTTACCCTGCCCTAACGGAACCTTGGGGACCCACATTTTTGTCGTTCGAACGGATCGCCGATTTCGCGCCACTGGATGCGGATGCGCCGCGCGGGCAGGTTCCCGACGCCTTGGCCCCGTGCTTTGCGACGGCTGCGGCGACGGGCCTGGACCTGTTTGCGGTGGTCGATGCCGCCCGCTTTCCGAACCTGCCGGAGCGTTTGGCTGCCGAAGGTCTGCGCCATAGGTGCCTTT
>JBCBVM010000044.1:0-26649 GCA_039817645.1 Pseudomonadota bacterium | reverse complement strand
TTGTTAGTGCATTGTGGGCCTCTGGTCCATCGGGACGATCGTTTCCGGCGCGGGTGGGCGATAGCCCAATGCGCTGTGCGGCCTGACCGTGTTGTAGTGGATACGCCATTGCTCGATCAGGATTTGGGCCTCCGGTAAGCTGTAGAAGATTTCGCCGTTGAGCAACTCATCGCGGAACCTGGCATTGAAGCTCTCGCAGTACCCGTTCTCCCATGGGCTGCCTGGTTCAATGTAGGCCGTCTTAGCGCCGACAGCGGCAATCCAATCGCGGACCTTCTGAGCGATAAATTCTGGGCCATTGTCGGATCTTATGTATTCCGGCGGGCCACGGAGGATGAACAGGTCTGTCAGTGCATCCAGCACATCGGTCGAGTTGAGCTTGCGATCGACGCAGATCATGAGCGCCTCCCTTGTGTATTCGTCGATGATGTTCAGCGTCCGATAAATGCGCCCGTCAGCAGTGCGGTCCTGGACGAAGTCATAGGACCAGACATGGTTTGGACGTTCTGGCCGCAAACGCACGCAAGACCCATCGTTCAGCCAGAGCCGTCGCTTTTTCTTCTGTTTCTGTGGGACTTTCAGCCCTTCGCGTCGCCAGATGCGTTCGACCCGCTTGTCCCCTCTCGGCAGATTTGCTTTGCAAATCGCCTGCCGGGCAATGGTGTCACATGCCAGCCAGCGTTGTTCAGCAGGCCGGTCACCATGCGATAGCCGTAGCGCCCGTACTGATCGGCCAGTTCGATGATGTCGTCGGTCAGATGCTGCTCATCGGCCCGGCCCTGGGGCACTTTGCGTTGCGTGGATCGGTGCTGCCCGAGTGTGCGGCAGGCGCGGCGTTCCGATACGCCAAGCTCCCGCCGCACATGGTCGATGCACTTGCGGCGACGCGAAGGGCTCAGAAGTTTCCCCTGGCTGCCTCGGTCAGGATGAGCTTATCCAGCGTCAGGTCGGACACCGCGCGTCGCAGCCGCTGGTTCTCCTTCTCCAGTTCTTTCAGGCGCGCAAGCTGTGACCGCTGCATCCCGCCATACAGCTTACGCCATCGGTAGAACGTCTGCTGCGTCACGCCGATCTGGCGCACCGCCTCGGCAATCGTCGCCCCTGGTCCTTGCAGAACTTCAACCTGCCGAAGCTTCGATACGATCTCTTCGGGCTTCTCTCTTTTTCCAGCCATCGCTGATCCTCCAATTTGCGGGACCAATCTATCCCAGTTGGTGGACCACTTTCAGGGGGCTACTCCAACGTTCCACATCTCTTAGCGCAAGCGCAGGAACAACCGCATACTGTCACCCGTTAGCCGCAAGATCAGCGGCCAGAACCCGAGCGCGGCAGGTCGTTACAAGTCTGGGGCCGCCTCACACTGGACCGTTGATTTGGTCAATCTCGCGCCGATGCTCGCGGATGAATGACATGGCAGGTGCGTAGAATTGCAGGGGCACGAAGAGCGCACCGGCAAGACCGAAGTCCAGAAGTCTTTCCACCATGCTTCGATGGAAAATAAGAAAATCCTCTTCATCGGAGGCGAGGCGAACAATGCTCCGTTCCTCCGGTCCAAGTCTGCCCATGGCGTCTGGGTCGAGCCGAATGCTGTCCCAGGTTCCGAAGGCCTCCCCCTCCACCATCGTCGGCGAAGACCGCGCCCGGTCGACGACATCGCGCATTTCCCAAAGGTGGAGGAGCAGCCAATCCTCGTCCCAATCGTAGCGGCTGCGACCGGTCTTGACGTAGGATGGGATCAACTGTGCCGAGGGCGGGGCAAACGGGCGCAGGACGCCCTCGAGGCCAGGCCGCAGAAGGGGAAACCCGCCGACAACCGCCACCCGCATCGCGCGGAAGATGTCCTCGTCGTGGGGATAGGCCGGGTCGGCTGAAAAATCGACCGGCTTTCCCGGGCTCAAGGGTTCCTCACTCCACCAGTCGAGGTCCTGACTGTCATCGCGGCGGATGTATGGCCAGCGGACGGCCCCATCTTCATCTTCGCGGATGTCCGGGGCAAGAAACAGGTAGTCGGGGGTGGGATCGTTTTCCATCGCGGTTACCGTCCAGTGGCGAGGGCCCATTGGCCCGATTTCGGATAGGCGATGCGTTCGGCGCGCGCGCGGCTTTGTTGCGGATGATTTAATCGTAGGGTGTCGGATTGCCCTGGTCCGTGGTCGCGTAAGCCCCCACAGAACCCACAGCCTGCGTTGCCGGGCCGGAAGACGTCATTGTCGCTTTGGATCATGATGGCGAAGGAGCGGATATGCGTGAGTATCAGAGAACTTTCGCGGTTCATGTCTCGCTGGATCTCCCGCCAGGATCCGCGGCAGTAGTCGGATTGCCTGATCTTGCGGCGGATGCGCCCCATGGCTGCGTCGATTGCCGTGTCATAGATCATCGTCGCTCCGGTCGGACGGCTGGCGGTTGTGTGGCGTGATGTATGGGACTGGACCTCAAGGTGGCAGGCACCGAAATGGTGGTTTGGCATGAGCACGAGGTTCGCGGGGTCGTGGATTACGTATCCGAGCCGCTTGAGTTTCCCCGACCAGGAGAGACGGTTGACACTGTTAATCATCAACAGGTGATGATGTGTCATCGTCACGCCCCGATGGATCGGGTGTGTCGTCGGCTGTGCCGTCTTCATCGCCGCGCCCACGCTGCCGTCGCTGTAACGACCGCCGGCGGAGGCATAGTCCGTCCTTCGGGCCGACCCACTTCGCGCCGTTATTCCGTCCCGGTCATCGGGCGTGCGTCGCGGATGCCCACGTTCGCCGAGTTCCTTATCACAGATACGGCATTTCCCATCGCCATCACCGTCATCCCGATCCTGCCGGGTTTCCTGATTGGTCCCGCCCCGGCGGCGCCCCTGTTGGGTCGTCATCCGGCGCCGGGCCTTTTTGGACAGGTCGCCAAGCTCGATAATCATCTCCATGATTTCGTCCAGTGCACGGAGAAGCGTCCCGATCGATCTTGCGGCCCGGCTGCTCATTCGCCCCCACTTGGCGGCCCGACCCACGATAACCGCCAGGGCCGCAGGCCCCGCGCTGCCGCCACTGAATGCGGTTGCGGCCGTGACCAAGAAGCCGATCAAGGCGCTGACTGCGATTTCGATTGCAACAACCGCGACCGAGGCCACGCCGAAATTCGCCCAGACCTGTGGCGGGATCGCGCCCACGATCCCCGCGACCGAAGCCATCAAGAGTGCCGGGCCCCGGGTATAGCCGACAACTTCGATCACAAGCTGCCAGGCATCGGCATTGTTGCGGATGAACGTGGCCCATTCTGCGGCGACGGCATCGTCTTCCACCAGAAGCGGCAGGGTGTTGGTCACGAAATCCTCGACCTTGCGAACGTCGCCCCGAACGAAACCGTCAAGAAACGTCACGATCGCACTCATGTTCTCGATGATCAGGATTGTGCCGGAGTAAAATTCCCGCGCGGCCTCCGGCAAACTGGCGATCATGTCGCCCGCCTGTCTGGCCGTCTGTCGTGCACCGTCCCATACTGCCTGGGCGGTCGCCCCGATATTGTCCGGGTGGAGAGCGGTCGCCAATTCGCCCAAGGCCTCTGATATGGCGTTCCAGGCCTCTGCCAACAGGTCGCCAATGCCTTCGAAGAAGCCCTTTTCTTCCTCGATCCAACGGCCCACACCGGTTTGGAATCCTTGGCCCGCGTTGATCGCAATCAGCTCGGTTCGCCGCAGCGCATCGGCGGCATCCCACTCCGCCCAGCGGTCTGCGTATTGCGCGCGCCATCCCTGGACAAGGCTGGCCGTCCGCTCGACACATTGATCTTCGAGGGCTTGTACCTGCGCCTCCGAAGCCTCTTCGAGTATGACGAAGTCGATCGTGCCGGGCGGGACGTCCGGCTTGGTAAATGTGCCTAGAAGGGATCGTTCTTCCGGGGTCAGCGGGTCCCCCGGCGATTTGGACAGGTCGCGGATCGTCTTGAGGCGGCCCTCCTCAAGCAGCTCGTCGTTCAACCAAAGCTGGAACCGGGCGCCCGACATCGGCGTGCGCCAGGAGTTGTTGTAGCGCGCTGAGACCCGAACCCATCCGGTGCAGGTCTCGCATTCTCGTTCAATGTCGTAGCTGTAACGTTCTCCGGCGGTGTGGGAGAGGCGGCTGGAAACTGCGTCGGCGGACATGGTTCCGGATGTAAGGTCCTGTGGCATCAGCCGATAACTCCACCTTTGAGCGCAGCCTTCACAAGCGCCGCCTTCCGACGACCATCTTGGTTGCTCCTCAGAATACTCGCAAGATACCCCGTCCCATCTCGGTGTTCGAAATCATGCCCGAAAAGACCGTCCCACCCCGCAAACAGCAGCAGGTCCGCGCAGTGCGTGATTCCATAGGGCTGAAGGCGGGCCACGGTCAGGTGCACGGATTGGTCTACGTCCTGTTGCGACCGACCATCGAAGACCTCCGGCAGAAGGGATTTTAGGTCCCGCGCCATGGACTGAATGTTGTTTCGCCGCACCAATGCGCGCAGTGGTATGCGGTCTCGATCCGTCAGTCGAAATGCCGGTCTCGGCTCCTCCGTCACCTCGGGAGGAAGGGCCGTTTCGTCAAAGTCGAAGAAAGATGCCTGGCCCGCGCCCGTTATGGCAATGACGCGTTCGATCCTTTCGCCATCAGCCGTCATGAACCAATGGCGTAGCCTGATGGGCCAGTCGGCAATTCCGCTCAGATACGCCTCGAAAACAACCGGATCATAGAAGCGAAACATGGACCAGCTGCCGTTTTCGAGGGGAACCCGCAGAAACCGTCGCAAGTGGTGGCGCAACGCATCGGGCGTCATCAAGGTTCGGATGAAGATTGCGGGCGCTGCATCCCAAAGACCGAACCCGATCCCGTCGTCCGGCAACTTTGTGAATAGCCGACGCGTCAGGATGCTATCCCGTTCGAGTGCGACGAGCCATGGGCCAGAGCTTCCGTATTCTTCAACCGCATCCCCGGCAAAAAGGCTCCGGTGGGTCAGGCCCAAGGAACTTAAAAGATCAGGCAAGCCTTCGACCTTTGAGCCGTCTATCACCGCGAAGAGAGTTGCCTGATCATTGGGGTATAGCCAGTCCTCCAACTGTTCGGGAACTGTCCGCAAAGGGTATACTCCAAATTGGGCGTCAAGTGGTTCAAGGCCCAACAGGCGATCCGCCACCAACGCCGTCGGAGGATTGTCAGCGTGTTCAATTGCTGGCGCACCCGAACGCAGCACTTGCAGCGCCAGCGCTTCCGCCGCTTGGTCCGAAGCGATTGCTGGCCCTAGGGGGGAGGCTTCGATCACACGATCCAAAACCTGGAAGCGTCGAATCAGGGCCTCTATGATGGAGGTCCGGAACTGCGTCTGATCGGCAGCCATCGCGGCGCCGCGTATGTCCCGCCCATCGGCCAGCTGAAACCGGCCGACCCAGATGCATCGGTCAGTGGCCATGCTCAATCGGTTTCTGGAAAGTACAATGGACGCGTCCTGATATGAAACCGGAACGCAAGACAACCACCGCTGCCGCAGAGCTAAGATCGAGAGTCTGAGTTCCCACGTTCACATCCTGCTCAGTTGCGTTGTCCGTCGGAATCACCCCTTCCACCTTGGGCCGATTGCGGATGGCCTGTCGACCGCAGAAATGCCCGCCGCTGTCTGCATCTGAGTACGGACACCATTGGCGCCCCCCCGTTCAGTCCATCGCACGCAGACCTAGGATCGCGCGCGCTTGGGCTGGGGTTGCGACGGGGCGGCCGTGGGCGGCGCAAAGCTCTGCGGTGCGTTGGACGAGGGCGGCATTGGACGGGGCCAAGGTGGATTTGTCCAAACGGATATTGTCCTCCAAGCCCGTGCGCGCATGCCCGCCTGCCGCGATGGACCAGTCGTTCAGAACCAGTTGCCCCGCCCCGATCCCTGCCGCGCACCAGGGGGTGTCTGCCCCGAACAGGCGCTGCGTGGTGCGGACATAGAAATCGAACGCGTCCCGATCGACGGGCATTGCATTGGTGACGCCCATCACGAACTGGATATAGGGTTGCGCGGGCAAGTCGCCCCGGTCTGCCATCTTGCGCGCCTGGAATATGTGGCTCAGGTCGAACGCCTCGACCTCTGGCGTGACGTCGTAGCGGCGCATCTCTGTAGCGAGCCAGTCCACAAGGTCGGGCGGGTTTTCGTAGATACGGGTTGGGAAGTTGTTGGACCCCACCGTCAAAGACGCCATGTCCGGGCGCAAGGGCAGCATTCCGCCCCGCGCCTTGCCCGCGCCAGATCGGCCCCCTGTGGAAAACTGGACGATCATGCCGGGGCAATGGGCGCGCAGACCGTCCCGCAACCGGGCGAATTTTTCAGGGTCGCTGGACGGTGTTTCGTCATCGTTGCGCACGTGGCAATGGGCAATGGACGCGCCGGCCTCGAACGCGGCTTGGGTGCTTTCGATTTGCTCTGACACGGTGATCGGCACGGCCGGATTGTCGGTCTTCCGCGGCAAAGACCCGGTGATGGCGACGCAGATGATGCATGGGGAGCCCATGGTGCGCTAACCCTCGAAGAACACGGTCTCGGCATCCCCCTGCAGGTGGATGTCGAAGCGGTAGGCGGGCAGGCTCCTCTGCCCCTGACGCCGGGCCAGCAGCGTGGCGCGGCGGCGCGCCTTGATCTGCTGCAACACCGGGTCCGCATCGTTCGCTGCGACCTCATCGTCAAAATAGAGCCGCGTATGCAGCCCCATATTGATCCCCCGCGCCACCAGCCAGAGGTTGATATGGGGTGCGTGCATCTGACCAGCCGGGTCCACGGAAGGCCCGGGTTTGATCGTCTCAAAGGCCCAGGCTCCGGTCTGGAAATCCGCGACGACGCGGCCCCAACCGCGGAAAGGGTCCTGCGGTCCTGCGGGTGTTTGGACATGGCGGCCATCCGCATCCGCCTGCCATATCTCGATCATGGCATCGGGGATCGGCGCGCCCGCCCCGTCATGGGCGCACCCTTCGACCCGGATCCGCGTTCCCTTGGTGTCCGGGCCGATGATCTGGGCGCCGAGGTCGGGTCGGCCGCTCGCAAAGCCTGCCGCGCCAGGCGCCAACCCGATATGCACGTAGGGCCCCGCCGTTTGCGACGCGGTTTGGCGCAAGGGGAACGGGTGCTTGGTCATCAATTCCCCTCCGGTCGGGTCTCAAACGGGGTCGATGCCCGGCCCCTGAGAACAATGTCGAACCGATAGGCGATCATGTCGAACGGGACCGTGGCCGCCATGTCCAGCTTTGCCGTCAACTGGTCGATGGCGTCCGGGTCGGGGACCGTCCGGACGATGGGGCAAAGGGGGATCAACGGATCGCCCTCAAAATAGAGCTGCGTTATCAGGCGCTGACAGAAAGCCGTCCCAAAGACCGAAAAGTGCACATGGGCAGGTCGCCAGCTGTTGTCGGTGTTGGGCCAAGGATAGGCCCCCGGCTTGATCGTGCGGAAGGCATATGCGCCGTCCCCATCGGTCAAGGCGCGCCCGCAACCGCCGAAATTGGGATCGAGTGGCGCCAGATACGTATCGCTGCGGTGCCGATACCGACCGCCGGAATTGGCCTGCCAGATCTCGATCAGGGTGTGGGGGACAGGGCGGCCATTCTCATCAAGGACACGGCCATGGATCAGAATACGCTCCCCCACCGGATCGCCGGTGGTGGCGAAATTCTGGATCAAGTCATTGTCGCCCGGATCGATATCGCCATGGCCGAATACTGGTCCGGTCGCTTCGGCCTGCGTCTGAGGCAGGGCAAGGCGCGGGGCGCGCGGGGACCGCAGGACGGTGGATTTGTAGGCGGGCGTCAGGGCAGGGGGCTGTCGCTTCGGATCCGGCGGCGCAAATGAAACGGGATCAGTCATGCCGTGTCCTGATCCAATTCGGCCAGGGTCGCTTTGGCCAGCTTGATGGCATGGTTCGCCTTGGGCACCCCAGCATAGATCGCCACATGCAGGAAGGCTTGCATAATGTCGTCGGGGCTGGCGCCCGTGGCGCGGGTCGCGCGCACATGCATGGGGATTTCATCGAAATTTCCGGTCGCCGCCAGCAGGGCCAGCGTCAGCATAGACCGCTCGCGCCTTGTGATGGTGTCATCGGCCCAAACGGTGCCCCAAGCCGCCTCGGTGATCAGGTCTTGGAACGGTTGGTCGAACGCTGTGGTGGCGGTTTGGGCCCGGGCCACATGGGCCTCGCCCAGGACCTGCTGTCGCACAGCCATTCCCTTCTGCCTTCGGTCTGTCACGTGGCCCCCTCCCGTTGCGCGGCATTGGCCACTTTAGGGAAGGTCATGGCCGCAGGCTACCGCCGGATGATCGTTCGCAACCCCAGGGCCTTGGACAGGGAGAAGCCCGTCTGCTCCTCCTTCGCCTCCGGGTCGTCCCGGGGGATGACCAGGGGCAAGGGAAAATCCGCCATGCGCCCATGCCTGGGGATGGCGGTTTCGTCATAGGGCTTTCGCTTGCTGATCAGCGGGATCGGAAAATTGGCCATCCGCCCGTGGCGGGGAACGATCGACCCGGTGAAGGGTTTTCGGTCGCTGAGCAATGGGATGGGAAAGTTGGCCATGCGAGGCGCGCCGGGGATGAGGGAGTTGGTGCCCGTCTTGCCATTGATCAGGTGGGGGAAGGGCCAATTCGCCATCCGCGTGTGACGCCCGATCATGGTGCCGGTATATGGTTTACGGCGGTTGATCAGGGGGATGGGAAAATTCGCCATCCGCCCGTGGCGTGGCAGGATCGACCCGGTATAGGGCTTGCGACGACTGAGCAGGGGCAGCGGGAAATTGGCCATCCGCCCGTGGCGGGGAATTATCGAGCCGGTATAGGGTTTCCTTCGGCTGAGCAGCGGGATGGGCCAGTTGGCCATGCGCTGATGCGGCTCCAAGATCGACACGGTGCTGGGCTTACGGCGGCTGATCAATGGGATCGGCCAGTCCGCCATATGGAAATTCGTGCGCGATGGGTCCCGGTCACGGGTCAGGAAGCGCGGGTGGTTGGGCAGGATCGACAGGCCCGGCGTCTTCAGCGTTTTGACCCGCACCTCCTCGACCACGCCGTCCAATTCATGCGCGCCATTGTCCGCGGCCACATTGCGGGTGGTTTGCGCCACGCCCAATGGCTTGTACCCGGCCAAGACCATAACCACGGCACCGCCCTGGGCCATACGCGTCTCATAGGCTTTGGCCGTGGCCGCCTCGACATTCTCGGCAATCAACGCGTCAGTCAGGCCGTCAGTCGTCTCGAAGACCCGCACGATGTTGGAGGGAAAGTTCCGCCGATACCGCAATTCGTCCTTGGTGGCGCGCGCGCATTCCGCGGTTTCGAAGTAGCGTGTGATTACCGTGGTCATAGGACCTCTCCTCCTTAGGGTCGGTGGCGCGGGGGGGCTGCGCCGATCGTTTAGCTTCGGCGGGCTGTCATCGGGATGGTGACGAGGATCGCCAGGGCAAGAAACGCGATCTCGACCGTGAACACTGCATTATAGGGCATGTGCGCGGAAAGTCCGGCCAAGCCATTCAGGCCCATCAGCACATCCCGCACAATTCCGGCCAGCGCGACCGCCACGCCCGCGCAGGTGGCCTGTACCGCGCCCCAGGCGCCCAGGAACAATCCGATCTGATCTTTGGGCGCGCTTCGTATGGTTGCCGTCAGCGTGGCATGGCCGAACAGTCCGGCGCCAAGCCCTGTGGCGAAGACACCGGCGACGAAAAGCGGTGCGCCAAGGACGGTCGAGGACAGGATGATGGCCGCAAATCCCGGAATGCCCAGAAGTGCGCCCAGCGTGGTCAATCGCGATGGGTCGCCGCCCTTACCTAAAACGTGGGATGCAAGGCCAAAGCCTGCCAAAGTTCCGGCCGCGAACAGTGCTGTCAGTTGCGTCGTCTCCCCCACGGTAAAGCCGAGGGCCTGGCCGCCATAGGGTTCCAACAATACATCGGCCATGCCGAACCCAAAGGTGCCCAGTCCGATCAGGCACAGCAGGCGCAGCATCCCCGGGCGCGCGATCAGCGCCGTCCAGGCCGCCCGGAACGCCACATCGGGCGCCACAGCCATGGCCTGGGCGCGCCTGCGGTCCCGCGTCTCCTGCTTCCACATGGCGACCATGTTCAGGATGATTGTCACCACTGCAGTGCCTTGAATGACCTGGATCAGACGGCCCGGCGTATAGGGGTCAAGCATGGCGCCATAGATCAGCGCGCTGACCAGCATACCCAGCAGCAGCATCACGTACATCAGGCCGACGACCTTGGGCTGATCTTCCTGCCGGACCAGGTCCGTGGCCAGGGCCAGGCCAACCGTCTGCACCATGTGTACACCCGCCCCAACCAAAAGAAACGCCAGGGCCGCCGAAGACAGGCCAATCCAGCGCGGGGCATCCACCGCCTCGGCATAGCCGGACAGGACCAGCAGGGCGAAGGGCATGATGGCAAAGCCACCGAACTGATACAGCGTGCCCTTCCAAATGTAAGGCAACCGCCGCAGCCCCAGGGCGGAGCGGTGGGTGTCGGACCGAAACCCGATCAATGTGCGAAAGGGGGCAAACACCAGCGGCAGCGCCAGCATCCCGGCGACCAAGGTCGCGGGCACGCTCAATTCGACGATCATGACACGATTCAGGGTGCCAATCAGTAGGCTAAGCGCCATGCCGACGGTGACTTGGAACAGGGACAGGCGCAGCAACCGGCGCAACGGCACGTCTGGTGTGGCCACATCCGCAAACGGCAGAAATCGGGGCGCGACCGTCAGCAACTTACCCAAGGCAAAGGCGCGGTAGTTGAACATGTCCAGTCTCGTTCAGGCCGGTCCGGGGGGCTTGGGGCGGGGGCCGCCCCAAAGCAACGTCTTTCGCAGATGTGGACCCGCTCTAGTTGTGGATCACGCGCGGTGGTCCGTCGGCAGAGGCCAGAATTTCGTCGGTCTGCAACACCGCCTTGGCCGTTGTGCCATCGGGCAAGATCACGGTCAGTTCGCGGGCCTGTTCGTCCAGATCGACGACATAGGCCGCTTGCGACGTTGCCGCCTCTGGCGCGGCAAGTGCGGCGGCTTCCATTGCGTCGCCGCTTCCAAGCTCTTGGCCGGATAGGAAGTCAGACACCCAGGACGTGTTGCTTAGGACGGCGACATGGACCGCGAAGGATCCGACCGCCACAGCTCCCAAAAACACAGGCACGCCAACCGCTGGTGGGACGACCAACCACATTTTCGCATTGTTCATGGTATCCCTCCCTCAGCCCAGCCAGGGCGTCGTCACCGCCACAAGCATATGCGCAATCAGCGCGATCGCCCCGAACACACGGGTGCCGTCAATGAGGTAGCTGTGAACTTCCTCCGCTTCGCCAAGGGTCAAGCCGGTGGGCCATACCTTTTCTGGATCGTCGGACATATCCGATCTCCTCCTAAGTTGATCTTTAGGAGCGGAGAATGACCGCACGGAGTCTCGGATGGCCACGCTCACGCGTCCACGGCCGCGCCAAGGACTTCGACCGATGGCATAAATATGTCCAGCTGGATTTACATTTACAACTGTAAATTGTGTTTGACACTTTGGCCCGGTGGGCTAGACGCCCCGCGTTTGTGCGTTCGTACAACCCTAGGGCGTGTGCTACGAACTTGGTGCCTAAGTGAAAATTCCGGCGCGCCCGGTGCGATGGCGCGCGTTCACGGGCCAGTTCCGCATGGGGCGATCCGGTTCTTGAACAGGCGCAACGCCCGCGAAGTGCGCCCGCCACACCCGGGGAATCACCTGGGAAACGGAGGGGGCCGTGGTGCCCCCCAGCATTTCGCCTTGGTGTATGCTTTAGCGGCAGGCGCCCGAGGCACGCATCAGGCCGGACCCAAAGACGGGGTCAGACCCAGGTGCCCCCAAATCCTCGCTGCCTTGGGCCAGGGCAGACCGGATGCGGCCCGCGCCCCGACCGAACAAAGACGGGTCCGCCGCAATCCGCGCCGTCACCAACGGCACCGCCATGGACGTGCCGCTGACAAAGCGGACGCGGCCACGTTCGGCAATGGGAATGTCGACGCCGGGTGCGGCAATGTCCACATGGGCCCCGCGCACCGCGTTGCGATAAATCTCTCGGTTGGCGTCCACGGCGGTCACCGCGATCACGTTGTCCAGTGCAGCCGGATAGCGGGGCGGTCCATCGGCCCCGTCATTGCCTACCGCCGCGACGATGGTCATGCCCCTTTGCACAGCTGCGGTGACACTGCGGTCCAGCAGCTTGTTGTAAGGGCCTGCTAGGCTGACATTCACCAGTTTCACATTTTCGTCCGCCAGCCAATCCAGGGCCTTCATGATCCCATCGACACCGGCCAGTTCTTCTCCACCGCTGATCCGGCCCACGACTGCGGCGTTGTAAAGCTGCCCGCCCGACACGCGGTCAGGGTCCAGCAGGACAGACGCCACATCGGTCCCGTGGCGCATCCTGGCCGCAGACCCCCGCATGAAGTCTTCGGAGATGACCGTGCCACCCAGACCACGCGCCGCACCGGGGTCGACACCCGTATCCAGCATCCCGACAGGGCCTTGCGCGCGGCATCCGCCGTCGGGCCAGGCCACCAAGGCATTCACATAATCGAACCGGCTGGACCCGGTTTGCGTGGCAACCCGATAGGCGTGGTTCAGACCCGCGGTCGTGTTGCTGTCTAAAGCTTCAAGCGCGGCAATGGCGGTTTGGCCGGTATACCCCTCTGGGATGGTGAAGCGCAGCATCACCAGGTCGAGGGCATCCAGGGCCGCTTCTTCCCGCAGGTCAAAGTCTAGGGCCGAGGCGCCTGTCTTCACACGGTTCGCCGCCGCCTGATTTGGAACCAAGGCGACGATTTCGGTCGGGTCAAACACATCGCGAGAGGGTTGCCCGCCCTGCGTCGGTGCCTCGCCCACACACCCCGCCAGGATCAGGGCCAACCCAAGCAGGGCCACCTGGCCCACGCGGCGTACCGCCCCTCCGGCCCAGCCGCAAAGGCCAAGCTTGGGCATCAGTCGAAAAATTTGATCCATCATCGCACATCCCGTCTCAGAATACCCCGATCCCGACTTTAACATGTTTGCAAGGCCGCACCGTGGTTAGGACAGTGGTATTTTGACGCGCAAACCGTTGAATTCGGGCGTCTTGCTTTCGAAATGCGCCAATCGCCGGCTGGACGCCTAGGGGCGGGACACCATGGTCACCAGATCGCTGCGTTCTGCGAACAGGGCCTCCGCCTCGTTAAGCGTGCCTTCGTCGGAGAATTCGATGGTGAACAGACCGACGGCGCTGGGCCCGTCGATGATTTCGGCGCCAAGGGCGGTCAACACGGCCACCACGTCGGCCAAGGGCACATCATCGACGAACGCGACGCGCAAGACGGGCCCGTCCGCGGGGACATTCTCGCTTGCCGGGGTCAGGCCCGCATCTTGCCGGGTGGGCAGAAACGGCACGGCAATGAATTGCCACGCCATGACGGCGGCAACCGCAATGCCCGCCGCTTGCAGGACAGAAGGCCGCTGGTTCGTATTTGCGGGCGTGCCGAACCGATCTGCGTCGATGGCATTCGACAATGCTGCCCACCCCCGGTCGCGGACGGCGCGGTCCGGCGCTTGGGCGGCGAGGGCCGTTCCCACGGCCTGCAGCGTCGCCATCTCCGCCCGCAGGTCCGCATTGTCGGCCAACGCCGTTTCAAAGGCTGCCGCGTCCGAGGCATCCAGCCGACCTTGCACATAGGCTAGGATTGTATCGTCTTCATCCATCTTCGCCCCTCCGTCAGAAATGGCCACCTGGGCGGGTAGGCCGGTAACAGTGAATTCAATACGCGACGCCGTCTGGGAATCCTTGCCCTAACCGCACCGCAGTCAAGTCTCTGTCGTTTGAATGTGCGGTCCGGTTCAAACTTTTTTCAAACGGTCTGCCGGGGCCCGACCGCGTCACACATCCTTCAGAAATCGAGAGATCGCCGCATAGGCCACGCGCCACGCGGGTTCATGGTCCACCAGGATGTGATTGCGACTGTCCAAAGGCACGAACTGCGCGCCTGCAATGGCGGACGCGATGGCGCGGCCTTGTTCCAGCGGAATGCGCTGATCCTCTGCGGAATGAAGAACAAGCGTCGGCACCCGCACATCTGCCAGTCGGTGGCGCACGTCAATCTGTCCAAACGCCTCCTGGAACCGCGCTGCATTGAGCGGTGACGTTGTCAGGCGCTGAAACTCATCGAACCAGGCCAGATCTTCGGGCCGGGCATCGGGCATGAACGTCTGAGAGAAGATGTGCCGATAAGCGGGCGTGTCCGTGCCCCAACCCACTTCGGTCAGGCGGATCACGGCCTCCCTCCGGGCCTGTTCCTGGGCGGTGGCCAAATGCCGCCACCCCGCCGCATAGCCGCCAAACAGGACAAGCGCCGACACCCGTTCCGGATAGCGGACAGCATATTCGATGGACACCGCGCAGCCCTGGCTGATCCCCAGCAAAGGGAACCGCGTCAGGCCCAACTCGGTCACCACCGCGTCCAAATCCTCCACGAACGCGTCAAAGCTCAGGTCGCCCACATCCCAATCGGACAGGCCACAGCCCCTCTCATCATAGCGGATAAATGTGCGGGACTTGGCGATGGCCTCGAAGCTTTTGCCCCAGATCGGGCTGGACCAGTCAAACTCCAGATGGTTCAGCCAGTTCGCCGCCTTCAGGATGGGCGGTCCGGACCCGACGGTGGCATGGGCGATCTTGACGCCATCCGCGGCCTCGCAAAACCCGATCCGCTGGGTGCGCAGGGTGCGCGATCGTACTTGTCGCCACCTCTCCGACGGGGTGGGGCGGTCCTGGACCTGCATCTGGGCGAAGGCCCGTGCGGGCGCCATGGCCGCGGGACCTGGCACCGGGTCCGGGGTCAAACGGGTCAGAACGGTGCACCACTTTTGATGCGCCTGGGCGGTCAGGTCCGGGTGCTGGCACAAACGCTGCAGAATGCTGATCCGCGCAGCGCGCAGGTCCTGACGCTCCACCTCCAGCCAGGCGGCGAAGGGCGCGCCCCCTGCACCGTCCAACCCATCCAGGAACACTTCTCCCAAGGATCCGGCCAGATGTTCTAATTCGGCCAGCGACAGGGACTCCGCCGGGCAGGCCAGCCGCGCATGCACATCGGCCACGTCAATCACCAACTGGTCGGTGTTCAACTCCACCCGCTCTCGGTCGGCCATCAGGCGCACATCGTCGCCTTGGTCCAAGATCCGGCGCAGCTTGCTGAGCGCCCAACGTAGGGCGGCGCGCGGATCGTCGGGCAGGTCCCACAGCAACTCGCACAGACGCTCGCGACGATGGGGACGTGCCGTGGCCGCCAGAAAGCCCAGCAACGCCCGAACCTTGCGCGATGGTGGCATGGGCACTTCGGTCCCATCCAACACAACGCGCAGGCCGCCCAAAAGGGACACATGCAGCTTCTCTGTCATCGACCCCCCGTGGTTGCGGATTGGTGGTTAAAGTCGGACGCGTGGTTAACGCACTCTGCCGGGCCAAGGCCAGACCGTGTCGCCAACCCTCGACGTTAGTCTACGGGCAACCAGGCGGTCGCCTCGATTTCCACCAGAAACTCCGGCCGGGTGAAGCCTGTCACAATCACCAGGGTAGAGGCGGGTTTGTTCGTCACTTCGGTCAGCCATTGGTCACGGACGGCCATGTAGGCTGGGAAATCGTCCCGCGCGGTCACGAACGCATTCAACCGCAACACATCCGCCCGTGTGCCGCCCGCCTGGGTCAGGATGGCGTCGATGGTGGCAAAGCAGATTTCCGCCTGTGAGGCCACGTCCGCCGGGCAGGCCCCGTCCTTGGGCAGGCCAAGCTGGCCTGACGTCAGCAAAAGGCGGCCCGGCCCGTGGGCCACGACACCATGGGCATAGGCCCCAAACGGGGGGGCCGCACCGTCAGGCGTCAGAATCGTTTTGCGGTCTTCCATGAACCCCATGTTCCGCCCCACACGCCCGCCGTCTAGGGATTCAGCATTTTCCCTTCGCTTCTGCCTGATTTTCAAGCAACATGCCCTAGAGTTAAGCGTCAGGGGGCATGTGACCGACCTGCCGTCCGTTCCGCGGGGCTGAGAACTTTTCATCTCCGCGCAGGGAACAAGTCATCGTTAGGGAAATCATATCTACGGGAGTTGGGGATGTCTCAAAAGACGATTATCTTAGGAATGGTCGCGGCCACTTTGCCTTTGGGGGCGCTGGCCGATGGGCACCTGACGCAGGTGACCTTTGGCACCAACTGGCTGGCCCAGGCGGAACATGGCGGCTTCTACCAATCTGTGGCGGACGGCACCTACGCGGCCTGCGGTTTGGATGTGGAGATCATCTCCGGCGGGCCGCAGGTGAACAACCGCGCGCTGATGCTGGCCGGTCGCATTCAGTTCCATATGGGCGGCGATCTGCTGCAAGCGTTCAACGCGGTTAAAGAGGACATTCCCGTGGTGTCCGTGGCCGCCATCTTTCAAAAGCACCCTCAGGTCTTGGTGGCCCATCCCGATGTGGAAAGCTGGGAGGATTTGAAGGACAAAACGCTGCTAATCGGCGACAATGGCTTTACCAGCTATTACCAATGGATGATCGCGGCCCACGGCTTCACCGTGGAGCAGCGTCAGCCCTACACGTTCAATCCGGCGCCGTTCCTGGCCGATACGAGCCTTGCGATGCAGGGATATCTGTCGTCAGAGCCGTACTTGGTCGAGAAAGAAGGCGGGTTCAAACCCAACGTCTTCCTGATCGCGGATAACGGTTATTCCTCCTATGCGACGACGATCGAAACCATGCAGCAGACGATCGATGACGACCCAGAGACGGTAAAGTGTTTCGTCGATGGCTCCCTCACTGGGTGGTACAACTATCTTTATAGTGACAGCGCCGCCGCAGACGCGCTGATCCTGGAGGCCAATGCCGACATGACCCAGGATAAGATCGACTTCGCCAAGGCGATGATGATCTCCGAGGGGATCGTGGACAGCGGCGAAGCCCTGGAAAACGGCATCGGCGCCATGTCGGACGCCACCGTTGAGGATTTCTTTAAGAAGATGGTGGATGCTGGCGTCATCGAAGCGGACGTGAACTGGCAGGCCGCCTACTCGCTCGACTTCACCAACAAAAAAGTCGGTATGGATATTAAGCCCTAACCCATGCGGAAGATCGCCCCGATTGACGACCGACCCGAACTCCTCCGGCTGGAGGGGGTGGATAAGGTTTTCTCTGGTAACGTGCAGGCTCTGAGCAATCTGAGCCTACACGTGAACGGTGGGGATTTCATTTCTTTGCTTGGGCCGTCGGGTTGTGGCAAGTCCACCGCCCTTCGCCTGATCGCGGGCCTGTCGGAGCCGACGACGGGTCGCATCACGTGGGCCGGTCCCCGCGGGGATGGCGATCTGGGCGTGGTCTTCCAAGAACCGACCTTGATGCCCTGGGCGACGGTTGTGCAAAATGTGCATTTGCCCTTCAGACTTGAGGGCAAATCGTACAATTCCGTTAAGGACGACATCCTGGATGTGCTGAAGTTGGTGGGGCTGGACAAGTTTCAGAACGCCTACCCGCGGGAACTTTCGGGCGGCATGAAGATGCGTGTCTCCATCGCCCGCGCCATGGTCACGCAGCCGAAACTGATCCTGATGGATGAGCCGTTTGCCGCCCTGGATGAGATCACAAGGTTTAAGCTCAACAATGACTTACTGGCCATGCAGGCGCGGGTGGGGTGTACCGTGATCTTCGTGACCCATTCCGTCTTTGAAAGCGTCTTCCTTTCCGACCGCATCGTCGTCATGGCGGCCCGCCCGGGCCGCGTGATCGAGGAAGTCCGTGTGGAGGAACCCTACCCCCGCACCGAAGACTTCCGCACCTCCGCCGAATACGCCGCCCATTGCCGCGCCGCGTCGCGGGCGTTGGAACACGCGATGGAGGCCGCATGACCGCCCCCGCAGACATCGCCCCACCGCCCGCCATTGACGCCGAAGAGGCCAGGCGCGCCCGCCGGGTTCAACTTGAGAAAGCCGCCCGTTACGTGCTGCCAGTGGCCGTTATGGCGTTGATGATCTTTCTCTGGGACCGGCTGGTCGTTTGGAACGAGATCCCCCATTACATCCTGCCGTCCCCGGGTCGGGTCTGGGCCAGCCTGACAAACGATTGGCCTATCCTATGGGAAGGGGCGCAGCTGACGGGTCGGATCACCCTTTTGGCGTTGCTCGTGGCCGTTTTGGGCGGTGCTGGCCTCGCGATTTTGTTCAATCAATCCAAGATGGTTGAGCTATCTTTCTACCCCTACGCGGTGATCCTGCAGGTGACGCCAGTCGTCGCCATAGCCCCCCTGATTTTCATCTATGTGGAAAGCAAAACCGTCGGAATGTTGCTGTGCGCATGGATTGTGGCGTTCTTTCCAGTGCTGTCTTCGACGACCTTGGGACTGAACTCGGTCGACCATAACCTGCGGGATTTGTTCCGCATTTACGGGGCGTCGCGGTGGCAAAAGCTTTGGATACTGCAACTGCCCTCGGCCCTGCCCTACTTCCTGGGCGGGCTTAAAATCGCCGGGGGGCTGTCGCTTATCGGCGCCGTCGTGGCGGAACTGGTGGCAGGCACCGGCGGCGTGGGCGCAGGCTTGGCCTTCCGCATCCAAGAGGCTGGCTATCGCTTGAACATTGCCCGCATGTTCGCTGCCCTGGCCTTGGTGGCGGCCATGGGGGTGCTCATCTTTGCGGCGCTATCGCTGCTGTCCCACATGCTGTTGCGCAAATGGCATGAATCCGCCCTCAAGCGGGAGGGCTGATGGACTTTCGCGCCTTGCCCAGCGGCCCGATCACCTTGTCCAACGTCACTGTGCCAGCCCACCTTTTGGGGCAACCCGGTGACCTGATCCAGACGGATCTGCACCTGGCTGATGGCAAACTAACTGACACGCCGGGTCCGTCGGTGGACATGGCCCGCGCCATGGTCCTCCCTGCCTTTGTGGATATGCACACGCATCTGGACAAGGGCCATATCTGGCCGCGCGCGTCCAACCCCGATGGGTCCTTCATGGGCGCGTTAACCACCGTTCGCGCGGATCACGCAAACTGGAGTGCCGAAGATCTGCGCCCCCGCATGACGTTTTCCCTGCGATGCGCCTATGCCCATGGCACCCGGGCCATTCGCACCCATCTGGATTCGATCCCGCCCCAGGGCGACATCTCATGGCCGCTCTTCGATGAGGTTCGGACGGATTGGGCCGGAAAAATCGACCTGCAAGCGGTTTGTCTGATTGGATGTGACGGGTTTTCGGAAGACGGACCCTTTGCCCATACCGCCGACCTCGTCCGGCGTTATGGCGGCGTCCTGGGCATGGTCACCTATCCCGTGCCAGATTTGAAGGACCGGTTGCTGGGCTTTTTCCGCATGGCGCGCGATCGTGGGCTTGCCGCAGATTTCCACGTGGACGAGACCATGGATCCCGGGTCGGAAACCCTGAGGATGATCGCTGAAACCGTGCTGGAGATCGGCTTCGACGGGCCCGTTACGGTGGGCCATTGTTGCTCGCTTTCGACGCAGGACGAGGCCCGGGCGCTTAGCACGTTGGACCTGGTGGCAAAGGCGGGGATCCGTGTCGTCAGCCTGCCCATGTGCAATCTGTACCTGCAAGATCGCGGGCCCGGCACGCCGCGCGGTCGCGGCGTGACCCTGGTGCACGAGATGCGTGACCGGGGCATCGCGGTCAGTTTCGCGTCCGACAACACTCGCGATCCGTTCTATGCCTATGGCGATTTGGACATGGTCGAAGTCATGCGTCAGGCCACCCGCATCGCCCATTTGGACCATTCGCGCGCCGATTGGGTGGATGCGTTCAGTGCCACACCCGCCGCCAGTGCCGGGTTTGCGGTCCAGGGCCTACGCCCCGGTGACCCCGCCGATCTGGTGATTTTCAAAGCGCGGGAATGGACCGAATTCTATGCCCGGCCCCAACATGACCGTATTGTGCTGCGCGCAGGTCAGGCGATCGATCGCGCGCTACCCGACTATTCCGAACTCGACCATCTGATGGAGGCGACATGAAGCCCAATGTGCAAGCAGCCAAGGACGCCTTGGCCCATCTGGAAATCGAGACGTCCGACGCCGCCATCCGAGCCAAGTCGCGGGATTTCTTTTGGTATTCGCCGGTCTTGAAAGCGCGGTTGGACCATGTGGAAGCGGACTTTGTCGTGTCGCCGAACTCCGAGGCTGAGGTGATCGAAATCCTGCGCACCTGCTATGCCCACGATGTGCCGGTCACGACGCGGGGTGCGGGGACGGGCAACTATGGTCAGGCGATGCCGCTGGCCGGTGGCTGTGTGATGCATTTGCAGAACATGAAAGCGGTCAAGGAGGTTCACCCCGGTCGTGTGATCGTAGAGCCCGGGTGCCTGCTGAAAGATCTGGATGCGGCTTGCAAGGACCATTCGGGCCAGGAAATTCGCATGTTCAGCTCTACCTGGGCCACGGCCACCATTGGCGGGTTCATCGCCGGGGGGTCAGGCGGTGTCGGGTCCTGCACCTGGGGCAGTTTGCGCGATCTGGGCAATATCATCCGCCTGCGGGTTGTGACCATGGAGGAAGAGCCCCGCGTCCTGGAGTTCCGTGGAGAAGAATTGGCCCGCGTGTCCCACGCCTATGGCACGAACGGGATCATTACCGAGATCGAGATGCCCCTGGCCCCGGCCTATGATTGGGTTGAGATGTTCCTGACCGGTGACGACTTTATGGAGGTGACGCGATTTGCCGAAGAGTTGGCGAATCAAGATGGCATCCTGATCAAGCTGGCCACCGTGTTTGAGGCGCCCATAGCCAAGGACTATTTTCAGCGCGTCGCCCCCCATGTGGCGGCAAGCGATAACCTGATCGGCCTCATGGTCGCGCCACACTCCATGGATGGGTTCGAGACGTTCTTGGGGCGGCGCCCGGGCGTCACGCTGATCTATCGCAGTGATCAGACGGACTGGCCCCGCCACCCAGGCGCGGTGTTTGAGTATGGCTGGAACCACACCACCCTGCGCGCGCTGAAAGTGGACCCGAGTATCACCTATCTGCAGGTGCGCTATGGCTTCCCCCAGCATTTGGATCTGATTGAACGGATGCGCGACGCGCTGTCGCCCGAGGTCCTGCAACATCTGGAAGTGCTGCGCGAGAACGGAAAGGTCATGTTCGCCGGGCTGTCCCTGGTGAAGTTTACCACCGAGGCGCGGCTAGATGAGATTGTGAAGATGCACGAAGACGCGGGCGCCATGATCTTCAACCCGCACCGATATACGTTGGAAGAGGGCGGCCGACAGGCCGTGGATGACCGGCAATTGGCCTTCAAACGCGAGGCGGATCCGAAGGGTTTGTTGAACCCAGGAAAGATGATTTCCTGGGACGATCCGGATTGGGACTATAGCGGCATGTACGCCTATCCGAAATTGCAGGCGGCGGAATGAGGGTCACCGCTGGGGGCGCTGCCCCCAGACCCCCGGAGGTATTTGTGGCCAGATGACTGGGAAGACGTCGCGCGTATTGGTCCTGGCGGCCCACCCGATGGAGGAAAGCTTTAACCAAGCGCTCCACCGGCAGGTGGTCGAGCGGCTGGAGGGACAAGGCTGGCACGTGGATGATTGCGATTTGTATGCCGAGGGGTTTGACCCCGTGTTGAGCGCGGAAGAGCGGCGCGGCTACCATGAGGTGGAGACGAACTTGGCGCCTGTGGCGGGGTATGTGGAGCGGCTTAGGGCGGCAGATGCCCTTGTCCTTGTCTTTCCTGTCTGGAACTTCGGCTATCCGGCGATTTTGAAGGGGTTCCTGGATCGGGTGTTCTTGCCTGGTGTGTCCTTTCGTTTGGAAGAGGGGCGGGTGACGCCCAACCTGACGCAGATCCGCAAGTTGGCGTGCGTGACCACGTATGGGGGTACGCGCTTGCGGGCGATGCTGTGCGGAGATCCACCGCGTAAGTGTGTCACACGGGCGGTTTGGCATGTCTGCCGTCCGGATAAGATGCGATATCTTGCTTTGTATGACATGAACCGCGCCGACCAGACCCGGCGCGAGATGTTCCTCAACCGCGTCGGGTCTGAGATGGAGGCATTGTAGATGCGCGCCCTGATCGTGTTCTGCCACCCAAAGACGGACAGCTTCAACGCGGCCGTCCTGGGGGTGGTCAAAGACAAGTTGGAAGAGGCGGGGGCCGAGTATCGGGTGCGCGATTTGTATCGGTCCAACTTTGCCCCGGTTTTAACAGCCGGGGAGTTGGACATCTATCTGGACGAGGTTGCCAACCAGGAACCGGTCGCGCAGGACGTGTCCGACGTGAAATGGGCCGATACGTTGATCTTTGTCTATCCGACGTGGTGGTACGGGTTGCCTGCCTTGCTGAAAGGGTGGCTTGACCGTGTTTTGGTGCCCGGTGTGGCGTTCATCATGCCGAAGGCCAATGAGAACATCCGACCGGGCCTAACGAACATCAAGCGCATGGGGGTGTTCACCACCTGCGGTGCATCCCGTTGGTTGACGGCGTTGATCGGGGCGCCGGGGAAACGGACGCTGACGCGCGGCGTCCGGTCGATCTGTGCGCGCGGGTGCAGGACGGTGTTTGCGGCGCATTACCTCATGGACAGTTCAACCGATGACAGTCGGGCGGTCCATCTGAAGCGCGTGGCCGCCAAGATGGAGAAGTTGGTCGCATGATCCCGATCCTGGATTGGCAGCGCTTTGAGACCGAGCGCGACGATTTTGTCGCGGATCTGGGGCGCGCGGTTCGGGATACGGGGTTCTTTCTGTTGGCCAACCCACAGGTGTCCGCGGATCTGCGGCGGCAGGTTTTTGTGCAGGCGGGGGCATTCTTCGATTTGCCCGAGGCAGAGAAGGAAAAGCTGTCGATCCTGAACACACCCCATTATCGCGGATGGGGGAAGCCAGGGGTAGAGTCGCTGGATGAGACGCGGCCCGAGGTGGACACCAAACAGACCTTCAACATCGGTTTCGACATGGCCCCGGATGACCCCCGCGTTCTGGCGGGGGAGTCGTTTCGTGGGGTCAATCAATGGCCGGATCAGCCTGGGTTCCGCGACACGATGCTAAGCTATTATGATGCGGCCCAGGCGCAGGCTTTGGCGGTGTTGGGCGCGCTGGCGTTGGACCTGAACCTGCCGCAAGATCACTTTGCGCCGCTCTTTGAGGAACCGCTCTCTGCACTCCGATTGTTGCATTATCCACCGGCCAGCGGCGCGGCGCAGGAGATTGGGGCGGGCGCCCATACCGATTACGGCGCGATCACCCTTTTGATGACCGATGGCGAGCCTGGTTTGCAGGTTCAGCCCCGGGGTGGGGACTGGCTGGATGTGCCCGCCATGACCGATGCCTATGTGGTGAACATTGGCGACTGCATGATGCGTTGGACCAACGATATATATGTGTCCACCCCGCATCGGGTGTTGCCGCCCCGGCGGCAGCGCCGGTCGGTCGCGTTCTTTACCGAGGCCAATCCAGACGCGCTGATCGAGGTCCTACCGGGCACGGGGACGCCAAAATATGCCCCGATCCGGGCGGCGGATTACTTGGCCTCCCGGTTGGAGGCGACCTACGCGCCCAAGGCCCCGGCGTGAGTTATCGCGCCTGGGCGGATCTGCGCGCGCCGGACTTTGCGCAGGTCGATGCCATGCGAACGATCGCCGTCCTCCCCACAGCGGCGATAGAGCAGCACGGGCCGCACTTGCCCGTTGGAACCGATACGCTGATTGCGGAGGGGATGCTGGCAGCCGTGCAAAAGGCATGCCCGGCGGAATTGGACCTATGGGTTTTGCCGGTGCAGACGGTGGGCAAGTCCAATGAGCATCTTTGGGCCGCCGGGACGGTCACCTTGACGGCCGAAACCGCGCTGCGCGCCTGGATGGAGATTGGGCTGTCTGTGGCGCGGGCGGGCATTCGGAAGATCATCCTTGTGAACTCCCACGGCGGAAACTTGGATTTGGTTTCGATCCTCAGTCGAGAGTTGCGGGTACAGGCAGGTATGCTTGCGGTGAAGACCCAATGGATGAGTTTCGGGGCGCCGGAAGGGATGTTCACCAAGCAGGAGGCGCAGTTTGGCATCCATGGCGGCGATCGGGAGACGTCGCTGATGTTGGCGTTCCGGCCTGAGACAGTGGATATGGCGCAGGCGCAAGACTTCCGCTCCTCGGCCGAGACTGCGACGATCCCGCCCATCGGCCCAACGTCCTACGGTTGGATTGCGTCAGACTTGTCGCCCCACGGCGTCGTGGGGGAGGCGCATCTTGCCACGGCAGAGAAGGGCCGGACGTTGGCGGCATTCCAAGCGGATGGTTTTTTGGACTTAGCCCGCGCCGTGGCGGAGGCGGCGCTGCTGGAGGGCTGACTTTGGGTCAGAGGCGTGTCTTTGACTGATAGCGTGGGCAATGAGGTGCGAGAGTAATTCCCGATCGCGGCGAGGAATGGGCCAGGGGAGAGGACCCGGCAAAGTCCTCGCCGTCGGAGTTGTCTTTGAGAGCAGGCCTGCATGTGGCGCCCAAGATCGTTCCTGAACGATCTTGCGCCGCCCCGCAGATACCTGGTGGCTAGGGGGCAGGCACATCGCCCGCTGGGATCAAGACCGGCCTGTGCGCATCGTTATTCCCTCGCGACAGGATGACGGCAGGATCACGCCCGGAAATGGGTGCCGAACCCGAACCCGAGCCCCGGGACAGGTCATGGGTGACGGTCCGGTCCTGGCGGATTGCGTCGGCAAATTCGGTGTCACGGGTGGCCGAGACACTTGCGCCGATGGGCGACTTTCCCGTGCGGCAGTGCAAAGGCCCCGACCAGTGTTCGCTTCATGAATTGCCCGTCCGTCTCAGTCCCTCCTGGGTCTCGCGAAGTTCCCACAAATCAGTGTCCGTCTGACCCACGGGATGGGCCCAGCCACAGGCAAGTTAGGGGCGTTTGCGGGCCGCCGTCGCTTGGGGAGAAGAAGCGGCGACGGCGGCCCAGGCGGTCACGTGGGCCGCGCAGCGCGTAACAGGGCCGCCAAGGAGTCGATAGGCTCGCCTGTTGGGAAAACGTCATCGCGCGGGTGCCAGCGCCCGCCATCCGAACCTGGCATATGCCAGAAGGACGACCGGTCATGGATCACTTGCCCGCCAATCACTTCGGCAAGGATCAGGCTTCCGAGGGGGCCAAACCGCTGGCCCTCCCCAAGGGTGGAAATTTCTTGCCCCAGATAGAACACAAGGGGCGGTTCTTTCAGCAGGTCCTCTCGCCGGGCGATGGCGCCTGCTTCTCCCTTCAAAAGGTCCACATCCGACAGACGGCGCAGCGGAATGCCCTGAAAGTCGAGCGTGTCGAGCATTTTGCGCGGGCCCGGCATAGACACCATGGCATCGGTCGGGAACGGGTCCCGCGTGTCGCCGGCTTGCAAGAACCAGGCGACGGCTTCGAACTCCCTTGGGATGGCGCCCTTGGCGCGTTTGTCGGCAAAGGGTTCGAACAACGGGGCGTTGTGGCGGAACGTCTCTTCCAGGATGTCGGCATCGCACAGGGCGGGCAGAAGGGCGTGCAATGTCAGCCAATCCATTATCCGACGCCCGGTCGCTTCGGCGCGCGAGGCGGGCATTTGGCGTTGCAAAGACCGGCTGAGCCGCGCCAACGCCGCGGCCATGGAGCTGTTTATGGGCGTCGCCACCTGTAACGCCGGACCGAACAGAACCTGTCCGACCACATGCGCTCCATAGCTACGGTCGAGGGGGGCCATTTTGGACAGTGCCCCAAACCGCTTGTCGGTCATGGCCGCGCTCAGTTGGGCCAAGGTCACATCATCACCTGCGACCATCTTGCGCGCCGTCGTAAGCGTCTCGAACGGAAATTTGCCCCGCAGCGGCGGCTGCGTTTTTGCGCCGGACTCATCAAAGCTGCCCGCACCATTGGACAGACGAACAAAATCACGCGACATCACTACCCCCAGTCGACTCACCCCCTCCCGGTCTAGAGCGGCACCGTGAGCGCAGCGTGATCTCTGCGGTGCAGCAATTGCCGGAATTCACGGGCTCTGTTAACGTTGCGGCAGGGTGAGGGGGACGCCGCCAATGGGTGGGATCGACAAGCCGCCAGAGCGGTTGGGCAAAATATCGATACGCGGCCGTTTCTCAGTGACGCTGACGGATGGGACCGATGTGACACCCATCCGGAGGAAGGAACGGGGTCTTTTGGCGCTTCTGGCGCTTTCCCCGGGTCAGCGAAAGCCCCGCAACATATTGAAAGATAAGCTTTGGTCGGATCGCAGTTCAGTCCAAGCCAGCAATTCGTTGCGCCGTGCCCTCTGCGACCTGCGTCGGTTTTTAGGGCCTGCCGGGGCGGCTGTGAAGTCGGACCGGCATGACATCTGGCTGACCGCCGCCTTTGAGATCGACAGGGGGGGCGGCCAAGATGCAGGGGCAGATCTGCTGGAAGGGCTCGACGTTCCCGATGCGGAGTTCGAAGAATGGCTCCGTGATCTGAGGCAAAATGACAGTGGCAATGTGGTAATGCCGCAACGCCGGGCGTCCAACCTGCGGATGACGCCGCGCATCTCCGACGCCAGCACATTGGTCACGATCATGCCCGCCGCCGCGCCGGTCGGGCCAGAGGATACGTTTCTGTCCGCGCTGCTGATGGACACGTTCTCCAGCCGGATGAAAGCTGAAGGCGATGCTGAGGTCCATGTCGGGTCCGAGCAGATCGGA
>JBCBVM010000043.1:0-27654 GCA_039817645.1 Pseudomonadota bacterium | reverse complement strand
GACAAGCTGCGCTACCACAAGATCGTCATCATGACCGATGCCGACGTGGACGGCGCCCATATCCGGACGCTGCTTCTGACGTTCTTCTATCGCCAGATGCCAGAGATCATCGAGCAGGGCCATTTGTACATCGCTCAGCCGCCCTTGTTCAAAGTGACCCGCGGCAAGTCAGAGGTCTATTTGAAAGACCAAACTGGGCTGGAAGATTACCTAGTGCAGATGGGTGTCGAAGGCGCCGTGCTGCGCCTCCCCTCGGGGGAGGAGATTGCGGGCAACGACCTGGACCGGGTGGTTCAGGCGGCGCGAAACTTCAAACGCATCCTAGGGGCGTTCCCGACCCACTACCCGCGTCACATCCTTGAACAAGCCGCCTTGGCCGGCGCGTTCGAGGCGGGCCAAGCCGATGCCGACCTGCAAGGGGTGGCCGACCGCGTGGCCACGCGTCTGGACCAAGTGGCCGTGGAGTATGAGCGCGGCTGGCAGGGCCGGATCACCCAGGACCACGGCATCAAGCTTGCCCGCGTCCTGCGCGGCGTCGAAGAGGTGCGGACCCTGGACGGGGCCGTGCTTCGCTCCGGCGAGGCGCGGAAACTGGCACAAGTATCGGCCGACACGCGCGACGTTTATCGCGATCCGGCGAAGTTACACCGCAAAGATCGGGAAAGCCTTATTCACGGTCCGACCGACCTTTTGAATTGTATCCTGACCGAAGGGGAAAAGGGCCTGACATTGCAGCGCTATAAGGGCCTTGGTGAAATGAACCCCGATCAGCTTTGGGAAACCACATTGGACCCGGAGGCGCGCACGTTATTGCAGGTGAACGTCGAAGATATGGCCGAAGCCGATGACGTGTTTACCAAATTGATGGGTGATGTGGTGGAACCCCGGCGGGCCTTTATCCAAGACAACGCCCTGAGCGTCGAAAATCTAGATTTCTAGATCGGCAATTGGGGCCGTGGGAAGCTGGAGCGTTTACGAACGCTCCAGCTTCGCAATGACACGAGAGACTGGAAGGTCTGGCCAGAAAGCCAACAAAGCAAACCGGGCCAGTCCTAGAAAAACCCCTACAAGTAGGGAGATGATAACCGCATCTAATAGAACCATGTCGCATTCACCTCGTGCTTTAGGTATTTTGCTGCAAGTTTGGGGCGGAAAAAGGGCAGCATTGCCGGGGCAACCGGCGACAATGGGGGCTTGACTGGCCGAACGTCGCCCGGATTCGGGTTAACTGGCGGAATTCAGCTTATCCCATCCCGGCTTTCCCGACAGGACACGCCTTAATTTAGGCACGTGGGGGCCGCTGGCACGAATCACGATCCGGGTCTTTTGGGTAAATTGTTGCGACAGACCCTGCCCACGGGGACAATTCCGGCCCGGTTTCTGACAAATGGCGACGCGCCGTTAATGAAAATCGCGGGATTTCGGGATGACACGAATATTGCGCGGGTGGCGCGCCGTATGATCGGGCACCGGCTTGACCACTTCATCGGCACGGGCCAAGGCAGGGGCCAGTTCATCTTCGCTGAGCCGGGCCAGCGCGTCGTTGCGATCTTCGATATGCTGGGCCACGACATGGATCACGGCATCGTCGAATTGGACATAGCCGTGGATCGCCATCAAACGGCTGCCCATGATCTGCTTGCGATACTTGGTGAACATGTCGGGCCAGATCACCACGTTCATGGGACCCGCCTCGTCCTCTAGGGTCACAAAGCACACGCCCTTGGCACTGCCCGGGCGCTGTCGGATCAGGACCAGACCCGCGACGGATATCTTTTGGTTAAAGCGCAGGCGGCGCAACGCATCGGACCTGACATAGCCCGATTTGATCAGGGCCCGCCGCATGAACGCCATGGGGTGTTCCTTCAGGGACAAACGCGCGGTCTGGTAATCCACCACCACATGTTCGCGCAGCGGCATGGCCGGCAGGGTCGTCTCCGGCTCGACACCCGTCTCGGGGGCGTCGCCATGGGCAAAAAGCGGCAGGTCCGGGCCAGTGCGAATGGCCTTGGCATCCCACAACGCAGAGCGGCGGTCCTGGCCACAGGATCGAAACGCATCGGCCGAAGCCAGCAATTCGATGCCCCGCCTATGGATCCGGGTTCGGCGGTGTAAATCTTCCACCCCCTCAAAGGGCCGCACCCGCGCACTCCTCAGGCGCTGCGCGTCTTCTTCGCGACAGCCCGAAAGTTGGCGAAACCCCAGGCGCAACGCGTGGCCCTCGCCCGAAGGTTCGAGGGTGTTGTCCCAGTCGGAGTAATTCACATCCACCGGCAAGACGGTCACGCCCGATTTCTGCGCCATATGCACGATCTGCGCCGGGGCGTAGAACCCCATGGGTTGTGAGTTCAGCAGCGCGCAAGCGAAGACATCCGGGTGGTGGCATTTCAACCAGCTTGAGACATAGACCAGATGGGCAAAGCTGGCGGCGTGGCTTTAGGGAAAGCCGTATTCCCCGAACCCCTCGATCTGGCTAAAGCACCGCGCCGCAAAGTCCCGCTCATAGCCGCGCTCCACCATCCGCTCCACCATGCGGGCCTTGTGGTCGCTGACTTTGCCCTTGGCGCGGAACGTGGCCATGGCTTTGCGCAACTGGTTGGCCTCCGCCCCCGAAAACTCGGCGGCGACCAGCGCGATTTTCATGGCCTGTTCCTGGAAGATGGGCACCCCCAATGTCCGCCCCAGAATTTTCTTCAACTCATCGCGGTCATGGGGCGGCGCGGGTCGCGGGTAGTCGATGGTCTCCCCGGTCTCCCCGGCGCGGCGACGTTTCAGGTATGGGTGCACCATATCTCCTTGGATCGGCCCGGGCCGCACGATGGCCACCTGGATGACGAGATCATAGAATTCCTTGGGCTTCAGCTTGGGCAGCATGGCCATTTGCGCCCGGCTTTCCACCTGGAACACCCCCAGACTGTCGCCTTTCTGGAGCATTTCATAGGTGACCGGGTCTTCCTTCGGGGTGGTCGCCAGCGTCAGGGTCACATCCTTATGGGCGCGCAAAAGGTCGAAACTTTTGCGGATGCAGGTCAGCATGCCCAAGGCCAACACATCCATCTTGAAGATGCCAAGGGCGTCGATATCGTCCTTGTCCCACTCGATGAAGGTCCGGTCAGGCATGGCGCCATTGCCGATGGGCACTGTCTGGGTCAGCGGATGTTCGGTCAGGACAAAGCCGCCCACATGCTGCCCCAGATGGCGGGGCATCCCGATCAACTGATCGGTCAGGCGAATGACCCGGCGCAAATGGGGGTCGCGCAGGTTCAGGCCCGTCTCCTCCAGGTGCATATCGCCCACGGACCGCCCCCAAGACCCCCAGACCGTCTTGGCCATGGCGGTGATCACATCTTCGGACAGGCCCATGACCTTGCCCACTTCGCGGATGGCCATGCGCGGTCGGTAATGGATCACCGTCGCGCAGAGCCCCGCATGGTCGCGGCCATAGCGATTGTAGATGTGCTGGATCACCTCCTCGCGGCGCTCATGCTCAAAATCCACGTCGATATCGGGGGGCTCATCCCGGTCGGCGGACAAGAACCGCTCAAACAGGACGTCATGCTGGTTGGGATCGACCGAGGTGATCCACAGGCAATAGCACACCGCCGAATTGGCCGCCGACCCGCGGCCCTGGCACAGGATGTCCAGCTTGCGCCCCTGGGACACGATTTCGTGGATGGTGATGAAGTAACGCGCCAGGTCCCTCTCCCGGATGAAGGCATATTCCTTCTCCAGGGCCTTGCGCACCTTGGGGGGCACCCCATCGGGATAGCGGCGCGCGGCCCCGTCTTCGGTCAGGATGCGCAGGTGGTCATCGGGGCTGCACCCCTCGGGCACGTCATCGCGGGGGTATTCATAGCGCAGCTCCTCCAGGGAGAAGTCGATCTGTTTGGCAAGGACCAGGCTTTGGCGGATGGCATGGGGCCAGCGCGCGAACAGGCGGATCATCTCCTCCGGGGGCTTCAAATATCGCTCTGCATTGGCATGGAGGTGGAAGCCTGCCTCCACCAGCTTCACCTTCTCGCGGATGCAAGTCATCACGTCCTGCAAGGGACGCCGTTCGGGCGCGTGATAATGGACGTCATTGGTGGCCACGATCCTCAGGCCATGCTGCCCCGCCAGCCGGTCCAACTGTTCGATGCGGGCCGTATCATCGCCACGATAGAGATGGGCGACCGCCACATGGGTCAAACTGGGAAGTCGGGCCACAAGGCGCGGCAGATCGGCGGTCAGACCGGCAATGTCCTCGGCGGGGACCAGGATCAGGATCAGCCCGGCCTGGTGCGCGGCCACATCGTCCAGGGTCAGGTCACAGCGGCCCTTCTCCTGCCAGTCGCCTTCGGGCGTGGCCATGCGCCCCTTGGAGATCAGCGCGCAAAGGCGGCCATAGGCGGCGCGGTCCTTAGGGTAGGCCAGGAATGTCGTGCCATCCACCAAGACGATCCGCGTGCCGATCAAGGGGCGCATCTTGGCGACCTTGGCCTCGGCATGCATGCGC
Source organism: Pseudomonadota bacterium (assembly GCA_039817645.1). GTDB lineage: Bacteria > Pseudomonadota > Alphaproteobacteria > Rhodobacterales > Rhodobacteraceae > Jannaschia. Next base: position 23,159 of record JBCBVM010000043.1, on the reverse strand, counting down.
ACCACGCCCGCCATGGAGTTGCGGTCGGCCACGCCAATGGCGTGATACCCCATTTTCCACGCGGCCAGCACCAGATCCACCGCCTCGGACGCGCCGTAAAGGAACGAAAAGCAGGTGGTCACGCCCAGTTCGATGAACGGCGCGGGCGGATTTGGGACGAACCCGTCGCCGGGGTCCAGGCTGCGTTTGTCGGGCGTTAAGGGGGCGTCGGGCATGGGGCGTATGGTGGAATGAGGTATTTATGGCCAGATGACATCCAAGGGTGCGAAAGAGGGGGACGGTCAGGGAAAAATGCCATGGAGGAACCAGTCAGGCTCCGCGCCGCGCCCGTCCCCGGCCACCCCTTCCCGGAACAACCAATAGCGCGCGCCCTCCTCCACCTCGACTTTGTAATAGTCGCGCAGACGGGCATGGGCCGGGGCGCGCCACCATTCCGGGGCAATCCGTTCCGGACCCTGATGTTTGCGGATCAGATAGGGTTTGCGACGCCATTTGAACCGGATGGGCGGGCCTTCGGGCACGGCATATAGGACGTCGATCCGTTCCGGGCTTTGCAACAGGCGCAGGGGGCGTTCGCGGGGCGGGGCCACCAGACCGCCGCCGCCCAAACCAGCGGGGGCCAGCGTGTCGGCCAGCCGTCCCTTTCCGATCCGCTGGAGCGCGGGCGCCCATGCCTCGGCCCGGTCCGGCATGTGGCTGTCGCGGGGGGCAGGCACCTGCACCGCCGCAGCGCCCAGGCGCGCGGATAGGCGGTCGACCAGAGTGGCCAGGGCAACCTCTGCATCGGCGCCCCCGTCCAACCGGGTCTGCGCGGCATCCTGCGTGTCGGTCCGCGTCGCCTCAAGGGCGAGGGTGTCAAAACCGAACCCCGCATCGAGCTGCTCGAAATGCTTCTCTAGCAGGCGCCGCAGATGGGCGGCATCGCGGCTGGGGCGGGCGGTGCCGGCATGGAACTGCCGGGTGATGCCATCCACACGGTACAGCGCCAGCGTGATGGCCCGCGCGCCGCGCCCGTCCCGGGCCAGATCGGCGCAGAGCGTGGCCATCATGTCAGGCAGCCAGGGTTGCGGGTCCATCACCGCCTCTGGCAGGCGCTTGAGCACGTGGTAGCGGCGGGGCGGCGCGGGGCTGATGATCGGCTCCGGCAGTTTGCCCAACGCCTGGTCCAGGCGCCGCAACGGGGTAAGCATCGTCTTGCCGTCGCGCCCAAACCGGCGTTCCAGTGTGGCGCGGGGCAGGGCCGCTAAATCGCCGATCCGCTTGAGGCCAAGGCGACGCAGGGTCAGTAAGGTGGGCCCATCCAGGCGCAGGGCGGCAACGGGCAAAAGCGCCAGCCGGCCCGCCAGGTCTGCGGGGGAGCACATGTCCTGCCCTGCCCCATAGCGCGCCAACGCCCAGGCCGCGCCATGGGTGGGGGCCACTGCCAATTGCACGGATTGGCCCAAAGCCGTGATGCGGGTGTCCATATCGGTCAGCATGCCCCGCTCCCCGCGCCACAAATGGTCGGACCCGGTGGTGTCCAGCACCACGCCGTCTGCTCCATCGGTGGCCGACCAGGGGCACCAGCGGCGGGACCACAAGGCCAAACGCTCCAGCGCTTTGGCATCGCCCGCCAGATCAGCGGGCTCCACCACCACGTCGGGGCACAATCCGCGCAGATCCGTCACCCGCCCCCCGCGCGCGGCCCCAAATGATTGCGCCGCGTCATTGGCAGCATGAATCACAGGACCATGGGGGCCATCTTCGGCCAACACCAGGGGCGCGGCGGGATCACGCTCCGGCGCGGCCTCCTCCCACGGCATAAGGGGTGCGGCGGTTTGGCGGGCTTGCGCCCTCTCCCACCGTGCCATGGCGAACCGGGGCAACCAGATCGAGACGATGCGCCGCGCGGTCATGGCTGGCCACCCAGGTGCCGGGCTTGGCGCCACGGGCCCGAAACAGCTCGGCCGTCCAGCGGGCTTTGCCCGGCGCGCGCGGGTCCAACACATTGCCCGCCGATGGGGCCGAGGCCACCCGCCAGCGTTTCGGCGCCACCGACAGATCCGGCTGCGCATCCGGGCGCAACAGCCACAGCGGCACCCCCGAGCGGCGCGCGCGTAGGGACAACCGTTTGGTGGCAGTGAAGTCGAGCGCTTTGGGGCTGCCCCAGACCTCGCCCACGACGGCGGACAAACTTGTGCATTCCAGTCCCTCCTCCATCGCCCAAAGCGCCTCGGCCGCATTTCGCGCCGCCACACGCAACAGGGGCATGTTCAATGCCGCCAACCCTCGGATGCAGGGCACCCCAGCCTCTTGCGCGGCGCGCGTATCCTGCACCCAAAGCAACGGCTTGCCCGTCCGCCCAAGCGCGTCCAACTCCGCCAGCATCAACCCAGTGGCCGCCCCATCACGGGACGTCGAAAACGCCTCGGAAACGGCGGACAAGGGGGCTTCCGGCTTAGACAGCATCGGCGAACATTCGAAGAATCGGCATAATGTTCGCTTAATGTTCTCATTTTGACTCAGTTTGTCGAGTCCTGTTTTTGGCGACACTTCCGATCAGTGTTTGCGCCGATCCGCAAATTCGGCACTATCGGGCCCAAGCCGCCGGGGTCTTCTGGTGGACAAGCAAGGCGGCGACACGCGCCAGCGCGGGCTGCACCGGTCTGGGGGCCGCAACATGGCGAACGTTTTGGTCTATTATGCCCACCCTGGGCACCGTTTCTCCCATGTGAATCGGGCCATGGCCGATGTGGCCGCGCGCGTTGACGGGATCACCTTCATCGACCTCTACGCCACCTATCCGCGCCAGAACATCGCCGTGGACATCGAACAACAGCGCCTTCTGGACCATGACATCATTGTCTTCCAGTTCCCGCTGTTCTGGTACTCCACCCCGTCCCTCTTGAAGGAATGGATCGATCTGGTGTTGGAACATGGCTTTGCCTATGGCGATGGCGGCGACCGCCTAGCAGGCAAGACGCTTTTGCTGGCGGTCACCGCTGGCGGGCCCGAAGACGCCTATACGGAAAACGGGTATCAGCACTTCCCCCTGCGCACCTTCCTCACCCCGTTGGAGCAGACGGCCCGCCTGTGCCAGATGCGCTTTGCGCCGCCCTATGTCCTCTATGCCTCCCTCCGCGCGCCCACCTCTGGCCAGGCGGCCCCCCATGTGGCAGGCTATCGCACCCTATTGGCCGCCCTGCGCGACGACCGCTACGACTTTGACCGCGCGGCCCCGGTCGGGGTCGTCACCCATGGGACGCTGCCCCTGCTGGAAGGGGTTCGCCCATGACCGACTTCCTTTTGCTGGCCTTCGTCTTCCTGGTGGCCGGGGTGAGTGCCGTGCCCATCGCCTCCCGCCTCGGGCTGGGGTCGGTGCTGGGCTACCTTCTGGCGGGCATCGCCATCAGTCCGATCTTGGCGGCGCTCAGCGTGGATGTCGTCTCCATCCAGCATTTCGCCGAATTTGGCGTGGTCATCATGCTGTTCCTTGTGGGGTTGGAGTTGGAGCCCCGCATGCTCTGGGCGATGCGGTCCAAGCTGCTGGGGCTGGGCGGTTTGCAGGTGGCGGCCACGGTGGGCCTTGTGGCGGGGGCGGCCATGGCCCTTGGCCAGACATGGACCGTGGCAGTGGCCATCGGCTTTGTCCTCTGCCTGTCTTCGACCGCGATCGTCCTGCAAACCCTCAATGAAAAGGGGCTCATGCGCAGCGATGGCGGGCAATCCAGCTTCTCGGTCCTGCTGTTCCAGGACATCGCCGTCATCCCCATGCTGGCGATCATCCCCCTGCTGGCCCTGCCCGAGATGGCGGACACCGTCCTGCACAGCACCGATACCGCCCATGGCGACGGGTCCGATCATGATGGCGCGGCACACGGGACCCCCATGTCTCTGGTGGCGGGTCTGACCGGGTGGCAAACAACTCTGGTCACCCTTGCCGCAATCGCCGCGGTCATCATGGGCGGCCACTACCTGACACGGCCCCTGTTCCGGTTCATCGCGGGCGCGCGGCTGCGCGAGCTGTTCACGGCGGCGGCCCTGCTGGTGGTGATCGGCATCGCACTTTTGATGACATTGGTCGGCCTGTCCCCAGCCCTCGGCACGTTCCTGGCCGGTGTCGTCCTGGCCAACAGCGAATACCGGCACGAGTTGGAAAGCGACATCGACCCGTTCCGCGGCCTCCTGCTGGGGCTGTTCTTCATGACAGTGGGCGCGGGGATCAATTTCGCGTTGCTATGGGACAATGTCGCGCTGATCTTAGCGCTGACCCTGGGCCTGCTTGCGCTCAAGGCCGGGGTCCTGTTCGTCTTGGCCCTGGTCTTTCGCCTCCAAGGCGCGGATCGGTGGCTGCTGGCCCTGGGCCTGGCCCAGGCCGGAGAGTTCGGGTTTGTCCTGCTGTCCTTCACCACGGCCAACAACGCCATCCCCGACCCCATCGCCGAGAAGCTGCTGCTGATCGTTGCCCTGTCCATGCTGCTGACGCCCGCCCTGTTCATCTTCTATGACCGGGTGATCGTGCCCCGCGCCTCTGACGAGCAGGAGCAAGAGGCCGACACCATCCACGAAGCCAATGACATCATCATCGCCGGGCACGGCCGCGTCGGGGGGATCGTCAACCGAATGGTCCGTGCTGCCGGGTATCAGCCCACGGTCCTCGATTTCAGCGCGGCGCAACTGGACATCCTGCGCACCTTCGACCTGAAGGTCTTCTACGGCGACGCCACGCGCCCCGACATGCTCCATGCTGCCGGGATCGAACGGGCCCGCCTTTTGGTCGTCGCCATCGACGCCCGCGCGGCCACGACCGAACTGGTCCGGTACGTCGTGAAAACCTACCCCCATGTCCACGTCATTGCCCGCGCGCGGGACCGGAACCATGTCTATGAACTCTATGCTGCCGGGTGCCGCGACATCATTCGGGAAACCTTCGACAGCAGCGTCCGCATGGGCCGCTCCGCCTATGAGGCCATAGGCATCCACCCGTTCGAAGCCGAACACCTGTCCCGCAATTTCGTTGCCGATGACTTGGACACGATCGCGGATCTGGCAGCGCTCTATGATGAAGACGTGCCCAACCACGAAAACGCGGCCTACGTGGCCCGTGCCAAGGAGTTGATGGCGCAGCGAGAGGCGCAGTTGACCGGCAAAGGCAACGCCTTCGGCATGCGCATGGACCGGGGCTGGTCACCGCCCACTCTCCAGGATGTCGAAGCGGAACAATCCGCAAAGAAGGGGTAAACCATGGCCACGGGCAATGCCATCTTCCTGCGGGGCAGCCTGTTCAAACACGTCTCGGTCATGTCCTTCACGGCCAGCGTGGGCCTGATGTCCATGTTCGCGGTGGATTTCATCGATATGATCTTCATCGCGATGCTGGGCAACGACGCTTTGGCCGCTGCCGTGGGCTATGCGGGGACGCTGCTGTTCTTCACGAATTCGATCAATATCGGCCTGTCCATCGCCGCAGGCAGCCTGGTGGCCCGATCCATCGGTGCGGGCGACGCGACGGTCGCGCGCGAATACGCCACCAGCGTGGCCCTCTTCGGCAGCTTAACCGGCGCGCTTGTCCCCATCCTCGTCCTGTTCAACCTGCGCAGCCTGCTAGAGATTTTGGGCGCCGAGGGGGAGGCCCTGACCCTCGCCATGCGCTATATCACCATCATCCTGCCAACGATGCCCCTGATGGCCATTGCCATGGCTGCCATGGCGGTGCTGCGTGCCCATGGCGATGCCAAACGCTCCATGTTGTCAACGCTTTATGGGGGTGGCGTAAATGCCGTGTTGGACCCGATCCTGATATTTGGTCTGTCCCTGGGCTTGGATGGCGCGGCGATTGCGTCGGTCTGTGCGCGGGTCACAATGTTGGTGGTGGCCCTTTGGCCCGCGATCAAGATCCATGACGGCTTTGCCCGCCCCAACGCGGCCATGGTCAAGCGTGACCTGCAGACCGTCAGCACCATCGCCGCCCCTGCCGTGCTGACGAACCTGGCGACGCCCGTGGGTTCGGCCATCGTGACGCGCGAAATCTCCAGCTATGGCACCGATGCCGTGGCAGGTATGGCGATCATTGGGCGGCTGATGCCCGTGGCCTTTGCGGTGGTCTTCGCCTTGTCCGGCGCCATTGGCCCGATCATCGGCCAAAACTATGGCGCCAAGAAATTCGACCGGGTCCATGCCGCCTTCACCGCAGGGATTCAGTTCATTGCGATCTATGTCCTGATCGCCAGCACGGTCCTATTCCTGGTCCGCGCGCCCTTGGCCGATCTGTTCGAGGCCGAAGGCATGACCCGCAGCCTAATCTTCCTGTTTTGCGGCCCGCTGGCCCTGGCCTCTTTCTTCAACGGCACGATCTTCGTGGCCAATGCCAGCTTCAACAATCTCGGCCATCCGCTTTATTCCACCGCGATCAACTGGGGCCGGAACACCTTGGGCACGTGGCCCCTGGTCGTGCTCGGCTCCGTCTGGTTTGGAGCGCCAGGTGTTTTGATCGGCCAAGCCATCGGCGGAGTGATCTTCGCAGCGCTCGCCTATGCCCTGGCACAGCGGACCATGAACGACCTAGAGCATCCGAAACCCGTGGACCCCTTCACACCCCAAAGGCGGATGCACCTGATGTTCGGCCGCGGCCGCTGGTAACGGACGCCGTGCAAAAACCACAATGCTTGGGGGGGTACGTTGGGTGCGAAAGGGCACGACCGCCGCACCCTACCGGCCCGGAAGTGTCTGGCTTAGGTTGATCCCATGTTTGATCTAAGTCGGTCCCTCAGACGTCTCTGAGGCACGTGATCCGACGCGTCCCGACAGCCTCGGCTCGGTCCGGAGTTTCTTTCCATGCTGTCATGCGCCTGTCACTCGGGCGGGATACCCATAATTCATTCGGATGAATATGATATGAAACGCGAAAACTGGACGATAATTCGGGATGAGATCTCGGCTGACATCCGCACTGGGCGGCTGTCTTCGGGGGATCAATTGCCGACAGAGGCGCAATTGGCAGATCAGTTCGAGATCGGACGGCATTCCGTTCGACGCGGGCTGGAGGCGCTGGCGCGCGAAGGAAAGATCAGCATTGAACAGGGGCGCGGGACCTTTGTCGCCGATACACCGCGATTGACCTACCAGATTGGCAAGCGCACCCGCCTGCGGCGCAATCTAATCCCCCAGGGCGTCCGTGTCTCAAGCCAACTTGTCCTCGCGCGCAGGGTTGCCGCGCCCGGGCCTGTCGCGCAAGCGCTGTTGTTAGATGCAGGCGCGCCGGTCACCGAAAGCGAACGCATCACGCTCGCCAATGATGTGCCCGTTGCCTTCGGCAGCGTTTTTCATTGTGCAGAACGGTTCCCGGATTTTGCGGAACGACGTGATGTTCTGGGCTCCACAACCGAAACCTACCGATCCTTCGGCATCCATGACTACGTCCGCAAGGACACGGCCATCTATTCGCGCACTGCAAAGCCCGACGAGGCAAAAACCCTGAAACAGCACCCGGATGTGCCGGTCATGGTCGTCACCGCGGTCGATGCAACGCCTGACGGCACGCCGATCTCGACCAGCCGAGTGATTTGGTCCGCCGCGCGCGTCACCTTCACCATGGAGCATTCGGATGGATGACGCGCTCTCTACGCTGGCGCGGGCCAATGTGACACGGCTCAAAGCCTTTGCCGAAACGCTGATACCGGATTTAGGCGAGGTTGAGGTGCTCCAATCGCGCAGCGGTTTGGTGATGCTGCCCATGCGGGACACGGCGGGCGGTGTGGCCTTTCATCTTGGCGAAGTCCTGATGAGCGAGGCGCATATCCGCAAAGGCGACGCGCAAGGCTACGGGATGCGGCGCGGGCATGACCTCGAGGCGTCGATGGCGATGGCGCTAATCGATCTGGCCCTGGCAATCGACGTGCGCACCGAAGACTGCGCGGCGTTCTGCGACGCGGAGGCGGCAACGCTCGCACAGGGGGACGACGACGTCTTGCGCCGCATCGAGGCCACCCGCGTCAACATGGAGACATTCTGATGCTCGCCACTCCGGCAACCAGCCCATCAGAGACCCGCGACAATGCCGCCTTTGACGCGCTGCTTTGGTCGCTCAGCCGCCCCGGGTTGCCGCGCCGTCTTCCGGCACCGGGGGAGGCCTGCATTCCCCACGCGCTGCTGGATCGGGAGTGCCGGGTCCATGTGGCGGATGCGCTGCTCCTGCCCGACATCATGCGCACGGGGGCGGAGCTTGCCGATATCGAACTTGCCGATCACGTCTTTCTAGGGACGAGCAGCACCTCTGGCGAACTGGAGAGCGTTGCCATCGGCAGTGACCTTTATCCGGACGATGGGGCAACGGTTGTGGTGCGGGCAGACTTCGGCCAGGGGCAGGCGCTGCGCATGACCGGACCCGGCGTCGATGGGGTGGTGACCTTGCGCGTGGGCGGTCTGCCGGATGGCTTCTGGGCCGCCCGCGCCGCCCGCATCCGCTATCCGATGGGGTTTGATTTGTTCCTCCTTGAGGGTGATCAGGTCATCGGGGTACCGCGCTCCACCACTGTTGAGGTGCTGTAATGGCTTACGTGGCAACGCGCGGTGGCGAACGGGCCATCGACCAATCCGAACGGCTTTTTCGGGCGGAGATGGGGTCCTTTGACCGCAATCGCGTCGACGAGATTAAGACGAGCCTGCCCTATCTGATCGACCGGATCATGGGCGAAGCGTCCCTCTATGACGAGGATCTGGCCGCATTGGCCTTGGCGCAGACAGGAGGGGAGCTTTACGAGGCCGTCTTGCTCCTGCGCGCATGGCGCACCACGCAACCGCGCCTGCAAGTGGCCGCACCGATCGAGCAGAAAACGCTGTTCACCCATCGCCGGATTTCGGCAGCGTTCAAGGACATCCCCGGCGGACAGGTGCTTGGGCCGACCTTGGACTACGCCCACCGCATTCTGGCAACGGATGTTCTGCGGGGCGAAACCTATGCGCCCGCCCCCGTGGAGCCCGCCTCAGATCCCGCCTCCGCCTACCAGCCCAGCGTCAGCGCCTGGCAGGCCGAGAATGACCTTCTCGACCCGCCCGCGGATGATCCGACAGAAGGAAATGACATCCCCGACCTCACGCGTGAGCCGCTGCTGTTTCCGGCCAAGCGTGCCCATACGCTGCAAAGCCTGGCGCGGGCGGAAACCGGCGGCGTTCTGGCGCTTGGGTATGCTGCGATGCGCGGCTACGGGCAGGCACATCCCACGGTGAATGAGCTGCGTCTCGCCGAGGCCGAGATCGCGGTGACCCATCCCGATGGGCGGCAGTTCTCAGCCGGTCGCGTGAAAGTAAGCCAGGCAGAAGTGGTCGACAAGAAGGGCGAGAAGTTGGGCATCGGCTATGCCGCGACCTTTGGCTGGAACGAAGTCAAATGCATCGCCGCCGCGACGCTCGACCTCAACAGCGCCGGTGCCGAAAAAGGCTCGGCGACCGAGGAGGAGTTCTTTCTCTACCATACCGAAGGCGTCGAAAGCTCGGGCTTCTGCATTCATTTCAAGCTGCCGCATTATGTGACCTTCCAGTCCTCGCTGGATGCCATGCGGGACGCCAAGTCCAAAAAGTCGGCCCCCAAAACCCAACCGGAGCCGGCGGAATGAGCCTCGCAGCCCTGACCAAACCTTGGGAAGCGATGAGCTATGGCTTTCTCGATGGCTCCGCCAAACGGGAGCTGAGACGCAAGATGCTCAAATCCGTGGCCGTGCCCGGCTGCCAGATGCCCTATGCCAGCCGCGAGGTGCCCATGGCGCGCGGTTGGGGCACGGGCGGGTTGCAAGTCTCGCTGACGCTGGTGAACCCACACACGCGGGTGAAGGTCATCGACCAAGGGGCCGACGACAGCGTGAATGCGGCGTCGATCCGGCGCTTCATCGCGCGGGTGGCGGGCACGCCCACCACCATGGACACGCTTGAGGCGGACTTGATCCAGTCCCGCCACCGCATCCCCGAAGAGATCCTGCGCGAGGATCAGGTGCTGGTGCTGCAGGTGCCGAACCCCGAACCTTTGCGCTCAGTGCAGCCGAACATGTCGATCGCGCGGCAGATGCACGCCGATGCGGACTATGGGCGGATGTGGCTGCAGCTGTATGAACAAATCGTGCGGTCGGGCCGCGTCATGCAGGGGGCAAGCTATCCTAGCCTTGTGAACGGGCGGCATGTCATGACCCCTTCGCCCATCCCCCGCTGGGATGTGCCCAAGCTGAACATGGCCAAGCATCTGACGATCCTGTCGGCGGGCCGGGAAAAGCGCATCTTTGCCGTCCCCCCCTATACACGTGTCGCGCCACTGGTGTTCTCGGACGTGCCCTACAAGGTCGAGGCGCATGGGTCCCTCACTTGCACGCGGTCCGGCACCACGGGTTTCTTCATGAACGAAATTCCCCAGGATGACGGCAGCTCGGCCTTTGAGGTCTCGGACAGCGAATGGGGCGTAAAGACCATTCGCGCACGCGATGGTGAGGGCGAGCATCGCGGCGAAACCTGGTACAAAGACGGGGAGATGCCGCAATGACCCTGACGCTTGACGCGCCCCGCATCGTCGACACGCGGCCCCTGCTTCATGTGCAAAGCGTGTCCAAATCCTATGGAACGGTGCAGGCCGTGCGCAACGTGTCGGCCCATGCCTATCCGGGCGAAGTGCTTGGGATCGTCGGTGAAAGCGGATCGGGCAAGTCAACGCTTTTGCGGATGATGAACCTTGAAGAGATACCGGATGAGGGCCGCTACACGCTCGACCTGCCGGATGTGTCCGGCAACCTGTTTCAGTTGGATCGTTTCGCCCGTCGGATGCTCTGCGCGACGAAAATCGGCATCGTGTATCAGAACCCGCACTTGGGCCTTTTGATGAAGCATTCATCCTCGGGAAATGTCGCGGAACGTCTGTTGGTCGCGGGCGAACGCAGCTTTGCGACCCTGCGCCGGGCGGCGACAGACGCGCTGGACGCGTCCGAGTTTCCGCTGGACCGCCTTGACGCGCTGCCGATTGAATTGTCGGGCGGGATGCAACAGCGGGTGCAATTGGCCAAGGCCATCGCGCTGGAGCCTGCGCTGCTGCTCCTCGATGAGCCGACGACCGGCCTCGACGTGAGCGTTCAGGCGCTGGTGCTCGACACGCTCAAGCGGCTGCAACAAGACCGGCAGATCACGATGGTGATCGTATCTCACGACCTTGGCGTCATACGCACGTTAGCTGATCGCGTTATGGTCATGCGGCGCGGCGAAGTGGTCGAAACCGGTCTTTCCGACCAGATCTTCCAGGACCCGCAGCACCCGTACACGCAACAATTGGTGCATGCGAAACTATGACTGTTCTTGATATCCAGAGCCTGACGAAAGGCTTCTCGCTTCACCATTTGGGTAAGGATATCGGCGCATTCGAGAATATCTCGTTCAGCGTCGCAGCGGGCGAGTTTGTCTTGCTCAAGGGGGCGAATGGCGCGGGAAAGTCCACGTTGCTCCGTACGCTCTACCGGTCCTACCTGCCGCTTGCCGGTGAAATCCGGTTCCATTCCAGCCACGGCCTGATCGACCTTGCGCGCGCGGCGGATGTGGACATCGCCCACCTGCGCCGCACGGAGATCGGCTTTGTCACACAGTTCCTGACCGCCCGCCCCCGGGTCAGTGCGGAGGCCATCGTGGCCGAACCCTTGCGCCTTGCGGGGTGGGACAATGACGCCGCTCTCGGCACGGCGCGCAAGGCGCTGGAAACATTCGGGGTCAAACCAGACCTCTGGGCCGCGTACCCCACGACGTTTTCAGGGGGTGAGCAGCAGAAGGTGAACCTCGCTCGCGCGCTGATCCTGCCACAGAAACTGTTGATGCTGGACGAGCCCACCGCCTCGCTGGACGCCAACGCGCGCGGCGCGCTTGTGGCGCGACTGCAAGAACTGAAAAGTCAGGGCACCGCCATGATCGGCGTGTTCCACCACCCCGACGATGTCATGCACCTGATCGACCGGGTGGTTGACCTGACACCGAATGCAACGCCCACCGAGGAGCGAGATGATGTGGCTTTGTGACGTAAAGCTGATCCTGGCGGATCGCATCATTGAAAACGGAAGCCTGCGGATCGAAAACGGAGTCATCGCCGAAGTCACCGAAAGCGCTGGCACCGCCTCTGGCTTCACCGTGTTTCCGGGTTTCATCGACATGCATGGCGACATGATCGAGTTGGAGCTGGAGCCGCGCCCCAAGGTTGATTTCCCGATGGAGGTCGCGGTCGGACATCTCGATGCGCGCCTTGCCGCCGCCGGGGTCACCACAGCCTATGCGGGTGTGTCATTTTCCCGAACGGCCCTTGATGGGGAACGGCGGTCTTTTGAGCATACCTCCACGATCATCCGCGCACTGAAAGACAACATCCAAGGCCTGCGCGTCGATCACCGCATCCACGCGCGGTTCGACATGACATACTCGGCGGCAATCGATGCGCTTGACGGTTTGCTGGCCGCTGGCGCGGTCGATCTTGTGTCGGTGATGGATCACACGCCCGGCCAAGGTCAGTACCGCAATGTCGAAACCCTGGTCGCCAATCGGATGAAGGGCGGTCTGAGCGAAGACGAAGCGCGCGCCCATGTGACCCGCCGTATCGAAGATGCCGTCCCCGCCGAACAGGTTTTTGAGAACCTCGACCGGATTTCAAAGCTCTGCGCGTCCCATGACGCCGCGATGGCCAGCCATGACGACGATACGGTCGAAAAAGCGAACCTAATGGCGGATATCGGCGTTGTCATCGCCGAGTTCCCGGTCACGATGGAGGCCGCAGAGGTCGCCAAGGATCGCGGGCTGATGATCGCCATGGGTGCGCCCAACGCGATGCGCGGGAAAAGCTACTCGGGCAACCTGTCGGCACGCGACGCCCATGCGGCAGGCTTGCTGCACATTCTGGCCGCGGATTATCACCCGGCAGCGATATTGCCCGCCATTCGCGCCCTGTCAGAAACCGACCCGGACGGCTTGGTTGGTGCAGTACGATTGGCGTCGAAGAACCCTGCCAAAGCCCTCGGCCTCGAAGACCGGGGTGAAATCGCCATAGGCAAACGTGCCGATTTGGCAGTCGTCGATGTGGCAGACCATGTTGTCCAGACGTTTGGCGCCGGAGAAATCATCTTCTCCAACGGCTCCGGGCCGGAAACGGCCGAACGGTCTGCGGTCGCTGCCGTGGCGTAGCAGAAGTTTTACAAAACGGAATCTCTCGCGTCATGGAAACCGCCCACCGTCTGGTTGAGAATTCATTCGGATGAATTGCCATGACTGCACGCGCAGCCTTAACGTTGACCGGTGTCTCAAAACTCTTTGATGAGACGCGCGCTGTCGATGACGTCACCCTCAAGATCGAGCCTGGTCAGTTTGTCGGCGTCATCGGACGTTCCGGAGCAGGCAAGTCCACCATGCTCCGCCTTATTAACCGCCTCATCGACCCCACCATGGGGTCGATTTCATTTGGAGACGCTGAAATCACACGCCTGCGTGGAAAAGCCCTGCGCAACTGGCGGCGCGATTGCGCGATGATCTTTCAGCAGTTCAACCTCGTGGATCGCCTGGACGTTTTGACCAACGTGCTGATCGGACGCCTGGCCGAGCACGGCTTTGTCAGCTCGATGGCCATGCAGTTCACCGATGCCGAACGCGCGATGGCCTTGCAAGCGCTGGACCGGTTGGACCTGGTGCCGCAGGCCCTGCAACGCGCGGGGACCCTTTCGGGGGGGCAACAACAGCGCGTCGCGATTGCCAAGGCCCTGGTCCAGCAGCCCAGGATCATGCTGGCCGATGAGCCGATTGCCTCGCTTGATCCGGCAAATGCGACACTTGTCATGGATGGGCTGCGACAGATCAACCAAGAAGACGGGCTGACCGTCCTCGTGAACCTCCACACGCTGGACACCGCCCGCGCCTATTGCGACCGGATCATCGCCATGCGCAGTGGCCGGGTCTTCTTTGATGGTGTTGCGGCACAGCTGACCGATGACGTTGTGCGCGACATCTACGGCCTGGATGGCCTGCGAGAATTCAACGAGGCCGTGACGTCCACCCAACGGGTGGCCCTGAACGCGTAACCCAATCGGGTGCGCCATCCGCCCGACACAGAAATCCAATCGCCAAACCAACCCAGGGGGACCTGACCATGAAGTACTTTCTCACAACTGCAATGGCTGCCGTGCTTGCCACATCCGCCGTCGCCGATGACTGGAAAGAAGACTATCAAGTCATCAAGTTCGGCATTCTGTCCGGTGAAAACGAAAAAGACCGGATCGCGCGTTACACCCCGTTTGAGCAATACCTGGAGCGTGAGCTAGGCGTAGAAGTCGAAATCTTCACCGCCGGTGCCTATGACGGTGTGATCCAGGCACTTGGCGCGGATCAGATCGAGTTCGCCTTCCTCGGTTCGTCCTCCTATGCCGCCGCCTACACCGCCACTGACGGGGCGGTCGTGCCGCTGGTCAGCCGCCTGCAGAACGACGGCTCGACCGGCTACTACTCCATCGTTGTGACACGCTGCGACAGCGGCTTGACCGATCTGGCGTCTCTGGAAGGGAAAGTATTGGCCTTTGCCGACCCGGATTCGACCTCGGGTTACGCCGTGCCTTACTTCAACATCGCGAAAGAAGTTGATCCCGACACGTTCTTTTCGGCCATTCCATTTTCTGGCTCCCACGAGGCAGGTGTGGCCGGTGTTGTGCAAGGCACGTTTGACGCCGCGGCCACTTATATGACCAATGAGACCTCGGGCATCATCCCGCGCATGGTCGACAAAGGCATGATCGAAGAAGGCGAAGCCTGCCCGATCTGGCAGTCGCCGGAAATCACCTCAGGTCCGCTGACCGCGCGCGAAAACCTGCCGGAGGGCCTGATCGACGCCATGCGCACCGCGATGTTGGAGCTGGCAGAAAAGGACCCAGCGGCCCTCAAAGAGATGTCTGGCGGCGAAACCTCGACGCAGAAAGACTGGATCGCGGTCGATAAGGAACGCTACCAGTGGATTGTGGACATGCGGGCCTGGCTGAAAAAGAACCGCCGGTCGTAACACCACAAACCTGGCCCTCCGTCTGCCCGACGGGGGGCTTTGTTTTTCGGGGATTTCCAACATGACCGCCGCCGCCGATGTGACGCCCTTGCGTCCCATGGACCAATTCGAAATGGACTATGCCGCCCAACGGCGGCGGGCAAAGATTGCCTGGCTCATTGCCAGCGTTCTCTTCTTTGCTTTTTTTGCGTTCTCGGCCTGGCTTGGCGATTTTTTCAAAGTCACGCAGGTCACGCTGCCTGATGGCTCTCGCGAATGGCGCTGGATCATTCCGGCGGGCCTGCCCCGGCTTGGTGAGTTCATCGACCGGACCCTGCCCGTCTTGCGGTGGGAAAGCCTGGGTGCGGATCTAGCCGAATGGTTCTGGCGCTGGCGCGTCTGGCTGAACCTGCTGGTCGAGACGGTTCTGATCGCCTTCATGGCGACGGCCTTGGGTGTGTTCGGCGGGTTTGTGATGTCCTTCCCCGCGTCACGCAACCTGGCCCCCAACACATGGGTGCTGTGGCTGTCCCGTCGCTATCTTGAGATTGCCCGCACCGTGCCGGAACTGGTCTGGGCGCTGATCTTCGTCTTTTGCTTTTCGGTCGGCCCCATGGCGGGTGTCTTGGCGATTGGCCTGCACACGGCGGGCGCGTTGGGCAAGCTCTACTCCGAAGTGAACGAAAACATCGACATGAGCCCGTTGGAGGGCGTGAAAGCAGCCGGCGGGACATGGTTCGACCAAATCCGCTATGGGGCCGTGCCGCAGGTCATGCCCAACATCATCAGCTACACGTTGCTGCGGTTCGAGATCAACGTGCGCGCATCCTCCATCATCGGCTACGTGGGCGCGGGCGGTCTTGGGCAGGAATTCCGCGAGGCGCTGTCCTTGCAGGAATACACGGACCTGTCGGCCCTTTTCGTGATCATCTTCGTGACCGTGATCGTCATAGACTACGGATCGGAAAAGCTGCGCCACCGCGTCATCGGACTTGAGAAAGGGCCCGCGACATGACCGCCCCGAGTGACGCTCAAATCAAAGACTGGATGGCCAAACAGCCGCTGGCCTTTCGCGCAACGCCCGCCGTGCGCGCCCGCAAGATCGGCCTTTGGATCCTGTTCGTCGGTCTGTTCGCTTGGTGCCTTTACGATTTCAACTTCGCGCCCGAACGCATCTGGGTCGGGCTGCAGCGCCTTGGCACAGTTGTGTCGTTCATGTTCCCCCCACACCTGTGGGAGACTTGGCCAGAATGGGTAGAAGTCTTCCAAGCGCTCGGCGAGACGGTCGCCATGGCCTTCCTCGGGACCATCCTCGGCCTGATCATCGCCTTTCCGATCTCGTTCCTGGGCGCCAAGAACATCACGCGCATCTTCTGGGTCCGCCATACCGCACGGCGCGGCTATGACATCATCCGGGCCTTTGAAACGCTGATCCTGGCACTGATCTTCATCCGCGCCTTTGGCCTTGGTCCCCTTGCGGGCATCCTTGCCATCGCCGTGTCCGAGGTCGGGACCTTTGGAAAGCTCTTCTCCGAAGCCTTGGAGAACACCTCCAAACGGCCCGTTGAGGGGGTCGTGGCCTCGGGCGGATCACGCTTCCAGGCGATCCTCTACGGGATCATGCCGCAGGTCCTGCCGGTGCATCTGTCGATCATTCTGTATAACTTTGAATCGAACGTCCGCTCTTCGACCATCCTTGGGATTGTCGGTGCGGGGGGCATTGGTTTCATGCTGTCGGACCGGATCTCGGGCCTGTTCTGGGACCAAGTCTGGACGATCATCTTCCTCATCATCGCGATGGTGTATATCGTCGATTACCTGTCCGGCCTGATCCGCACCCGTGTGATCGGGAAGTGGGAAGGCGCGCATTGATGGCCGGAGCGGGGTCAAAATCGGCCCTGTCCGAAGCCCCGACGGTCCACGACGACGCGATTGTCGATGATTTCGAACTCGGCATCTGGACCGATGTGGGCCGGGGCACCGTACTGCGCCATGGGTCGATGGGCGATTGGTCCTATATCACCCAGAACTGCCACGTGGTGTGGACGACCATCGGCAAGATGTGCTCCATCGCCAATGCCACACGGATCAACCCGGGCAATCACCCGACTTGGCGCGCGGTGCAGCACCACTCGGTCTATCGCGCCGAAGCTTACGGGCTAGGAAGCGATGACGACGCCTTTTTCGAATGGCGCAAGGCCGGTTGGGTCACGATCGGCCATGACGTCTGGATCGGCCACGGGGTCACCGTCACCGCGGGGGTCACCATTGGCACCGGCGCCGTGATTGGCGCGGGCGCGGTGGTGACCCGTGACGTGGATCCCTACACCGTGGTCGGCGGCGTGCCTGCTCGCTTTATCAAACGCCGGTTCACACCCGCGCAGGCCGAGGCCCTGCAAGACATCGCCGTTTGGGACTGGAGCTACGACACCTACAAAGCCGCCCTGCCCGACATTCGCGCGTTAGACATTGACGCGTTCATCGAACACTATCGTTAGATGCAACTCGTCAAGCCGTCGCCGGAGCATCTGGACGCCTATCGCGTAGCGCTGGAAACCGGGTGGTCTCCGCGCACAACCCGGCCCGAGGCGGCGACAGAGGAATTGCACGCTATCTGTCGCGACCCTGGTGCTTTTGTTGCATCTCTCGATGATCCCGACGCGCGCGGTGATGATATCCAACAGCCAGACGGCAGCTTCGTAAGGCGCCTTCCCAGCTTCCGACGCTGGATTTGGGACCACGGATTCTGTGGCAGTATCGAGCTGCGGTGGCAGCACGGCACCAATGCCCTCCCGCCCACATGTCTCGGGCATATTGGCTATACTGTTGTCCCCTGGCGCAGGCGTGAAGGGCTCGCGACGTTCGCGCTTGGCGCCCTTTTGCCCGAGGCGCGGGACGTCGGCCTAACAGCGGTCGACCTTACCGCAGATCCCGAGAATATCGCATCCGTCCGCGTGATCGAGAAGAACGGCGGACAGGTGGTGATGCACCGCGATAAACTGCCTGTCCATGGTGGCGGGCCAGAGGTGCTGTTTCGCATCGTCCTGCCACCATGATCCCGGCCCCGGCGACATACGCACCCGTGCTGACGGCAATCGCGCTTGGCACCCCCATGCCCCATGCGGCACGGCGTCAGCTTACATCTGACTTTAGTCTTGCCAAAGTGACATTCGTTTTGACCCGGAAAGACAGCATGCCCCGTTGATCTGCATGATCCCAAAGCAGGTTCCGCAGATCTCTTTGGAAGTCAGGGGCACGCGTGCCAAGCTTTGACAGCGCAAATGTGTTTCGTGAATGTTGGCAGAGAACAAAGCTGTCAACCGTCTGCTCGACGGCGTCAGAAACAAAGTCAGAGCTTTGGATAACATCTAAATGGCCCAGATGCTTGTCGCGCGATGATTGCCATTCTACGGAGCCAAGCGGACGCCCCGTCACCTCTGGCACCCACTTGCTCAGAAAGTTCTGAAAATCTGCGTCCCAAGCAGGCGCGTATGGTTCATCGCCCGCAAGAAATGCCAGGAGGTGTTCAGGTGCAACATGATCCATTAGCCTGCCAAACAGGCGTCCGGGATCCATCCAGTGTATGCTTGATCCAAAGGTGACAAGATCAAAGCAGCCGTTCAATTGCGCATCTTCGGCTTTGGCGCACAGCCAACGGAGATTTTCGGCTTGCCCGTTTTCCAGTGACGTCCCGAGATCAATCATGTTCGCGGAGGGATCAATGGCGACGACCTGATCAAAATACCTCGTCATAGGGCGCGCGATCTTTCCCTCCCCACAGCCAAGGTCGAGCAGGCGGTGGCGACACGGCGCATTCCCGAGCACGAAAGAGAACGCCCCTGCGGCATAGGGCGGCCGATGGACATAGAGGTCCGCAACCTCCGCAGCCATGAAGGACGCCCCGGATAAGTCAGCGGGCGACTGCGTTTCACGCCCGGTCATCGGTTACTCCACCAACCCCAACCCCTTCAGATACGCGAACCCTTGGGGGATGTCGGACTTGCGCCGCAGCTCCAGCACCAGATGTGGCGAGGACGGGCAGTCTGACAACGCGCGGAACACTTCAGGCCAGTGAATTTCGCCTTCGCCCGGGGCCCAGTGGCGGTCGGCGTGGCCATCTAGGTCTTGCAGATGCACGTGTTGCAACTGATCGCCCGCGTCCCGGACAAAGTAGTCCACGGGCGGCGCACCGGACATGCGACGGGCAAGATGCGCGTGGCCCGTGTCGATGGAAAGGGCGATGGCGTCGCTGTCGAAACTGTCGACCATGGCGCGGCGGGTCGCAGGGTCCACGTCAAAGATATTCTCGATCACCAGTGTGATCCCCGCCGTCTCCGCCGCATTGACCACGGGCAGCATCACATCGTGAATGCAGGCCAGTTTGCTTTCCCAATAGTTCGGTTTGTTCAACCGGTTCCACGCGTACCAGCGGGTATAGGGGGAATGCAGCACCAATTGCCGCGCGCCCACACGCGCGGCGGCTTCCAGCGCCTTGAGGTATCGCGCAGTGATGACGGGCCGGACCTCCGGGTCCTTGTTGTCCATGTCGAGCCCTTCAAAGGGCCCGTGCATCCCAAGGCGGCCACCGAACCCGTCCAGCGCGGCCTTCGCGGCGGCGATCCGGTCGTCGAATTCAGTGGTCAGGTCCTTGTGGGTGCTAAAGCCCTGCAACTCGATATCCCGGTTTGCGTCAAACAGCCAATCGCGGTGATCCGCGATTTCATGTGGCGCGACGCAGGCACCAATCTTAAGCGGGGTCATAGGCGGGGGCTTTCCTTGGGTCTTCGATTTTCAAATAGGCGAGGAATGCGACAGCTACGCAAAGCGCCATGGAAGCAAAGCTCCACCACCCACCGTACACCTGCGTGAGCCAGGCAAAAACGAAAGGCGCGGTTGCGTTGACGGCCATCGACGCCGACGCGATCCAGCCCAGCCGCGCGCCAAAACCCTTGTGCCCGAACAGCGCAAGCGGAAGCGTGCCGCGCACGATCGTCTTTATCCCATCGCCCATGCCGTAAATCGCCGCCGCGATCAGGATGCCGGGTACGGTAAAGCCAACCGACAAGAGCACCGCAAAGCCGCCGAACTGGAGCGAGAGCGCAAGAAAATAGGTGCCAAGGGGGTGCATGTTGCGGGTGATCAGCATCTCGAAGAAACGCCCAACCGTTTTGAACGGCCCGATCACCGCACCCGCAAGGGCCGCCATGGCAGCGGTATGTCCAAGGTCCTGCACATTTGTGACCCACAGGGTCATGACCGCGCCCATCAGGTAGCCCGAGAAGACAAAGGATATCACCATCCACAGCATCCCGCGCGCGCGCGCCGCGCCCTGCAATTCCGGCCAGTCTGGTCCTTGGGTTTTGCGCGGCATATCGGGGTCTCTTTCGGCCCCGCGGAGCGCCAGGCCATGGATCGGCAGGCTGACGACCAGATAGGCGACGCCAAGGATCACCCAAGTCGTCTCCCAGCCATAGGCGTTGAACAGGGCCAACGTCACCGGCCAGAAAATCGTCGAAGCCACGCCACCAAACAGCGTGATGATCGTGATTGACCTTTGCGCGGGCACGCTCAGGTCAAGGCGCGCCACGGCAGCAAAGGCCACATTGTATAGAACGAACATGCCCGCGCCTTCGGCCACAAGGATCGTGACAAACAACTGCTGCCACGTGCTGACCTGTGACATGCCCATCAGCGCCAGCCCCGCCACGGCAGAGCCCCCTACCATCACCCACCGGCCCCCGAAACGGTCCGTCAGATGCCCCGACAGTGGAGAGACCAGTCCACCAAACAACAGCCCTGCCGACAGAACGGCGAAGACCTGGCTCAAGCTCAGACCAAGGTCCTTGGCCATCGGCGGCAGCAAGACCGCATACGCATACATCAAGGTGCCATAGCCCATGATCTGTGTGATCCCGAGGCCGATGGCAGGCAGGTAGTCTCGGTTCAACCTCATCCGCTAAGGGGTGTCCCGCGATAGGCGGGACGGCCTGCCACCCACGTGCCTTGGATGGCAGGTGTGTGCCCCTTGGGCCAATCAACCAACACAAGATCGGCACGTTTGCCGACCGTGATGTCCCCCCGGTCAGTCAGGCCCATGGCGCGCGCCGGCCCGCCGGAGATGAGCGACCACAAGGCCAGGCGGTCGGCGCGTTTCTCACGGTCCAGCCGGTCAATCGCCGCCAACATGGCCGGGTAGAAGTAATCAGACGCCAACGCATCGCACAGGCCTGCCTCGACCATATCGCCTGCGCCCAGCGATCCGATATGGCTGCCGCCCCGCACTGCATTTGGCGCGCCAAAGATGATCATGTCACCCTCTGTGCGCGCTTGCTCGACCGGTCCCATGGTCATGGGAAACTCGGACGTGGTCGCGCCGATCCCGTGATAGAAGCGCCGCGTTTCGGCCTGCGTGTCGTCGTGGCTGAGCATGGGAATGCCCTTGCTGCGGGCCTTCGTCGCGACGGTTTTCATCGTCTCGACCACATCTGGCCGCCGCTCCCAAACCTGGTGGATCAGTCTCTTGTGATCCTCATAGTCAAGCCCCGAACGCTCGGTATGCTTGCGATAGCGTTTCTCGAACAAAGCCGCGTCATCCAGATCCATCACCTTGAACGCAGGGCTGTGCTCAAAGGGCCGATCTTGGATCACCGTATCGGCGCTGCGCATCGCCATGGACAGGTGATCGTTGAAGGCAAGCGACGGCGTCAACGGCGCGTCCATCGCCCAGTCGAGTGTCTCAAGCGCCTCAAAGGCGAAGGTTTCCCAGCGGAGTTGGAACCTGTTTTCGACCGTCAAACGCGGGGCAAGATCAAGGATCGCCTGCATCATCTCGCGCCCGCGCTGGACGCTGCGCAAACCTGGCTCATAGCTCAGCGTGATCGAATGATAGGTCGTCGCGATCCCGTTCGCCGCCAGTTGGCGGTCGGTTTCCAGAACGGCCGTTTCCATTGGAAAGAACACGCCCGGGCGCGGCATCACCTGGCGCTCAAACGCATCGCCATGGACGTCGATCAGCGCAGGCGCCAGAATCTTGCCGCGCGCGTCGATTTCTATGCCCTGCACCGGGCCGCCGACCTCAACAATCGTCTCACCATCGACGGTGACGGTGGTCTCCTCCATCCCCAAGGGCAGATAGACCTCCGCCCCCACAAAGGTCTGGATCATGCCTGACGCTCCAGGATCAGGTGCCAGTGCCAGGACCCGGGCCGTTCGTGCTCTCGATCTTCCATCCACATCACCTCGAACCCCTGAAACAGGGCCAGCATTTCGACCGCACCACAATAGTAATGCGGGTGCCGTTTGTCGGACATGTCTTCGTCGAACACCCAAGTATTGCGAGAGATTTCATGCGGGCCGTTCAGCTTTTCCCGGTCGATCCAGAGCCTGCGCTTGGACAGCATCGTCAACAGGAACGTGCCGCCCGGTTTCAGCACACGGCGCACCTGGGCAATCGTGTTAAGCAGCACCGTTTCATCCCCGTGATAAATCACGTTCCAACTGAGGACGTGGTCAAACGCGCCATCCTCGAACGGCAAATCATCCATGCGCCCCAACTGGGTCTTTACCCCGGCCTGCGCCTTGTCGATCTCGGCCAAACCGTCGGGGGCCGCATCCAGCGCCGTGACCTGAAAACCAGCGGCTTGCAGCGACAGGGCATGGCGCCCCACGCCCGCACCAAGGTCCAGAATGGCACTACCCTGCGCCAATGTCTGCGCCCACCGCTTCACATCAGGTTCCGGTGCCAGCCACTTGCTGTCCGCCTCGATATTGGCCCATTGGTCGTTCCAATGCTGGTCTGCCGTGTCCGTCTTCAACGCTGTTCTCCGATGATCTTGGTCCGGGCCCAGCCCGAGAGGTATTCGATTGAGATGACCACAACGGCGATCATCAGGATAACGGTCATGGACGTGGGATAGTCAAAGAGGTCAAAGCCCACTTTCAATTCGATCCCGATCCCCCCGGCACCCACCAAACCCAGAATGGTGGAGGATCGCACGGCCTTTTCTGTCGCGAAAAGCGAGGTCGAGATGAAGGCAGGCATGGCCGCCGGGATGGTGGCGCAGGCGACCACGTCCAGCTTGCGTGCCCCCGTGGCCGTCAGGCTTTCGGACGGCCCCTTGTCGGCGGCTTCCATATCATCGGCAATGAAGCGACCGCAAAACCCAAT
>JBCBVM010000042.1:0-27753 GCA_039817645.1 Pseudomonadota bacterium | reverse complement strand
TTCTGGCACATCACCTTGCCCGTCCTCGCGTCGACCATCAGTGCGTTTGCCGGCCTGACCCTTCTGACCAAGAACTCCTTCCTGGATGAAATCCGCAAGCAATACGTGATCACAGCCAAGGCGAAGGGCCTGAAGGAAAGCCGCGTCTTCTACGGACACGTCTTCCGCAACGCCATGCTGATCGTGATCTCGGGCTTTCCGGCGCTCTTTGTGTCGGTCTTCTTCGGCGGGTCCCTGATCATCGAGACGATCTTCTCCCTCGACGGGCTCGGCCGGCTTGGCCTGGAAGCCGTCGTCAACCGCGACTACCCGGTGGTGTTCGGCACGCTCTTCACGTTTTCGCTGATCGGCCTGGTCATGGGCCTGATCACCGACCTGACCTATATTTGGATCGACCCCCGGATCGACTTTGAAAGCCGCGAGACATGATCCGCCTCAGCCCCCTGAACCAGCGCCGCTGGCGCAACTTCAAGCGCAATGGCCGGGCGTATTGGTCCATGTGGATCTTCGCCGTGCTGTTTGTGCTGTCGCTGTTCGCGGAATTCATCGCCAACGATAAGCCCATCCTGGTCAGCTATCGCGGCGACCTGCACATGCCGATTTTCAATTTCTACCCGGAGACGGCATTCGGCGGCGATTTTCAGACCGAAGCCGTCTATCGCGACGCCGAGGTGCAATGCCTGATCGTATCGGGCGGGGTGATCGATTGCTTCGACATCCCCGAAGAGATCATCACCGAGGTGCAAGACACCGGCACATTCGACGGCGAAACGGTGGAGACGGGCTGGCTGCTCTGGCCGCCCATCCCCTACAGCTACAATACGGTAAACGATATCGACGGGGCCGCGCCCTCCGCACCCGATGGCAATCACTGGCTGGGCACCGACGACACGGCGCGGGACGTGACCGCGCGCGTCATCTATGGCTTCCGCCTGTCTGTGGCGTTTGCGATCATCACAACCGTCCTGGCATCCATCATCGGCATCGCGGCGGGCGCCGTCCAAGGTTTCTTGGGGGGCTGGACCGACCTGATCCTGCAACGCATCGTAGAGATCTGGGCCTCCACCCCCTCTCTCTACATCATCATCATCGTCGTCGCGATTATCCCGGTGTCCTTCTGGCTTCTGGTGGGGCTTAGCGTGCTGTTCGGGTGGATCGGTCTGGTGGGGGTGGTCCGCGCCGAATTCCTGCGCGCGCGCAATTTCGAATACGTCCGCGCCGCCCGCGCCCTCGGCGTCAGCAGCGGCACCATCATGTTCCGCCATGTGCTACCCAATGCCATGGTCGCCACGCTGACGTTCCTGCCCTTCATCGTGACCGGGGCCATCGGCGCGCTGGCCTCGTTGGACTTCCTGGGTTTTGGCCTTCCGTCCTCGGCCCCGTCGCTGGGGGAGTTGACGTTGCAGGCCAAACAGAACCTCCAGGCGCCCTGGCTGGGCTTCACTGCATTCCTTACCTTCGCAGTCATGCTGTCCCTGCTGGTGTTCATCTTTGAAGGCATCCGCGACGCCTTCGATCCCCGGAAGACCTTTGCATGACACGCCTGCTTGACGTCCAAAACCTGTCCATCACGTTCCGACAGGACGGGGTCGAAAGCCAAGCCGTCCGCGGCGTCTCCTTCCATGTGGACAAGGGGGAAACCGTGGCCCTGGTGGGGGAATCCGGTTCGGGCAAATCCATTTCGGCACTGTCCACGGTATCGCTTCTGCCCGACAGCGCCACCATCGAAGGGTCCATCACCTATGACGGCGCCCAGATGGTCGGCGCCGATGAACGGGAACTGCGGCGGGTGCGCGGCAACGACATCAGCTTCATCTTCCAAGAACCGATGACCTCGCTCAACCCGCTGCACACGATCGAAAAGCAGTTGGGCGAAAGCCTTCTGGTCCACCAAGGCCTCAGCGGGGACGCCGCCCGCAAACGCATCCTGGACCTGTTGGCGAAAGTGGGCATCCACGACGCCGAAAGCCGCCTCAGCAGCTATCCGCACCAACTGTCCGGCGGGCAACGCCAGCGCGTCATGATCGCCATGGCCCTGGCCAACGGCCCCGAACTGCTGATCGCCGATGAACCCACCACCGCCCTGGACGTGACCATCCAAGCCCAGATCCTGGAATTGCTGGCCGATTTGAAGCGGCGCGAAGGCATGTCCATGCTGTTCATCACCCATGATCTGGGCATCGTGCGGCGCTTCGCCGACCGGGTCTGCGTCATGGAAAAGGGGCTTATCGTCGAAACTGGCCCCGTGGCCGAGATCTTCGACACCCCCCAGCACCCCTACACCCAGAAACTTCTGGCGGCTGAACCGACGGGCGCGCCGGACCCGGTGCCCAACCAGGCGCCCGAGATCGTGCAGACCCAGAACCTAAAGATCTGGTTCCCGATCCAGGCGGGCCTGCTCAAGCGGACGGTGGGCCATGTGAAGGCGGTCAACGATGCCTCCCTTCGGGTCCGTGCGGGGGAAACCATCGGCATCGTCGGCGAAAGCGGCTCTGGCAAGACGACGCTGGCGCTGGCCATCATGCGCCTGATCTCCTCCGAAGGGATCATCGCGCTCCAGGGCAATCGCATCGACGGGCTCAGGTCCAAGCAACTGCGCCCCCTGCGCCAGGACATGCAGATCGTGTTCCAGGATCCGTTTGGCTCCCTCAGCCCGCGCATGACCGTGGCCGAGATCGTGGCCGAAGGCCTCGGCCTGCACGACACCGGCGACACCCGCCCCGCCCGCGACCAAGTGGCCGAAATCCTGGGCGAGGTGGGCATCGACCCCGCCTCCATGGACCGCTACCCCCATGAATTCTCCGGCGGGCAACGCCAGCGCATCGCCATCGCCCGCGCCATGATCCTGCGGCCCAAACTGGTGGTCCTGGATGAGCCGACATCGGCGCTCGACCAAACGGTCCAAGTCCAAATCGTCGACCTGCTGCGCGCCCTTCAGAAAAGGCACGGGCTGGCCTATTTGTTCATCAGCCACGACCTGAAAGTCGTGCGCGCCCTGTCGCACCATGTCATCGTCATGAAACGCGGCGACGTGGTCGAGCAGGGGCCCGCGTCCCAAATCTTCGGCGACGCACAGAACCCCTATACCCGCGCGCTCATGGCCGCCGCCTTCGACCTCAAAGCCGATGGGGCCATCGCTGTCTGACGGGGCACAGCCGCGCCCCTGGCTGCGCCTCATGGTGGTGTGGTTGCTTGTGCTGTTGGCGGCGGTCGGCACGGTGTCCGCCAATCTGCGAGGCGTCAGCGCCTTCTATCACCCCATGGCCGATGGCATGCACCTGGTCGGCCCGCGCATCGCGCTTTGGACGGTGTTCTTCTTTGTATCGCTGATCTGGGCCTTGGCCGTGACCGCCATGGGCTGGCGGTTGGACGACCGGCGGCTCAAACTGGGCACTGGGGCCGTCATCGCCCTTCTACCCCTGGGCCTGATCGGATTGCCCCTGGTGGTGGGGCCACAGCCCAGCCATTCCATCGTCGTCTACCAAGGCGACACCTATGCCATCCCCCGCCGCTATGGCGCCCGTCCGGGACAAGTCGTGGTCATCAGCCTGCGCCTGTGCCCCGGCACGTTGGACCCGTTCTATGGCCCCGATTGCCAAGCCAACAGCGGGGCCAATGGCCTGACCTTGGCTGCCGACCGACAGGTGGCGGATCTGGCCCGGTTCAAGGGTGGGGCAGGCGGCCCCGAAATCTTGTCCGTGACCGACAACCGCGTCGTCGCCCCGCCCCCACCGACGGTGGAAACGGCGGCCTGGGCCCAAGGCGACCAATTGCTCTTCCGGCGGACCTCGTGGGATCACCGCGTCTTCCTCACGGACGATCAAACCATCGCCGCCTGGGTCACGTGCCACGTGGACGCGGACTTGCCTTGTGAGGCGTTCTACGCGCACCCAACCGGCGGCCTGGGCGTCAGCCTGGCGCGCGCCCAAGCATCGGATGCGCGGATCGTCATGGCTTTGAAGGCGGATGCGACTGCCCTTTTGGATAGGTTTCTCTGTCCCGGGGCCAAGGGCTGTCCCAGCCTCTGACCTGGCATCCAATCTCCGTAAAGACATGCCTGCCGCTGGCGCCGCCCATGGGCCCGACACCCCCGAATGTTTCTGCACATCTGGCGAAAGCCCCCCGCCCCGCGCCCACCTGACGAAATGTTACAGTTCTGTCGGATATCAGGCAGAAAAGGCCGCCACTCGCCCATGGCTCCGCGTATTCCCGCTCGAATCGGCCCAGAGCGCTGGACATCGATTCGCGCAGGACCGGCGGCGCGGGACAGGCGGGCCATGCGCCTTAACGGTCAGGTCTGGGATGGGCGACGGGCCCAAAGGTAGGGAAGGTGCGGCCTTCGGGCTTATATCCGAAAAGGCGCATCATCCGTAAACGCCTTTGACTCCAAAGAAAAAGGCGGCTCCCGAAGGAGCCGCCTGAGAACCGTACCAATTACCTTAACTATCTCGGCGCATTAATTCACTGAGAGTGGGACCTCAAAGAACATGGTCTCACCCGAATGATCATCTACTCCGTCATTATCGGTCACGACATACCCGGTTCCGGATGCCGTAATCGCCAGCCCCTCAACCTTGTCTAAGATATACCCGCCAGACGCAGCAAGGTCAGGGATTATATCGTGAACAGTCTCTTTCGTGATGACGGGTAAAGTGGTGCCCAGCGGGACCGGGTTCAGATCGGCCAGGGCCACACGGGTGATCTGTTTGACGCGGGCGGCGGTGCCGATCTGGTTGTCCCGCTCGATCAGGTAGAGGAAGCCGTTATGGGCGGTGATCTCGCTCAGCCCGACCCAGCCGCGCTCTGCTGGCTCCAGCGGGTAATGGACGGCGGACCAGGTCTCCTCCTCCAGGTCATAGCGCACCAGCTTGACCAGACCGTCCGGGTCGTCCTGCCATTCGCGCTGCATGGCGATCCAGAGGGCGCCGTCAACACGGGTGACCCCTTCCATGCCAAAGCGCCGCTCCACCGTCAAAAGCTCGGCGGGCAGCGGGATCTCATCCTCGATCTCCCCCTCGGCCGTCACGTGGTACAGCGCGTGGGGGACCAGACGGTCCGTGCGCCCCTCGGACGCGATCCAGAATCCGCCGTCGCCATCGGTGGTGATCCCTTCCATGTCCATCTTCTGCGCCGGGCGCCCGGCCCGGGTGATGTCCACCGCGCCCGTGATGCGCGCGGGCGTCTGCGTGGGGTCGATGGTGAAGATGCGCGGCTGATAGCCATAGAAACTGTCGGACACGGCATAAAGGGTCTCGCCCTCGGCCACCAAACCCGACAGCGCGCCCCAACCGGTCAGCGTGTCCATGCCCGCGCTGGTCAGGTGCGGATACGTGGCAGGGCCGTCCTGCCACTGATAGATCATCACATGGGCGCGCGCGCCGCCATCCTCGATCAGGTCGCCCTCATTGGCGGTCACCAACAGGCCCTGATCGGCCAAGATGGCATAACCCTCCGGCCCCACGCCCGAGGGCAGCAACTGCGTCAGCACCGGCGCGGTCGGGTCGGTCACGTCATAGACGCCCACGACCGACGCCCGCTCGGCCCCCACGAACACCATGGGCGTGCCGTCCACGGTGGCGAAGGCCACGCTTTCCGGCTCCACACCCTTCGCGTCCGAGCGTTTGTCCGGATAATGCCCGATCTGCACGATGGCGTGCTCAAAGCTGGTCCCGCTGTCCCAGACGACCGTGCCGTCCTGGTGGAAAATGGTCCATCCGCGCGACCCGCCTTCGTAATCGCCCTCGTTGGCGGTGGCGAAATGGGTGTCGTCGATCCAGGCGGCGGCGTCGGGTTCGCGCACGCGACCCTCTTGCGTCTCGTCAAAGATCATGGCGCCCCGTTCATCGGTGGCGTCGATCCCCGTCAGATCCACTGCCCCGGCGGAAAAATGGCTCAGCACTTCGCCCGCTTTGGACAGAACCACCAGGTGGTTATTCTCCTGCAAAGTGACGGCCACTTCGCCTTCGCCATTGATGGTGACGTATTCCGGCTCCGGGTCGCTGGGCGCCACATCGGCAAGCCCCGTCAGGTCCGCCACGCGCAGCGTGTCGCAATCGGGCAGACCCTCAGCCGTCAGGTCGATCATGGTGACATTGCCCGCGGGCATCTGCGGGATCACACCGTCATCCAGGTCCTCGTCCCGCTCATTTTCGATGGCGACAGCCAAGAAGCTGCCATCGGGCGCCACTGCCACGGCATCGGGTTGGCCCGCCAGGGGGCAGGCGTCCACAATGGCCTGATCCGCGATGTTCACCGCCAGCAAGGCGCCGGACGGATTGGTGAAACTTTCAGACGTGTTCAGCCCCACCAACGCGATGCCCCCGGCCACGGCGACGGAGGTCGGCTCCGCCTCCAGGGACAGCACGCCCAATGGTGCCGGGTTTGCCGGGTCGCTGATGTCGATAAAGCCGAGCGCTTCCAGCGGGCTGTCGGTATAGACCAGCGTGTCGCCCGCCGCGGCGATGATCTCTGGCGCGGTTTCGGTGTCGCCATCGGCGCCTGCGGGCAAGTTGGCCGTCACCGGAAAGGATGCGATGCGGTTGAAAACATCGGCCTGGGCGGGCGCGATCGCGGCACACAAGGCCACCAAGCTGGCAGATGCAAAAAGATGTTTCGACATGTTATCCCCCGAAATCCTGTCCGGTGGACCAATACGGGGCGGATTACCTTTCGGTGACAGAGATATGACAGTTTGATGACGGCCCCGCCTGGCGGATCGTCTTTTCCTGCGCCCGGTAACGGTTGCTTAACCGCTCCGCCTGATACCCTGTTTCGCGCGCAGCCCGGCGGACCGCGACGACCTCCCTGCGATGGGATACTCGCGACCCTCCGCTTGGCGATGGTTTGACGGATCACGCCTGATCCGCCGGCACTGATCCCTGCTTGGGCGGGGGAAGGGCACGACCCCGTCTTTGGGGTCACATGATCCGTTTGTTCCGATTGTGAACGCGGGCCCGACCATCTTCTTTGACTGACGCAAACACCGCCAAGGCCCCGGCCCTGGCGCGGCTTTGGCGTTCGGTGCGCCCCCTTCCTTCCCGTCCCCCGCGCGGCTAGCCTGCGCCCATGATGCGCGTGCTGTTGAACCGTGGGCTGTCCCTTGCCCTGTCCCTGGCGGTCGCGAGCGTTGTTATTTTCCTGATGCTGCAAGCCGTGCCGGGCGACCCGGCGGCCTTCATGCTGGGCCTGAACGCCCAGCCCGACACCGTGGCCGCCTTGCGCGCCGAACTGGGGCTAGAGGGGTCGCTGGTCACCCGCTACGTGGCGTGGATCGGCGGCATGGTCACGGGCGATTTCGGCACGTCCTACACGTATCGCGTGCCGGTGGCCGACTTGGTTGCGGACCGCATCGGGGTGTCTGGCCCGCTGGCGGCCTATGCCCTTCTGCTGACCATTGTGATCGCCATTCCCGTGGGCGTGCTGGCGGCGGCACGGCGCGGGGGACCCGCCGATTGGGGCGTCATGGGCGCCACGCAACTGGGCATCGCGGTGCCGAATTTCTGGTTCGCCATGCTTTTGGTGTTCCTGTTCGCGGTCAAGCTTCGCTGGGTCAGCGCCGGGGGCTTTCCCGGCTGGTCCGACCCGGTCGCCGCGCTGAAGGCGCTGACGCTGCCCGCCATCGCGCTGGCCTTGCCGCAAGCGTCGATCTTGGCGCGGGTTCTCCGCGGGGCGCTCATCGACACGTTGGACCAGGACTACATCCGCACCGCCCGCGCCAAGGGCCTAAGCCGCCGGGCCACCGTGCTGCGCCACGGGCTGCGCAACGCCGCCATCCCCGTGCTTACGATCCTGGGCCTACAGTTCAGCTTCCTTCTGGCGGGCGCGATCATCATCGAAAACGTGTTCTTCCTGCCTGGCCTGGGGCGGCTGATCTTCCAAGGGATCACCCAACGGGACCTGATTGTGGTGCAATCGGTCACGATGTTGTTGGTCTTCGCCGTCATCTGCGTGACGTTCCTGGTGGAGCTTGCCTACACCCTGGCCGACCCAAGACTGCGCCGACGATGAAGGGCGCGCTCCTCATCGGGTCCGTCCTGACGACCCTGTTCGTCGCCGCCGCGCTGGTCAGTCTGATCTGGCTGCCCCATGACATTGCCCGGGTGGATATCGGCGCCCGTCTGATGCCCGCCTCCCTGGCGCACCCCCTTGGCACCGACCATTTTGGGCGCGACCTGCTGTCGATGCTGATGGCGGGCGCGCGCACGTCCATCGCGGTGGCGTTGGTGGCGGTGGGCATCGGCCTTTTTGCCGGTGTCCCCCTGGGCCTTTGGGCTGCGGCCAACCGGGGCACGTGGCTGGACGAGGTCATCATGCGCGGCAATGACGTGATCTTCGCCTTCCCCTCCCTCGTGATCGCCATCCTGATCACCGCGGTCTTCGGCCCGTCCGCCCTTAACGCGATCCTGGCCATCGGCATTTTCAACATCCCCGTCTTCGCCCGCGTGGCCCGGGGTGGCGCGCTGCCCCTTTGGACGTTGGACTATGTGATGGCCGCGCGGGTGGCGGGGAAGGGGAAGGTTCTGATCTCCGCCCAGCATATCCTGCCCAACATCACCAACCTGCTGATCGTCCAGGCGACGATCCAATTCTCCCTCGGTATCCTCGCCGAAGCCGCGCTCAGCTATGTGGGCCTGGGCGCGCAGCCGCCCACCGCCAGCTGGGGCCGGATGCTGTCGGACGCCCAGACCATGATCTACACAGAGCCGCATCTGACCGTCCTGCCCGGTCTGGCCATCGTGCTGATGGTGCTGGGGTTGAACCTGCTGGGCGACGGGCTGCGCGATCAGTTGGACCCCCGCCTGAGACGGGTCCGCCTGTGACGGTGCCCTTGGTGAATATCACCGACCTGTCGCTGCGCATCCACGGAACGCCGATCCTGCGGGACGTGGATTTGGCGATTGCGCCGGGCCAGGTCACCGGCCTTGTGGGCGAAAGCGGGTCCGGCAAGTCCATGACTGCGCTGGCGCTGATGGGTCTGTTGCCCAAAGGGTCCCAGACCACGGGGGCCGCCGACTTGGACGGCACCAACCTTTTGACCCTGGCCGAGAGGGCATGGCTGAACATTCGCGGCAACGACATCGCCATGATCTTTCAGGAGCCGATGACCGCCCTGAACCCGGTCCACCCCATCGGTGCCCAGATCGCCGAAACCCTCCGCCTCCATGGCGCCCCCCGGGCCGAGGCCGCGTGCATCGCCCGCGACCGGCTTGACCGGGTGGGGCTGGAAGGCGTCGCGCTGGACCGCTACCCCCATCAGTTGTCGGGCGGACAGCGGCAGCGTGTTTGCATCGCCATGGCCATCGCGCGGCGTCCCCGCCTGCTGATCGCCGATGAACCCACCACCGCGTTGGACGTCACGACCCAGGCGCAGATCCTGGATCTTCTGCACGACTTGGTCCGGGACGATGGGATGGCCCTTTTGCTCATCACCCACGACCTGGGCGTGGTCGCTCAGATGGCGGACCATGTGGCCGTGATGCAGACTGGCGCCATCGTAGAGGCGGGGCCGACCGAGGCGCTGTTCCGCGCCCATCGGCACCCTTACACACGCGACCTGCTGCACGCGTCTCAGCCGCCGCCCCGGCCCGCGCGCAAGGTGGCCGATACGCCGGTGTTGCAGGCGCGCGACGTCACCCGCCGCTATGGCGCCGCCACGGCGGTGGACCGCGTCAGCTTTGCCCTGCACCGCGGCGAAAGCCTGGGGTTGGTGGGCGAGTCGGGCTGCGGCAAGTCCACCCTGACCCGCGCGCTTTTGGGGTTGGAGCCTGTGCAGGGCGGGCAGATCACGCTGATGGGCCGGCCGGGCGGGACGGCCATGACCCCCACCGACCGCGCCCGCATCAGTGTCGTGTTCCAGGACCCCTATGGCAGCTTCAACCCCCGCTGGCCCGTCGCCAAGCTGATCACGGAGCCGTTCCACCTGACGGGCCGTCCCGACGACGCCCGGTCCAGGGCGGAGGCGGCGCTGACCAAAGTGGGCCTGGCGCCTTCGGACATGGACAAATACCCCCATGAATTCTCGGGCGGGCAGCGCCAGCGCATCGCCATCGCCCGTGCCCTCATCACCCGGCCCGATGTCCTGGTCCTGGACGAAGCCGTCTCTGCCCTGGATGTGCGCGTGCGCGCCCAAGTGCTGGACCTGTTGGCCGATCTGCAAACGCGGCTGGGCCTCAGCTATCTGTTCATCAGCCATGACCTGACTGTGATCCGCGCCGTCTGCGACCGGGCGCTGGTCATGCAGGCGGGGCAGATCGTGGAACAGGGGCCCATTCACCAGATCTTCGACGCGCCGCAAACGCCCTATACACAGACCTTGATCGCCGCGGCGCCGACCATCCCGGCCCCCTGGCTCCGGAAGGAGGAGACCACCCCATGACCAAACCCCGCATCGGCCTCATTGGCCTGGGCACCATGGGCGCGGCCCTGGCGTCCAACATCGCAGAGAAGGGCTTCGACATCGCGGTCTTTAACCGCACGACCCAGCGGACCCGCGACTTTGCCGATCAGGCAGGACCGCTTGCGCCCAAGATCCACCCCGCCGAAGATCTGGCCGGTTTCGTCAGCAGCCTGGCGACACCCCGCGCCATCCTTTTGATGGTCCCGGCCGGGGCGGCGGTGGACGACCAGATCGCGCAGTTGCGCCCGCTGCTGGACCCGGCGGATGTGATCGTGGATTGCGGCAACGCCAATTTCGACGACACCGCGCGGCGGACCACATCCGGTCAGGGCCCCTTCCTGGGCGTCGGTGTTTCCGGCGGGGAGGAGGGGGCCCGCCACGGCCCGTCCATCATGGGCGGCGGGGATCCGGCCCATTGGGCCCGGGTCGCGGATGTGATGACCGCCATCGCCGCCAAGCATGACGGCGACCCCTGCGCCGCGCGGCTTGGGCCAGGGGGGGCGGGGCACTACGTCAAGATGGTCCATAACGGCATCGAATATGCCGACATGCAGATGATCGCCGAGGTCTATGGCATTCTGCGGGATGGCATGTCCCTGTCGACGCCCGATATCGCCCAGGTCTTTGGGCGTTGGAACACAGGCCCGTTGGAAAGCTACCTGATCGAGATCAGCGGGACGGTCGCCGCCGCCACGGACCGGGCCACGGGCCAACCGATCTTGGATGTGATCGTCGACGCCGCGGGCCAGAAGGGCACGGGCCGCTGGACCGCCATCGAAAGCCAGCATCGCCTGGCCCCCGTCCCGGCCATCGAGGCGGCGGTGGTGGCCCGCAATCTTTCCGCGCGGTTGGAGGAGCGGGCGGCGACCGAAGCCGTGTTCGGCCCTGCCCCCGGTCCGGTCACCGACCTGTCCCAGGACGTGCTGGAACAGGCGCTGATCGCGGGCAAGATCCTGTGCTACGCCCAGGGGTTCGAGATGCTGCGCGCCGCCTCGGCGGATTTCGACTGGGACCTGCCCATGGCGCGCATTGCCCAAATCTGGCGCCAGGGCTGCATCATCCGGTCCGGCATGCTTGATGACATGGCCAGCGCCCTGGCAGATCACCCCGGCACCAACTTGGTGCGGACCCCGTTTTTCGCGGACCACCTGCGCCGCACCCATGGCGCGCTGCGCCAGACCGTGGCGGCGGCGGCGTTGGCGGGGCATCCGCTGCCCGCGCTCTCCTCTGGCCTGGCCTATTTCGACGTCCTGCGCACGGGCCGCGGGACGGCCAATATGATCCAGGGGCAACGGGACTTCTTCGGCCGCCACGGCTTTGTCCACGTGAACGGATCAGAGGGACAGCACGGCCCCTGGGCAGGTTAGGGGTCTTCGGGGCGGGGCAAAATCTTCTGGAAGATTTTGGGCACCCGTGGCACCCGGGCCCTACGACCGCCAGTCGAAGAACCCTTTGGGCGCCCGGTCCAGAAGCTTTTGGCCCAACGCCGCACCCAAAGCGGCGCCGTCCTCGATGGGGGCGCGGCCCACCTCCCGCAGCACGTCAGACCCGTCGGCGCGCAGGATCTCTCCGCGCAAGTGCAACGTGCCGCCCTCCAACTCTGCCAGCCCCGCGATGGGCGTCTCGCAGGACCCGTCAAGCGTCAGTAGAAACTTACGTTCCGCCGCCAGCCGCTGTCCCGTGGGCCCATGGTGGATCGCCGCCAACAGGGCGGCTGTGTTGCTGTCACCCGACCGCCGCTCAATGCCGATGGCGCCTTGGGCCACGGCGGGCAGCATCTCCTCGGTCTCGATCGCCGTGCGCGGCACATCCGAAAGCGCCAGCCGGTTCAGCCCGGCCATGGCCAGAAACGTCGCCTCGGCCACGCCATCGCCCAGCTTTTGCATTCGGGTCTGCACATTGCCGCGAAACTCTACCACGGTCAGGTCCGGCCGCTTGTGGGACAGCTGTGCCCGCCGCCGCAGGGACGAGGTGCCCACCACCGTGCCCGGGCCCAGATCCGACAGGGTCCGCCCATCCAGCGTCACAAACGCGTCGCGCACATCCTCGCGCGGCAGATACGTATCAAGGAGGAGGCCCTCGGGCTGCAGCGTCGGCATGTCCTTCATGGAATGGACCGCGATGTCGATGCGCCCGGCCAGCAGATCCTCCTCGATCTCTCGGGTGAACAGGCCCTTGCCGCCGATCTCTTTCAACGGACGGTCCAGCACCCGGTCGCCGGTGGTTTTGATGACGACGATGGCGAACGCATCCTCGGGCAGGTCCCAGGCGGCCCCCAGGCGCGCGCGGGTTTCATGGGCCTGGGCCAGCGCCAGCGGAGAGCCGCGGGTGCCAATGCGCAGGGGGGCGTCGGGGGAGGGGAGTTTGGTCGTCATGGTCGTCTTGTCCGTATGGTCTGACGTCTATATCTGTCAATTTGAGTTGACAGTCACGCCTGATTTGACACTCTGACCCCATCCGGACACATGAAGTCCAGACCTGCCGGAGCCTGAAATGACCGAACAGAAGACCCTGATGCGCGCCCTTGCGGGGGAAACGCTGCCTGTGCCGCCCATTTGGATGATGCGCCAAGCCGGGCGGTATCTGCCCGAATACCGCGCCACGCGGGCGGAAGCCGGGGATTTTCTGTCGCTCTGTTACAACCCCGATCTGGCCACCGAAGTGACCTTGCAGCCGATCCGGCGCTACGGCTTTGACGCGGCGATTTTGTTTGCCGATATCCTTCTGATCCCTGACGCCTTGGGCGCGGATCTGTGGTTCGTGACGGGCGAAGGGCCGCGGTTGAGCACGATCCAGACCGAGGCCGATTTCGCCAAACTCAAGCGAGCGGACGACATCCACGACCATCTGGCGCCCATCTATCAGACCGTGCGCAACCTGGCCGGCGCCTTGCCACCCGAGACGGCGCTGATCGGCTTTGCCGGGGCGCCCTGGACCGTGGCCACCTATATGATTGCCGGGCGCGGCACGCCGGACCAGGGACCGGCCCATGCGCTGATGGCCGAAAACCCGGCCCTGTTCGACGGCCTGATGGCGCGCCTGACGGGGGCGACCATCGAATACCTTTCGGCACAGATCGACGCCGGGGCCGAAGTCGTGAAGCTGTTCGACAGTTGGGCGGGGTCCCTCAAAGGCGCCGCGTTCGAGAAATATGCCGTGGCCCCCGCGCGGGAGATCATCCGTGCGGTGAAAGCGCGCCACCCGAACACGCCGATCATCGCCTTCCCGCGCGAAGCGGGCCAGGGCTATGTGGGGTTCCACGCCGCGACCGGGGCCGATTGCGTGGCGCTGGACGACTCGGTCACCGCCGAATGGGCGGCGGAGCATGTGCAGGGGGCGGGATGCGTCCAGGGCAATCTTGCGTCCCGCCATATGGTGACCGGTGGCGACGATCTGGTGCACGAGGTGCGCCGCATTCGGGACGCGTTGTCAGGCGGGCCGCATATCTTCAACTTGGGCCACGGGATCACGCCGGACGCGAACCCGGATCACGTGGCCTTGATGATCGACACCCTGCGGGAGCGTGTGCCCGCCTGACCCCGGTGGTGCCCCCGGGGTGTTTGACACCGCAAAGACGCCGTGGACGGCGCGCCAGGAATGGGCAAACTGACGGCCATGGACCGGTTTGATTTTATCGTCATCGGCGGCGGCATGATGGGCGGGCCCTGCGCGCGCTACTTGGCCGAGGCGGGGCATTCCGTGGCCTTGGTTGCCGCACCCGAACCCGCCGATTGGCGCCGCCATCGCGGCCCCTTCGGCAGTCATTTCGACGCGGCGCGGATCACCCGGCGCGTGGATGCGGATGGCGATTGGGCCCTGGCGTCTCAGAGGTCCATCGCCCGGTATCGCGACCTGGAGGCGCGGTCGAGGCAGGCGATCTTTCACGAGGTTGGGGCCGTCATGGCGGGCTTGCACCACGGTGCACGGGCCCAAGAGACGGAGCGGTTCACGACCTTGGCCCGCGCGTTGGACGACCCGCCGGAGGTGTTGGACGCCGCAGGGTTGCACGGCGCCACCGGGTTGGCCGTGCCGCCGGGGTCCGCGGCGACCTATGAACGGCATGGCGGCGGATGGATGGCCCCCCGGGCCATGCGCGCCGCGCAACAGGGCTTGGCCCAGGCGGCGGGGGCGGTGTGTTTCCCGACCCATGCGACGTCGCGGACCGGAGGGGCCGTGGCTTTGGCCGATGGGACGCAGATCAGCGGCGGGCATGTGGTTGTGGCCACCGGTCCCCATGCGGCCATGGATGGGTTGCTGCCGGAGCGGCCGGACATCACGGTTTGGGCCAGGACCATCGCTTTTGCCCGATTGGGGACGGCGGAGGCGGCACGCCTGGCGCACATGCCCTCGGTGATTTGGACGCCGGAGGGCTGGGATTATGGTCTCTACCTTCTGCCACCGGTGCGGTACCCCGATGGGCATATGTATCTGAAGATCGGCGGCGAGAAGGACGGCCCCATCCTGGAAACGCAGGCTGACATGCGGGCGTGGTTCGCCGGGGATGCCGATGCGGGCGTGGGGCGCGCGCTGTTGGCAGAGATGGCCCGCATCTTGCCGGGCCTGCGCCCGGAGGCCACCTGCACGGGCCCATGTGCCGTGACCTGGACCCGGACCGGCCACCCCTACATCGCGCGTTTGTCGGAAGATGTAAGTGTTCTGATCGGAGGCAACGGGGCCGCGGCCAAGTCTGGCGATGAGCTGGGACGGTTGGGCAGCATTGTCGCCATGGGGGGCGATCTGGGTGAGGAAGGCTACGCCCAGGGGTTTGACGTCGTCTGGGCCTAGTGACGTCGTTTTCCAACTTGCGGCACATCGGCTTGGTCGGCGCGGCGGCTAGCTTGCCCTGCGCGCCGGCGGAGGGGTTTCCGCCTGGGGGGACGCCTCGAATTGGGTCAGCGCGTCAGACAGGGCCATCGCTTCGCCGCGCAAGGACGCGCTGGACATGGTCATTTCTTCCAAGGCGGCGGCGTTGGCTTGGGCCGATGCGTCGATGGAGCGGATGGCGCCGTTCACTTCCTCGATGCTTTGGGATTGATTTTCGACCGCCTCAGCAATGTCGCCGATCTGCTGGGACGCCAGTTCAACTTCGGACACGATCGTTTCGATGGCTCTGCGGGACAGGTGGACTTGTTCGACGCCCGCCTGCACGCTTTGGGTGTTGGTTTCGATCACAGCGGTGATGCTTTGGACCGCGTCATGGGACCTGAGGGAGAGGGCGCGGACCTCGGATGCGACGACCGAAAAGCCGCGCCCCGCATCGCCAGCCCGTGCCGCTTCGATCCCGGCGTTGAGCGCGAGCAGGTTGATTTGAAACGCGATGTCTTCGATGACTTTGACGACGCGATCAATCTGACCGGAAGCTTCCATCATGCTGCTGATGGCGGCTTCGGTTTTGTCGGAGACGGCGCGCGAGCGTTCCGCGCTGTCGCGCACTTTATGGGTGGCGTCATTGGCGGCGTTGGCGTTCTGCACGACCTGGCGAATGCTTTCGGTGATTTGGGCGACGGCGGCGGATGTTTCCTCGACTGCGGCGGCGGTTTGTTCGGCGCGCTTGGCCATGCCGGTGGAGGACGACTCCAACTCGGCGGCCGTGGACGATACGCTGTGGCCGGTCTGGGTGATCTGCGCCAGCGTTTGGGACAGGGCGGCGAGCGCGTCGTTGAAATCGGCCTGCATGCGGGCGAAGGCGCCGTCCCGCGTGCCGTCGATCCGGGTGGTCAGGTTGCCTTCGGCCAGGGCGCCGATGCTGCGGACCATGTCGTCGATATTCGTCTCCGTGGCTTCTAACAGGCGGTTGACGGCGCGGGCGACGCCCTGCAACGCGGGGTCTTCGGTCTCTGCCGACATGCGGCGGGAGAAGTCGCCGGAGGCGGCCCGGTCCAGCACATCTTCCATCTCGGCCTGGAATTGCTCCATGGTGTCAAGCCGGGCCTGGGCTGCGGCCCGGTCCCGGGCGTCCGCGGCCTGCTGGGCGGCTTGGGCATCGGCGTCACGGGCACGATCCTCGGCCGCGCGCTTCTGATCTTCGGCGGTCTTGCGTTTGATCTCTGCGTCCAGGTCACGGGCCTTGCGCGCGTTCGCGGCAAAAACCCCCATCGATTTGGTCATGCGCGCGATCTCATCCTTGCCTTTGGTGGACGGCATCGGAACATCCAAATTGCCATCGGCCAGGCCAATCATGCTTTCGGTGAGGGCGTTGATCTTACGGGACAGGAAGCGACCGGTGCCGAAGGCAAGAAGTGCGCCCAACATCAGCCCAAAAAACACGATCGCCCCCACGACCCAGATCGACCGATTTGCCGTCACCATTGCGACGGGGCCAAGGGTGTTCTGGCGGGTCACCACGGCGGTGAGTGCGGCGTTGACCAGGGCTAGGCTTTCGGGGCCTAGGCGGTCGAGCCCTTCGAAATTCAAGTTGCGATTGGCGATCACATCGACCACGTCGCGGGCGGCGGCGTCAAAGGCGGTAAGGTCCGCCAGGGTCGCGTCGATCAGGGTGCGCAGGCGCGGGTCGTCGACGTTCCCGGCCAATCGGTCCAGGGCCGCACGCGCAGCCTGGCTTTCGGACTGGGACCGCGCCGAACTGGCGGGGTCGTTGTCGACCAAATACGTCTCAAGGTAGAGATGCGCGCGCAAAAGACTGTTGGCGGCGATCCCGGCTTGGGCACCTGCGACCGCCTGGCCCTTGCGCAGGGCAGTCTCCATCACCTCGGCCATTTGGAGGCGGGCGTTCTGGCCATGGGTTGCCGTTTGGTCCACCAGGTCATCGCGGCGCTGCTGCAAATCGGCGGCCCGTTGCAGATGGGTCTGATAGGCCGCAAGCATCTCGGGGATGGCGCGCAGAGCCTCCTGCTCCGGGAAACCTTGCAGGGCGGACGAAAACTCCGGCAGAAGGGCGATGACACGGTCCAAATGCGCCGCCCCGTCGGCCAGAAACGCCGGGTCATGGGTCAGGCGATACTTACTGGCCGCCAGACGGGCATCAAGCAGGCTGGTCGAGACGTCCCCGGCAAGCAGGCTGGCCTTCGATGTCTGCCGATACTCCACAAATAGGGCGCTGAGGTCGTTGGTTTTGACAATCGCGAAGCCGCCCACGCACAGCATCGTGGCGATCATCGCAGCCATACCAACATAGATGCGCAGGACCAGCGACATCCGAACCCTCCTGGTTACAACACGCAAAGATGTTGCCCAGACAAGTTTCGATTCGGTGAACGCGCCGTCGTTTTCCAACCGCGCCGAGAGGTATGGCCTAGGGCCACTTGGCCTCTGGCGGCAGGCTCATGAGGACGGCATCGGCGTTGTGCCCCGTCTCTAGCCCGAACTTGGTCCCCCGGTCGTAGACAAGGTTGTATTCGGCATAAAGGCCGCGATGCACCAGCTGTGCCTCTTTGTCGGCGTCGGACCAGGTTTGGTCGCGGCGCTTTTCCACAAGCGGTTGAAAAGCCGGAAGGAAATGGCTGCCCACATCGGATGTGAAGGCAAAATCCGCGTCCCAATCGCCGGTATTCAGGTCGTCATAGAAGATGCCGCCGACCCCGCGCGCGCGTCCGCGATGGGGCACGAAGAAATACGTATCGGCCCAGGCTTTGAGCTTGCTGTAGCGATCTTCGCCCTCCAACGGGCCATGGGGATCACACGCGGCTTTCATTTGATCGTGAAAATGCGACGTATCTTCCGGGTATTCCAAGCAGGGGTTCAGGTCGGCGCCGCCGCCGAACCACCAGGCATGGGGGGTCCAGAACATGCGGGTGTTCATGTGGACGGCGGGCACGTGGGGGTTGCGCATATGGGCCACAAGGCTGATGCCGCTGGCCCAAAAGCGGGGGTCGTCTTCCATGCCGGGCACACCGCGGGCGGCCATGGCTTTCTGCGCGCGGGGGGCCAAGGTGCCGTGGACTTCGGACCAGTTGACGCCGACCTTCTCGAACACACGGCCACCGCGCATG
The DNA here is from genome assembly GCA_039817645.1 of Pseudomonadota bacterium. GTDB lineage: Bacteria > Pseudomonadota > Alphaproteobacteria > Rhodobacterales > Rhodobacteraceae > Jannaschia. The sequence continues at coordinate 9,408 of JBCBVM010000042.1, read as the reverse complement.
ACCGACATCAGGCCGCCGCCCGCATCGGTTCCGTCGCCCGCGTCGCGCCGCGTCTCGGACAGGTCGAACCGGCCCGGGGGCAGGTCCGCAAAGGGGCCGGGCGCGCCGGCGTCTTCAAGCCCTTCGAACGCGTCGGTGATCCGGTCGCGCAAGCTGCGAAACCATCGAGCGGCTTGGATTTTGCGATCATCGGAATCGTCGAGCATTTGGGTCTCCTGGTCTGTTGATTTGCTTTAGCAGCGATTGTCAGGCGATGCACCGCCGACATCTGCCCAGATTTCGCCATGATTGCCGTTTTTCGTTGTGGTCGGGGCGCCGGATGGCACCAGATGTTGCGGCCGATCCGGACGAATTGGGTTTTTTCAGGGCAGGCGTTTCCACAGTGGATTCGCTGGAAACAAGCCGTTACCGTACTGGCAATCAGAAGCGGATCTGGCGTCAGACTGGACCGTATTGAGCAGAGCAGACAGAGCAGTTTGTGACCATGACCAAGACAGTTCGAGCCCTTTTCGGGGCTCTCATGCCCATTGTCGTGATGCTTGTTCTGGCCTTGCCGGGCCAGGGGCGGGCGGCGCCTTACGCGGAAATGGTGATGGATGCGCGCACGGGTGAGGTGCTGCGGTCCCGAAACGCGGACACGCGGCTGCACCCGGCCTCGTTGACGAAGATGATGACGCTTTATGTGGCGTTCGAGGCCGTGCGGCGCGGGGAGATCACGCTGGACACCAAGATCCGCATCAGCCGCCATGCCGCGTCGGAGCCGCCGTCGAAGCTGGGCCTGCGGGCAGGGCAGCGGATCGCCTTCCGCTATCTGTTGCGGGCGGCGGCGGTGAAGTCGGCCAATGATGCGGCCACCGCCATCGGAGAGGCGATTTCCGGCACCGAAAGCGCGTTTGCCGCACGGATGAACCGGACGGCCAAGGCCCTTGGGATGCATTCCACACATTTCAAAAACGCCCACGGTCTGACACAGTCGGGGCACCTGAGCACGGCGCGCGACATGACGATCATGGGGCGCCGGGTGTTTTACGACTACCCAGAATATTATAACCTGTTTTCCCGCCGGTCCACGGATGCGGGGGTGACGCGGGTGCGCAACACGAACCGGCGGCTGCTGGACGCGTATCGCGGCGCGGATGGGATCAAGACGGGATACACCCGCGCGGCGGGGTTCAACCTTGTTGCGTCGGCAGAGCGGGGATCGGTCCGGGTGATTGCCACGGTGTTCGGCGGGCGGTCCACCGCCACGCGAAACGCGCGGATCGCGGAATTGCTGGATATGGGGTTCCAACGCGCCCCGGCCCGGGCGGTCGAACGACGCCCGGCCTTGCCGACCTATGGCGGCGGGACGATGCCAGGGCCAGCTGCTCCAGCGGTGTCCATGCGCCCGCCCATGCGGCCCGGACCCGGCGACGCGGTGTCGGTGGCCCGCGCGGAGGTTTCGGCAGGCGGGGCGGAGTTGGCCCTGGCGCCCCCGGCAGACACAGACCCCGCGCCGCGCCAGATCGTGACGCGCGCATCGACATCCGGTGGGCGGGTTTACGCGATTGCGCTGTCCCAACAGCCGACGCGGTCGGCGGCCGACAAACTGTTGCTGCGCACGGCCCTGCAGGAATTGGACACGCTGGACGATGCGCTGCGACAGGTACAGCGCGCGCGCGGCGGGTTTGAGCCCAGTTTCGTTGGCCTGAGCGAGCGCGAAGCGAACCGCGCCTGCACCCGCCTGCGGGCGCGGGATGTGGACTGCGATGTGATCCTGGGCGGGTAGCGCCCGGCTGATGCGACCCCGGCGCTAGTCCTGCGCGCGAAGGATGCGCGCGGGTTTTGCCGCCAAGGGGCGCCATGCGAAGGCCAGTCCCGCCAGCAACGTGGCCAACGCGCCGCCAAGGACGATGGCCAGGGCAGAGATCGGCTCGAACCGGTACGGCGCCTCCATCACGATGGTCAGGATGCCCCAGCCCGCCAAGGCGCCGCCGATGATCGCTACCGCCCCCGCCGCCGCGCCCAGCAGGGCGGACCGGATGGCAAAGCTGGTCAAGATGGTGCGCCGCGTGGCCCCCACGGTCTTGAGCACCGATGCCTCGAACACGCGGCCCCGTTCGCCCGCAGCCGCTGCACCGATCAGCACCACAAACCCCGTCAGCAACGTGGCCCCGGCCCCCCAGGAGGTGGCTGCGGCAAGCGCGGTCAGCGCCTCGGTCACCAAGTCGATGGCGTCTTTGACGCGGATCGCGGTGATGTTGGGCGCGTCCCCCGCCACATCGCGCAGGATGGCGGCTTCGGCCTCGGGGGCGGCATAGACCGTTGACAGCCAGGTATGGGGCGCGCCGCGCAACGCGGCTTCGTTGAAGACCAGGACGAACCCGATCCCCCCGGAGGAGAAGTCGACCTCTCGGAACGACGTGACCGTGGCGGCGATGTCGCGGCCGAGGATGTTCATCACAATCTCGTCGCCCAGATCGACGCCGATCTCCTCCGCCTCCTCCTGCGCCATGCTGACTTGGGGCGGGCCGTCATAGCCTTCGGGCCACCAATCCCCATCGGTCAGGGTGGTGCCCCGGGGCAGGGCATCGGCAAAGCTGATGCGGCGGTCGCCGCGGGTGACCCAATGGTCGATGTCCCGGGCCGAGCGGTCGCCGATTTGGCGCACGACGCCGCCCAGCATGGGCGCGCTGTCCACGCGGCTGACCTTGGGGTCGTTTTCCACACGGTCCAGAAAGGCGGGCAATTGGTCGGGCTGGATGTCCACGAAGAAGTAGGAGGGCGCGACCTCGGGCAGGTCGCGGTTGATGGCGGCGCGCATATTGCTGTCGATTTGGCCCACGGCGGCCAGGACCGTGAGGCCGAGGCCCAGGGACAGGACCACGGCTGTCGCCTCCCCCCCCGGGCCGCCGACCGCGCCCAGGGCCAAGCGCAGGGCGGGGCGCCCCCGCACAAACGCGGCGGTGGAGAGTCTTCGGGCCAAGCGCCGGACGCCCCAGGCCGCCAGAACCAGCACCGCTAGGGCCACAACGATGCCGCCCGCCGCCGACAGCGCCAAGATCGGGATACCGGAAAGCCAGGCGGACACCCCCACCAACGTCAGCACAGACAGGGCCAACGCCACCAGATAGGGCCAGCGGGGCAGGCCCCGTATGGGGCCGGAGGCGTCGCGAAAAAGGGACGCGGCGCGCACCTGTTCGGTCCGTGCAAGGGGCCACAGGGCGAAGATCAGCGCCGTCAGGGCGCCGTAGATCGCAGCCTCCACCAGCGGGGCAGGATGGACGCCCAGGGCCACGGGCACGGGCAACCGTGCTTCGATGAAGGGGGCCGCCGTCAGCGGGATCAGCGTCCCGAGGACGAGGCCCAAAGCGATGCCAAGGGCGGCCAGAATGCCGATCTGCATGAGGTAGGCGGCAAAGATGGTCTTGCCCTCGGCGCCGATGGTTTTCAGCGTGGCGATGACGGGTGTTTTGCGGTCCAGGTAGGTGCGCACCGCGGCAGAGACGCCCACGCCGCCCACCGCCAACCCGGCCAGACCCACCAGGACAAGGAAGCTGCCGATCCGGTCCACAAACCGTTCCACCTGCGGGGCGGCGTTGCGCCGGTCGCGCCAGCGGGCCCCAGTATCGGCAAAGGCGTTGGCCACTTCGGCGCGGTAGGCCTGCAACTGGTCATCGGTCGCGTCGGGGATGGCGACGCGGTATTTGCTGTCATAGAGGCTTCCCTCGCTGAGGAGGCCAGAGCCCTCGAGCGTGTCGCTCCGCACAAGGGTGCGGGGGCCCAGGCCGAACCCGTCGGCACCGGCATCGGGTTCGCGGACCAAGCGGGCGGTCACGGTCAGGGCCTTGGTGCCCAGATAGACGGTGTCGCCGATGTCCAGTGCCAAGCGGTCGGCCAGGACGGGGTGCAGGATGACGCCATCGTCGGCCAATGCCGCGTCCAGGGGGATGTCCGGCTCTAGCGTGACGGCGCCGATCAAAGGGTAGAGGTGGTCGACGGCCTTCACCTGGGTGAGGGCGCGGTCCGCTTGCAGATCTTGGCCGGTTGCGATCATGGACCGAAAGTCGATGATCTCTGATACGGTTCCGAACCCGTCCAGTAGTGCGCGTTCTTCGTCGGTGGCGACGCGGTACGTGAATTCCACCTGGGCGTCACCGCCCAAGATGTTGCGCCCCTCGCGCGCCAAGCCTTCGGTGATGGACACCCGGACCGAGCCCACGGCGGCAATGGCCGCCACGCCCAGGGCCAGGCAAGCCAGAAAGATGCGGAAGCCCGCAAGGCCGCCACGCAATTCGCGCAGGGCAATGGTCTTGGCATGGGACAGCCAGGTCATGGGCGAACCTCTTTTGGGCGGTGTATGGGGGCGATCATTCCGCCGCTTCGGCGGTGCGGCGCGTCTCGGCGTCAAGGCGGCCATCGACCAGGCGGATGGTACGGTCACACCGGGCGGCCAAGTCCGGCGCGTGGGTGACCAGGACCAACGTGGCCCCGTGGCGGTCGCGCAGGTTGAACAGCAGGTCCATGATCGCCTCGCCCGTGGCTTGGTCCAGGTTGCCCGTGGGCTCATCGGCCAAAAGGATGTCGGGCCGGGGCGCGGCGGCGCGGGCCAAGGCCACACGCTGTTGTTCGCCACCAGACATTTGCGCGGGGTAATGCCCCGTGCGATGGCCCAAACCAACGGCCTCCAATTCGGCGGCGGCGCGGTCGAAGGCGTCGGGGGCCCCGGCCAATTCCAACGGCGTCGCGACGTTTTCGAGGGCCGTCATCGTCGGGATAAGGTGGAAGCTTTGGAAGACCACCCCCATATGTGCCCGGCGGAAGCGGGCAAGCGCGTCCTCGTCCATGGTGGTCAAGTCCCGGTCCAAGGCTTTGACTTCGCCCGAGGATGCGCGTTCCAACCCGCCCATGAGCATGAGGAGTGATGACTTGCCCGACCCAGATGGCCCCACCAGCCCGACCGTTTCCTTTGCCGCCACCTCAAGCGAGATGTCGTGGAGGATGTCGACCATGCCCGCGTTGCCTTGCAGCGACAGGGACACATCGCGCAGCGACAAGACCATGGGGTATCTCCTTCGAAACATGCGTAAAGGGGCATATGGGGCATGGCACCGACTGAACAAGTCGGTTCAGTTGGGTTTTCTGCTTTTTGGTCTGGCGGGTCAGGCCATGGCAGAGCCGGTCACGATCGTGGCCTTGGGCGACAGTCTGACGGCAGGGTACGGCCTGGCCGAAGCGGACGGGTTCGTGCCGCAGTTGCAAGCCTGGTTGACGGGTCAGGGTGTGGACGCGCAGGTGGTGAATGCGGGCGTGTCGGGGGACACGACGGCGGGCGGGTTGGCCCGTCTGGACTGGGCCCTGACGCCAGAGACGGATGCCATGATTGTGGCCCTTGGGGGCAATGACCTGCTGCGCGGTCTGCCGCCCGAGGTGAGCCGCGCCAACCTGGACGGGATCTTGTCGCGCGTGTCCGAGGAGATGGGGTTGCCGGTCCTTCTGATCGGGCTGGAGGCGCCTGGCAATTACGGCCCGGCCTTCAAGGAAGCGTTTGACGGGATGTATGTGGAGCTGGCGGCGACTTACGACGCGCTGCATGAGGTGAGCTTCCTGGGGCCGCTGGTGGCGGAGTTGGGCGTGGCGGAGGCGCGGCAGCAATTTATGCAAAGTGACGGCATCCACCCCAATCGCGCCGGGGTCGAAGTCATTGTGGAGGCTTTGGGGCCCAGGGTCATGGACTTGGTGACGCGGGCGAAGCCGGAGAGTTAAACGATACTCGGCGCCCAGTGGGCGCCGAGATTGGTCGTGAGTGGGCGCGGCGAGGGAGGGCGCCGCGCCGGGGGGGATTAGTCGTCGTCGCGGCCTTCTTCCAGGATGCGCGCGAAGATGTCCTGGGCCACGGAAGGCTGACCGGAGACGAGGGTCGCGTTGCCCACGCTGATGCGGTCAGAGGGGCTGTCCACGGTGGCGTTGAACTGTTCGATGGCCGCACCCTGCGTGCCATTCCGCGTGGAGACGGTGACGTTGCCACCTTTGCCGGTGAAGGCGATGCGCTGGTCCTGGGTGCTGAAATCCTGGTTGAAATGCGCGATGGCGCCGGCGGCACCGGCGGGCACTTGGGCAGAGGCGGCACCGGCCAGAGCGGCGGTTGCGATCAGGGCGGAAGCGATGAGAGTTTTCATGGGTTTATTCCTTTGCGTTGTGGTGGGCCTTTGATGTTGCGGCGGCCCGGGTTGAGGGAGCGTTGGGCGTCTGGCCCGTGCTGATGAAAGACATATGCGGCATGGAAGGGTCACCTTCAATGCACGTCGGCGTGATGAAATGCGGATTTTCGTGCGTAATTGCACATAAGCGGGACCAGCGCGCACGGCCCTCACAGCGCGGGGGCGCAGCCTCACGCGGGCGTCAGCGGGGCGGTCCTTTTGTAACGAAACGCGGTGTCCTGGCGGACTTTCCGGTGGGTGTGTTTCCACGCTCCGCGATTTTCCAAAGGTCCTTTTGCCGGGCGACTCGCCAGACCCCGCGCTGGTTGCGCCATATTGGTGGCTGGTGCTTTGGCGATGTCGGTGTCAGATCAGCAGAGGGAAAGCCCGTGGGGGGAGATACATGGATCTAGACGTGACGCATCCGGCCTTGTCGGACCTTCGGACAGCCGCCCGGGGGCGGATGCCGCATTTCGCTTTCGAATACCTCGACAGTGGGACCGGCACCGAAAAGGGTGTCACGCGGAACCGGGCGCGGATGGATGCGGTGCAGTTCATGCCCGCCATTCTGCGGGGGGATTTGCAGCCCGACCTGAGCCGTACGACGCTGGGCCGCACCTATGCGCAGCCCTTTGGCGTGGCCCCGGTCGGGATGGCGGGGCTGCTGTGGCCCGATGCGGAACGGATCTTGGCGCGGGCGGCGGCGGACCACCGGATGCCCTATGGGCAGTCCACGGTGGCGGCGGCCACGCCCGAAGATACGGGTCCCATTGCCGGGGATATGGGGTGGTTTCAGCACTACCCCGTGCGCGACCCGGAGGTGCGGCGGGACATGCTGCGCCGGATCAAGGCGGCGGGATGGACGACCCTTGTGGTGACGGTGGATGTGCCCGGAGAGAGCCGGAGAGAGCGGCAGCGGCGGGCCCATGTGTCCATGCCCCCGGTCATGACGCCCAAGATCATCGCGTCGATCTTGGTGCGGCCCCGCTGGGCCTTGGGCATTTTGCAACACGGGCAGCCGACGATGAAGTTCCCCAACTCCTACGGGCCGCAAGCCAAGGGGAAGGACGCGTTTGTCCATGCGGGGCGGCTGATCCGGGGGTTCCCGGATGATGCCTACATTGCCGCCCTGCGGGAAGAATGGGATGGGCCGCTGGTCGTCAAAGGCGTGGCCGAGCCCGACGATGCGGATCGGTTGATCGGCATGGGGGTGGACGCCATCTGGGTGTCCAACCACTCCGGCCGGCAATTTGAGGGCGGCCCGGCGGCCATCGATTGCTTGCCCCCCGTCGTCGCGCGCGTGGCGGGGCGCGTGCCGGTGTTCTACTGCTCGGGCGTGCAAGGGGGGTTGGATATTTTGCGGGCGCTGGCCCTGGGCGCGGATTTCGTGTTCCTGGGCAAGGCGTGGTATTTCGCCCTGGCCGCGTTTGGTCGGGCGGGGGTGGACCACTTGGTGCACATGCTGCGCGCCGATATGGTGTCGAACATGACGCAGATCGGGGCCGCCACGCTGGACGACCTGCCGGGGCGCTTGGTGCGCTAACCGTCCGTCAGCGGACGATGGTGCGCCCCACGGCGTCGGTCCATCCGCCATAGCGGGCGGCGCGGTCATCGGCGGACATCTGCGCTTCGAACCGGCGTTCCAGGGCCCAGGATTTGGCGAACTCCGCCTGGTTGCCGCAAAGACCCGCGCGCATGCCCGCCAGCCACGCGACACCGAGGGCAGTGGTCTCCAACACGTCGGGGCGGTCCACCGGGGCGCCGAGGATGTCGGACAGGAACTGCATGGCCCAGTCGGACGCGCTCATCCCGCCATCGACACGCAGGACGGTGTCGCCCATGCCGCCCATATCGGCGGCCATCGCTTCGAGAAGGTCGCGGGTCTGGTAGCCCACGCTTTCGAGGGCCGCGCGGGCGAATTCCGCCGGGCCAGAGCCGCGGGTCAGGCCATAGATCGCGCCCCGGGCACTGGGGTCCCAATGGGGCGCGCCCAGGCCAGTGAAAGCGGGCACGAGGTAGAGCCGTTGGCTCGGATCGGCCTTTTCCGCCAAGGGCTGTGTGTCCGACGCTTTGCCGATGATGCCCAGCCCATCGCGCAGCCATTGCACCACGGCCCCTGCCACGAAGATCGACCCTTCCAGCGCGTAGGTCGTCTTGCCATCAAGGCGGTAGGCAATGGTGCCAAGCAACCGGTTCTGCGATGTGACCGGCGTGTCGCCGGTGTTGAGCAAGGCAAAACAGCCTGTGCCATAGGTGGATTTGAGCATGCCTTTCTGGAAACAGGCCTGGCCCAGGGTCGCCGCCTGCTGATCGCCCGCCACGCCATAGACGGGCAGGGGTTTGCCCAACAGGGTGCAGGTGCCAAAATCTGCGGCGCAATCCTTCACCTCGGGCAGCATGGACATGGGGATGCCCAGCAGGCCACAAATCTCGGCGTCCCACTGCCCGTCGTGGATGTTGTAGAGCATGGTGCGCGCGGCATTGGTGGCATCGGTCACGTGGGACGCGCCATCGGTCATCTTCCAGATCAGGAACGTGTCGACGGTGCCAAAGATCAGATCGCCCGCCTCTGCCTTGGCGCGGGCGCCGTCCACATTTTCGAGGATCCAGCGCAGTTTTGTGCCGGAAAAATACGGGTCCATCAGAAGGCCGGTGCGCGCGGTGATCGTGGGCTCATGGCCCTCGGCCTTCATGGCGGCGCAATACTCGGCGGTGCGCCGGTCTTGCCAGACGATGGCGTTGTAGACGGGGATGCCGGTCTTGCGGTCCCAGACCAGCGTCGTTTCCCGCTGGTTGGTGATGCCGATGGCGGCAATGTCGGTGATGCCGCTTTGGGCGCTGACATCCCGGCAGGTGCGCGTGACGGTGTCCCACAGGTCCTGGGGGTCGTGTTCGACCCAGCCGCTGTCGGGAAAATGCTGGGCAAACTCCTCCTGCGCGGTGGCGACGATGCGCAGGGATTCGTCAAAGAGGATCGCCCGGCTGGACGTGGTGCCTTGGTCGATGGCGAGAATATGGGTCATGCGGTCCTCCCTCCCGTGGCGCGCGCCCGTGTTTGGCCCGAACATAGGCGTGCGCGCAAGCCTTTGGCGCCAGGTTTTGTTAGCGCTAAACCTTATCTGGGGCTGTGGCCCGCCGGTCGGCGGACGCAGTTTTGCAGGCTACGGCCAGCGGTCCACGGGCCATTGGGATCGCCCCTTTGGAGCGCGCCCGCTGCGCGGCTGGCCCC